>JANQRC010000012.1 GCA_028284745.1 Flavobacteriaceae bacterium
AAATAATGATAAAAAAGCCCGGTTTGAAGATCATTCGCATATTCTGTTTAATCTTTTCATATATTTATTAAACAAACTAAAAATTGTAATGATGAAAACACAATTCAAATTAAAGATTTTTGCGCTATCCATCTTCGCTATGGTCGCTTTTTCTTCATGTAGCGATGACGACAACAATGTGATTGTCACGCAGCCAGACACTATTACAGACCTGGCTGTTGCCACACCAGACCTTTCTACCCTAGTAGCTGCGCTGCAGCGCGTTGGTCTAGACACCACTTTACGAGGCAATGGCCCTTTCACTGTCTTTGCTCCTACTAACGCAGCTTTTGAAGAATTATTGACTGACTTGGGAGCCTCCAGCCTTGACGATATCGACGACGCTACTCTTGAGGCAGTATTATTGAACCACGTTGTATCCGGAGAAAGCTTTTCTTCTGCCCTAAGCACCGGATATGTGAGTTCTCTCTCACCCAACGGCCCCGACAACGAAAATCTGAGTTTGTACATTGATACCTCCTCTGGGGTTGCCATCAATGGCATATCTGATGTCAGCAATGCTGATGTGGACGCTTCTAACGGTGTGGTACATATTGTCGATGCCGTAATTACCCTGCCAAATATTGTAGATCACGCAGTAGCAAATGCAGACCTGAGTGAACTGGTCAGCTTGCTTACCGCAGGTGGGAATACAGCTTTCACGGACCTTTTAAGTGATGACGGTGAAGACTTCACTGTATTTGCCCCTTTGAATAGTGCTTTTAACTTTTTCACAAACCCAAACTCAAACGACATCAATGCGATCTTATCCAATCATGTGATCGTAGGGACCGCTGCTTTTGCTGATGGCCTTTCTAACTCGTATGTAAATACAGCTGCCGAACTTGACACAGACGAACCATTAAGTCTCTACACTAGTGGATGCATTGACCACATTGACGCCAAGCGTGGACTTTGTGAGTGTCCTTTCTGCACAAGGAGGCAGTGGTGATGACCCATTCACCGTGTTTGCTCCCACAAATGATGCCTTTGCAGCATTGTCCTCGATACCCGGAGAAGCTGACCTGATCCCTATCTTGCAACACCATGTTATCGCTACTGCGAACATACGCTCAGGAGATTTAACCCCTAATGGAGTCACCACCACGCCAGCCACACTTGAAGGCGACACCTTCACGATTACTCTACCAGGAACCAATGGAAATATTGCTGATGTTACTGATGGTGCTGGAAATACAGGAATTGGCATTGATGCAGTTGATGTTCAGGCGGTGAACGGGATAATTCACGTTCTTGATGCTGTGCTGTTACCCAACACTATGAACTAAAAAATAATTGCGTATTTTTACGGAAAGAAGGGTATTTGATTGATTAATAGCAATTTCAATAAAATACCTAATAATAAAAAACCCGGGGCTGCACTCGGGTTTTTGCTTCTTGCTATTTTGACCAAATTATCTTTTCTTGGCTTTCTGCTGCGCTTCTGCCTGTTCCATCATTTCTTGCATTCTGCGCTGAAACTTGTTCTGTTTCTTTGGCTTCTTTTTGTTCTCTTCGATACGAGCATGGATCTTGTCTTCATCGATGATATAGTTCTTGATCACCAACATGATCCCGATGGTAAGCAGGTTAGAGATGAAGTAGTACAAGCTCAATCCACTTGCATAGTTGTTGAAGAATATCAACATGATCAATGGGGAAAGGTACATGATGAACTTCATATTTGGCATGCCAGGTTGCTGCTGGGTCTGCATCTGTTGTCCTGTGGTCATCATCATATAGAAGAAGATCGCCACAGAGGCCAAGATCGGAAACAAGCTTACATGGTCTCCGTAAAATGGTATGTTGAAAGGAAGTTCGGCGATGGTATCGTATGAAGAAAGGTCTTCTGCCCACAAGAATGGTTTTTGTCGCAACGCAAAGGCCGTTGGGAAGAACATGAACAACGCATAGAACACTGGCATCTGCAACAAGGCGGGAACACAACCACTCATCGGACTAACACCAGCCTTGCCCCATAATTTCATGGTCTCTTGTTGACGCTTCATGGCATCGTCCTTGTACTTCTCGTTGATCTCTGTGATCTCAGGCTTCAGCACTTTCATTTTAGCTTGTGAGACATACGACTTGTACAACACAGGCGAAAGTGCTATGCGCACCACGATCGTCATAATGATAATGGCTATGCCATAAGGCAAGAAACTGCTTAAAAAGCTGAACAATGGTGTGAAAACGTACTTGTTGATCCAGCCAAAGATGCCCCAGCCAAACGGAATGGAATTTTCCAGACCACGATCGTAGCCTTTCATCGTCTTGAAATCTGTCGGGCCAAAATAATAGTCTAAATTGTAATTCAGCTCTCCGCCATTGTAAGCCAGTGGAATGGCAGCTGCATATTCTTTGGTGAATGCAACATCTTTGCCTTCTTCTTCAACTAGGTCTATGGATGAAAGCTTGGCGCTCTTGAAGGGTTGGTCTGTTAGAAGTGCCGCACTGAAGAAGTGCTGCCTGTAAGACAGCCACACGACATCTTCTTCGTCCTCATCATCGTCACTAGCCGGGCTTAACTTACTGTATTTACCGCCATCGTGCTCATAGCTAAGTCTTGTATAGCGATTTTCGTAGGTGACACTCTTTTCTCTTCTAAGCGCCTTGTGCTTCCAGCTCAACTCTGCAGGCTTATTGCTATTGAACGTTCCGCCCAATCCTTGAGACCTCAGCGAAAAGTCCATCATATAGCTATCTGCCTTCAATTCGTAGCGATATTCCAGATAAGAATTATTACTGGTCTTTAGCTTCATGGAAAGTACCTGAGCATCTCCATTCTTAGTTAGGGAAGGCTCAAAATGCATGTCTTGTGTATTCAACACATGGTTATCGGTAGTAGCAAAGTTTATATTGAAGGCATCATTGCCATTTTTGACAAGATAGACCGGATCTTCTTGATGGTCCACAAATTCCTTCAACTTCACTTCGGTGATCTGCGCGCCCTTGTTGCTTACCTTCACCAAGATCTTCTCGTTCTCCAAGACCTGTTCGCCTTCTTGCACTGTAGCCAATGAAGCCGAATATGAGAAAGCACCTAACTTGGTTTGCAGTTCGGCATTTCTCAAAGAATCGGTAGTATGCTGCTCTATGGGTTGCGCTCGGGTATCTTTGTTGGCAGATTGTCCTCGCTCGTCAGGAGCTGTTACGGTTTCCTGTTGTTGTTCAGTTTCGAGTTTTTGTCGTTCAGCAGCATTGTTATAGAACATCCATGCCAATATTCCTGCGATCAACACAAAACCTATGAACTGAAATGGGTCAAACTTTTTCTCTTCCATCTAAAAAATTAAAAACACTTCTATTGATTAGTAATGACGAAGCCTTTATTGTTACTGACCTGCAATAGCAAAAAAACGTCCAAAGATACGATTTATGCCAAAGTGGCATTCTTGGCCTGCGCATATGTGAGGCAAGCTTTTACGAACGACACAAATAATGGATGTGGAGCCGCCACGGTACTTTTATACTCTGGATGATATTGCACACCTACAAACCAAGGATGCGAAGGCAATTCTATAACTTCTACCAAGCCTGTATCTGGATTTGACCCCGTGGCTTTCATACCAGTATCTGAGTACATTTGCCTATAATTGTCGTTAAACTCATAACGATGGCGGTGACGCTCGGAGACGTGCTCTCGGCCGCCATAGGCTTCATGGACAGCACTGTCCTTTTCAAGATCGCAATGCCAGGCGCCTAGACGCATGGTACCTCCCATATTGGTGATGTTCTTCTGGGCTTCCATGAGGTCGATCACCGGATGCGATGTACCTAAGTCCATCTCTGTTGAATTTGCATCCTCCAGACCCAACACGTTACGGCCGTATTCGATCACGGCCATTTGCATTCCTAGGCATATTCCGAAGAAAGGGATATCATTTTCACGCACGTAGCGTATGGCGGCGATCTTTCCTTCGACACCGCGCTCGCCAAAGCCTGGGGCCACTAGGATACCATCTAAGCCCAAAAGTTTTTCTTCTACGGTATCGTAATTGAGATGTTCTGAGTGTATGCTGTGTACCTTCACCTTCACCTCGTTAGATGCGCCAGCATGAATAAAGGCCTCTAAAATAGACTTATAGGAATCCTGCAGCTCAACGTATTTCCCGACAAGACCAATGTTGACCTCACTTTTTGGGTTCTTCAGTCGTTTTATGAACTTGTTCCATTGGTCCAGGCCTGGCTTGTCATCGACCGGTAAATTCAACTTTGTGAGTGCTACGCGATCAAGACCTTCTTCTAGCATAAGGTTCGGAACATCGTAGATGGTCGAAGCATCGATCGACTGGATCACGGCTTCGCGTTGCACATTGCAGAAAAGTGCTAGCTTCCTTCTGATGTCCTCTGAGATATGGTGCTCTGTGCGACAAACCAATATATCTGCCATGATACCGCTTTCCATCAATGTTTTTACAGAGTGTTGGGTAGGTTTGGTCTTTAACTCACCTGCTGCAGAAAGATAAGGCACCAATGTAAGGTGTATCACAATACCATTATGTTCTCCCAATTCCCATAAAAGTTGGCGAACCGCTTCAATATAGGGCAACGATTCGATATCACCGACCGTACCTCCAATTTCAGTGATCACAATATCGTGATCGCTCGAATTGCCAAGTATCTTGATGCGTTCTTTTATCTCATTGGTGATATGTGGTACAACTTGTACCGTTTTTCCCAAGAAATCTCCTCTACGCTCTTTTTCTATCACACTTTGATAGATGCGACCTGTAGTGACGTTGTTGGCTTGGGAAGTTGGCACGTTCAGAAAACGTTCGTAATGACCAAGGTCCAGGTCCGTTTCGGCCCCATCATCCGTAACATAGCACTCCCCGTGTTCGTATGGGTTCAATGTCCCGGGGTCTACATTGATGTATGGGTCGAATTTTTGGATGGTCACTCGAAAGCCGCGAGCTTGAAGAAGCTTGGCCAACGACGCTGCTATAATGCCTTTTCCTAATGAGGAAGTTACGCCGCCCGTAACGAAAATGTACTTGGTCTGTACCATGAAAAGGTTTCTTAGTTACGGGATGCAAAGATACGAATTGATACGATATAATTAAGTACAAGCCACCATAATTTAATTACTTCATACGCTCTTAAATTCGTGATCACAACTATCTACAGCATACCCCTCGGTCATTAATATTCCCCCGATGGACCATAGGCTTTTGCCCCTTTACGGCCTTCTTAATTTTAGTTATCTTTGTTTTGCTTACTATTGGCCTGATCGTTGAGAGGCTATGCAGTAAAGTGATAGACCAATGACCATTAGATATACGATCGCACTCCTTTTATTTGTCTTCTCATCATTCGCTTGGGGGCAGCGAGAGACATCTCACCTTCAACTAGAGATGATCACTGGTTTTGAGATTCCTGACACACGCGATGTTTTTGGAGAAGTTGTCGAAAGCCATCACAACATCAAGGAGTTATTCGATGAGTTCATTACCGATAAAAAGGCCAACAAGGTCACACTTTATGAGTATAACAATACGGGCAAGATATCTATCATCAGATATTTCTCTTCAGAAGACTTTTACAAGCAACGGAAGCCCGACCATCAGTATATCTTTGAGTATGGAAAAGGCAACCAGCTAAGCAGGTATTACAACCAAGGGCCACCAAACATAAGAAAGACCATGACTGCCCTTAACTATGACACTAAGGGAAGGATCATATCCCTCAAGAGGTATAGTAACAATGAAGGGACGCCTACGTATGGCAAGTTGACCTCTACGGTGATCGTTGACTATGATTCTATCGGAAACATCACTCGAAAGAAAGAATCCTTTGAAGTGAATGGGGTTCGGAGTATAGAAACCAAGTATGAATATGACATCAATGGCTCGCTGGTGAAGAGCTCCTCATACGAGACCACGCCACAGGGTGGTTTAGTGTTGGTCAACGCTAGTGACTACAACTATGCGAATGGCATCAAGAAAAGGGAGACGTCCTATGGTAGTCAGGCAATCGATAGCATCACTCCAGTGATGAGAAATATAGAGGGGCTCATACGCCAAAAGGATCAATCATTCGAGTATACGCCAGGAGGGAAAGGTTGGCTTAGCCGATCTATCTATGAAAATAGAACGATCGAGCAGGGGTACAGTGTCAAAAAACCCGTTAGAGTCATCAAACGCAGTTATCTTTCTCCTGAGGCAAGAGCCAAAAAGGTGAAGGCTTTTGAAGACAATAGAAGACGCATCATCCAAGAAAGAAAAGAGAAGGAGCTAGCTGAGCAAACACGAGCGCTTAATGAGCAAAAAAGAAGTCAGCTTTCTGTTATTAACGAGAGTATTGACCGTTTGTATGTGGTAAAGGATTTCAGCAAACCTGCCAACACCAAAGCTCATACCAAGTATGTGAAAAAACACCTATATATTGCCTACATGGAAATCTATAAGGCGAAAAAAGATAGTGTAGCCTTTTATGACAGGTTGTTGTACATACAGAACTCAATGCTTCAGCTTTTTGACAAGAAGACTCAAGTTTTGGAAAAATCGCTCAAGAAAGCCAAAAGTCTTGATCAAAAAATCGAGCTACTCCTCCCCAAAAAACAATCACAAGAAGATAAGGCTCAAGCTACCAATTAAGTAGTCTGTCTTCGCCATTCACAAGCGAGCAGCGTATTCTTCAATAACATTGCAATGGTCATTGGCCCTACGCCTCCGGGTACAGGAGTGATGTATGTTGACTTCTTACTAACATTCTCAAAATCCACATCCCCAGTGATATAATATCCTCTCTTCCTGGTCTCGTCTGGCACTCTGGTGATTCCCACATCAATGACCACCACATCATCTTTGACCATTTCGGCCTTCAAAAACCCCGGAACGCCCAGGGCAGTGATAATGATGTCAGCCTGCGTCGTGATCTGTGAGATGTTCTTGGTATGACTATGTGTTAGTGTAACTGTTGAATTCCCGGGAAAGCCTCTCCTCCCCATTAAAATGCTCATAGGACGGCCCACGATGTGGCTGCGCCCTATTACAACCGTATGCTTGCCCTTGGTCTCTACGTTGTATCGTTCTAACAGCTCAATGATCCCAAAAGGAGTCGCTGGAATAAAGGTGGTCATATCCAACGCCATCTTCCCAAAATTTGTTGGGTGAAACCCGTCCACATCTTTGTCAGGATCGATGGCCATCAACACTTTTTGGGTGTCTATTTGCTTGGGCAGTGGCAATTGAACGATGAAGCCATCTATATCTTCATCTTTATTAAGCTCATCGATCTCTTTAAGCAATTCGATCTCCGAAGTGGTATTGGGCAGTCGGATCAACGTAGACCTGAAACCCACACGCTCACAAGCCCTAACTTTACTACCAACGTAGGTGAGGCTGGCGCCATCATTGCCGACCAATACCGCCGCTAAGTGTGGGATTCTTTCACCACGCTCTTTCATAACAGCTACCGCAGCCGCTATTTCATCTTTAATGTCGTCAGACACCTTCTTTCCGTCTAGTATGGTCATGGTGTTGGTTGTTAGTTGATGGTTGGGTCCTCAGATGATTCGATTCTTAGATTATTTAACTCTTTTTTCACTTCGTAATTCGTAATTCAAAGCTATCTCATATTCTGCATCATCTGCATCATCTGCTTGCCTCTTCCGCCCTGCATCATCTTCATCATCTTGCTCATCTGTTCAAATTGCTTAAGCAGTTGATTTACCTGCTGAATCGAAGTTCCGCTTCCTTTGGCGATCCGTTTCTTTCGAGATGCATTTAATATGGAAGGCTTTGTGCGTTCTGCAGGTGTCATCGAATGAATAATGGCCTCTACATGCTTAAAAGCGTCATCATCGACATCTACATCCTTCATGGCCTTCCCTGCGCCTGGGATCATTCCGATCAGGTCTTTCATACTGCCCATCTTCTTCACCTGTTGGATCTGCGATAAGAAATCATCGAAACCAAACTGATTCTTGGCGATCTTCTTCTGAAGCTTTCTTGCTTCTTCTTCATCAAATTGTTCTTGCGCTCTCTCTACAAGCGAAACCACATCACCCATGCCCAAGATCCGATCGGCCATACGACTTGGATGGAACACATCGATGGCGTCCATCTTTTCGCCTGTACCAATGAACTTGATGGGCTTATCGACCACAGATCTGACCGACAGCGCTGCACCGCCTCGCGTATCACCATCCAACTTGGTAAGGACCACACCATCAAAGTTCAGAACATCGTTGAAGGCTTTGGCAGTATTCACCGCATCTTGCCCTGTCATAGAGTCAACCACAAACAGTGTCTCTTGTGGCTGAATGGCCTTGTGGATGTTAGAGATCTCGGTCATCATGGTCTCATCTACTGCCAAGCGACCCGCAGTATCGACGATCACAACGTTGTGGCCATTTGCCTTCGCATGTGCGATCGCTGCTTGCGAAATGGCAACGGGATCGTTATTTCCTTTGTCTGAGAACACCTCTACGCCTATCTGCTCACCAACAATGTGCAACTGATCGATCGCTGCTGGACGATAGACATCACAAGCAACAAGCAACGGTCTTCTTGTCTTTTTGGTCTTTAGGTAATTGGCCAGCTTTCCTGAAAAAGTGGTCTTACCAGATCCTTGTAGACCTGACATCAAGATCACTGATGGCGCAGCCGAAAGATCGATCCCCTCAGCATCACCTCCCATCAGTTCCGTGAGCGCATCCTTAACGATCTTCACCATCAATTGCCCAGGCTGAAGCGTGGTCAATACATTTTGACCTAAAGCCTCCTCTTTTACCCTACTTGTAAATTCTTTGGCGGTCTTATAATTAACATCTGCATCCAACAAGGCGCGACGCACTTCTTTCAAGGTTTCGGCCACATTTACCTCAGTAATACTTCCGTGACCTTTTAGTACGTGTAATGCCTTATCTAGCTTCTCGCTTAAATTATTGAACATTTGCTGGCTTCGTTTTAAAGAGTTGCAAATTTAAGGATTTTAGTTTGGCAACGCGCAAGATCACATCCTTTCAGGTACTTCAACACCTAATAAGGCAAAGGCATCAGCGATGACGTCCCCCACTTTTTTAGAGAGTTGAACACGTAATATTTTCTTCTTTTCATCTTCTTCGCCCAAGATCGTCACAGTCTGGTAGAACGAGTTGAAGACCTTCACAAGGTCATAGGCATAGTTGGCGATCAGGGCCGGACTGTGTTGCTTTGCCGACTGTTGAATCACTTCCGGGAATTGCTGCAGTTGACGTATCAGTTCCTTTTCCTTTGCATGAAGTCCCTCGACTGTGCTTGGGGTGATGACTTCGCTGTAACCAAAAGTGGCTTTTCGAACGATTGCCTGGATACGCGCATAGGTGTATTGGATGAAAGGCCCTGTATTCCCTTGAAAGTCTACGGATTCTTTTGGATCGAAGAGAATACGTTTCTTGGGATCTACCTTCAAGATGAAATATTTCAACGCACCTAGCCCAACTTTGCGGTAGATGGCTTGCTTCTCTTCTTCTGAATATCCATCAAGCTTGCCTAACTCTTTGGAGATGTCTTCTGCAGTTTGTCGCATTTCTTCGATAAGGTCATCAGCGTCGACTACAGTACCTTCGCGGCTCTTCATCTTTCCTGAGGGAAGGTCTACCATCCCATAGCTAAGATGAAACAAGTTCTTGGCCCAATCGAAACCAAGCTTCTGTAGAATCAAGAACAACACCTTGAAATGATAGTCTTGCTCATTGCCTACCGTATACACCATTCCTGAAACATCAGGATGGTCCTTTACCCGTTGAATGGCCGTACCGATGTCTTGCGTCATGTAAACGGCGGTGCCATCGCTTCGCAAAACGATCTTCTCATCGAGCCCTTCATCAGTAAGGTCGCACCATACAGAACCATCTTCTTTCTTAAAGAACACGCCTTTTTCTAGGCCTTCGGCAATAAACTCTTTCCCCAAGAGATAGGTATCGCTCTCGTAATAATTCTTGTCGAAGTCTACTCCAATTGCTTTGTAAGTGGCATCAAAGCCCTCATAGACCCAACTGTTCAATTTCTGCCAAAGCTGAATTGTTTTCTTATCGCCCTTCTCCCAGTCTCTAAGCATTTTATATGCATCATCAAGAATACCTACCAGCTCTGTAGAATTAGCTTCAACAAAAGATTTTACTTTTTTCAAGTTATTTTCAGAAAGATATTCTTCAACATCCTTATCATCTATATAGGGGCTTTTGGGCAACTCTAACCAATATCCAAAATTTACTATGAAAACATTCCTCAATTTTTCTACTGACTCCAAGGTTCCCCCACTAAAAAGATGATCAAGGTTCTTGGAGAACAGTAATTCGTAATTACTGTCATCTTTGTAGACAATGTTTAGGTCACTTTTCTTATAATTTATAAAATCAATGAGCGACTTTTTGAGCATGTCAAAATATGGCTTTGATTCAGTACCACTGCTCAAAACCTCATTTAAATGAAATCTATTGTCTAAAAATTGCTGATCGATTGCTTCGCTAACATATGCGCGAGCATTTTTGATCACTGTTTGAAGTTGATTCTTGAATTCTTCGTCAAATCTTACATAACAATCCCCAACGAGTTTATCACCCTTCAATTCAGGCGTTGGCTTCTTTCCTCTTCCAAACCTTTTATAAGCCAACATGGACTTACAGATATGGATCCCTCGGTCGTTGATAATTTGCGTCTTGTAGACCTTATGGCCCGCTGCCTTTAGGATCTCTGCCACAGAATACCCTAGCAACACATTTCTAACATGCCCTAGATGCAAAGGCTTGTTGGTGTTTGGCGAAGCATATTCTACCATGATCGGTGCATCATCACCAAGAACATGACCGAAACGGTCTCTTTGCCGTATCTCGTTGAAGAAATTCAAATAGTAGGTATCACTGATCACTAGGTTCAAGAATCCTTTCACCACATTGAAGTCACTCACCTCGGTCACATTGGCTTTCAAACGGCTACCCAATGCTTCGCCGATGGCAACTGGATCGCCCTTTACCATGCGCAGCATCGGAAAGACCATGACCGTCAGCTCTCCTTCAAACTCCTTGCGTGTCGCTTGGATCTCTACAGATGGTAATTCAACATCATACAATGCCTTCATGGCATCCTTAACCGCGTTGACCAATGTATGTTTAAGGCTCATCTGGCTTGTTTTTTTGAAGCGTCAAAGGTACGGATATTTCAAATCTTTTGAAGCGACTCGACACTTCACATTTTGTAACTTTATAATGTGTTATTGAATGTATCATACAAAGACCCTGAGGTCAAAAGAACCATAGATAATGCTGTAGGCAAGCCTTTCACGCTGAAGGAGCGTTTCGAGTGTGAAATCACAAGATCCATGAACTCAATAGTAGAAAAATAACAACTTGTGAATAAAGCGAAGCGGTTCCATCTTTGATGAATTTTGGAATAGCTTCATGTGCAAACAATTTCGAAATTTCAAACAGTTGTGATCACTCGAAATGACGATCAATTTCCAAAACCCACAAAAAATCACGAATTTTAAGGGAACAACCATACGATCATGAAAAAGATATTCCTATTACTTACATTCATTGCCGTTGCTTGCAAGAGCGAGCCAAAAAATGAATCCCCTATAGAAGAGAAAATGCTGCAAGAACTGTTTGCCATGATGCATGGTTCATTCAACTCAGAAGCACAAGCCAAGGCAGACACCACCTACCATAATATCTCATTGCACATGTATCCTATATGGAAGGAACAAGGGAAATGGCTTTATGTCGAACAAGCCCTCAATGCCATGCAAGACAGACCTTATAGGCAGCGTGTGTACGAAGTAAAGCGAACAAGCGACTCTACCATTGCAAGCTACGTATATACTTTACCCAACGATTCGTTATGGGTTGGCAAATGGAAAACCCCAGAAGCTTTTAACGCATTGAAAAAAGAAGACCTCGATCTACGCAATGGCTGTGAAGTGATACTGGTGAAAAAGGGAGAAAGTTTCGAAGGAAAGACGGGCAATATGAGTTGCGAAAGTAGTCTACGAGGTGCTAGCTATGCCACTTCGACAGTAAGTGTCTGCAAAGACAAGATAGAGTCTTGGGACCGTGGCTTTGATGCCGAGGGTCATCAAGTATGGGGTGCTGAAAAAGGAGGCTACGTCTTCGACAAGCTTAATTGAGGTCATACATTTTGAAATTCTCCACTTCATTCCGCGACCATCCATTGCTGTGTATCTCATTTGGGTTTTTGTTACTATTCTCATCCTTTGTACTCTTCAATACTGAAGGGTTCTACAATACTATTGAAGTTGCTTCCATATGGGTACGCACATGGTTTGGTCCTTTCTATCTTTACCTAGGTCTGTTCTGTATTATCTTCATTCTAGGAGTGGCTATTTCGCCTTTGGGAAAACAAAGGCTGGGCGGAAACAGTGCTACCCCTGAATTCTCCCGATGGGCCTGGATCGCCATGCTGTACAGTGCCGGTATGGGAGCAGGCATCCTACTTCGCGCAGTACAAGAACCCGTGTATATGCAACAGCATCCACCCATTAGCACAGAGGCCACTAGTGAAATTCTGGCACTTCAATACACCTTCTATCAATGGGGATTCACAGCTTGGGCTTTCTACGGATTGTTTGCCGTGGTCATCGGTTATTACCTTTATGATCTGAACAGGCCTGTATTGACCAGTGAAGCTCTTGGTGGATTCACACAAAATCTCTGGGTAAGAGGTTTGGTAGATGTGCTCACCATCATCACTACGGTATTCGGGCTTATGGGCGCCATCGGTTTAGGTACCACACAGATCACGGGTGGTCTAAGCCATGTTTTTGAGACCAACTTCGGAATTTCCTCTATCTTATTTTTGGTATTATTGATTGTTTTACTAGCCTTTATCTCTGTATGGCGAGGCATGCACAAAGGCATCAAGTTACTTTCTACACTAAATATCACACTCACGCTAGCCATTTTATTATTTGTAGTCACGCAGAGCGATCTGCCACTGGTGTTAAAACAATTTGGATTGGCATGCTATTATTACGTAAGAGAACTTTTTCAGTTGAGCTTAGCCTTGGGCAACCACGATCCTGGCGAAGCTTTTCTGACCGATTGGACGTATTACTACTGGGCGTTTTGGATTGCCTGGGCACCGTTCACGGGTATCTTTATCGCACGCATTAGTCGCGGACGAAGCTTTCGTGAACTGCTATTTGGTGTGCTGTTGATTCCCTCATTAGGCACTTTTATATGGTTTGCTGTGTTTGGCACACACGCCATGGAACTTATAGAAAGCTGGGGCAGCTATAACAATGAGTTTGGAAATGTCTTCTCTTCCATTTTTATATTCTTTGAGCAATTACCACTACCTGAAGTAACAAACACACTGACCATCTTCTTACTGATCAGTTTTCTGGTGACTTCTGTAGACTCTGCTGTGTTTGTATTAAGTATGTTCACAGACAAAGGAAACGTTCAACCTAAAAAACAGCACCGTTTGATCTGGAGTGCAGGCATCGCCTTGTTCAGTGTTGTCCTGGTCTTATTAGGTAATGTAAAACCTGAGACTAATGTTTTGGTTGCTTTGCAAAAACTCCTGATCATCACTTCACTTCCTTTTGCATTGCTCATGTGTGTGATCGCAATTGGATTTTTGCGGGCAAGCCGCAAAAATGGTCAATGAGCACGATCATTCCTTTTTTTGATGTATCGAGTATCATATATTTTGAATACTAATAAAGAAGCATTATTTTCTTTTTCAATATATCTATAGGTCGAAACGATCCAGATGCATCACTTTGGCCCAGGCATTCACAAAGTCATTGACAAACTTCTCCTGGGCATCGTTGCATGCATACACTTCAGCCAATGCACGTAGCTCCGAATTGGACCCGAAGATCAGATCGGCACGGGTTCCTGTGCATCTGATCTCGCCTGTATTACGGTCACTACCAACAAATATATCGTTATCATCGGTCGTGGCTTTCCAAGTAGTGTCCATATTCAACAAGTTCACAAAGAAATCGTTGGTCAAGGTCTCAGGACTGTTGGTGAACACTCCATGCCTAGAGTCGTCATAATTGGTGTTCAATACACGCATACCGCCCACCAGCACCGTCATTTCAGGAGTTGTCAGCGTTAGCAATTGCGCTTTGTCTACCAACAACTCTTCCGCAGTGGCAGGGTAATTTGCTTTCTTGTAATTTCTAAATCCATCTGCCAATGGTTCTAAATAGCCAACAGATTCAGCATCGGTCATTTCTTCGGTAGCATCGCTACGTCCGGCAACGAAAGGTACTTCGACATCAAAACCACCATCTTTGGCAGCCTTCTCTATTGCTGCATTCCCTGCAATGACGATCAGATCGGCCAACGATATCTTTCTATTCCCTGATTGGTTATCGTTGAATTCTTGCTGTATGCGAGTCAACGTATCCAATACTTTTGCCAATTGTGCAGGGTTGTTCACTGCCCAGTCTTTCTGTGGTGCTAAACGAATGCGAGCACCATTGGCACCGCCACGCTTGTCAGAATCGCGATAGGTCGAAGCAGATGCCCAAGCAGTACCTACCAATTCAGAGACCGAAAGTCCGGAAACCAATATATTGGCCTTTAGAGCCGCAACATCACCGTCATCCACCAACTCATGGTCAACAGCAGGGATCGGGTCTTGCCAGATCAAGGTCTCTGAGGGCACTTCTGACCCCAAATAACGTTCTACAGGTCCCATATCACGATGTGTCAGCTTGAACCAAGCACGTGCATAGGCATCTGCAAACTCTTCTGGGTTTTCGTAGAAATGCCTAGAGATCTTTTCATATTCAGGATCAAAGCGTAAAGAAAGATCTGTAGTCAACATGAACGGTTGATGCGTTTTGTCGGGGTCATGCGCATCAGGAATGGTTCCTGCTCCTGCATTGCCAACGGGTTTCCATTGGTGTGCTCCAGCAGGACTTTTGGTAAGTTCCCACTCAAACTCGAACAAGTGCTTGAAGAAATCATGGTTCCATTTGGTAGGCGTCTTGGTCCAGGTACCTTCCAAGCCGCTGGTGATGGTATCAGCACCTTTACCTGAGCCAAAGCTATTTTTCCATCCCATACTCTGCATTTCTATAGGTGCTCCTTCAGGTTCGGCTCCGATGAACTCGGCATCACTAGCTGCGCCGTGTGTCTTTCCAAACGTATGACCGCCTGCAATCAAAGCTACGGTCTCGTAATCGTTCATCGCCATTCGGCCAAATGTTTCACGAATATCGTGAGCTGCAGCTACAGGGTCAGGATTGGCATTGGGACCTTCGGGATTCACATAGATCAAGCCCATGTGTGCCGCTCCCATTTGCTTTTCTAGCTCTCCTTTTTCATTGTAGCGGTCTTTGTTGTCCAACCATTCGGTCTCAGCACCCCAGTAAATATCTTCTTCAGGTTGCCAAATATCTGCACGGCCACCTGCGAAACCAAACATTTTCAAGCCCATGGACTCATGCGCTACATGACCTGCCAGGATCAACAAATCGGCCCAAGAGATCTTTTTTCCATATTTCTGTTTGATGGGCCAAAGTAACAAACGAGCTTTGTCTAGATTGGCATTGTCAGGCCAGCTGTTTAGCGGTGCAAAGCGCTGGTTACCAGTACCACCACCGCCACGACCATCGGCAATACGATAGGTGCCAGCAGCGTGCCACGCCATACGGATGAAAAAGGGGCCGTAATGCCCAAAGTCTGCAGGCCACCAGTCTTGGCTATCGGTCATCAGATCGGTAAGGTCTTGCTTTAGCGCTGTATAGTCTAGCTTCTTGAATTCTTCGACATAGTCAAAGTCTTCATCCATGGGGTCAGACAATGAAGAATGTTGTCTCAGGATGTTCAAATTCAATTGGTTGGGCCACCAATCGCGATTGGTGGTACCGCTTCCAGCAGCGCTTTTCAACGTCCCGTTCATAAACGGGCAGTTGCTTTCGCCATTGGTGTTTGCATGCATGTTATGATCCATGAGTGTCAGATTTTAATGTGAATATTTGGTTCACCATAAAATTACGACAATATCTAGTGGATCGCCAGTGTAATAATCTCTTATTCCTATTTTTAAATTGGCTGTATTTATGATGCGTGATCATGATCATGTCTCGCATTACTATCGTTGTAAGGTCAGCCCCTTAGTACTTCAACGATGCATCGTTTCTAAATAAATTGTTAGGAGTAATTCGGAAAATATCATGGGCACTGATCAACCAATGGCAAATCCCTTTGGGATCACAGCACCTTTCTTTATGACCACGATTCCATCCTTGATAAAATATTCATGCGTCTCGGTGTCTTCGAGATGATGCCCGCCGTTGATACGAACGTCGTCAGCTATGCGACAGTTCTTATCCAAAATGGCATTCTTGATGAAACAGCGCTCACCGATACCCATCAAGTTATGGATCTTATGGGTTTCTATCGCGTCGAGGGTCTCGTAATAATCATTCCCCATCATATAGGTGTTGATCACCGTAGACTCTTTGCCGATTCTTGAACGAATACCAATGACCGAACGTTCTATCTTGGCAGCATGAATGATACAGCCTTCGGCTACTACGGCCTTATCCAAAAGCGTACCCGATACTTTAGAGGTGGGCAGCATTCTTGCCCGTGTGTAGATACGTTTGCCTAAGTCGTATAAATTGAACTGCGGAATATTGTCTGTAAGCGCCAAATTGGCCTCAAAGAAGGAGTCTATGTTACCAATGTCTGTCCAATACCCTTCAAACTGGAAACTTACCGTCTTGTGCTTCTCTATGGACTGTGGAATGATCTCTTTCCCAAAATCGTTGGTATCTGTATCTTTCAGCAATGTTACCAACAGATCTCTATTGAAGATATAGATGCCCATCGAGGCTAGGTAGTTTCTTCCTGCTGCCTTCATGTCGTCACTCACTTCGGATGTCCAGTCTGGCAGAAGTTCGGAAGCTGGTTTTTCGATGAACGAAGTGATCACATTCTCTTCGTTGGTCTTCAAAATACCGAATGAGGTAGCTTCTTTGGCATTCACGGGTTGGGTGGCGATCGATATTTCTGCCCCCGATGCAACATGCTTATCGACCATATCATTAAGATCCATCTGATACAATTGATCTCCCGAGAGGATCAAGGCATATTCAAAATCGTGGTTCAAAAAATGATGCATGCTTTGCCTGACAGCGTCTGCCGTACCTTGGAACCATTCGGCACTTGCCATGGTTTGCTCGGCAGCCAATACATCTACAAAGGCAGAGCTAAAAAAGCTAAAATGATAGGTGTTCTTGATGTGCCTGTTCAATGATGCAGAATTGAATTGTGTGAGCACGTACATACGCTTGATGCTCGAGTTGATACAATTAGAGATGGGGATGTCTACCAATCTATACTTTCCTGCGATGGGTACCGCTGGTTTTGATCGTTGTGCTGTTAAAGGGTACAAACGTGACCCTTGCCCACCACCTAAAATAATTGATAATACCTTATCGTTGACCATGGCTTCTATATTAACGACCTGTATAATGTTTCCGTCTGCTTTGCAATCGACTTCCAGTCAAAGTGCTCTTCTACACGTTGACGCCCTTTCTTGGCCATTGATTGCCTGAGTGCATCATCGCGTATCAACTTGTTGATCCCGGCTGCCAGATCTTTCGCAAAAACATCTGGGTCCATAGGTTCGAAGGGTGCCGTATCCTGTTGATCGACCGGTACAAGCAGACCTGTCTCTCCATGTACCACTACTTCTTTGATACCACCAACGGCACTCGCCACTACAGCTGTTTCACAAGCCATGGCCTCTATATTTATGATACCGAAGGGTTCGTAGATAGAAGGGCAGCAAAAAACATCGGCATGCGAGTACAGTTGAATCGCGTCTTCCTTTGGCAGCATCTCAGAGATCCATGTGATGTTGTCCCTATTCTTGCCCGCTTCTTGAATACTTGCTTCCATCTCTTTAGCGATCCCAGGAGTATCTGGTGCGCCTGCACACAGTACTATCTGTACTTCTTCGTCAATATGTTTGATGGCATTCACCAAATGTATGATGCCTTTCTGACGTGTGATACGACCGACAAACAACACATAAGGCTTCGCCCGATCGATGCCATATCTATCCAATGTTGAGTGTGTCTCGGTAACAGCGTACTGGTCTAGGTCTATCCCGTTGTAAATGACCCATATCTTTTCCTCAGTAACATTGAAATGTTTTAATACATCTTGTTTTGTCTCTTCTGAAACTGCGATAACGGCATCGGCCATCTCAATGGCTGTCTTCTCTATCCATGAGGAAGCTTCGTAGCCTCCGCCCAACTGCTCACGTTTCCATGGGCGAAGTGGCTCTAATGAGTGTGTGGTGACCACCAGTGGTGTACCGTAACTCAATTTAGACAGGATTCCGGCGAACTGCGCATACCAGGTATGGCAATGCACTACGTCGGCCACTACCTTGTCTGCATTCATATGCACACAGGTGCTCAATGTCTTGAAAACTGTCTTTAGCTGGGTGTCTGCGTTGGCAAGCAATGTATTTTCAAAAGGAAAACCTTTTACCGAGGGCTGGGCATCAGGCTGATCTTGGTCACCGAAACTCCGTACTTCGACTTGTATCGATCTTGAAAGTTCTGCGGCTAGATATTCTACATGAACACCTGCGCCTCCGTACACGTAAGGGGGATATTCTCGAGTATAGAAAAGTACTTTCATCAATAGTATTTATATACTAGGTAAATGTACTAGATCATTTCATACCCATTCATACCTTACCATTACATTTTTGTTATGCAATGGTCATGATCTTACAAGTCTTTTTTATCGATGTCTTACTATTTGAAGGTGAGGTCGTAGAGTGTCTGGTTTTCTAGAATAGCTAACGCACTATCGCGTACCTGCACCATCAGCTTGTTCAATGAGCAGGTTTCCTCGCTGATGCAGTCGTCACATTTTTCGTAGAAGTTAAGGCTTACACAAGGTAGCATCGCAATAGGTCCTTCGAGTACTCGTATCAAAGATGCCAGAGTGACCTCCTTGGGGTCTTTTATCAGATAATATCCTCCCCCTTTACCTTTCTTAGAGCCTAGAAAGCCTGTGTTCTTAAGTAACAGTAGTATGGTCTCCAAAAATTTCTTGGAGATGTTCTCTTGTGTAGCGATCTCCGAGATCAGCACGGGGCTATCTGATTGCTTGCGAGCAATGTAGGTCAATGCTTTTAGGCCATATTTTGTCTTTTTGGAAAGCATCGCTCTAAGGTACTATTTTTTAGGAAGAAATACCTCTGCCATCATGCAACGAGCACTGCCACCGCCACAAGCTTCAATAGTATCGAGTGGGCTGTGCACAAGCTCAGCATGTCTCTCGAGCTCGGCGACCTGAATTGATGTAAGTGATGCATAGGCCGAAGCGCTCATCACCAGCAGCTTCTTATCTCCGATTCCTCTCACCTGTATCATATTACCTGCAAATCGGGTCACCTGTTCTTCCGAAATGGAAATGATCCCTTTCCCATCTTGCTTCAACTGATCGATGACGTTCTTTCGCTCTTTCTTATCATCGACACTGTCTAGACAGACCACCGCAAAGGTCTCTCCTACACACATCATCACGTTGGTATGGTAAATGGGCAGGCGTTCTCCATCAACAGTCTGATTTGCAGTAAAGATCACAGGCAGGCAGTCGAAATCCTCACAGAACTCGATCAGTAGATCTTCATCAGCACGAGGCGATAATGCACAATACACTTTTTGATTGGGACGATCCATGATCAAGCTACCCGTACTTTCTAAAAACAATCCTTCTGACTCGGCCGATGTGTAATCGATGATGTTTTCGATATGAAAGCCATCCTCTTCAAGAATATCTAACACATCTTCGCGGCGCTCAGCGCGGCGGTTCTCTGCAAACATCGGATAGAGTACCACATTGCCGTTCTCATGAAAAGAGATCCAGTTGTTAGGAAAATGGGCATCGGGCGTATCGGGCTCTAAAGTGTCTTCCACTACGATAACGTGTACTCCATGACCGCGCAGCACGGCCACAAGATCATCAAATTCTTGCTGTGCCTTTTTGAGCAGTGCTTCAGCTGACACGTTGTCTACACCTATTTGATAATAGTTGTTGACCGCTGTTTGCTCATTCATCCTGAAGTTCACCGGACGAATCATCAAAATGGTATTGGTGATCTGTTGCTTCATCTAATTCTTGGAAAGGGGTTCTGTTGGTCTGTAAAATTAGGAATTCCCTATATCGTTTCTTCGTATTTTTAATGAAAAGTTATTCGCCTATGGGTCGTTGGCTTATCATCATTGGCATTCTCTTGATCATCATTGGCTTGGCATGGACCTATGTGCCAGGATTGCCAAGTTGGTTTGGCAAACTGCCTGGTGATATTCGTATCGAACATGAAAACAATCGTGTGTACATGCCCATTACCTCGATGGTCGTCGCAAGCATTGTGCTGACTGTTTTGGTAAATCTGGTGAAGCGGTTTTTAGAATGAAAGTACTTTTTTTAGCTTGTATAGGAACCTATGTCAATCCCTGATCAACGGCATGGTACTACAACGCAACAATCCTTCTTGCTTGGCTATCTCAGCGTAGGGCACTTCTTCTACCACAAATCCATGATCGCATAGCCAATCATTCAACCGTGTGAAGTTTTGTTCAGAGATGACCACTTCGGGAGCAATGGAGAATACATTGCTGAACATGTTGTACATCTCATCTTTGGTGATCTCGAAGATGTTTTCCTTCCCGAAGAAATCGACCAGCCATTGATATTCTTCTTCGATCATGAAACCATTTTTATGAAGTATGGCCTTGTCTTTCCCAACAGGTTGAAAGCAACAATCCAGATGTAAAGCATTGTTCTTGGCATCGGTATTCGATTTGCGCAACTCGAATGCTTTTACAGTTTTATGAGGAAACAGCTCTTGAAGGGCCTTTACTGCTTGAACATTTGTACGGGCCGTAATGAAATCCGGGTAATCTTCTCCTGAGTACGTTCCCACGAAGATATATTCGTGCCAAGGCATGACATCGCCGCCTTCTACGTGTGCTTCCTCAGGCAATGTGATGATCTTTTCAGGGTCGATCTGATCGATCACATCATGAATGGCTTCGATCTCTCTATCTCGATCAGGTAAAATGTTCGATCTGATGAACTTATCCTCGATCACAAAGGCAATATCTCGGGCAAAGATCTGGTTGTAATTCTCAATAGCATCCGGCCTAAACACCTTTACATCGTACTTTTCAAGGGCTTTTGCCACAGCATCCATCTCCTTCACCATATCTTCTTCTTTGGGATACGTACCTGCCAAGATATGTTCCCGAGACTTAGGGTCATATGCATCTTCCAATTTTGGGACAGGGCCATTGCTTTCAGCTGTACCTAGTACAACAGCTCTTAGCCGAGAGGTTTCGTCGTTGACATTTAGGGAAAGGTATTTTGTATTCATATAGGCTTACGAAAAAGCGCAAACCTTGAGAATTTGCGCTTACAATATGGTACTGCAGAATTATCTTTCGTTCAAGTTCTTAAATGCGCGATGATTCTCGCCAATGTATACTTGGCGTGGCCTTCCGATGGGCTCTTTGCGCAAGCGCATCTCGCGCCATTGTGCGATCCAGCCTGGAAGACGTCCTAATGCAAACATCACAGTGAACATTTCTACAGGTATGCCCATGGCTCGGTAGATGATTCCCGAATAGAAGTCAACATTCGGATATAGCTTTCGGTCTACAAAATACTGGTCAGCAAGTGCCTCTTGTTCAAGACCTTTAGCAATATCTAGAATTGGATCTTCAACACCTAGCTCACCTAATACCTCATCAGCTGCCACCTTAATGATCTTTGCTCTCGGGTCAAAGTTCTTGTACACTCGATGCCCGAAGCCCATTAAACGGAAAGGGTCACCCTTGTCCTTTGCTTTGGCCATATACTTCTTGGTGCCACCTCCATCTTCACGAATGGCTTCTAGCATCTCTAGAACAGCCTGGTTGGCACCGCCATGCAATGGTCCCCAAAGTGCCGAGATACCTGCTGATAGAGAGGCAAACAATCCTGCATGTGAAGAGCCTACGATTCGCACGGTGGAAGTAGAGCAGTTTTGCTCATGATCCGCATGTAGGATCAATAACTTGTCTAAAGCGTTTACAATGATATCGTTCTGTGTGTATTCTTGGTTGGGCCTCTTGAACATCATCTTTAAGATATTCTCCACATAGCCCAAATTGTCATCACCATAATCCAAAGGCATGCCCGTCTTCTTACGCATGGTCCAGGCCACCAATACTGGAAACTTCCCTAAGATCTTAGCAATTGCATTATACATGGCCTCTTCTGAATCTACATTCACAGAAGACGGATTAAAGGCTGTCAATGCACTGGTCAAAGAAGAAAGGACTCCCATGGGATGCGCCGCTTTTGGGAAACCATCCAAGATCTTTTTGACCTCTTCGTCTACATACGCATGCGATTTGATATCGGAATGGAATTTATCTAATTGTTCGGCATGGGGCAACTCGCCAAATATCAATAGGTATGCTACTTCTAAGAAACCTGCTTTCTCAGCCAGGTCCTCAATAGCATAGCCACGATAACGGAGAATTCCTTTTTCACCATCAAGAAACGTAATGGCACTTTCACAAGAGCCCGTGTTCTTGTACCCGGGATCGATGGTGATGACTCCACCCGTACCTCCACGAAGTCTCTTAATATCGATGGCTAGTTCATTCTCAGTCCCATGAATGACAGGAAACTCATACTTTTCTCCATTGATCTCCAGTGTGGCTGTATTTGACATATTGTGTTTGGAAGTTTTATGTTAAACAAAGGATTACGAAAATACGAAATAAAGCCCGATCGTTAAAGGAATCGAGCTTTGTTAAAGCATTAATGTTTTATTAAAAACACATTTTATGAAGCTACAGTTGCATAAAACTTTGTGGTCAAAAATCAATGAACCTTACAAATCCATAAAAAAGGCTCCTCAATGAAGGAGCCTTTTCTGTGATATCACAACAGCTTTGCTACCGTACTTTGAATGCCTTTTCTTGTGGATAATAAGCCACATCACCCAACTCTTCTTCAATACGAAGCAATTGATTGTACTTGGCCATACGGTCGCTTCGCGATGCAGAACCTGTCTTGATCTGGCCTGTATTCAAGGCCACGGCAAGGTCGGCAATAGTAGTGTCCTCTGTTTCGCCAGAACGGTGCGACATCACTGATGTGTATCCTGCATTTTTGGCCATGTTCACAGCAGCAATGGTCTCTGTCAAGGTGCCGATCTGGTTTACTTTTATCAAGATCGAGTTGGCAATACCGTTCTCAATTCCGCGAGAAAGGCGCTCCACATTGGTCACGAACAAGTCGTCGCCTACCAATTGAACCTTATCGCCGACCTTATCCGTAAGTGCCTTCCAGCCTTCCCAGTCGTTCTCGTCCATACCATCTTCGATAGAAATAATCGGATATTTAGCACAAAGGTCTGCTAAGTATTGTGCTTGTTCCTCAGAGCTACGCACAGCACCTTTGTCGCCTTCAAACTTTGTATAATCGTATGTTCCGTCAACATAGAACTCTGCGGAAGCGCAATCTAGCGCGATCATCACGTCATCCCCTAATTTATAGCCTGCTTTTTCAACTGCCAAACCAATTGTGTCTAACGCATCTTCGGTACCGTCTAATGTAGGTGCAAAACCACCCTCGTCGCCCACAGCCGTGCTTAGGTTACGATCGTGCAGTACTTTCTTCAAGTTGTGGAAGATCTCGGTTCCCATTTGCATGGCATGTGTAAAGTTCTTGGCTTTTACTGGCATCACCATAAACTCTTGGAATGCGATAGGTGCGTCAGAGTGCGAGCCACCATTGATGATGTTCATCATAGGTACCGGAAGCGTGTTTGCGCTAACCCCGCCAACATAACGGTACAAAGGCATTGCAGACTCTTCTGCAGCTGCTTTGGCCACGGCTAGTGAAACGCCCAGAATTGCATTGGCACCAAGTTTGCCTTTATTAGGTGTGCCATCCAGGTCGATCATGGTCTGGTCGATCAGATTCTGTTCGAAAACCGACATACCGACCAACTCTTCAGCGATGACTGTATTTACATTCTCTACGGCTTTAGAGACACCTTTCCCCATGTAGGTCTCGCCACCATCGCGCAACTCTACTGCTTCGTGCTCGCCAGTAGATGCCCCTGATGGTACGGCTGCTCTTCCCAGCACACCGTTTTCGGTAATTACATCGACCTCTACGGTTGGATTTCCTCTTGAGTCTAAAATTTGTCTTGCGTGAACGTGCAAAATGATACTCATGTTCTTGTCTTTAAAGTTGTTGTTAGTTGTTTTGTGATTCTACAAGTGTTGCTTTCTTGATATTTTCTATGAACTGGTCGAACAGGTACTCGGCATCATGTGGCCCTGGGCTTGCCTCTGGGTGGTATTGTACCGAAAAGCAGTTCTTATTCTTCAAACGAATACCAGCTACCGTATCATCGTTGAGATGCACATGCGTTATTTCGATATCTGGGTGTGCTTCAGTCTCTTCTCGATCGATAGCAAACCCATGGTTCTGAGAGGTGACCTCTCCTTTGCCGGTGATCAAGTTTTTCACTGGATGATTGATACCTCGATGACCGTGATGCATTTTATAGGTTGAAATGCCATTGGCCAAAGCAATCACCTGATGCCCCAAACAGATCCCAAACAGCGGAAGGTCTCTATCGATGATCTCTTTGGCGGTGTTCTGTGAATCCTTCAATGGCTCTGGGTCGCCAGGTCCATTAGAGATGAAGTATCCATCAGGGTTGAAGCTGCTCAACTCCTCGAAGGAAGCATTGTATGGGAATACTTTGATGTAACAATCGCGCTTGGCAAGGTTTCGTAGGATGTTCTTCTTGATACCAAGGTCCAATGCTGCGATCTTATAGGTAGCTGTCTCTTCACCTACAAAATAGGGCTCTTTGGTAGAGACTTTAGATGCCAATTCTAAACCATTCATATCTGGAACTTGAGCCA
The DNA here is from genome assembly GCA_028284745.1 of Flavobacteriaceae bacterium. Classification (GTDB taxonomy): domain Bacteria; phylum Bacteroidota; class Bacteroidia; order Flavobacteriales; family Flavobacteriaceae; genus JANQRC01. The sequence goes on from JANQRC010000012.1 coordinate 24,991, forward strand.
GCTTACTCTTAAGGTTCTCTATATCGCCAACCTCGGTGGTGATCACGGCATTCATGGCGCCATTATCGCGAATATAGCTAACCAAAGCACGGGTATCTACATCTGAGATGGCAATCAGGTTGTTCTGTTCAAAGAATTCTTTCAACTCACCATCGGCTGCAGGTCTTGAATAGTGAAAACTAAAGTTTTTGCATATGAGGCCAGCGATCTTCATGGACGCTGACTCCACCTCATCATCATGCACGCCATAATTGCCGATATGGGCGTTGGTAGCCACCATTAGCTGTCCAAAATACGATGGGTCTGTAAAGATCTCTTGATAACCTGTCATCCCTGTGTTGAAGCAGATCTCGCCAAAGGCGCTTCCTTCTAATCCGATTGATCTTCCGTGGAAAATAGTGCCGTCTTGTAGTAGCACTAAGGCATCTTTTCTAAGCTGGTACTTGGTTTGAGTTTTGCTCATTTCTGTTTGAAGTTTTACAAAATAACATAAAAAAAAGGATAAACTTTAGCAGTTTATCCTTTTGATATTAACGAAAACGATTTCATCTCGTTTATTCCTCTTCAGTGTTAGTTGTTTCAACCGGTGGAGGAGTTTGCGCAGCAGATCTCTTTCCTCTTCTGCTTCTTCTGGTCGACTTCTTCTTACCTGTGTCATAGGTCTCGTTGTAGTCTACCAATTCGATCATTGCCATATCAGCGTTGTCTCCAAGTCGCTGACCTAGCTTGATGATCCTCGTGTATCCGCCTGGTCTGTCTCCAACTTTTGCAGCTACATCTCTGAATAGTTCGGTAACAGCATACTTGTTGCGCAACTTACTGAACACAATGCGACGATTGTGCGTAGTGTCTTCCTTTGATTTAGTGATCAAAGGCTCTACGAATACGCGAAGCGCCTTGGCTTTGGCCACAGTTGTGTTGATGCGCTTGTGCTCGATCAAAGAGCAAGCCATGTTTGCCAACATTGCTTTTCTGTGCGCTGCTGTTCTACCCAGCTTATGTACTTTCTTTCCGTGTCTCATGACAGTTTCAAATTGTACGCCATCTTGCTCTGCACTCCTTCGTGGAGGAGCAAACTACGACGCTGTTAATAATTAATTAGTCTTTATCTAGTTTATATTTTGTGAGGTCCATGCCAAAGTTGAGGCCCTTTTGTTGCACAAGCTCTTCAAGCTCTGTCAATGACTTCTTACCAAAGTTTCTGAACTTCATCAAATCGTTCTTGTTGTACGACACTAGGTCGCCTAGGGTATCGACCTCGGCAGCTTTCAAGCAATTCAGTGCTCGAACCGAAAGGTCCATATCTACCAACTTGGTCTTCAACAATTGACGCATGTGTAGCGACTCTTCATCATAGGTCTCTGTCTGGGCGATCTCATCAGCCTCTAGGGTGATGCGCTCATCGGAGAACAGCATGAAGTGATGGATCAGGATCTTGGCAGCCTCTGTCAAGGCATCCTTAGGATGGATGGACCCATCAGAAACGATCTCGAACACCAGTTTCTCATAGTCGGTCTTCTGCTCTACGCGGAAGTTCTCGATCGAGTATTTTACATTCTTGATCGGCGTGTAGATGGAATCGATCGCTATGGTGCCCAAAGGTGCATTGGCCTTTTTGTTCTCTTCAGCAGGAACATAGCCTCTTCCTTTCTCGATGGTGATCTCCATGTTGATGTTCACCTTCTTTTCCATGTTGCAGATCACTAGGTCCGGATTCAACACTTGAAAGCCAGAGATGAACTTCTGAAAGTCACCAGCTATAAGTTGCTCTTGGCCAGAAACAGAAATAGATACTGTCTCATTATCGATATCTTCGATCTGTTGCTTGAAACGCACTTGCTTCAAGTTCAAGATGATCTCGGTAACGTCTTCTACCACGCCTTCGATCGTAGAGAATTCGTGGTCTACTTTATCGATTCTGATAGAAGTGATTGCGAATCCTTCTAGAGACGAAAGCAACACTCTTCTAAGTGCATTGCCCACGGTTAATCCGTATCCTGGCTCTAGAGGTCGGAATTCGAACTTCCCTTCCGTTTCGGAAGAGTCTACCATAATAACTTTGTCGGGCTTCTGAAAATTAAGTAATGCCATAATTTAGCCTGTCGGGTTTTATTTAGAATACAATTCGACGATCAGTTGTTCTTTGATGTTCTCAGGAATCTGAAGACGCTCTGGTACGGAAACGAATGTCCCTTCTTTCTTGTCGCCATTCCAAGAGATCCACTCGTACACATTGCTTGAGTTGGCCAAAGAAGCATCGATCACCTGTAGCGACTTGGACTTCTCACGAACGCCCACGACATCACCAGCTTTCAACTGGTACGAAGGAATGTTCACTACACCGCCATTCACGGTAATGTGTCTGTGAGAGACCAATTGTCTTGCGCCGCTTCTTGAAGGAGAGATTCCCATCCTGTATACCACATTGTCGAGTCTTGACTCGCACAACTGCAACAATACTTCACCCGTAACACCTTTGCTACGGCTAGCTTTGTCGAACAGGTTACGGAACTGGCGCTCTAGGATACCATACGTATACTTAGCCTTTTGCTTTTCCATCAACTGAACAGCGTATTCAGACTTCTTTCCACGACGACGGTTGTTCCCGTGTTGCCCTGGAGGGTAATTTCTCTTTTCAAAAGACTTATCGTCTCCGAAGATCGCTTCGCCAAATTTGCGAGCAATTTTAGTTTTTGGACCCGTATATCTTGCCATTTTTTAAATTTAATTTGAAGGCGGTCATGAATTAAGGTCTATCCTTCGCTGACCGGTGCTCCTTCTGTTATACAAATATGAATAGATGCCGAAACGAGTTCGGCACCGTGTTAAACTCGTCTTCTTTTTGGTGGGCGACATCCATTGTGTGGCAATGGTGTCACATCGATGATCTCGGTAACTTCGATACCATTGTTATGAAGTGTCCTGATGGCAGACTCACGTCCGTTACCAGGACCTTTCACATACACCTTTACTTTTCTCAATCCAGCTTCAGAGGCTACCTTGGCAGCATCTTCGGCAGCAGTTTGGGCAGCATATGGAGTATTCTTCTTAGAACCTCTAAAGCCCATTTTGCCTGCAGAAGACCAAGCGATGACATCGCCTCTTTTGTTGGTAAGCGAAACGATGATGTTATTAAATGAAGAACTGATGTGTGCTTCTCCTACTGACTCAACAACGACCTTGCGTTTTTTTGAGGTTTTTGCATTAGACTTTGCCATAGTTCTCAGTTATTATTTAGTTGCCTTCTTCTTGTTAGCAACAGTTTTACGCTTTCCTTTACGAGTTCTGGAGTTGTTCTTAGTTCGTTGCCCACGAAGTGGAAGTCCCATTCTGTGACGGATGCCACGTTGACAACCGATGTCCATCAATCGCTTGATGTTCAACTGCACTTCGGAACGAAGCTCTCCTTCGATCTTGTACTGACCGACTGCTTCACGAATTTTACCGATCTCGTCGTCTGACCAATCAGAAACTTTTTTGTCTTCGCTTACACCGGCGGCTGCCAAGATGTCTTGGGCGCGGCTTTTACCGATTCCGAAGATGTACGTTAGCGCGATTACACCCCTTTTTTGCTTAGGAATATCAACACCTGCTATTCTTGCCATAATTACCCTTGTCTTTGTTTGAATCTAGGATTCTTTTTGTTAATTACATAAAGTCTGCCTTTTCTGCGAACGATCTTGCAGTCGGCGCTTCTTTTCTTTATTGATGCTCTTACTTTCATCTGAATATCTTTAGTATCTGTAAGTAATTCTTGCCTTGGTCAGGTCGTATGGGCTCATCTCTAGCTTCACCTTGTCGCCTGGCAACAATTTGATGTAGTGCATGCGCATCTTTCCTGAGATATGAGCGGTAACCACGTGACCATTCTCTAATTCAACTCGAAACATTGCATTAGACAATGCTTCGATGATACTTCCGTCTTGTTCTATTGCAGGTTGTTTAGCCATTATACTGCTACCTTTCTGTTCTTACCAGTTTTCATCAACCCGTCGTAATGACGGTTCAACAGATAGGCATTCACCTGTTGCATCGTATCGATCGCTACACCTACCATGATCAACAATGAAGTACCTCCGTAGAACAATGCCCATCCTTGCTGGATTCCCATTAGCTTTACAACTATTGCTGGGAACACAGCCAACAACGCTAGGAACAATGATCCTGGGAACGTGATCAATGACATGATCTTGTCTAGATAGTTGGAAGTCTCTGTTCCTGGGCGGATCCCTGGAATGAAACCGCCACTACGCTTTAGATCGTCCGCCATTTTATTGGTTGGTACCGTGATCGCTGTATAGAAATAGGTAAAAATAATGATCAGTGCTGCAAATAGGATGTTGTACCAAAGTCCGAAGATATCACTGAAGCTAGCCTGTATCCATTGACCCACTTCGCTATCTCCGAATGCCTTGCCTAAATATGCAGGTGCAAACATGATCGCCTGTGCGAAGATGATCGGCATTACTCCCGACGCGTTCAACTTCAATGGAATGTACTGACGCGCGCTACGCTCGTACCCGCCCGAAGCCGTTCTTCTTGCATATTGCACAGGTATCTGACGCACAGCCATCACCAGCATGACACTGGCCAAGATAACAACGATCCAAATGATCAATTCGATAAGGATCATCATCAAGCCTCCGTTGTTCTCTGTAACTCTAGAGGCAAATTCTTGGATGAACGATTGTGGCAATACTGCGATGATGCCTACCATGATCAACAAAGAGATCCCATTACCGATACCACGGTCTGTGATCTTTTCGCCCAACCACATGGCGAATATGGTTCCTGTCACTAGTATGATCACTGCAGGAATCATGAACCCTAATCCTTTACCTAGAAGAAATGCACTATCCGGCACACCCAGAGCTCCTAATCCATAAAGGTAAGCAGGTGCTTGCACCACACAGATAGCGATGGTTAGCCAACGTGTGATCTGTGTGATCTTCTTACGGCCACTCTCACCTTCTTTCTGTAGTTTTTGAAGATATGGAATCGCTATTCCCATCAACTGCACTACGATCGAGGCAGAAATGTAAGGCATGATCCCTAGGGCAAATACAGAAGCATTGGCAAATGCGCCTCCTGTAAATGCATTCAAGATCCCTAATAGCCCACCACCATCCGTACTGCTTGTTAGATTTGAAAGTTGCTGTGCGTCGATACCGGGAAGTACCACCTGGGCACCAAAGCGGTAAACCAACAAGAATCCTAAGGTAATTAGGATCCTGTTGCGAAGTTCTTCGATCTTCCAAATATTCTGTATTGTCTCGAAAAAGTTCTTCATACTATTCTTCTTCGCTGGCTTCTAGTGAAACAACTGCCATGTCGCTCTTAAGGCTAACAGCCACACCGCCTGCCTTTTCGATAGCCTTGACAGCAGATTTGGAGAATTTGTGCGCAGTGATGTTCAGCTTCGCTTTCAATTCGCCTTCACCTAGAATCTTGATCAATTCGTTCTTAGAGGCAACGCCTGCAGCGATGAAACCTTCAACGTCTACAGTGCCTTTGATCTTACCTGCATCCACTAGCTTCTGTAGCGTGTGCAGGTTGATGCCTTTATATTCTACTCTGTTGAAGTTCTTGAAACCAAACTTAGGCACACGGCGTTGTAGAGGCATTTGCCCACCTTCGAAACCAAGTTTTCTAGAATATCCAGAACGAGATTTGGCTCCTTTGTGACCACGTGTAGAGGTACCGCCTCTACCCGATCCTTGTCCGCGACCGATACGCTTGTTGTTTTTCGTAGAACCTTCAGCAGGTTTTAGATTACTAAGATCCATGTGTCATTGTTTTAAGCTTCTTCAACAGAAACTAAGTGTTGTACTTTGTTTACCATACCAAGGATAGCTGGCGTAGCTTCGTGCTCTACCACCTGTCCGATCTTGCGAAGACCTAACGCCTCTAACGTACGTTTTTGGTCACCTGGACGCTTGATCTTACTCTTTACTTGTGTTACTTTGATCTTTGCCATGTTATGCTAGTATCAAGTATTTAGTAGTGAGTAGTGAGTAGTAGTATCGAGTAACTGTTTTGCGTTTACCTTGTACTTCCTACCTTGTACTTCCTACTTCATACATTTTATCCTTTAAATAGTTTTTCAAGAGAAATTCCTCTTTGACGAGCAACCGTTCTAGCGTCTCTCATCTGTAGCAATGCATCAAATGTTGCTTTTACTACGTTGTGTGGGTTTGAAGACCCTTGAGACTTAGAAAGTACGTTATGAATACCAGCAGCTTCCAATACCGCACGAACGGCACCACCAGCAATGACACCGGTACCCGCAGAGGCAGGCTGAAGATATACTCTTGCACCGCCGAACTTTCCTTTTTGCTCATGAGGAACTGTACCATTTACCACAGGAATGCGTACCAAGTTCTTCTTGGCATCTTCAACTGCCTTAGAGATCGCCTCGGAAACTTCTTTAGACTTTCCTAGGCCTTGGCCTACAACGCCATTCTCATCTCCCACCACAACGATCGCTGAGAAACCAAATGTTCTACCACCTTTGGTAACCTTGGTAACACGCTGTACACCTACCAAGCGATCCTTTAGTTCTAGACCGCTAGGCTTTACGAATTCTACACTTTTATACTTCTGATACATACTCTCTTAGAATTTAAGTCCAGCTTCTCTTGCACCATCGGCCAACGCTTTCACGCGACCATGATACAAGTATCCTCCTCTATCAAAACTTATTTTTTCGACACCTGCCTTTGTTGCTTTTTCTGCGATAGCTTTCCCTACAGCAGCAGCAATCTCGGTCTTGGTGCCTTTGTCTAGCCCTTTATCTCTTGACGATGCGGTGGCAATGGTCTTACCATCTACGTCGTTGATGATCTGAGCATATATTTCTTTATTACTTCTGAAGACAGAAAGTCTTGGTCTTTCTGCTGTACCAGAAACCGTCTTGCGAATGCGGTTGCGGATACGTTGTCTTCTTTCAGCTCTTGTTAATGCCATGATTCAAACTTTATTATGCCGATTTACCTGCTTTTCTTCTGATCTGCTCTCCTACGAACTTCACACCTTTCCCTTTGTAGGGTTCTGGTTTACGGAAGCCACGAATCTTGGCGGCCACTTGGCCAACCAATTGCTTGTCGTGAGATGTAAGCTTGATGATCGGGTTCTTACCTTTTTCTGAAACGGTCTCTACTTTCACTTCGGGAGCAACTTCTAACACGATGTTGTGTGAGAATCCTAGAGCGATGTCTAGTTTTTGTCCTTGGTTAGAGGCTCTGTAACCAACACCTACCAACTCTAGCTCTTTGGTGTAACCTTTGGAAACACCTTCGACCATATTGTTGATCAAGGCTCTGTATAGGCCGTGCTTTGCTTTGTGCTCTTTGCTTTCAGAGATGCGAGAAAGTGTCAACTGACCGTCTTCTTCCTTCAACTCTACACCAGAGAACTCTTGGGTCAATTCACCTAGTTTACCTTTAACGGTAACTACGTTATCTTGAACGTCGATGGTCACACCATCTGGAATTGCGATTGGGCTATTTCCTATTCTTGACATTGCGTTTTCCTTTAACTGATTAATAAACGTAGCAAAGTACTTCGCCCCCTACATTCTCTTGTCTAGCCTGCTTGTCGGTCATTACTCCGTGTGAAGTAGACACGATGGCAATACCAAGACCGTTAAGTACCCTTGGAAGGTCTTTTGAACCGGCATACCTTCTTAGACCAGGTTTACTGGCACGTTGAATCTTCTTGATGACAGGCTCTTTGGTGAGCTTGTCATACTTCAAGGCGATCTTGATCTTCCCTTGAACTTTGTCATCCTCGAACTTGTAGCTAAGGATGAATCCTTGGTCGAATAGAATCTTGGTCATCTCCTTTTTCAAATTAGAAGCAGGAATCTCTACTACCCTGTGACCCGCTCTGTTTGCGTTTCTGATTCTTGTTAAGTAATCTGCAATTGGATCTGTATACATTACTATTTATATTCTGGTTCTGGTTTTCGTCCCGATAGTTCGGGACGAACTTCGAACCTAGTTAAATTCTTTTACTACCAGCTAGCCTTCTTAACTCCTGGGATCAATCCTTTGTTCGCCATCTCACGGAACATCACACGAGAGATACCGAATTGACGCATATACCCCTTTGGCCTTCCGGTAAGCTTGCATCGGTTGTGCGCACGCACGGGTGATGAGTTGGCAGGAAGTTTTTGGAGTGCTTCCCAATCGCCAGCTTCTTTAAGCGCTTTGCGCTTTTCGGCATATTTGGCGATCAGTTTAGCTCTTTTGACCTCGCGGGCCTTCATTGATTCTTTAGCCATGCTTAGTTCTTTTTAAAGGGTAGTCCTAGTTCTGTTAATAATGACTTTGCTTCTTTATCCGTATTGGCCGATGTCACAAATGTGATGTCCATACCATTGATGCGGTTCACTTTATCGATGTCGATCTCTGGGAAAATGATCTGCTCAGTGATCCCGAGGTTGTAGTTTCCACGACCGTCAAAGCCATTGGCTTTGATCCCGCTGAAATCACGAACACGTGGCAATGCAGAGGTGATCAAACGATCTAGGAACTCATACATACGCTCGCCACGCAATGTAACCTTAGCACCGATGGGCATACCTTTTCTCAGTTTGAAGGCAGCAACGTCTTTCTTAGACATGGTTGCGATCGCCTTCTGCCCAGTGATCAGGGTAAGCTCATCTACTGCATGGTCGATCAGCTTTTTATCAGCAACAGCAGCACCTACACCACGGCTTACTACGATCTTCTGAAGCTTAGGTACCTGCATCACGTTGGTGTATCCAAACTCTTCTGTAAGTGCGGATACTACCTTTTCTCTATATTCTTGCTTTAATCTTGGTACGTACGACATGACTACTAGATTATTTCGTTGGATTTCTTTGAAAACCTTACTTTCTTTCCGTCTTCGATCCTGTACCCAACTCTTGTGGTCTCACCATTGGAAGTCAATAGTGAAAGGTTAGATATCTGGATCGGAGCTTCTTTCTCGATGATGCCACCTTGTGGGTTTTGCGCACTTGGCTTGGCATGTTTCTTTACCATGTTGACACCTTCAACGATGGCCTTGTTCTTCTCACGGAAGATACGAACGACCTTACCCTCGGCACCTTTGTGGTCTCCGCGGATCACGCGAACGTTGTCTCCTGTCTTTATCTTCAACTTTGTCATTCCTCTTTCGAATTAAAGCACTTCAGGTGCCAGTGAAACGATCTTCATGAACTGCTTGTCGCGAAGCTCTCTAGCCACTGGGCCGAACACACGGGTACCGCGCATTTCGCCAGTTGGGTTCAACAATACACAAGCATTGTCATCGAAACGGATGTATGAACCATCGGGTCTTCGTACCTCTTTGCGAGTGCGTACAACCACAGCGGTAGATACTTGACCCTTCTTTACAGTTCCGTTAGGAGTGGCGTCTTTTACCGTTACCACGATCTTGTCGCCAACAGAAGCATAGCGCTTCTTGGTTCCTCCTAGAACACGAATGGTCAATACTTCTTTGGCCCCCGTGTTATCTGCTACTTTTAGTCTTGATTCTTGTTGTACCATGATTACTTCGCTCTTTCTAAGATTTCAACAAGTCTCCAACATTTGGTCTTACTCAAAGGTCGTGTCTCCATGATCTTTACCGTATCACCGATGTTGCAGTCGTTCTTTTCGTCGTGCGCGACATACTTCTTTGTCTTCAACACGAACTTACCGTATTTAGGGTGCTTTACCTTCTTCACTTCGGCAACTACGATGGACTTGTCCATTCTGTCGCTAGTGACGACCCCGATTCTTTCTTTACGTAAATTTCTTGTTTCCATGTGTTTTAGCGGCATCAAGATTCTTGCATTTCCCTTTTGGTAAGCTCAGTGGCCAAACGCGCAATGGTCTTTCTCATCGCACGGATCTGCATTGGGTTCTCCAATGGAGTGATGGCGTGTGCCATTTTAAGGTCTGCATAATTCTTTTTAAACTCTACTAGCTTTTCTTGAAGCTCAGCAACCGATAGTTCTTTGATCTCAGTCTGTTTCATGTTTTCGTAATTGTTAAGCTTTAACAAAATCTCTTGCAACCACAAACTTGGTTCTTACCGGAAGCTTCTGAGCGGCCAAGCGCAATGCTTCTTTGGCTACGTCGTAAGGTACACCGGCAACCTCAAACATGATCCTGCCAGGTTTTACAACGGCTGCCCAATATTCAGGAGCACCTTTACCTTTACCCATACGTACTTCGAGTGGCTTCTTTGTGATGGGCTTGTCTGGAAAGATCTTGATCCACAACTGCCCTTCTCTCTTCATGTAACGAGTAGCAGCGATACGCGCGGCCTCGATCTGGCGAGAGGTGATGAATTTAGAGTCTAAAGATTTGATCCCAAAAGTACCGTTAGAAAGCTGATGCCCGCGCTGAGAGTTGCCTTTCATGCGGCCCTTCTGCATCTTACGGTATTTTGTTCTTTTAGGTTGTAACATTTCTGTGTTCCTTTAAAATTACTTTTTGCGACGTGAATCTTGCTTTCTACGTCCGCCTCCTGATTTTCCGCCTTGCTTCTTAGAAAGGCCAACTAGTGGTGAAAGTTCTCTCTTACCGTACACTTCACCCTTCATGATCCATACTTTGATCCCTAGCCTACCGTAGGTAGTGTGTGCCTCTACCAACGCATAGTCGATGTCTGCGCGGAAGGTAGAAAGTGGGATTCTTCCATCCTTGTACGATTCAGAACGTGCCATTTCAGCACCGTTCAAACGTCCAGAGATCTGGATCTTGATACCTTCAGCATTCATACGCATTGCAGCCGCAATGGCCATCTTGATGGCTCTTCTGTATGAAATTCTGCTTTCGATCTGGCGTGCTACAGAGGCTGCAACCAGATGGGCATCAAGCTCAGGTCTTTTGATCTCGAAGATGTTGATCTGAACTTCTTTACCTGTGATCTTCTTAAGCTCTTCTTTCAACTTGTCTACCTCTTGACCTCCCTTACCAATGATGATACCAGGACGTGCCGTTGTGATAGTAACGGTTACAAGTTTAAGTGTGCGCTCGATGATCACGCGTGAAACGCTTGCCTTCGCAAGACGAGCACGGATATACTTGCGGATCTTGTCATCCTCAGCAAGCTTGTCTCCATAGTCTTTACCTCCGTACCAGTTGGATTCCCATCCTCTGATGATACCTAGGCGATTACCGATTGGATTTGTCTTCTGTCCCATACTGTCTTACTCTGCTTAAGCGTTATTTGATTCTCCTAACACGATGGTCACGTGGTTAGAGCGTTTTCTGATTCTGTGTGCACGGCCCTGTGGGGCTGGACGCAATCTCTTCAACATACCTGCTTCGTCCACACGGATCTCCTTGATGAAAAGGCCAGCACTCTCGATGTCGGCATCTTCATTCTTGGCCTGCCAGTTAGCGATGGCAGAAAGCAATAGTTTCTCTACACGACCAGCGGCTTCCTTTTGTGTGAACTTTAGGATAGCAAGCGCCTCTTCAACCTTCTTTCCTCTTACCAAATCGGCAACAAGACGCATCTTGCGAGGTGAAGTTGGGCAGTTATTCAACTTAGCAAAGGCCAAGCTCTTCTTGGCTTCTTTGATCTGCTCTGCTCTTTCTCGTTTACGAACTCCCATGACTTACTACTTTTTACCTTTATTCTTTGCACCTGCGTGTCCGCGGAAGGAACGCGTTGGTGAAAATTCTCCTAGTTTGTGACCCACCATGTTCTCAGTGATGTACACAGGCACGAACTGACGTCCGTTGTGCACAGCAATGGTCTGACCTACGAAGTCTGGAGTGATCATCGATGCACGAGACCAAGTCTTGATAACCGATTTCTTACCAGATTCGATGTTTGCTTGTACTTTTTTGGTCAAGCTATAGTGAACGTAAGGTCCTTTTTTTAATGATCTTGCCATGTCTTATTTCTTTCTACGTTCTATGATATACTTGTTACTTGCCTTGGTCGTAGATCTTGTACGATATCCTTTGGCTGGGATGCCGTTTCTAGATCTTGGGTGACCACCGGAAGCTCTACCTTCACCACCGCCCATTGGGTGGTCTACAGGGTTCATCGCTACAGGTCTTGTTCTTGGTCTTCTACCCAACCATCGCTTTCTACCTGCTTTACCAGATACCAACAGCTGATGGTCTGAGTTAGAGATCGCACCAATTGTAGCGAGACAAGTGGTCAAGATCATTCTTGTTTCTCCGGAAGGAAGCTTTACGGTCGCAAACTTTCCGTCGCGCGCCATCAACTGAGCAAATGCTCCTGCACTACGTGCAATGACGGCTCCCTGACCAGGATGCAACTCGATACAAGAGATAATGGTACCCAATGGTATCTCGCTCAAAGGCATGGCATTACCAATCTCTGGCGCTACCTTCCCCTTTCCTGAGGTTACCTTCTGACCTACCTGAAGACCATTCTGAGCCACGATGTAACGCTTCTCTCCGTCTTCGAATTTGGTCAATGCGATGAACGCTGAACGGTTTGGGTCGTACTCGATCGACAGCACTTCAGCAGCAGCATCGAAACGATTCCTCTTGAAATCGATGATTCGGTACCTTCTTTTGTGACCACCACCACGATAGCGCATGGTCATCTTTCCTTGATTGTTTCTACCACCAGTTCTTTTTAACGGAGCAAGCAAGCTTTTCTCCGGCTTATCAGCAGTAATGGCGTCAAAACCATTGACTACTCTAAAACGCTGACCAGGTGTTATCGGCTTTAATTTTCTAACTGACATTTCGCCTTACTTATATATTGCTGTAAAAATCAATAATATCGCCTTCTGCAACTTGTACAACGGCTTTCTTATAACCACTAATTCTACTATGCTGGATCCCAGACTTGGTATAACGACTACCTCGTTTGGCCGCATAGTTCATCGTGCGAACTTTTTCAACAGAGACGCCATAAGCTGACTCGACGGCATCCTTGATCTGGATCTTGTTAGCCTTTGGATCAACTACGAAAGCATAGCGATTGAACTTCTCAGTCTCGGCAGTAGCCTTCTCTGTGATGATGGGTTTGATCAATATGCTCATGTTTCTATTTACTTAAGTTTGATTCAATTCCTTCTAGCGAACTCTCGGTAAGTACTACATTATTTGCATTGATGATCCCATAAGTACTTAATTCTGAGTTTGTTACAACTTGAGACCTTTCCAAATTGCGCGACGACAAATATACGTTATTATCCGAGCTGCCCAACACGAATAGAGATTTTTTGTTTTCAAGCCCTAGAGCACTCAAAACTTTTACAAAATCCTTTGTCTTCGGAGCTTCGAAATTGAAGTCTTCAATGACTACCAAGTTGTTCTCTTTTGCTTTCTGACTTAATGCAGATTTGCGAGCAAGTCTCTTCAATTTCTTGTTCAGCTTGAAGTTGTAGTTTCTTGGTCTAGGGCCAAAAACTCTACCTCCACCTCTGAAGATCGGCGACTTGATGCTACCTGCGCGTGCCGTACCAGTACCTTTTTGCTTCTTGATCTTGCGGGTACTTCCCACGATCTCAGCTCTTTCCTTAGACTTGTGCGTACCTTGACGCTGATTGGCCAAGTATTGCTTTACGTCTAGGTATACGGCATGCTCATTGGGCTCGATAGCGAAAACAGCATCAGAAAGCTCTACCTTTCTGCCTGTTTCTTTTCCGTTGATATCTAAAACTGCTACCTTCATTACTTTCTTACGATTACATAAGAGTTCTTGTGGCCAGGAATAGCTCCCTTTACAACAAGTAGGTTCTTTTCAGGAACTACTTTCAACACTCTTAAATTTTGAACAGTTACTTTTTCATTACCCATCTGCCCAGCCATGCGCATTCCTTTGAAAACTCTCGCAGGATACGATGCTGCACCGATAGAACCAGGTGCTCTCAAACGGTTGTGCTGACCGTGAGTTGCTTGTCCCACACCGCCAAAGCCGTGTCTTTTTACCACACCTTGAAAACCTTTACCTTTTGACGTTCCAGAAACATCTACGAACTCGCCTTCGGTAAAGTGCTCTACGGTGATCTTGTCACCTAGCTTGTACTCCTCTTCAAACCCTTGGAACTCGACAACTTTGTATTTGGGAGATGTACCTGCCTTTTTGAAGTGTCCTGCTTCTGCAGCACTGGTACGTTTCTCTGCCTTGTCATCGAAACCAAGTTGAAGGGCTTCATACCCGTCAACCTCTTCGGTTCTGACTTGGGTAACGACACATGGCCCTGCTTCGATAACGGTACATGGGATGTTCTTCCCATTCTCGTCATAGATGCTGGTCATGCCGATTTTCTTTCCGATCAACCCAGACATATTTAGAATTTAGATTTGAGATGTTAGATGTTAGATTTCTTCTGAAGCCGCATCCTCGATCTCGATTACACAATAATTATTATTACTCTTTCAAAAAAATTCAGGGTCAAAACATACTTCAACCCTGGATGTATTGTTTTGTTCCGTTTTTCCCTCGACAACCGCTCGGGACATGTACACCCTGAACTTGTTTCAGGGTCCTTTAGATCCCGAAACAGGTTCGGAATGTGCTCGACTTGCAATCTTCAAGTTCATCAAGATTCCTGAAGATGGCATTTCTCACACTTTGATCTCCACTTCAACACCACTTGGCAGTTCTAGTTTCATCAAAGCATCGATCGTCTTGGATGAAGAACTGTAGATGTCTAGCAATCTTTTGTAGGAGCTTAGTTGAAACTGCTCTCTAGACTTCTTGTTTACGTGTGGTGAGCGAAGCACGGTAAAGATCTTCTTGTGTGTTGGCAATGGGATCGGGCCCGTTACCACCGCACCTGTAGTCTTTACAGTCTTTACGATCTTCTCGGCAGACTTGTCTACCAAGTTGTGGTCGTATGATTTTAGTTTTATTCTGATCTTTTGACTCATCGTTTCTAAAATTAGGCGTTAACGGTTCCTTTTACAGACTTGATCACTTCGTCAGCGATGTTTGCAGGAGTTTCGGCATAGTGCGAGAACTCCATGGTTGATGTTGCACGACCTGAAGAAAGTGTTCTCAAGGCAGTAACATAACCGAACATCTCAGAAAGTGGCACATTGGCCTTCACAACCTTAGAACCTGCGCGGTCGCTCATGTCATTGACCTGACCACGACGGCGGTTCAAGTCACCTACGATATCACCCATGTTTTCTTCTGGGGTCAATACTTCCAGCTTCATGATCGGCTCCATCAATACCGCTCTAGCAGCTCTAGCAGCTTCCTTGTATCCTAATTTAGCAGCCAACTCGAAAGACAATGAATCAGAATCCACAGGGTGGAACGAACCATCCTTCAGCGTGATCTTCATGCTGTCCATTTCGAAACCAGCCAAAGGACCGTTCTTCATGGCATTGGCGAATCCTTTCTCTACAGAAGGGATATATTCCTTAGGGATGTTACCACCTTTGATCTCGTTAACAAACTCAAGGCCTTGTTTGCCTTCTTCGGCAGGCTCCATCGTAAATACGATATCTGCGAATTTACCACGACCACCTGTTTGCTTCTTGTACACCTCGCGATGGTCTGCCTTGGCGGTCAATGCTTCCTTGTACTCAACCTGTGGTTGACCTTGGTTCACCTCAACTTTGAATTCACGCCTTAGACGGTCTACAATAATATCGAGGTGAAGCTCGCCCATACCTGAAATGATGGTCTGGCCAGAGGCTTCGTCAGTTTTTACTTGGAATGTCGGATCCTCTTCAGCAAGTTTCGCCAATGACATCCCCAACTTATCCACATCCGCCTTTGTCTTAGGCTCTACAGCGATACCAATTACAGGATCTGGGAAGTCCATAGATTCAAGTACGATCGGTGATTTTTCTGCTGAAAGCGTGTCACCTGTCTTGATATCCTTGAAGCCTACTGCCGCTCCGATATCACCAGCCTCGATATATTCGATAGCGTTCTGCTTGTTAGAGTGCATCTGATAGATACGAGAGATACGCTCTTTCTTACCTGAACGGTTGTTCAATACATAAGAACCAGCATCCAAACGGCCAGAATATGCACGGAAAAATGCCAAACGACCTACGAAAGGATCTGTGGCGATCTTAAATGCAAGTGCTGAGAAAGGCTCTGTGACATCTGGCTTACGAGAGATCTCTTCGCCATTATCTGGATTCGTACCCACGATCGCCTCTTTGTCGAGTGGCGAAGGTAAGTAACGACAAACGGCGTCTAGTAAGAACTGAACACCTTTGTTCTTGAATGCAGAGCCACACACCATAGGAATGATGCTCATGTCCATCACAGCAGCACGAAGTGCAGCATGGATCTCGTCTTCAGTAATTGAATCTTCGTCCTCCATGAATTTCTCAAGAAGTCCTTCATCGTAGCTGGCCACCTCTTCGATAAGGTGTGCTCTGTATTCATTTACCTCATCTTGCATTTCGGCAGGAATATCGATCACATCGAATGTAGAACCAAAATTATCCTCATGCCATACGATGGCGCGGTTCTTCACCAGGTCAACAATTCCTTTGAAATCAGCTTCATCACCAATTGGCAATACGATCGGAACAGCGTTAGAACCTAGCATGTCTTTTACCTGCTGGCAAACAGCCAAGAAGTTAGACCCTTGACGGTCCATCTTGTTCACAAAGCCCATACGTGGCACTTTGTAGTTGTCAGCCAATCTCCAGTTGGTCTCTGACTGAGGCTCTACACCATCAACGGCACTGAACAAGAACACGAGTCCGTCCAATACACGAAGTGAGCGGTTCACCTCGACCGTAAAGTCAACGTGACCTGGAGTATCGATGATGTTAAAGTGATATCCTTTAGCATCGGCTGTTGGCTTGCCTTGCTCTGAAGGGAACTGCCATGTACAGGTTGTAGCGGCAGAAGTGATCGTGATACCACGCTCCTGCTCTTGCTCCATCCAGTCCATGGTTGCAGCACCATCGTGCACCTCACCGATCTTGTGGCTTACACCTGTATAGAAAAGGATACGCTCGGTAGTGGTGGTCTTTCCGGCATCGATGTGCGCGGCGATTCCAATGTTCCTAGTATATTTTAAATCTCTCTGTGACATTTCGTAGTTAGAATCTAAAGTGTGAGAATGCTTTGTTTGCCTCGGCCATCTTGTGCGTATCAACACGCTTCTTAACGGCAGCACCTTCTTCTTTGGCAGCTGCAAGGATCTCTCCGGCCAATTTCTGCGCCATTGACTTCTCGTTACGCTTGCGAGCATAGCTGATCAGCCATTTCATAGCCATAGACACCTTACGGTCTGGACGAATCTGCATCGGGATCTGGAAAGTAGCCCCACCTACACGGCGGCTACGCACCTCAACGTGAGGCATCACGTTAGACAACGCGTCTTTCCAAAGCTCTAGGGCAGTTTTCTCGTCGTCTTGTTTTTTCTCCTCCACGATGTCGATCGCATCGTAGAATATTCTGAAAGCTGTAGACTTCTTACCGCTCCACATCAAGTTATTCACGAAGCGCGTCACCAATTGGTCGTTGAATCGTGGGTCTGGTAAAAGTGGTCTTTTTTTCGCCTTTCTTTTTCTCATCTCTTAAACAATTAAACTGTTACTCTTACTTTTTAGGGCGTTTCGCACCGTATTTTGACCTACGCTGCAATCTACCTTCTACACCTGCTGTATCTAATGCACCACGAACGATGTGGTAACGTACACCAGGCAGGTCTTTTACCCTTCCGCCTCTGACCAATACTATCGAGTGCTCCTGGAGGTTATGTCCTTCGCCGCCGATGTAAGCGTTCACCTCGTTACCATTGGTCAACCTTACCCTGGCCACTTTACGCATGGCAGAGTTAGGTTTCTTCGGTGTAGTGGTGTACACACGCGTACATACGCCACGTCTTTGCGGACACGAATCCAAAGCAGCCGATTTACTCTTCTTGGTAATCTTGGCTCTTCCTTTTCGTACTAATTGTGAAATAGTTGGCATATAAATTATCCGTTATAAATTTAAAAACCCTCTTTTTGAGGGCTGCAAAGGTAGAAATATTTCTTAGCTTTTCAAACGTTGCAATATTATTTTTGCAGCATCGGCAAAAGTCTTTTCAAAAAGGTTTCAATTTTACACAAAAACTGGCGTTCTTTAACTTGACAAATACTTCAATTTGGTCTTGAAAAACTACACCATATATATATACACACTTTTTTGGTTGCTATCATTGCCGAAAAAGATGGTTGCGCAGGACCTCTTCACGCTAGAGGTCAAAACCCAAACTACCGAACAGGGCAAACTGATAGATTCCATTGGCTACAAAAGTTCGCATGCTTCGGCCACTGAATGCAAAGAAGCTATAGAAACGCTATCACAGCGCCTTTTAAGGCTTGGCTATTTTGAACATCGCTTTAGCGAACTTGAGCGAAGAAGTGACACCGTTTTCTTTTCGAAGCTCAGCGGACTAGAAACCAAAGCAAGTGCTATTTCCATCATTGCCGACAAAGAAACGAAAGAGTTCATCCCAGAGCTGAAGCTGCGAGATACCTCCCTGGTCGAGATCAACGCCATTGAAGAATTCATGGGAGGGCTTCTCGGTTCGCTTGAAAGAACTGGGCAGCTATTCACTGAGGTGAGCTTAAAAGAGATCCACAGAGAACACGGCAAGCTATTCGCATCACTTGCCATTGAGAAGAAACCCGGACGAACCATCGATGACATCATCGTAAAGGGCTATGAACGATTCCCAAGGTCCTTTCTGAAATATGCCTCTAGATTGAAAATCGGAAAAGAGTTGGATCGCGATCTCATAGCACGCGAATCTGAGTCGTTGGCGAATCTTTCGTTCATAGACCAGATCAAAGCACCTGAAATACTTTTTGAAAGTGACAGTAGCAGCGTTTACCTCTATCTTGAAAAAGCAAAGAGCAACTATTTTGATGGTTTTGTGGGCTTCAACACCGAAGAGGAAAGCGGCAACATAAAATTGAATGGCTATGTGGACCTCAGACTGACAAACAATCTACATGCGGGTGAGACGCTTGCGCTTACCTGGAAGAATGACGGAAGGGAGCAAAGTTCTTTTAATGGGCAACTCGGGATACCTTTTATTTTTAGATCGCCGTTGGGCATAGATGCAAACCTGAACATCTTCAGAAAAGACTCCACTTTCACGAACACGACACTCGAAGGGAAGCTTACGTATTTGCTGTCACCAAACAGCAGTTTGAACGCCGGGGTCATTCAACTAGACTCTAATGCCACGCTAGACGGGCTTATAGACACACAAGACCTGAACGGGACATTCTTCACTGCTGGCTACCACTACAGAAAACCTTACCTTCAAAGTGTTTTATTTAGGGACAAGACTTCTTTGGAGTTTTCTGGAGCTATTGGCAACAGGAGGTCAGACACCATAGGCAATCAACAGATAAAGCTCTCGCTGAATGCAAATAGGATATTCGACGTAACGCAGCGAAGTCAACTATTTTTGAACTCGAGCTCTGGTTTTTTGAATTCAGATGATTTCTTCGATAATGAGAAATACCGAATCGGGGGCATAAATTCCATAAGAGGCTTCAATGAAAATGCCATCGAGGCAACGCTCTTCTCTTACCTTAACTTGGAGTATCGCTACCTCCTTTCGCAGAATGCCTACGTGCATACGATATCGGACCTAGCCTTTGTGCGAGACGACCTGACAAAGGCCGAAAACACACTCTACGGCCTAGGCGTTGGCCTTGCCCTTCAAACGGGTGCCGGCATCTTCAAATTGAACTACAGCATCGGAGGCACCGACGAAACTAGTGCCAAATTCTCAGAATCCAAGGTGCACATTAGTTATTCATCAATTTTTTGACGCCTGAAACTGATCAGGTTGCATTTTTTCGAAAACGATTTCATTTTTATCATAAAAAAATTGGAATATTAACTTATTATTAAGATTTTTGGCGGTAGCTAATTCAAATAATAAATAACATGAGAACAAAGTTTAGTGGATTTTTAACGCTGCTTTTGGCGTTTATTGCACATCTTACGTTTGCTCAGCAAAAGACCGTCAGTGGTAACGTCACTGACGAGAGCGGACTTCCCTTGCCGGGTGCAACTGTGATTGTTCAGGGCACATCGAATGGTACCACAACTGATTTTGATGGAAACTATTCTATCCAGGCTAGCCAAGGTGACAGCCTTGAGTTCAGCTATGTTGGATATGCCAATCAAACTATCGCTGTAGGCGCATCTAACACGGTAAATGCTTCACTTCAACCAGACAATCAGTTGGAAGAGGTAGTTGTGACTGCACAGGGTATCGAGAGAGAGGCCAGGTCACTTGGTTATGCGGTGACCACAGTTCAATCAGATCTGATCGAAGCCAGACCTGAAGCAGATGTAGCGAGGGTACTTAATGGTAAAGTAGCTGGTGTTAATATTACTTCCAACAACGGTCTTTCTGGATCTGGAACAAATATTATCATTCGTGGTTACAACACCATTACAGGATCCAACCAACCTTTATTTGTTGTTGACGGTGTTCCTTTTGATGGAGGCACTAACACGCAGTCTAACTTCTTGGACGGTAACACGGAATCAAGTAGATTCTTAGACATAGACCCGAACAACATTGCTAGCGTAAACGTGCTTAAAGGTCTTAGTGCTACTGTTCTTTATGGTAACAGAGG
The DNA here is from genome assembly GCA_028284745.1 of Flavobacteriaceae bacterium. Taxonomy (GTDB): domain Bacteria; phylum Bacteroidota; class Bacteroidia; order Flavobacteriales; family Flavobacteriaceae; genus JANQRC01. Next base: position 45,552 of record JANQRC010000012.1, read on the forward strand.
TAGAAACGGTGTAATCCTTATCACTACGAAAGGTTCTAAGAAAGGAACTGCCAATAAAAAGTTAGAAGTAACCGTTAACCAGTCGGTTTTCTTGTCGGACGCTATCACTCCCAAGTATCAAGACAACTACGGTGGTGGTTTCCACCAAGGTTTTGGTTTCTTCTTCAGTAACTGGGGCCCTAGATTTGACAGAACTGATGATGATGCTATCTCAAGAGCTGGTCAATTCATTGGTGGCGATTCTGGTACGGCAATTCTGCAACACCCTTTCAACTTCTTAGCTGACCAAACACTTGTCACTGGATTTGAGAACTTGTTGACCACTCCTTATGAATACAGACCCTACAATGGTGTTGATGATTTCTTCAGACAAGGACAAGTGGTCAGTACTTCTGTTAGTCTTAGAGGTGGTGGAGAAAATGCAAACTTCAACTTGAGTTATGGTAGAACTGAGGATGAAGGTATTGCCATCGGGAACAAGATCACAAGAAACAACTTCAGTCTGGGTGGAAATGCAAAACTTTCCAACAAGATCACTGCAAACGGTGTTTTCAACTTCACAAGAACAGACTTTTCGAGCCCACCTAACGCAGCAAGTTTTGGTAGTGGTTCTGGATTTGATGGTTCTGCTGTATTTGGTGACGTGTTGTATACACCTCGAAGTGTTGACCTGACCAACATCCCATTCCAAGCAGCTGACGGACGCAGCGTTTATTATCGTTCAGGTAATGACATCCAAAACCCATACTGGACAGTGAACAATGCTAGATCTACCCAGAATGTAGACAGGTTCAACAGTAACTTCACTATCGGTTATGAGATCAATGATTGGTTGAATGCATCGTACAGACTAGGTCTAGACACCTATACCGAAGCAAACCTTTACGCTCAGAACAGAGGTGGTATCGATGGCGATGTTACGGGTATATTGAGAACTTCATCTGTTCGCAATACCATTTGGAACCATGATGTTATCTTAAATGCAAATTATGACCTATCTGATAACCTTAACCTAAACGCCATCGTCGGTGCCAATGCTAGACAAGACTCATTTGAGCGAGATGGTATTGAAAGTGTAGGACAGCTTGTTTTTGGCATCCAAGAACACTTCAACTTCACAACGGCATCTTCTGTAAACTCGTTTACGGGTAACCCGATCGCATTAAAATCAAGATCTAGAGAGAACGGTCTTTATTTTGACGCCACGTTAGGCTATAAAGATTTCCTTTATGTCAATGCGGTAGGTAGAAATGACTGGTCGTCAACTTTAGAAGGTGGGAAAAACAGTATCTTCTATCCTGGTGGTAGCCTTTCATTCATCCCTACTTCTGCTTTTGAGAACTTGAGTGGTGGTGCATTGAACTATCTAAAAGTACGATTAGGTTACGGAACTTCAGCAGGTTTCCCTGGCACTGCATTCGGTACAAGAGATGTAGCATTGCTTGTTCCTCGTTCATTTGTTGCTGATGCAGTCGTTCCCTCGAACAGTGTGGCGAACAGATTGGGTAACCCTGACCTAGAGCCAGAAACTACTAGAGAATTTGAACTCGGCCTAGAAACCGAATTGTTCAATAGGTTGAACTTGAACGTAAGTATATACCAGAGGTATAATGATGACCTGATCCTTACACAATCTTTGGATGATGCCACTGGTTTTACATTCCGATTCGCTAACCTTGCAGATTCTGAGACAAAGGGTATAGAACTTGACTATGATCTGGATGTTTTCAGAGCTACGTCTCCAGGTGACTTCACTTTCAACATCGCTGGTAACTTCACCGCCTACGAGTCTACGGTAACTGGTTTGGCAAGTGACTCTTCTCAAGAATTACTCACACAGGCTGTTATTGGTGAAGCTGCAAACTACGCTGTAGTTGATAGACCCTATGCGGTACTATTAGGAACAACGATCCAACGTGATGATCAAGGTAACCCTCTTGTCGGTAACGACGGTCTGTACCTTGTTAACAATACTATCAGTGAGATCGGAGATCCGAATCCAGATTGGACTACTGCTGTGATTCCTTCGTTCTCTTACAAGAACGTTACACTTTCAGCCAATGTACAATACAGACATGGTGGTGATGTGTACTCAACGACTGCTGCTGCACTTATAGGTAGAGGTGTCGTTGATGCCGATGAGCCAATTTGTAGAGAATGTAATTACATTTTACCTGGTGTTACTACAGATGGCACTCCTAATAACGTTGCAATTACTGCCACTAACTTAGGTTTTGACACATATTTTGCCGGAGGTATCAACGAGTTGAACATCTTTGATGGTTCTACGATTCGACTTCAAGAAGTATCACTCGGTTACTCCCTTCCGCAAAAGATGTTAGAAAGAACACCTTTTGGATCACTATCATTTAGTGTATCAGGACAAAACCTATGGTACAGAGCCATTAACTTTGATAGCGACCTTCGCTATGACACAAACTCTTCAAGTACGGGTGTTGGTAATGGTCTAGGTATCGACTTCATTACAGGACCATCTACTAGACGATATGGATTTAGTGTGAAAGCAACGTTCTAATTATATAATTCATTGATATAATGAAACTTATGACAAAAAAAATTCGAAATATATTCCTTTTAGGAATTACGCTTGTAACTTTTAGTTGTGAGACAACTGATTTGCAAGTACTAAACGATCCAAATAATATTGACCCTGCATTAGCAGATGTTGATTTATTTCTAAATTCCATACAACTTGGACTGACAGACTTCTTCACTGGTGTTGAAGGAAGTGGTTTTGATGGGATGAGTGAATTTGGTATGGAAGCTACGAGAATGTTGCACGGTTTTGGCCCAACATACTTGGAATTAAACGATCCTGCTAGTTTCAACCAAATATGGACCAATGCTTATGCTGTTACGCTAGCTGATATCAGAGCAATGACTCCTTTGGCAGAAGCAAGCAACCGCTACACACATTTGGCGATTGCCCAAATAGTTGAAGCGTATATCATCATGACCTTGGTTGATTATTTTGGTGACATCCCTTATACTGAAGCTATTCTAGGTGTTGAGAACTTGAACCCAGTATTGGACTCAGGTGCTTCAGTTTATGAAGCTGCAGATACCTTACTTTTGCAAGCCATAGCAAACTTAGCGCTTGAAGAAGATTTCGGTGTTGCTACTGACTTATACTATGCCGCAGACGAAAATCCTGATGATAACCCTGCTTACAAGGACTCATGGAGAAAATTAGCAAAAACTTTGAGACTGAAACTATATCTTCAGACAAGATTGGTCAATGAATCTGAATCGATAGCAACAATCAATGCATTGATCGCTGATGATGATCTGATCACGAGCTCAGCTGATGATTTCCAATATCAATATTCTACAAACCTTGCTGCTCCAGACAGTAGACACCCATGGTTTGACAAGAACTTTGATGGCGCTGGTCCTTCTGCAGATTTCATCATGGCTAACTATTACATGAACTTATTGGCAAACCGCTACGACCAAATAGACCCTAGAGTACGTTACTACTTTTACCGTCAAGAAGGTGACTTTAGCGAAGCTAATACGCAAACACAACCTTGTTCTACGCAGCCACGTCCATCGTTCTATGCTGCTGATGAGTTGTATTGCCAAGTACCTAATGACAATGGTTACAACGGCCTGTGGGGCTGGGATCACATGAATGCTGATGGTATTCCTCCACATGATGCGTTCGTAACCGTATTCGGAGTATATCCAGTAGGAGGTCCGTTCGATAACAGTTCATTTAGAAATGTATCTGGTTCTGAAGCTGCTAGCGAAGGTCTGCAAGGTGCGGGAATATCCCCGATCATGCTAAGTTCGTACACTAACTTCATGTTAGCTGAATCAGCATTGATACTAGGCACCACTGGTGATGCACGTACATATCTTGAGCAAGGAATTACAGAATCTATGAATAAGGTTGTTGCTTTCGGTTCATCTATTGCAACTGCACCAAGTCAAACTGAAATTGATGATCATGTTGCCGATATTTTGGCCGACTATGATGCAGCGACAACGGACACTGACAGATTAAAGGTCATAGCTGAGCAGTACTTTGTAGCCTTATGGGGTAATGGTATTGAAGCATACAATACCTACAGAAGAACAGGACAGCCTGCTGACCTGCAACCTGCTGTAGACGTTGCTAATCCTGGAACATTCGTAAGAAGCAACTGGTATCCAACTGGTGCTACGGATACAAATTCAAACATAAACCAAAAGCCTGGTGTTAGCGCGCCTGTGTTCTGGGACACGAACCCTGAAGGTTTTGTAGACTAATAAAAAAAGCAGAAGTATTATGAACAAGATATTTAAAAAGTTACCTTACATTACATTCACTGTAATGGTCGCGTTTCTCGCTTCGTGTGAGGATGACGACAAAGACCCTCTGGTCATTGAAGAAAACCAAGAGAATTTTGCTCCCTATGTAAGAATCGTAGTTGATGCCAGCACACCTGTTATAGATGCTACTCAGCTGAGCAGTGATGTCTTTATAAGTGTTGTTGATGACCCTAATGACAATGTTGCTTCTTGGCAAATTGGTGTTAGACAGATCACTAGCAGCAATGATACAGTCCCAGCACCAGTGGATGGAGAGGATGTGTATGCCACTATCGGCACTATCACATCTTTCCCAAGTGAGTTTAACTTAACTGGTGATGAAATTGCAGCAACCTTGGGCATCCCAGCTAGCAATATTCAGCCAGGTGACCAAATTCAGTTTGATGCAGTTTCAACTGGCACAGACGGTTCTACTTTGACTTTTGCTGATCTTGGAGGAGACCTGGCAGGACAATTTGAGCAATTCCAAGCGTATAACTTCACTCAGTTTGTTGGGTGTCCGTTTGTACAAGCCGATGCCGTTGGAACATACGACGTTGTGGCTCACAGATTTGACGGGTTCTTTGGCCCGCAAGGCGCTACGCGTGAAGTAATTGCTGGTGGTGCAGACAACGAATACACCATTGTAGGTGGCGCGCTTCCGCTAGATGGTGCTGACGACCTTACTGTATCTGTTGATGCCGGTAGTGGTGTTGTGCTAGGTGCTGCTAATGCAGATGATGTACACTTCAATACTTTCGGACCTGCATCATATGGCACAGTTGCTGGATTTACATTCTCTTGTGTTGGTTTCATTGACTTGGATATTACTTCTCCAGGTTTCATTAGAAATGACCTAACAATGCAAAAGCAGTAATTACAGATATTAGAAGTTAGTTCTAAAAGGGCATACCGTTTTACTGGTATGCCTTTTTTTATTTTATTTGCTCTTATGAACGACTTATCAATTCACGGTATACATCCTGTTATCGAAGCCATAGAAAGCGGAAAAGAAATCGAAAAGATCTTCTTTCAACGAGGGTTACAAGGGGATTCATTCAAGGAGTTAGAACTACTGACTCGAAAAGAAGCGATCAATACTTCGTATGTACCTCTTGAAAAACTTAATAGGCTAACTAAAAATAAAAATCATCAAGGCGTTGTAGCAATCATATCCCCCATATCGTACTACGACCTAGAAAGTCTGATCGAAGGTGTGCTAGAAAAAGATTCGACTCCTTTATTCTTATTACTAGACCAAATTACCGATGTACGCAACTTTGGCGCTATCATACGCACAGCTGAGTGTACTGCTGTGGATGGTATCATTGTTCAAAAGAAAGGGGGGGCGCCTGTCAATGCTGATACTATAAAGACATCGACCGGAGCTGTTTTTAACATCCCTATCTGCAAGGTAGACCATATCAAGGATGCCATTTATTATCTCCAAGGGTCAGGCATACAAGTAATCGCTGCATCTGAAAAGACAGACCAATTGCTCTACGGTATTGATCTTACCATTCCCACTGCTATTGTGATGGGGTCAGAAGGCAGGGGCATCAACCCTTCTGTATTGAAGATCGTAGATGCTATTGCTAAACTTCCCATGCTCGGCAAGACCGAATCTTTGAATGTTTCCGTTGCTTGTGGCGCGTTTCTTTATGAAGTAGTTCGGCAACGAACGTAAATTCACCTAACACCTAACACCTAACACCTAACACCTAACACCTAACACCTAACACCTAACACCTAACACCTAACACCTAACACCTAACACCTAACAC
>JANQRC010000035.1 GCA_028284745.1 Flavobacteriaceae bacterium
GTCCAAAAAATAGCCCGAACGGCTCTAGATAGCGATTCAATTCATCACGGATCACTCCAGGCTGCACAGTTGCCGTTTGTTCTTGTTGATCGATGTCTAGGATCCGGGTGAAATGTCTGGAAACATCAACCACAATCCCATCACCTACACACTGACCTGCTAATGAAGTTCCTGCAGCACGTGGAATGAGCGAAGTATTGTACTGCTTAGCAAAATGAATCAGTTTCTGAATGTCATTCGTATGCTTGGGATAGGCAACAGCCAAGGGTAATTCGCGATACACCGAGGCATCGGTAGCATAAATGCTTTTGACAAGTGCATCAAAATGCAGCTCACCATCTAACGCTTGTTGTAATGCTTCTAACTTGTGCATCTGTAAATGTACTAATTCGGGGTATTTGCTGAAATGTGAATTGTCAATTTTCCACAATTTTAAAACATAAACAACGTTTATAGTGTGACCAATGATCATTTATCATGAAAAAATCAATTGTACTACTTGGGTTTACGCTACTTGCAACTTTCTACATGTCGGCGCAAGATATCGCTAAAAATGCACTCGGACTTCGGCTTGGCGACAACGACGGTCTTGGTGCTGAAGTATCTTACCAGCGTGCCTTAGGGGACGACAACCGATTAGAATTTGGGCTCGGATGGCGAGACAGTGACAATTACGATGCGTTCAGACTCGTAGGGATCTATCAATGGGTATGGAACATCGATGGCGGCTTTAACTGGTATGCAGGTGCTGGCGGCGGTATTGGAAACCATGATGTTCAGAATTCTGCGCAGTTTGATGACGATAGCGAGACCTTTATTTTTGCCGCAGGTGATATAGGCATCGAATATAATTTTGACTTCCCACTGTTGATATCGTTAGATTTTAGGCCCGAAATTTCCCTGAATAGCGATATCAATGATGACCTAGACTTTGACATTGCATTGGGGTTGAGATATCAGTTCTGAGTACGAACAAGCAAGTTTCTTTTATCTTCTTTTAACTAGAAGTTCTCATGCTATTGTGTAAATTTGCGCAACTAAAATTGATCTAGATGAATAGAATCCTGCTCCTTCTATCAACTGTAGCATTGATATATAGTTGTAAGCAAGAACCGAAAGGGTATGCAATAACAGCCATTACCGATATGGATGATGGCGCCAAAGTAACACTGAAGAAGGCAGATGAAAACGACCAGCCCTACACGGTAGACTCTACCATTGTGGCCAACAGTCGATTTACATTTAGTGGCCAACAACCGATACCAGAAGTCTATTACCTTTTTATCGAAGGCGCACCTGGCAACATGCCTATCATTGTAGAGAATGCCAACTTGAATATCATAGCCTATCGCGACAGCTTGCAGTTTTCGAAGGTGACCGGCACAAAGCACAACGATCAATATGCAGAGTATGTATCGACAGTACGAGGCGTCAATAGAAAAATGTCGGATGCCAAAAAGCGTTCTTACCTGGCATCACGTGAAAAAGACAGTGTTACCCAACTATTGGCCACCCAACAATTTGAAAATTTTCAAAACGAGCTAATACAGTATCGTATCAACTTTGTAAAAGAAAACCCAGATTCTTTCTACTCTGCCGTATTGTTATATCAATTCTTTCAGACAAAGTCCGAACCTTTGTCTACGATCAAAGAGCTTTATCAAACACTGCCCGACGATATAAAGGAGACTCATTTTGCCAAAAAGTTAGCAGAAGACCTGAAAAATGCTGTCTCAACCGAAGTCGGAGACATTGCTCCCAATTTCTCGGCCAAGACGCCTAGCGATAAGCTTTTAGCACTCAATGATGTAAAAGGAAAGGTGACCATCATCGATTTCTGGGCTTCATGGTGTGGTCCTTGCCGAAAGGAAAATCCAAATGTGGTGGCCATGTACGACCGCTTGCATGACAAAGGACTAAATATCATCGGAGTATCATTGGACAGGACCAAAAGTAGTTGGGAGAAGGCCATAGAAGATGATAACCTTCAATGGAATCATGTATCGAACCTATTATTCTGGCGTGACCCGATCGCAAAGCAATATGGTGTTACCGCAATTCCTCATACGATCATCCTTGATAAAGACGGGCGCATCGCTGCCAAGAACCTACGTGGCGAAGCTTTAGAGATGAAAGTAAGAGAGCTTCTAGAGATGTAATACCTTAATTCAGGCCAAGATATCAAGTCGTTGTCCTCAAGCTTTTTTTATGGTCTCAGCTTTCCGATCTTTTCAAGAACGAACAGCGCAACAATGGGCAGTGCCAACAGCCCAACCATCAATGGCTCGGTAGTTAAGAGTGAAGGCCTCAGGAGCAATGTCACTAGATATCCGCCCACGGCACCTCCAAAGTGAGCCGTGTGACCAATATTCCCAAGCCGCGTTTTCATACCATAGATTGAATACAAGAGATATCCTATCCCAAAAATGTAGGCCGGTATCGGAATGGGGATAAAAAACAGGAACAGCTTCATAGAAGGGTTCAATAAAATGGCCGAGTATAAGATGCCCATCACTGCACCGCTAGCACCCACTGCGCTGTAATGGTACTCGTCTTTGTGAAACAACAATGCCATCAAACTGCCCAGCATGAGGCTCACGATATAAATGATCAAAAATTTCACTTGATCAAAGGCTACAATGACCACATCGGCAAAAAAATAGAGCGTCAACATATTGAACAGCAGATGGGTGAGGTCCACATGCAAGAAGCCCGAAGAGAACATCCTAAACTGTTCGCCGCGCCGGACAGCGCCCACATGGAACTTGTACCGCTCAAAGAAATCGAAGTCATTGAAACCTCTAAAAGATATCAGCACATTTGCTGCAACAATGGCTATCGCGACCAAGCTTAAGTTCATCATAACATCACAGGTGTTAGAACCAAATATAGCTATATTTGCCAAACATTTTTTGCAATGCAGCTACTAGTTTACATCGTCGCGTATCCCATCCTAAGGATCGTCTCTTGGCTTCCTTTTCGATTGCTTTATGCGATGTCTAGCTTTGTGTACCTCTTGCTATACTATGTAGTTGGCTATCGCAAAAAAACAGTGCGTAGCAATCTGAGGCTGGTGCTTCCTGAAAAATCAGGCCAGGAGATCCTTCAAGTTGAAAAGGGCTTCTACAGGCATATGTGCGATATGTTCTTGGAGATGATCAAGACCATGGGCATTTCTAACAAGCAGCTACAAAAGCGGTTCACATTTACCAATCTGGATGTACTTCATGAGCTTGAGAACAAGGGAAAGAGTGTCATGCTCATGTTTCCACACTATGCAAGCTGGGAATGGGTGATCGCGCTAGATGCACACATTCGATCTAAAGGATATGCCATCTACCAACCCATCAACAACAAATACTTTGACAAGTTGGTCAGGGATATTAGAGAAAAGTTTGGCACCACACTCATCACTACTGGTGACACAAAATCCATTGTGCAAACAAATAGGGCAAAAGGATTGCTCAGCATGTACGGTATCTTGAGCGATCAATCGCCACAGCCCCACAGAGCACATCACTGGGCTCCTTTTATGGGTATCACCGTACCTGTGCATACTGGCGCCGAAATGCTGTGCAAACGCTTGCAGTTACCTGCCGTATATCTAAAGGTAGAAAAGATAAAGAGAGGACACTATCAAGGGACATTCAAAGTATTGGCGGAAGATCCCGAAAATTTCAAGGACTATGAGATCTCTGAACTCTTTTTGAAAGAAGTAGAGACCTCCATACAAGAAGCGCCCCAACACTACTTTTGGACTCATAAACGTTGGAAACACCGTGATAAGGTGCCATCAGAGTTTCAGTAGTTCTCGTCTTTCTCTCCTCAGGCGAACTACCCTGCCACCTCTTTGATCTCGCCAATGAACCTATCTGCCAGCTCGTCTGCCTCTCGCTGTGATCTCGCTTCTGTGTAGATTCGAATAATGGGCTCCGTATTCGATTTGCGTAAGTGTACCCAGTTGTCAGGAAAGTCGATCTTCACGCCATCGATGGTGGTCACATTTTCAGCGATGTACTTGTCGTGCATGGTCTTTAGAATTCCATCTACATCCAAGCCTGGGGTAAGTTGTATCTTCTTCTTGCTCATAAAATAGCTTGGATAGCCAGCTCTCAATTTACTCACTGAGATCTTCTTTTCTGCCAGATGCGTCAAGAACAAGGCAACGCCTACCAAAGAATCACGACCATAATGAGAAGCCGGATAGATGATACCGCCATTGCCTTCGCCACCGATCACTGCATTGTTCTTCTTCATCAAGGTCACTACATTCACTTCCCCTACTGCTGAGGCTTCATAGTTGCCACCATGCTTCTCGGTGACATCTCGCAATGCGCGCGAGGATGATAAGTTAGAAACCGTATTGCCTGGCGTCTTTCCTAATACATAGTCGGCACAAGCCACCAATGTATATTCTTCACCAAACATTTCGCCAGTCTCATCTATGAAAGCCAAACGATCAACATCTGGGTCCACGACCACTCCAAGGTCTGCCTTCTCCTTGAGGACCAGTTCGCAGATGTCCGTCAAGTGTTCCTTTAACGGTTCTGGATCGTGCGGAAAGTGTCCGTTGGGCTCGCAATACAATTCGACCACCTCTACCCCTAGTCTATTGAGAAGTCTCGGGATGGCAATACCTCCCGTTGAGTTCACGCCGTCGACAACCACTTTAAATCCAGCTGAACGAATCTTTTCAGCCTCAACCCATTCAAGATGTAAGACTTCCTCAATATGTTTATCAATGTAAGTGTCGTCCTTTGTAACGCTCCCTAGGTCGTCTACTTCAGCAAAGTCAAAGGCATCTGCTTCAGCAATGTCCAATATTTGTTCCCCGTCGTCACCACTTAGAAATTCACCTTTATGGTTTAACAACTTCAAGGCATTCCATTGTTTCGGGTTATGGCTAGCGGTCAGGATGATGCCTCCATCTGCTTTTTCGAGAGAAACGGCTACTTCTACCGTGGGCGTAGTGGAAAGTCCCAAGTCAATGACATCAATGCCCAACCCTACTAGAGTATTCACTACCAAACTCTGGATCATTTCACCTGAAATACGTGCATCACGACCAATCACAACAGTCAATGCTTTCTCGTCGGTATGTTGTTTCAACCATGTGCCATAGGCGGCAGCAAACTTTACAACGTCGATGGGCGTTAGGTTGTACCCAACGGTCCCACCGATGGTTCCACGGATTCCAGAGATAGATTTTATTAGGGTCATATGGTATGATTTTTCGCAAATATACAATTCTGCGCAGCTTGCTGTTTTACGAATTTGTAAATTTGACCGATGAATTTCTTAGCCCATATCTACCTTTCGTTTAATGATGATGAAGTGACTATCGGTAACTTTATAGCCGACAGTATTCGAGGGAAAAAACATTTAGACTACCCTGAAGAGATACAACGCGGCATACTGCTACACAGAAATATCGACACCTTTACCGATGCACACCCGATCTTTAGGAAGAGCACAAAACGTTTGCACAATAACTATGGGCATTACAGCAGGGTGATCGTCGATATCTTTTACGACCACTTCTTGGCCAGGAACTGGAGCAGGTATTCGGACATACCATTAGACCAATATACACAACATTTCTATGACCTCACAGAGACCTACTTCGATATGCTGCCAGACAACACAAAGCATATGATACCCTACATGATCGCAGACAATTGGCTCTACAGCTATGCCGATCTTAATGGAATATCTCGGGTCTTAGACGGTATGAATCGTCGCACCAAGAATCGCTCCAAGATGAATTTTGCTATCTTGGACCTGGAAGAACATTACGAGGAGTTCCAAAGTGAATTCTTCTCATTCTTCGACGAACTGATATTGTTTTCCAAACAAAAGTTAGCTTCTCTATGAAACAACTCTTATGGCTCGCCTTTGCAGCTTTGTCCTTCCTGTCTTGTAAAGAGAAAAGAAATGTAGAACTGGGGTTGATCACTAAAGAAGCCATGGTGGTCTCTGCAAGGGAGGAAGCTTCGAAGATTGGCGCTAATGTCCTGAAAAAAGGCGGAAATGCCTTTGATGCTATGGTCGCCACCGAATTGGCACTAGCCGTAGCCTATCCCTATGCAGGCAACATAAGCGGTGGCGGTTTCATGGTATACCGTCAACAAGATGGCAGTATTGGCGCCATCGACTATCGCGAGAAGGCACCACTAGCGGCACATAAGGATATGTATCTGGATTCTTTGGGAAATGTAATGCCAGAGAGAAGCTGGTATGGTGCATTGGGTGTCGGCGTGCCAGGAACTGTAGCTGGCATTACCGAAGTTCACAAAAGATTTGGCACGCTACCTTTTGAAGAGTTGGTACAACCTGCCATCGACCTTGCCAGAAAAGGTGTGATCGTTACTGAGAAACAAGAAAAGCGCATCAAAGAATACAAAGACAAGATCATTGAGATATCTGGAGATAGTACACGCTGGACGGCAGATCACAAAGCTGGCGACACTATAAAATATATGAACATGGCCAATACGCTAGAGCGTATCAAAGAAAAAGGTCGTGATGGATTCTACAAAGGTGAGACCGCTGAAACCTTAGTCTCCTTTTTAAAAGAAAGAGGCGGTATCATCACTTTGGAAGACCTAGAAAAGTATCGTGCGAAATGGAGAGACCCCGTTACGTTCACCTACGACAACCTCGAAGTGATCTCAATGTCACCACCATCAAGCGGTGGCGTATGCCTGGCACAGGTCATGAAGATGATCGAACCTCATGACCTTCATGAATATGGCCATAATAGCTTGCAAGCGATGCAAGTTATTGTCGAAGCGGAGCGAAGAGCCTATGCAGATCGTAGTTTCTTCTTGGGCGATCCAGATTTTGTAGAAATTCCAAGGGATGCTTTGATCAGCAAAGAATACCTGGATGCACGTATGCAAGATTTTTCTTTTGAAAAGGCAACTTCCTCCGAGGCAGTTTCCTATGGTAAAATAGAAGTACTTGAAAGCACAGAAACTACCCACTACTCTATCGTCGACCAATTCGGAAATGCGGTTTCAGTCACCACTACTTTGAACGGCGCATATGGAGGAAAGCTATATTGTGACGAGCTAGGCTTCTTCCTGAACAACGAAATGGACGATTTTAGTGCCAAACCCGGCATTCCCAACATGTTTGGCCTGCTGGGTGCTGAAGCCAATGCCATTGCGCCCGAGAAACGCATGTTGAGCTCCATGACACCCACAATTGTAGAGAAAGATGGCAAGCTTCTCATGGTGGTTGGCACACCGGGCGGTTCAACGATCATCACATCCGTGTTGCAGACCATACTGAATGTGCACGAATTCGACATGGGCATGCAAGAAGCCGTGAACGCGCCACGTTTTCACCATCAATGGCTGCCCGATATCGTAATGCTAGAACCCGGTGCTTTTTCAGATCAACTAAAGCAACAACTTGCCGACAAAGGTTATCAAACTACGGAAGAACGCACGCCTGTAATTGGTAAGGTGGATGCCATTCTAGCGCTGCCGGACGGAAGGCTTGAGGGTGGTGCTGATAAGCGCGGTGACGATACAGCTGTTGGATTTTGAGTTTCCTTTTACATATACAAGACATTTTCGGACAGCATCCTATTGCGATGAAGGCCTATATGACAGATCACACTGCCATACTATTCCAACTGACTTACAAGGAAAGAACTGATGCCGAACTATTATTCAAGTTGTGCTCTGAACATAAGGATTCTGATGAATTCTTTATTCGAAAAGCAATTGGTTGGGCTTTGCGACAATACAGCAAAGTCAATCCAGAAGAAGTACTATCTTTTGTTTCTAAAGCGCAGCTGAGACCGCTAAGCAAACGCAAAGCCCTTAAACGAATCCATGCCTGAGTTCGATATCACCATACTTACCGACCCCCGATATGTGTCGCCAAAAAATACTGATCAGTATATAAAAAACGTATTGATTGAGGATCAGTTAGTTGCAGACGCGTTAAAGGCTGAAGGACTAGGAGTCATAAGAAAATCATGGGATGACGAGGAATTTGATTGGAGTGCGACCAAATATGCACTTTTCAGAACCACATGGGACTATTTTGACCGTTATCCAGAATTTTCAAAATGGCTAGACCATGTCACATCTCACACCAAATTGATCAATTCTGAACAGCTGGTCTACTGGAACATCGACAAACATTACATGAGAGATCTCCACGCAAAAGGTGTTCGTATTCCGCAGACACGATTTATCGAAAAAGGAGAAGAGACGACCATTGCTGAAGCGGTTCGAGACTTGCAAACCGAATATTTTATTTTGAAACCATGCGTGTCTGGCGGCGCCAGACATACCTACAAGATCCATCAAAGTGAGTTAAGCGATCATGGATCGCTGTTCCAGGAGTTGACAGCTTCTGAGGCTATGATGGTACAAGAGTTTCAGCAAAACATCGTAGATAAAGGTGAGATCTCAATGATGATCATGGGCGGACAGTTTACGCACGCCGTCCTAAAGGTTGCCAAACCAAGTGACTTTAGAGTACAAGATGATCATGGTGGAAGCGTACATGATCACACACCCACACAGCAAGAGATCGATTTTGCATTAAAAGTAGTGGCCGCTTGTCCCGAACCACCACTCTATGCGCGTGTTGATATCCTTGAAGACAATTCGGGTGAAATTGCCTTGGCCGAACTAGAGCTCATCGAACCTGAACTTTGGTTCCGGAACCAGCCAGATGCAGCAACCATTTTAGCAAAGACCATTAAAGACCATATTCAATGAGAACACTATTTAAGATCCTTAAGAGACTTGCAGCCTTCATGGCCCTGGCCACTTTGACATTGGTCATCATTTTAGCTTTCAAACATGAGTCGCTTCCACAAGGGAAAGAAGGTCCAGAAGCCGATGCACTCGCCCATAAGATGCTAAAGGCGGTCAACCATGCTGCGTACCAAAAGACCGAGTATCTATCATGGCAGTTCAAAGGCATTCATAGCTATGAATGGTCAAAGGACAGAGGGTTCGTAAGAGTGCGTTGGGATGATCACTTCATAACACTGAATTTAAATGACCTTGACAAGAGTGAAGTGGAACACAAAGGAATGCCTGTAGACAGCTTGAAGCGACAGAAACTCACCAAAACAGCTTGGGATCATTTCAATAACGACTCTTTTTGGCTCGTGGCGCCACATAAGGTGTTTGATGAAGGTACACGACGTAGCATAGTAACAAACGAAGACGGCACAAGATCCTTATTGGTCACCTACAGTTCAGGTGGCACTACACCAGGTGATTCCTACCTTTGGCACTTGGATGAGAACGGTATGCCAACAAGGTATCAGATGTGGGCAAAGATCATTCCAGTAGGTGGCCTTGAAGCGACATGGGAAGGCTGGAAGACCTTCGACAATGGCCTTACATTGCCCACCAACCACAAGTTGTTGTTCCTCAACTTGGATATGGGTGAAGTGATCGCCCGGTAGAAAAACTAACATCCCCTTAACTTTCTTTTGCGCACTCAAAATCGTATCTTCGCGGTTTGCGATTTCATGACGAATTTTGAGGAACATATCCAGGTACAAGGGGCCCGAGTTCACAACCTGAAGAACATCGACGTGACCATACCACGCGAGAAGCTGGTGGTCATTACCGGGCTTTCAGGAAGTGGTAAATCATCCTTGGCCTTCGATACCATCTATGCTGAAGGGCAACGTCGCTATATCGAGACCTTTTCTGCCTATGCACGACAATTCCTTGGCGGACTGGAACGCCCGGATGTCGACAAGATCGATGGGCTGTCGCCAGTTATCGCCATCGAACAAAAGACCACCTCAAAAAGTCCTCGCTCTACCGTGGGGACCATCACCGAGATCTACGATTTTCTTCGCCTATTGTTTGCACGTGCCAGTGATGCCCACAGTTACAATACAGGTGAAAAGATGGTGAGCTACAGTGATGCGCAGATCAAAGAACTGATCCTCAAGGACTTTAGCGAGAAACGCATCAATGTGCTCGCTCCTATTGTGCGTTCGCGGAAAGGACATTACAGAGAATTGTTTCAATCCATCGCAAAGCAAGGCTTTGTGAAAGTACGCGTAGACGGCCAGATTCGCGACCTAGAGCACGGTATGAAGGTAGATCGCTACAAGACGCACGATATCGAGACCGTCATTGACCGTTTGCAGGTATCTGAAGACGAAGAGGCGCAGAAACGACTCATGGAGAGCATCAAGACTGCCATGTATCATGGTGAGGACGTGATGTTGGTGATTCCCCATGAAGACGAAAAAGGACGCTACTTCAGTAGAAATCTGATGTGCCCATCTACCGGGATCTCCTATCCTAGCCCAGAACCTAACACCTTTTCGTTCAACTCGCCAAAAGGTATGTGCGACCATTGCAATGGCTTAGGCACCTTGCATGAGGTAAACATCGATAAGATCATCCCAGACAGAAGCGTTTCCATCAACAATGGCGGAATAGCACCTTTGGGCGATCTCAAGAAGAACTGGGCCTTCAAACAGATGGGATTGATCGCCGAGCGCTACAAATTCAAATTGAACGAACCCATCAAAGCCATTCCTACGGAGGCTTTAGAGATGATCTTGTACGGTGGCAAGGAGAGCTTTTCGATAGTTTCGAAGGCTGCGGGCATCACTAGAGACTACAAGATAGATTATGACGGCATTGTCAATTTCCTTCAGCATACCTACAAAGAAGGCAATTCCAATTCCCTAAGGCGCTGGGCCAAAGAATATATGGACAAGGTGCCCTGTCCCGTCTGTGAAGGGGCCCGATTGAAGAAGGAATCGCTGTTTTTCAAACTAAACGGCAAGAACATCGCCGAATTGGCCATGATGGACATCGACGAGCTATCTGAATGGTTCAAGGAACTTCCTGAAAAGCTATCGGACAAACAGTTCAAGATCGCTGAAGAAATATTAAAAGAGATCAACGCTCGTCTTCAATTCTTACTCGACGTAGGCTTGAATTACCTTTCATTGAACCGAAGCTCCAAATCTTTGTCAGGAGGTGAGGCGCAACGTATTCGCCTGGCCACACAGATAGGGTCGCAGTTGGTGGGCGTATTGTATATTTTGGATGAGCCTAGCATTGGCCTTCATCAGCGCGACAATGCACGACTCATCAATTCGTTAGAGTCGCTTCGCGATATCGGGAATTCTGTGATCGTAGTAGAACATGACAAGGATATGATCGAACGGGCAGACCATGTCATCGACATAGGCCCGAAAGCAGGTCGCCATGGTGGTGAGATCATTTCCGAAGGAAATCCTTCCGAAGTAAAAAAGCACCATACACTTACCGCTGAATACCTCAATGGCAATAAGGAGATTCCTGTTCCCAAAGAACGTAGGGCTGGAAGCGGTAAGGTCTTGAAGCTGAAAGGTGCCACAGGGAACAATTTAAAAGATGTCTCTGTGACATTTCCGTTAGGCAAGATGATCGGTGTAACTGGCGTTTCGGGCAGCGGAAAGTCTACCTTGATCAATGAGACCCTCTACCCTATCCTCAACATGCATTTCTTTAGAGCTGTGAAGAAGCCGATGCCTTACAAGAGCATTGAAGGTTTGAAGCATATCGACAAAGTGATCGATATCAATCAGTCGCCCATCGGTCGAACTCCGCGAAGCAACCCTGCAACGTATACAGGTGTGTTCAGCGAGATACGAAGCCTTTTTGCGAAGACTCCAGAAGCCGCCATACGTGGTTACAAGCCAGGGCGGTTCAGCTTCAACGTGGCCGGTGGCCGCTGTGAGACTTGCCAGGGAGCCGGCATGCGCATCATTGAAATGAACTTTCTCCCCGACGTTCATGTAGAGTGTGAGACCTGTCAAGGAAAGCGATTCAACCGTGAAACGCTAGAGATACGCTACAAAGGCAGGTCGATCGCCGATGTACTGGGCATGACCATCAATGAGGCTTGTGAGTTCTTTGAGCACATTCCGAAGATCTACAGGAAGCTAAAGACCATCCAAGACGTTGGCCTTGGCTATATCACATTGGGACAACAATCTACGACGCTATCAGGTGGCGAGGCGCAGCGCATCAAACTGGCCACTGAGCTTTCTAAGAAGGATACAGGCAATACCTTCTATATCTTAGATGAACCCACGACCGGGCTTCATTTTGAAGATATTCGTGTCCTTATGGAAGTTTTGAATCGTCTAGTAGACAAAGGAAATACCGTTCTCATCATCGAACATAATTTAGATGTCATTAAAATGGTAGACCATATCATCGATATCGGTTATGAAGGTGGCAAAGGCGGTGGTGAGATCGTCGCCTCGGGCACACCCGAGGAATTGGCCAAAGACCCGAAGAGCCATACCGCTAAGTTTCTCAAAAAAGAATTAGTTTAGTTAAGATTTATAAGGAATTAGAATTATGAGAAAAGAACAACACCACAAAGGCTGGAACGAGATAAAGACCAACGACTCTTGGGCAATCTTCAAGATCATGGGAGAGTTTGTCAATGGCTTTGAGAAAATGAGCGCCATCGGGCCATGCGTCTCTATCTTTGGGTCGGCACGCACCAAACCAGAAGACAAATATTACAAGTTGGCGACCTCTATAGCAAAGAAAATTGTTGAGAACGGTTATGGTGTCATCACTGGTGGTGGCCCTGGTATCATGGAAGCTGGTAACAAGGGAGCACATTTGTCGGGCGGCACATCAGTGGGATTGAACATCGACCTTCCTTTTGAGCAACATGACAATCCATTCATCGACAGTGATAAAAGCTTAGACTTTGATTATTTCTTCGTCAGAAAGGTCATGTTCGTGAAGTATTCGCAGGGCTTTGTAGTGATGCCTGGAGGTTTCGGAACGCTAGATGAGTTGTTCGAAGCCATGACATTGATACAGACCAAGAAGATCGGTCGTTTCCCGATCATCTTGGTTGGCTCTGAATTCTGGGGTGGATTGGTCGATTGGATCAAGGAGACGCTTCGCGATCGTTTTCACAATATTAGCCCTGAGGACATTGATCTATTCTCTGTAGTGGATACGGAGGATGAGGTCATCGAGAAGTTGAATGCCTTCTATCAGCGATACAACCTCAGTCCCAACTTTTAATTTATTTTTTGCTTTGAAATTGAAATCATTCCCACTGTTCCTGCTCGTTACCGCACAGGCTGTTTTTTGTCAAGGTAACGTAAAAGTGATGTTCTACAATTTGTTGAACTTCCCCTCTACGCAGCCCGATCGTGTTTCACACTTACAGGCTATTGTCAATGACGTACAGCCCGACCTTTTTCTTGTCTGTGAATTGGAAAGCGCCACTGGATCCGATCATTTGCTCAATAACGCACTAAGCAGTTCTTCGATAACCTATACCGCTGCACCATTCGTCACAAATCAATCTACTGGGAATCAGCTTCACCAAATGGCCTATTACAATGGTGATAAGCTAACCCTGGATAACATAAGCACTCTACAAAGCGATATCGTTACTACCGACTTGCGAGATATCAACAGATATTCCTTTGTGCTAAACACAACAGACGCCAGCACCAATCCTATCTATTTAGAAGTATTCGTCACACATTTGAAAGCTGGTAGAGATACACCTCCAAGTAGCACAAATGCAGACAGAAGGTTGCTTGAGGTCAGGGCATTGACAGACCATCTCAACAACAATGCTGCAACGTATAGCAATCGCTATGTGATGTTTGCAGGCGACTTCAACCTGTATACTGCCAATGAGCAGGCATTTCAAGAGATCATTGATGTAAATGGCATAAATGTCGTTGATTTTGTAGACCCGATCAATCGCATCGGTGAGTGGAGCAACAATGTAACGTTTCAGGATGTGCACACACAATCCACGCTCAGGTCTAACGGACACTTGCTAGACGATAATGGCTTTCCGGACGGGGCTACGGGTGGCCTGGACGATCGCTTCGATTTCATCATGCTGTCACAAAACATGTTCAACAACCCGGAGTTAGAATATGTAACGTCTTCGTATGAGGCATTCGGGAACAATGGAAGCTGCTATAACGACAGTATCAACGATAGTAATTGTACAGGCACCTACTCGCAGACAATACGAGATCATCTTTTCAACTTCAGTGATCATTTACCAGTAGTATTAGAACTGCAAACAGACCAGACATTAAGTTTCACCGAGTTTGGTGAAAGCGCCCAATTGTTGTTTCCTATCGGAAACATTGTTAGTGATCAAATTCAAATTCAACTACAGAATGGCGCCTCAACAAGTAGCTTGAAAATATTTAACACTTTGGGACAAGAAATGGAACACATCTTGATGAATAATTCTTCAACAATCGCATTCGATATAAGTTCTTGGCCTAAAGGAATGTATATGGTCTTGATCGAAAATGATGGTGCGCGGTCGATCAGGAAATTCATTAAATACTAATTGAAGAGATCTCTATTTCCCATACTCGTTGTTCATTTGCTAACCCTTCAAGGTACTTGGGCGCAAAATGAGTACAACATCACTGTTGCCCTAGATACCATAAGCAATACGCTGAAGGTGCAACAGCACATGCAGTTCCAGAACAAATCACGGGACACACTCAATCAGGTGTACTTAAACGATTGGGCCTATGCGTATGACAACAAGTACACCCCGTTAGCTGGGCGCTTCGCAGAAGAATTCAATAGCAGTCTGCTATTGGCCAAGGACAAGACCAGAGGCACTAACAAGATATTGTCTATCTCAGACAAGAATTATGATTTTCTTGATTGGAAACGCCTAGAAGAGCAACCCGACATTATTCGTGTACAGCTTCGATTTCCTATTTACCCAGGGCAGAGCCATCAGATCAACAGCACGTACGAGATAAAGATACCAGATGCTAAATTTACTCGCTACGGGGTCACAAAAAACAAAGAATACTATCTGAGGTATTGGTTTTTGACCTATGCGAAGAGAAAAGATGGTGAGTGGAAATTGTACAGCAACAAGGACTTGGACGACATATATTTGGAAAATACCAACTACGATGTGAAGCTTACATCACCACTTGGCTATAACATATTCAGTGGTCTGAATGTTGACCTTGAAACCTCCTTCGGTGGGAAAAGTGTCATCGGATTCAGCGGACAGCACCGCACAGAATTTCAATTGATCCTTACCAAGCAAGAGACCTTCAAGACCTATCACACAAAGCATCTCACTTTGGTGACCGATATCATCGATGAAAAGTTGCCTGAGTACAAAACAGCTCTGATCGTAGATCGCATAGCAGTTTTCTTGAACGAAAATCTAGGAGCATATCCTCATCAGAAGATCATAGTCACCAATACCGAATACAGGAAGAATCCAGCCTATGGCCTTAATCAGCTACCTTCTTTCATCAGGCCTTTTCCAGATGAGTTCCAGTTCGACATCGCTCTTTTCAAGACCTTTTGTGGCGATTATCTAAAGAAGACCCTGCTTCTCGACCCGAGAAAGGAACGTTGGATCTTGGATGGTATTCAGACCTACATGATGATGAAATATGTGGACACCTACTATCCTAACATGAGACTTTCTGGAAATCTTGCCAATGTTTGGGGAGTGCGAAGCTATCATTTCTCTGAAATGGACTTCAACGAGCAATACCCGTTCTTGGCCATGTACATGGCAAGGAGAAATAATGACCAAACTCTTGATACCCCGGCAGATTCACTGGTTCGTTTCAATGAAAAAATATCCAACAGCTACAAGGCAGGCGTAGGGTTGAAATATCTGGCAGCATATCTAGACGATGATGAAAAAGTAGATAGTGCCATCAAGGAACTTTACCGTGGGGCTTTGTTAAAAGAGGTCTCGCAGGAAGACTTCTTAAAGCTATTAGAAAGCAAAAGTGATAGAGATATATCGTGGTTTGTAGATGATTATTTGACCACTAGAAAACGTATTGACTACAAGATAAAAAAGGTCGAGAAAAGCCCAGACTCGTTACGCATAACCATAAAGAACAAGCAAAAGAATGCTTTTCCGATGACGCTCTTCGGGTTGAAGAATGATTCTGTGGTAAGTAAGCAATGGCTTAAGGACCTAAAGGACGAGGCCACCATAACCATCCCCAACGATGGGCAGGACAAACTGGTGCTAAATTACGACAAGATCATCCCAGAATTCAACCAACGGGATAACTGGGAGTCTTTGAAAGGGTTCTTCTTCAACAACAAGCCCTTCAGCTTCAAATTCTTTAAAGACACCGAAGACCCATACTACAATCAGGTGTTCTTCGTGCCAACCGTAGATTTCAATGTGTATGACGGCATATCTCCTGGACTTCGCTTCAACAACAAAGGTTTGCTGAGGAAGAACTTCTTCTATGATTTTCGCCCTGCATATTCCTTTAGAGAAAAAAGCTTCATCGGAGGGGCGAATATAGCATATACGCACCAGCTTCAGGAAAAAAAGCTGAACTCGATAACCTATGGCATACGTGGCAATACATTTCATTTTGCGCCAAATTCCAGGTATGAGACCTTGGCGCCTTACTTGTCATTTGGTTTTCGAAACCCTAATGATTTCAGGAGCAATAAACGAAGGTCACTGACATTCAGACATCTTATCGTCAAGCGATCTGGTGAGGCTACCATAGAGACCGACCCAGACTATTCCGTCTTCAATTCTAGATACACATTCTCGAACATAGACGCCATACGCCTAATGCGATGGAGCATCGATGGCCAAGCAGCTTCCGATTTCTCTAAGATATCATTCAATCTGCGCTACCGAAAACTACTAAGAGACAATCGAAGGTTCTCATTTAGATTCTTTGCAGGCGCGTTCATCCACAACGATACCAATTCAGACTTTTTCAGTTTTGCGCTAGATAGGCCGACAGACTACCTATTTGATTACGACTATCTCGGGCGATCTGAAGATTCTGGGATCTACAGTCAGCAGGTCATCATAGCTGAAGGAGGTTTTAAAGCCAAGTTAGACTATCCCTTTGCTGACGACTTCATGATGACCGCAAATACAAGTTATAGCATTTGGAGATGGATCGAGGCCTATGGAGATCTTGGCCTGGTCTCAGATAGTGACTTTGGCACTAAACTCGTCTATGATTCTGGAATACGTCTGAATCTAGTTGAAGATTACTTCGAGCTATACTTCCCCGTGTACTCTAACAATGGTTGGGAGATCGGTCGACCGAGATACGATACTCGTATCCGATTTGTAGTGACACTGAGCCCCAGAACACTCTTCAGGCTCTTCAGTAGAAAATGGTTTTGATTGAATTATTTGTATTATTCAAAGTCTTTTTGTGGAAAAATTTCATAATTAAAACTTAAATTGATCAAAATATTGTCAATTTTTCAATCTTAATCATGCTTGGCATTGCTTGGCATTGATGAAATTCGTATTTTCGCAACGCTAAATCATTCACCCTTTCTAAATGCAGACCAACTTAATCTCCCAAGATGATATATCATTTGAAGATTTCAAGAAGATCGTATTGAATGATTATAGGATCGTCGTTACTAGTAGAGAATGTAGTTTACTTGGCAGAAGAGAGGTGCTTACCGGCAAAGCTAAGTTTGGCATCTTCGGCGGCGGAAAGGAAGTCCCTCAAATCGCAATGGCAAAAGCTTTTGAAAAAGGCGATTGGCGTGCCGGCTATTACAGAGACCAGACTTTTATGATGGCCATTGGCGAGCTTTCGGCCAAAGAATTCTTCTTAGGCCTCTATGCCCATCCCGACATTGAAGCAGAGCCCATGTCTGGAGGGCGCCAAATGGGCGGGCACTTTTTAACGAAGAGCATTACCAAAGATGGGCATTGGAAAGACCTGACCAGGCAACGAAATTCTAGTGCAGATATCTCATGTACTGCTGGGCAGATGCCTCGCTTGGTAGGGCTTGCACAAGCATCGAAGGTATATCGTCATGTTGAAGGTATCGACATCACAAAGTTTTCTGACAACGGCAACGAGGTTGCTTGGGGCACCATAGGAAACGCCAGTACCAGTGAAGGTCATTTCTTCGAGGCCATCAATGCAATGGGTGTGCTGCAAGTGCCTGTCGTGATGAGTGTCTGGGATGATGATTATGGCATCTCCGTACCAAATAAATATCAAACCACCAAAGAGAGTATTTCTGAGATCCTTTCTGGTTTTCAAAGAGATGAAAATAATGAGGGATACGAGACCTTCACAGTAAGCGGTTGGAACTATCCTGAACTCATCGACGTATATCAACGTGCGGGGCAATTGGCACGCAACAAGCATGTTCCCGTACTGATCCATGTGCAAGAGCTTACGCAGCCACAAGGGCATTCTACTTCTGGCTCTCATGAACGCTATAAAAGTGAAGAGCGTCTGGCTTGGGAGAAGGAGTATGACTGCAATCTGAAGATGCGAAAGTGGATGCTACAAAATGAGATCGCCAGTGAAGAAGAGTTGACCCAGCTTGAGAAGCAAATAAAGAAAGACGTCAGAGAAGCCAAAAAAGAAGCTTGGAGAACCTTTCTCTCACCTATAAAAAGGCTTCAGCAAGAAGTTATTGCGCTGTTGAATTCTCTAGCACAGAACAGTAGCAACAAGAGTTTTATTGAAAAGCTCAAAAACGACTTGATCGCTACCGACGAACCTAGCCGAGGCGATGTGGTCAGCATCGCCAGACGTGCGTTGCGCTATGTTGCTTCAGAACAGAGCAATGAAAGAATCGCGCTAAAGAAATGGATCGCCAATTTCTTTGAGCGTGAACAACCCAAGTTCAGTTCGCACTTGTATAGCGAAACGGCCAAATCTGCCGTTCACATCAAAGAAATAAGACCAAAATATGATGAAGGCAGCCCTACGGTAGATGGTCGCATTGTGCTTCGTGACAATTTTGATTCCATCCTGAATCGCCACCCCAACACATTGATCTTTGGTGAAGACGCCGGAGCCATTGGTGATGTGAACCAAGGATTGGAAGGCTTGCAAGAAAAATATGGAGAGCTTCGCGTTAGTGACACCGGGATCCGAGAGACGACCATCATCGGGCAAGGAATTGGCATGGCCATGCGTGGCCTCCGCCCCATTGCCGAAATTCAGTACTTGGATTATCTCTTATACGCCATACAGACTTTAAGTGACGATCTAGCGACACTTCATTATCGCACGCATGGAAAGCAGACTGCACCTTTGATCGTTCGCACACGAGGGCATCGTCTTGAAGGAATCTGGCACTCAGGTTCCCCGATGGGAGGCATTGTACATATGCTACGTGGCATGAACATACTGGTGCCCAGAAATATGGTCAAAGCTGCTGGTTTTTATAATACCATGCTACAGAGCGATGAGCCAGCGTTGATCATCGAATCATTGAATGGCTATAGACTTAAAGAAAAACTGCCTTTGAACCTTGGTGTATTCAGAACTCCTGTGGGCGTTGTGGAAACATTGAAAGAAGGAAAGGACATCACGTTAGTTTCCTATGGCTCTACGCTTCGCATCGTTGAGCAGGTTGCGAAAGAATTGCTTGAAGTGGATGTCGATGCAGAAGTCATCGATGTGCAATCATTATTGCCCTTCGACATCAATCACGACATCGTAAAAAGTGTGAGGAAGACCAGCCGACTCCTGGTGATCGATGAGGATGTCCCTGGTGGCGGATCGGCTTATATCCTTCAAGAGATCCTCGAAAAGCAGAATGCATATCCGTATCTAGACAGTAAGCCACAGACGCTTTCGGCAAGGCAGCATCGTCCCGCATATGGCTCCGATGGAGATTACTTCAGCAAACCCAATGCAGAGGATATCTTTGAGAAGGTCTATGCCATCATGCACGAAGTAGACCCCAATAAGTATCCAGAGCTTCGATAATATTTTCTATCTTCAAGGTGAATTAATCGGTCGATGTTTCTCACCTTTCCGAATTTCAATCTGTACAGCACACCGCTGCTGATACTCGTTGTTCAAGGGCTCATTTTTGCGTTCTTGCTACTACGGCGCTACTTGGCCCAAAAATATGTGGCCGACCTCTTATTAGGCCTTCTATTGCTGATCACGGCTTATCATCGTACTACTTACACCATCGGTTTCATGGATTGGTACGATACCTTTAGAAACACAAAGGTGAATTACTATTTGGTAAACCTAGGGCTAGCCGTTGGCCCTTTGATCTATTTGTATGTGAAAAGTCTGGTAGTGCCCAACTTCAAGTTCAAGAAGGTGCAACTGTGGCATTTTTTACCAGCCCTACTAGCAATAGTCTATGATGCTATCATTTTGATTCACGACATACAGCAACCAGGTTTTGACGAGGTGCAAAACGGGCCATGGTATCTTAAATACAATATGGAATTACTTCCAAGGTTGTTCTACGGATCGTACTATACCTCATACCTGTTGTATTTCGCCTTTACGATCCAATTGTTCTACAACTACAAGAAGAAGATCGAACAATTCTTTTCCAATACCTATAAAGTTGAATTGAATTGGATCCGAAACTTTTTGGCCATCTACATTTTCCTCACCGTGTACAGCTACGCACAAGATATTTTAAGCCTATTCATGGAGATCGGCTATAAGGAACGCTGGTGGGTCAATCTCTTCTCTGCCATCGCAGTCGTGTACTTGGGCGTAAAAGGATATTTCACAGACCTTTCCAGCTTGTACAAGTTGACCTTCAACTTTAGCCCAGACACGATCGTCGAGAACGAGGTGAAAGAAGATCTCACACGCGAAAAGCAAAAGGTGAAAACCTATTTTGAAGCTGAGAAACCTTACCTGAATCCAGATCTAACGTTGCCAGAAATGGCCAAGCTGCTAAAAATGGGCACCAACGAACTCTCTCAAGTGATCAACTCGGGCTTCAAAATGAACTTCAACGACTTTGTGAATACATACCGGGTTGATGAAGTAAAGAACAGCATGCTAGACCTAAAGAATGAACACCTTTCCCTGCTCGCAATTGCTTATGATTCAGGATTTAACAGCAAAGCAACCTTCAACCGTGTCTTTAAGAAACTTACGGGTGTTTCTCCTTCACAATATCTGGCCAAACATAAAGTTGGGACGTCTTAAATGATGATTTGAGACGTCTCAACAACATTTGAAACCTTTTTCGCTGCACCGATTCGCAATTTTGTCTTGTCAAATTTCAACCACTAAAAAATTGCGATCATGAAAAGGTTATTCAAGTTCATCATCACGCCTGTAGTACAAAGCAAATGGTATGCAGACTTATTATTTGCCATCCCGAGGTTTATCTGCGGGTTTCTATTGACGGCTAGTTTTGGTTCTGACAAATTCGGCATGCCATGGACCGCCGACCATCGTCACTTAGACCTTTTTGAAGTAGCCTATTGGTTTCCGCAAGACGTAGCCAACTATGGTGGCATCTTTGCCATGTTTCCCGTATTCTTTGCTTGGATGGGCGCCTTTAGTGAAGCGGTAGGTGGGTTGTTCCTTGCCTTAGGCCTTAAGACGCGAATCGCTTCCTTCTTGATCATGTGTACCATGCTTGTGGCCATCTTCATGCAAAAATGGGGCAGCAGTGTTTGGGGGATGTTACCTGCCATGGGCTTCCTCTGGGTAAGTATCTACAACTTGATACTAGGCTCTGGCAGATTTGGCATCGACTATCTGCTATCTAGAAAAATGAGGCGTTCAAAAATTGAAATTCCGTTAGCACAACTATAACATCAAGAGACAAAAATCATGAAAAAGCAAATCGTATTAGCTGTCACCTTGGCTTGTTTGGCACTTACTAGCTGCGTACAAGAAACACATACGAAAAACATTAGCGTCGAAGTAGACATGACCAACGTAGAAAATGTTGCTGATGTGGGCATTCGCGGAAACTTCACCTCGCCACCTTGGAATAAGACGCTTCTGTTGAAGGACCCAGATGGGGACGGAATCTATGCAGGAAGCTTTACACGACAAGCTGCAAATGGCAACATCAGCTTCAAGTTTGTGAATCAAAGCGACCTATATGAGTTGCAAGGGCAAAACAACAGAAGCCTACAGTTCGAATACAAGCCCGAGACCATTACTTGTAAAGCAGTATTTGACAATCCAGAAACAATGATAATCAAAGAATAAATCATTCAAATCATACATCACATGAGGCATTTAAAACTATGGACCCTCTTGGCAATGGTTAGTTGCCAAGCTCAATCACAGGAAAAGGTAAGCATGAATGACCTTGCGCCCATTTTCGAAACAACTTGGGAAGGCACATTGACCTACAAGAACTACTCCGATGGGAAACCCGTGAGCCTGCCTTGCCAGCTGACATTGACAAGAGTAGACGAGCATACGATCGAATATGTACAAGAATATCCAACGGAGCCTAAGGCAAATTCAAAAGGGAAATGGGAAATCGGAAAAGATGGTTCGACCTTCAACGGAAGTGAAATTGTTAGCAAGCGCATCAACAGTGACCAAGATCTTGAATTCACGGTTAGATCTGAAGGTCAAGACAATGGAATAGACAGCACCATGTTCATCACGTATACCATTGGTAATGAATCGTTAAGCTATGTGAAAGAGGTGCTTCATCATGGCACAACAGAACGGTTTGTAAGAAATAAGTACGAATATCAAAAGTCTGAATGAACTACCATCGTACACAAGGTCTAGGACGAACAACAAGCCTGCCCTAGCCTCATCTCAATAGTTTTTTATAGCTTTAGGACCACTAACTAATCTTTTTCTTCATGAAAAGTAATACATCAGACTTGGGCCTATTGGTCCTAAGGCTTGGGTTTGCAGGATTGATGCTTACCCACGGGATCCCAAAACTGCAAATGTTGATCAACGGGCAAGGAGCCGAATTTCCTTCAGTAATGGGAATGCCTGGCACACTTTCCCTAGTGTTGGCCGTACTCGGCGAACTGGTAGCGCCCATTCTCATCATTCTAGGTTGGAAGACCAAGCTGGCAAGCCTGTTCCCCATTGTCACCATGGCTGTAGCGGCTTTTTCGATACACGCCGCAGACCCATTCGGAAAGAAAGAATTCCCACTACTCTATCTGTTTGGCTTTCTAGCCATTTTTTTACTAGGTGCTGGCAAATTCAGCATAGAGGGCAGAAAAGGTTGAAGAATTACAAGTTTAGACTTATGAGTTGCGGATCATAAAGTAGATCGTTACCTCGGTATGAGAAGCGAAGCTACGAATGAGAGATCCACGTGGCTTCGCTTTTATATTGTGTACACACTCAAAATCACAATTCGTAATTCAAAGATCTTCAATTGAAGATCTTCACCAACAGCTCTTGCAAAAGGTCTTTCGAAGGAAGGTTGCTTGCTCCGACACCTTTGCTCTTTACATCGGCTTCACGCAAGAACGAGACCACTTGGCTTACCTTCTTCATGGGGAAATTGCGTGCTGCATGCTGATACTCAGGCACAAAGTACGGATTGATCCGCAACGCAGCAGCTACATTACGTTGCGATCTGTCATGCAAGCCATGATAATGCAGCAATTGTGAGAAGAAGTTATACAGCAGCGAAACCGTGACCACGGTGGGATTGTCCTTTGGGTTTTGCCCGAAGTATTTGATGATCCGGTAGGCCTTGGCCTGATCGCGCTCACCTATTGCCTTACGGAGCTCAAAATTGTTATAGTCTTTGCTAATGCCGATGTTTTCCTCGATCACTTCGGGTGTGATCTCGCTTCCTGCCGGCAAAAGCAATTGTAGCTTTTTAAGCTCATTGTCGATCTTTCCCAGATCAGTTCCCAAGAATTCGACGAGCATCTGCGTGGCTTTCGGAGTGATCTTGTATTTACGACCCATCATTACGCGACGTATCCACTCGCCTACTTGATGCTCGTAAAGCTTCTTGCTTTCGTACACCACACCTACTTTTTTGGCAGCTTTGTACAAGGCTTTGCGCTTGTCTACTTTCTTGTATTTGTAGCACACTACCAACACTGTTGTGGGTTGTGGGTTTTCTACATAGGCAGCTAACTTTTCAATGGTACGCGACAGATCTTGAGCTTCTTTGACGATCACCACTTGGCGCTCTGCCATCATCGGGTAGCGCTTGGCGTTGCCCACGATATCTTCTACAGAGACATCACGACCGTACAGTACCATCTGGTTGAAACCTCTCTCCTCTTCTGGCAGTATATGATCTTCGATATATGCTGCTATACGATCAATATAATAGGGCTCCTCTCCCATCAATAGGTAGAAAGGCATGATGGTGCCATTCTTGATGTCGTTCACGATCTGTTTTACTTCGTCCAATTGAAGAGAGGATTTTTGCAGCTAAAGTCGTTTCTTTGGAAAATGATACCGTTGAACTTTCCAGAATATCGCTTCCGCTTCAAAAATAGCGAAAATAAGACCTACGTCTTCGACCGAATTCGGAAAAAGTTTGTGGTGCTCCAACCCGAAGAATGGGTGCGACAGCACGTTGTTCATTTTCTGATCAAAAAGATGCGATATCCTGAATCTCTCATTCAAGTTGAAAAGCAGCTGATCGTTAATGGGTTGAGGAAGCGTTACGATATCGTTGTCTTCAACAAAGACGGGAGTATCTTCTTGATCGTTGAGTGCAAGGCGCCGAATATTGTGATCGATCAGTCTGCCTTTGACCAAATTGCTCGCTACAACCTAGCACTCGATGCGCAGAATCTCATGGTCACCAATGGTCTGTCTAACTACTATTGCCAACTGCACTATGATGCAGAAACCTATCGTTTTCTGAAAGAACTGCCCGAATATGTGTAGTTTTGCCAATTGTTAATCAAACGCACGCTTGAAGATAGCCATCGTCATACTCAACTGGAACGGCAAAGCACTTTTAGAACAGTTCTTGCCATCGGTCATGCAGTTTTCAAAAGAAGCTGATGTTTATGTTGCGGACAATGCCTCTACTGATGATTCGGTCAGTTTCGTACAATCACATTTCCCTTCGGTCAGAATCGTACAAAATAAACAGAATTGGGGATTTGCCCAAGGATACAATGAAGCTTTGAAACATATCGATGCTGACATCTACTGTTTGTTGAATTCAGATATCGAAGTAACAGAAGACTGGCTTTCTCCTGTTGCAAAGCAATTTGAAAAACAACCCGAAACAGCCATTATTCAACCAAAGATCCTTGACCACAAGGATTTCGCTAGGTTTGAATATGCAGGTGCTGCTGGCGGATTTATCGACAAGCTTGGATACCCCTATTGTCGCGGACGCATCTTTCAGTCCATCGAAAAAGATGCTGGCCAGTATAACGATATCGAAGACATTTTTTGGGCCACTGGCGCTTGCATGTTCATTCGAGAGGAGGTCTTTTGGGAACTCAAGGGCTTTGATGTAGATTACTTTGCCCACCAGGAAGAAGTAGACCTCTGCTGGCGTGCACACAACAGAGGATACAATGTACAGTATGTGGGCATGTCAAAGGTATACCATGTGGGTGGCGCCACCATGCACAACATGAATCCCTATAAGACATTCTTGAACTTCAGAAATTCATTATATAGCATCACCAAGAATTTACCGAAGCGTTATGTGACTTTGCTGATTTTCATTCGTCTGCTACTTGATGCCGTTGCAGGGGCAAGATTTCTGTTCCTATTGCAATTCCGTCATTTCTTGGCCATTATCAGGGCACATGTAAGTTATTATGTGAATTTGCCAAAAACACTGAAAAAACGTGGAAATACTAAAAAATTCCAAAAATACCACGGTGTAACATCCATCGTATGGGACTATTTCGTAAAAGGCAGAAAGAGCTATGCCCTATTGCAAAAGGACTAGGAAGCCAATTTTTTGTTAAGCTACCTTTCAAGTTCTATTATTTTAATACTTTTGGGCTGTTGAAATTTTAACATATTTGACAAACAACCTATCTATGAAACGAGTACTCTTATTGACCACGACTCTTGCACTAATGCTTTCTTCTTGTGTCTCTAAAAAAGAATTTGCGGACCTTGAAGCAGAGAACAAAAGAAACAAAGACCTTTTAAACACAGCTACCGTAAAGCTTAACACTTGCTTGGAAGAGCGTGCCTCTGCCATTGCCGAGGCCAACGCACTAAAAGACAGAGTCGCTGACCTTAAAAAGCAAACTACTGATCTTATACAAACCAAAGAAGACCTTACCTTGCTGACCACCAAGGGTGCTGAAAATGTAGAGAAGACACTTGAAAGCCTTAAAGAGAAAGATCTGAAAATTGCACGTTTGCAAGATGCGTTGACCAAAAAGGACAGTGTTACCCTTGCCTTGGTTACAAGCTTCAAGCGTACCATTGGTATCGATGACCCAGACATTCAGGTGAACGTCGAAAAAGGAGTTGTCTTTATTTCTATTGCAGACAAACTACTTTTTAGAACTGGAAGCTATAATGTGACAAGCAAAGCCAAAGAAGTGTTGGGCAAAGTAGTCACTGTTGTGAACGAGAAGCCAGACTTTGAAGTGATGGTAGAAGGTCATACTGATGATGTACCGTACACAAGCGGTGTGTTGTTAGACAACTGGGACCTGAGCGTGAAGCGTTCTACATCGATCATCCGTGTTCTTGAAGAACTAGGTGTACAGCCCGGACGTCTTATCGCTGCAGGTAGAAGTTCTTATGTTCCGTTGGTAGACAACAATACGGCCGAGAACAGGGCTAGAAACCGTAGAACTCGTATTGTGGTATTGCCCAAGATCGACCAATTCTATGAGTTGATAGAAAAAGAAATGAAGAACTTAGAAGCCCAAGGTGGCAACTAGTTCATCACAAAAACATATCCGAAGGAAGCAGTCTGAAAAGGCTGCTTTTTTTGTTAACAAACATCCTCCTTTATCCTCCCTCAAGGGAGGAGTAAAATTAGATCGGTCTTCCTCTTGAGGGGACTATAGGGGTGTTATAGCATATCTCAACACAGGGTTGTCTATAAGTTATACTCCAATAAGTCTAATAAAGGATATCTGTATTTCCCTTTCCTTCCCTGACCACAACAGGTTCGTGATCAGTGAGATCTATCACTGTAGAAGCTTCATTGCCTCCATAACCGCCATCGATCACCGCATCAACTAGCTTGCCCCATTTCTCAAGGATGAGTTCAGGGTCGGTAGTGTATTCAATAACTTCATCTTCGTCATAGATAGAGGTGGAAACAATAGGGTTGCCCAACTCTTCCACCAAGGTCCTGGCAATATTGTTCTCTGGCACACGGATACCAACGGTCTTTTTCTTTTTAAAGACCCTTGGCAGATTATTATTGCCCGGTAGAATAAAAGTATAGGGGCCCGGCAATGCTCTTTTCAATATTTTGAAAGTGGCCGTGTCTATTTGTCTAATGTAGTCCGAAAGATCACTAAGGTCAGGACAAATGAAAGAGAAGTTTGCCTTTTCAAGCTTCACGCCTTTGATCTTGGCGATACGCTCCAAGGCCCGTGTGTTCGTTATATCGCATCCTAAGCCATACACTGTATCCGTAGGATATATAACCAAACCACCGTCACGAAGCACATTCACCACTCGGTCTATTTGCTTTGCGCTAGGATTTTCTTCGTATATTTTAATAAATTCGGCCATATGCGAAACGAAATTTTCTTTTGGCGAAGATATAATCAAAAAAGGAGTATCTTAACATAGATCAACAGAAAGTCTTGCAATGCTCATCCTCGATAGAAACAAAGACAACCTCGGACTGTGGCTACATATACTTTCGTTCTTGTTCATTTTGTTCACTTCTACAGCAAGACTGCAAGCGCAGACCAAATCACCACTGGAAAAACTCGAAGAACTATATGCCTTAGAGATAACCGAACAAGAAAGAGGTGATCTGATCAAACAGGAAATACTAGCACCTCTTTTAAGGAGAAATACCGATTCGCTGTTGATCATGGCAAAAAAGAACTTGCAACTTGCCCAAGGTCTTGGAAACACGCAAGCCATCGCCAATGCAAACATAGGTTTGGGAACGGCCCATAATGTCTCTGGAAATGCTGCCAAAGCGCTCGAACTCTATTTCACTGCTCTAAAAATCTATGAAAAGCTTGATGACCAAGACAACGTGGCGTATGCCCTATTTGCTATTGGAAATGCCTATACCGAACAAGAAGAATACCAACTCTCTATCGAGTACTATCAGAAATCCTTGATCCAAAAAGAGACCTTGGGAAATTATGACCAGCGATATTACGCTACGATGATCAACGTGGCCAACCAGCATGGCGAATTGAAAGACTATGACAAAGCACTCCAGTATTTGTATAAGGCGAAAACGTACTTTGAACAAAAGAACGAAGCCATATACAACCTACTAATTGGCAACATAGGTTTTTTCTACGGAAAATTGTATGAAGAGAATCGATCACCTGTAAACATCTTGACAAAAGAACAGCTCATAGACAGTGCCTTGGCATACCAAACCAAGTCGTTACAACTGGCCGAAGATAGAGACGATTCTAGGCGCAAGGCCTTTACATTGTTTGGATTGGGAGAGGTCTACCGTATAAGCAACAACTATCCAAAAGCTAACGAGTATTATGCTTCTAGCATTGCGCTGGCCGAACCCCTGAAGAACATGGAACTTACCTATAAAAGCAGTTATGGGCAATATCTGTCATACAAGGCATTGGATCAACCCGATATGGCACTTGAAGCATACGAATATTCTACAAGCATTCAAGATTCGCTGAAACGTATAGAGAACCAAAAAGCACTCGTGGCACAAAAACTAAATTACGAACACGACAAGGTAATGCTTCAGGTAGAAGAGCGAAACAAGAGTCAAAAGCTGTTGTTGCATGTAGGATTGCTGGGTATGGCTGCCCTACTGGTTATTATGTATTTGTTGCGTTCGCGGTACTTTTCACGTAAGAAGCAAGAGATGCAGCAAGCCTTTGCACACAATCTGATCACCGCCCAAGAAGGTGAACGCATGCGACTTTCCAGAGAATTACACGATGACATTGGGCAGCAACTCATCCTCCTGAAAAAGAAAGCACAGATTGAAGATCCAGAGTTGGCAACCATCACCGCCACCATACTAGAAGACATGCGCGGCATCACCAAAGCGTTGCATCCTTCGGTGCTGAAACAACTAGGGCTAACCCAAACCCTACAACAACTGGTCAACAAGATAGACGAGCACGCAGAACTATTCTTCACTGCAGCGATTGAAGACATAGACAACCTTTTGCCGCCAGACCAGGAGGTGAACATCTACAGAATAGTACAAGAAGTGCTCAACAATATCGTGAAGCATGCCAATGCAAGATCTGTAGATGTTAACATTCAAAGGAAAAAGAAAGAAATTCACCTAGGCATTGAAGACAATGGTGTAGGCTTTGATATCCCTGAAAAATTAGAAAACAGCAACAGCCTTGGGCTGCTGACGCTGCAAGAACGTGTGAACATGCTAGGTGGCAGTTTGCAAATGATGAGCAATACCGAAGGAACCAAAGTGACCATAACCGTCCCATATACGTAAGCTACGTATGTTTTTTATAGATCATTTTCTGATGCGAATGCTTTTTTTCCATTAATTCGTGATATGAGTAAAACCGCTTCCATACTATTGGCTGACGACCATCCGATGCTCCTAAAAGGGCTTCTTCAGGAATTTGAAACACATGATTATTATAATGTCACTACCGCAAACAATGGGTTAGAAGCCTTGCAGTACATCATCAATGATCAGCCCCAGGTTGCAATTTTAGATATTGAAATGCCCGTGCTCAATGGTTTTGAGGTCATTAAAAAAGCCAGAGAGGCAGGAAGCAGCGCCAAATTCGTTATCCTCACCTATCACAAGGAAAAAGGCTTTATCGTTCAGGCAAAGAAGCTGAACATTGATGGCTATCTGGTAAAGGACGATATCTTTGAAGAAGTTGAAAAGTGTATCTCGGCGGTGTTGGGCGGTCAGGAATATATCAGTTCGTCCTTTACCAACACCGAGGTTTCGCAAGTAGACAAGCAGGTGCAGCTCATTCAATTCCTTACACCTTCAGAGCGTACCATCATTCGCCTTATTGGCAAAGGATTTTCTTCTTCCGAGATCGCCGATCAATTAAGTATTTCTGTACGAACCGTACAAAAACACCGTACCAACATTATCGCCAAATTAGACCTTGAGCCCAGCAAAGACACCTTGAGCGCTTGGGCAAAACGTTACAAGGAACTAGTGCAATCCCTGTAGCCATACGTACCCTACGCAATATCCAACCTTTCTACGTATTTCTATTCCCAATAAGTTGCTGTAGCTTTCTCAAGTGATTCGAAACCAGTTTAAAGGGATGGTTAGGCTATGTAAACTGTTGAAATGTAGCGAACCATTAAATGAAGCGTTTCGACCAACCAATGAGTAGAAAGAATAAACCAAAACAAAACGAATATGTACGGACTAAAAATCACCAACAACTACATTGAGATCATCGATGCAGGACCTTCTCACGTAAGGGTAAATGAAACTTTTGAGTTTCCGGATATCTCTGGAGCCTTTTTCTATATAAAAGTTCCACATGTTGGAACCATCTACATTCGAGACCTAGGTGAAGAAAAAATACCTGGGTATGACTTTTTGAAAGGCGCACATGGCGTACTGGTTAGAATGAGAACCACGGAAGCCTACTACCGTTTTGATGGTAAAGGAGATCTAGAACTGATCGTAGATCACCTTGGTATTTGTACACTTTCCACAAACAATGGAAAGGTCATAGAAATTAGGCTACCCGAACTAATCGTACAGTAAGCAATGGAAGGTTTTCTAGGAGAAATTAGGTTGTTCGCGGGCACGTTCGCTCCGAGGAATTGGATGTTCTGCGAAGGACAGACCATGCAAACCAATGCACATATACACCTGGCCTCTGTGTTAGGGCACATCAATGATGCGACATTTCAATTGCCCGATCTACGAGATCGAATCGCGGCACAACCTGGAGATGGAATCCTCTTGGGAGCGCTTGGAGGCAACAATACGGTCACACTCACTGAGGGTCAGTTGCCCGCGCATTCGCACAGCGTAAAGCTAGGGGTCAATATAGGTGCCGGCAACAGTGACAATCCCAGCAGAGGGATCATCAGTACGGGCGCAGGGCCATTTAGCGCCACTGCAACGCCCAATAGCGCATTGGGTGGTGTCACCCAAGAATCGGTAGGGAGTTCGGCACCCATAGATATCCGAAATCCGTATCTAGGATTGCGTTTTATCATTTGTATTGAAGGCGTTTTCCCAAGTAGAGTTTAGTATAAAAATTAAAACAAGATCATATGGAAAGCTATTTAGGTGAAGTCAGGATGTTCTTTGGGAATTTTGCCCCAAGAGGCTGGGCATTTTGTGACGGACAAATATTGAAGATCGCTCAGAATAATGCACTGTTCAGTATCATCGGCACTATTTATGGTGGAGATGGTCGCACCACCTTTGCACTGCCCAACCTAAAGGGCAAGGCAGTGCTTCATCCAGACGCCAGCAAGAAACTGGGGCTATCTGGGGGCAGCAATGAGACGCAATTCATGCTTCAGCATTTGCCGATGCATTCGCATGCGGTCAAAGTCGGAAGCAACGCCACGCCCTCGCAACAGACATCGCCAGACAAGGGAGTGCTAACGCCCTATGCAGGTCCATTCAGTCGAGATGCCTCCCCCGATAGCCATCTGGGTGGTATTGCCCAAAAGGTTGTGGGCACCGACCAGCCCATACCGCTAAACGTCACCAATGCCTATCAGGGCGTAAATTATATCATTTGCTTAGCAGGGAGTTACCCTTCAAGAAGTTAACATAAAAACAAAACGAGATCATGGAAGGTTGTATAGGAGAAATTAGGTTGTTTGCTGGGAATTTTAACCCAAGGAATTGGGCATTCTGTGAAGGACAACTGATAGCTATAAGTCAAAACAGTTCATTGTACGCCATTATAGGCACACAATATGGAGGTGATGGTAGATCAACCTTTGCCCTGCCCGACCTGCGGGGTCGTGCACCTAGGCACTTGCCCAATGGGCACCGTGGCGGAAGTGAGGCCATCGTATTGAGTGCCCAGCATTTGCCGGCACATTCGCACGATGTGGCCATTGGAGTCAATACCGGGCAAGGCAGTCTGTCCTCACCTAACAATGGTGTCATCAGTGCCACTGCTGGTGGGTTTGCCACAGCACCCGACAACACAACCATTGGCGGCATCGAGGAGAATACATTCTCTGATAGCACTCCTCTACCTGTACGAACGCCGTACATCGCTATGAACTATATTATATGTATTTGGGGAATCTTTCCTTCGCAACACTGATAGTGCAATAGAATTATATACTAAACAGATTGTTCGTATGATGAAAAAGACTACGCTTCTTCTTTGGTTTCTAGCGATATGTCTGCATGGTCTTGCCCAAAGGGTGGCCATTGTGGGCGTGAACCATGACGATACAACGATCATAGACCCAAACAATACCAATGCCTTTACTTTTTTGGCTTTGGAAGACTTGAGCGTCGGTGAGGTATACTATTTCACCAACCACGAGTACAATACCGGTACGGGCACATTTGATGTGGGCACAGGCGTGCGTACCATACTCCAGATCACGGTTACGCAGGCCATTCCGAAGGGCAATGTGGTATACATCAATGAGACGGCCTTCAATTCAGATGCCTTCACCATCAATGCCAGTGCAGGCAACGTCAGTACCGCTTTGTTCGTCGTAGGAGGTAGCTCTGTAGACTTCTACATCCAGGCCGAGGGCGACACGCTCTATATGTACACCGACACCGACACCAACCCTACCAATGGCGTAACGGAGGTGCACAGCATCTTCCACACAGGAATTCCCCAGCCTTTCCCCACTCCCGACATCATCGGGGGAAATATCACCGCACAGCTCAACGCGAAGACAGACTATCCGAATGCCATACTGGTAGATGGTTTTCCCGACACCAACCCCAACGGCACCTATCTAGACCGGACCGAGTACAAGACCTCTGTGGTTGATAGAACGGATGTGAACAGGGCACTTTTGGAGAACCCTCAAAACTATGTGTCTGCACAGCTGCAGCAAGACCTCTCGATCACGGTCTTCACTAATTTCAATTTGGATGGTTCCAATCCTGTACTCACCGTCACAAGTTCGCAAAACAGCGTGGCCGAAGCCAGTGGCACAGCGATCAACTATACATTTGAGTTGGATCCAGCGCAAGCAACCAATACTACGGTAGACTTTAGTGTGAGTGGTTCGGCTATCTTCAACGATGATTACAGCCAATCTGGTGCGACGACCTTCACCACTACAACAGGCAGCGTGGTCATCAACAGTGGTGCCACTACAGCCAGTATCACGATCACCCCTATTGATGATGCCAACCTAGAGCCCGATGAAATGATGACCTTATCGTTGACAACTTCTGCAGATTACGATATCGGAAACCCGAGCAGTGCTGCTACCGAGTTCACAAACGACGACACCATGTCCATCACGCCTATGGTGGCCATCACAGGCTTGAACCCTTTCGCCGACATAGCGACGTCATTTGATGACGGTGCTTTCTCATTTGTGGCACTAACAAGTATCCCAGCAGGTGAGATCGTCTATTTCACTACAGAACAATTCAACAAGAATACACTGTCCTTCAATGATTTCTTCAGTGCGCCGACCATTAAATGGACCGCCCCGACTGGTGGCGTTGTGCGGGGTGAGGTGATTGTTGTGGCAGAGACCAATACTCCAAACGCTTTGAGCGTAAGTTGTGATAGTGGTACTTGTGGCACAGCCACCACGATAGTCGATGTGAATGGTTTCTTCATCACAGGCGATGGCCAGCATTTCTTCGCCTATACTGACACGGACGACGACAAGTACAATGGTATTTCAACCGTACAGAGCATCCTGTCTACACTGTCGGATACTCCACCCAACTATGGAGGACCCATCCCCGCCGACCAAGATGCTTCGACCTTGTATCTCGGAACTGTAGTAGTGGATGACTTTGCCAACTTACAGCCCAACAGGGTGGAATACAAGCCTTCGTTGCGCGGGACCACCACGGTAGACCTGGCCAATTTTCAAAATACGGCCAATTGGGACTACGGAGCAGCACGGCAAGACCTGTCTACCGTTCCCTTCAACAATATCATCATTAGCGAAGGTTCAACCAACCCAAGCCTGGGTCTGACCATCTCTGGCAATGATACAGTTGCTGAAGATTCAGGTGCCTCCATCACCTATAGATTCACCTTAAGTGCTGCGGCCACTGCAGACCTGACCATCAATTTTGATGTCTCTGGAACGGCTGCCTTCAATACTGACTACACGGTGACTGGCGCAACTTCCTTCACCGAGACCACAGGTAGTGTAACTCTTTTGAATGGCCAGACCGAGGTCGATCTGACCGTTACTCCCACCAACGATGGTAACTTGGAG
This sequence comes from Flavobacteriaceae bacterium, assembly GCA_028284745.1. Lineage (GTDB taxonomy): Bacteria > Bacteroidota > Bacteroidia > Flavobacteriales > Flavobacteriaceae > JANQRC01. The sequence goes on from JANQRC010000035.1 coordinate 34,253, forward strand.
GCTGATGAGACTGTTCAGCTGAACCTTGCAGCGGGTACAGGGTATGATGGTGGAAGCCCCAACAGCGCAACGGGTACGATGACCAATGACGACCTTAGCAATGCCATGCCTTCATTGGCTATCCTTGGGGCCAATCATAACGATACAGATGCCTTGTCATTTGTAGTGTTAGAGACCATTTTGCCAGGAACTGAATTCTACATCACCAATGCGGTCTTCGACAACTCAGACTTGGCCTTTGAGACCACACAGCCCCGGATACGCTTCACATCACCCGATACCTGCATACTAAAGGGAAGCATTCTCGTATTTAAACAAGCAGCAGGTTTTACCATTGATATCTCTTGTACCAATGGCACAGGAGCTGACTGTGGTACAGTAGCCACCATTGATGACGGATTTTCGGTACCAGACAATGGTGGTAGGTATTATGTGTATCAGGACAATGATGCTGATATGACCAATGGTGTGACGCAAATACACAATTTGTTCCATACCGGAGGGGTTACTCCTGGGCCAGTGTTCTATTCTGGAGGAACCATTCCTGCAACGAACAATCCTAAGAACACTTTTGTCAATGCCGTGGTCACAGAAGGCTTTCCTGATGGGGTCTTGCCCAACAGGGTCGAATTCAAGGAAACCAGCAGAAATACAGAAGTAATTGTTTCCTTGTTAGAAGATCTCTCAAATTGGGACCATGCACAGGCCAACCAAGATCTGTCTTTGACATCCTTCACCATCAACCCTATCTTGCCGCAGACAATCTATGTAAACGTTACTGCTCCGAATGGAGGCGATGGCACCTCATGGGCAACCGCATACAATACGCTGCAAGAGGCATTGGCAAATATGAGTCCCTGCGCTGCTGATGAAGTCTGGGTAGCCGAAGGAGTATACAATCCGACAACGACCACCGATCGCACAATCGCTTTTGTACCACCTGCAAATGCTAGGATCTATGGAGGCTTTGAAGGTGTCGAAAGTAATCTTTCGGAAAGGGATTGGCATGCCAATCCCACTATTTTAAGTGGCGAAATCGGTGGTGCTGGAAACGCAGACGACAGCTACAGTGTTGTGCACATCGCAAATAGCGACATAACAGTTGATGGCGTCATCATAGAAAGCGGAAGTGCCAATGCCTCAGGCACAGAAATATTCGACCGCTTTGGAGCGGGGATATATATCTCGGATGCGGCAGACAATAATCAAATCACCAACTGTATCATTCGAAATAACAATGGCGTGAGTGGTGTAGGCTTAGCCAACTTTTCCACGGGAACAGCGACAGTCACGAATACGCTATTTCATAACAATACAGCAACACATTCTGGTGGTGCAGTGGGTGCCGAAGCAGGAACTACAAATCTGGTAAACTGTACGGTGGTAAACAATATAGCACCAGTTGGAGAAGCATTGCGGGCTTTTAACGGAAACTTTAATGCGGTAAATACTGTTTTTGCTTCCAATAATGGAAACAGTGTATTTAGTGTTATAGCAGGATCTGGAGCAATGACGTATTCGTATAGTGTATTTGATGTTGTCTTCCCCGCAACAGTAAACACTACTAATAATGGGAATTCATTAGAAAACACCAATCCTCTGTTCACAGATTCAACAACAAACGATTTTACACTACAAAGCACCTCTCCAGCTATAAACATTGGAGACAACTCTGCTAATTCCGAGGCCAAAGACCTGGCAGGTAATAATAGGATCTTCGATAGTATTATAGATATTGGTGCGTATGAATCGCAAACGACACTGAGCAATCCAAGTTTTGATATTAATGCCATGACGGTCTACCCTATTCCTACTCGCCAATTTATTTATATAGAAAGTGATGCGCTTCCAATCGATAGAATAGCAGTATACAATCTTCTAGGCAAAGAAGTATTTCAGTCTAAACAAACTGATCGAGTAGATGTCTCATACTTAGAGAGTGGCATGTATCTATTGAAACTGTACGTTCAAGGCAGCGTACGTACCTACAAGATTCTGAAAGATTAAAAATGACCTTGTGCCGTTCAGAACGCAACGCAGTGAGGTGAAGAATCTTTATATCGTATTGTTCAAAAAGTTCCATTTAGGGTTAAACTTTTTAATCAATTCTTCTTTTTTCATCCTGCTCCAACCCCTTGATTTGTTTTTCACGACTGATAGCGCTTTCAACTTCAAAAAATGTTCGTAATATATCAGATAGTGGCATTTGTATTTTGTAGTAAATGCTTTTGAAAAAGGTTCAGGATTGGCATGCCAATACAGACGTTCCCTGAGGTTGTTGGTTATTCCGGTATATGTACAGTTTTTGTTTTATTGGTCAGAATATAGACATAGTAATTATGTGTTCCTTTAGTTTTCATTTCTATACGAAAGTAAGATTCTTCGCTACGCTCAGAATGACATAATTCTACCCTATCACATCCAACTTTGCAAAACGAAGCAATAGTTTTTTGATACCACCTGTCTCGAACCGAATTTCGGCCTTCTTATCGTTGCCTACACCTTCGATCTTCAGCACTTCTCCTCTACCAAATCGTGTGTGCGAGACTTTATTTCCAACAGCAAGGTCGTTATCAAATAAATTGGTCTTTCCGTTACTTTCTGCAGAAGGTTTCAACTTTCTTAACTTTCGCAGTTGTGCTTCTGTAGGCTTGTTGCGCCCAGGTGGTATGCCCGAGATGGGTTTCTTCAACCGCAGCTTGCTCTTATCTACTTCACCAAATATGTCTGTATCGATCATCGGCTTAAAGCGATGATCATCCTTAGGCGTGATGTAATCAAGATATTGTTCGTCGATCTCTTCTATAAAACGGCTAGGTTCGGCATCGATCAGCTTTCCCCAACGGTAACGACTTTGTGTGTAGGTCAGAAAGGCTTGCTTTTCGGCACGGGTCAACGCTACATAGAAGAGTCTTCGCTCCTCTTCTAACTCGCTTCGCGTATTCATGCTCATAGCCGATGGGAAAAGGTCTTCTTCCATACCCACGATGTACACGCAAGGAAACTCCAAACCTTTGGCCAAGTGAATGGTCATCAAAGCCACACGATCGTCATCGCCTGTATCTTTGTCTAGATCGGTCGCCAATGCCACATCCTCTAGAAACTCGGAAAGCTTGCCCGTACTGCCGTCGACCTCCTGTTGTCCTTCTACAAAGTCTTTGATGCCATTCAACAGTTCTTCGATATTCTCGATACGCGCAATGCCTTCGGGTGTACCATCTTTCTTCAACTCTAAGACAAGACCTGTCTTTTTGGTCACCAGATCTGTGATCTCGAAGGCACTAGCATTTTCATTGAAGATCTGAAAGCTCTTGATCATCGTAACGAAGTTCTGCAACTTGGTCTTGGTGCCTGAATTGATCCTTACCTCAAGCTTGTCGATATGCTCCATCACCTCAAAGATGCTATGGTCGTGCTGCTTGGCAGCAACGATGAGTTTGTCGACTGTGGTCTGACCAATGCCTCGTGCCGGATAATTGATCACACGTTTCAGGCTTTCCTCATCTTTCGGATTTACAATGATGCGCAGATAGGCCAATACATCCTTGATCTCTTTTCGCTGGTAGAACGAAAGACCTCCATAGATGCGATATGGGATGTCACGCTTTCGCAGTGCATCTTCAATAGATCGCGATTGGGCATTGGTGCGGTACAGCACGGCAAAGTCGCCGTTCATCAGTTGCTGCTGCATCTTCTGCTCAAAGATTTCCCTGGCCACAAAACGACCTTCTTCCGCATCCGTGATGCTGCGGTGCACCTTGACTTTACCTCCTTCATCATTGGCTGTCCAAACCACTTTTTCCAAACGGTTCTTATTCTTCTCTATAACGGAGTTGGCTGCGTTGACGATATTCTTGGTAGAACGGTAATTCTGCTCTAAACGATACACCGCGACATCATCATAGTCACGTTGGAAATTGAGGATGTTGTTGATGTTCGCTCCGCGGAAGGCGTAGATACTTTGCGAGTCGTCGCCCACCACACAGATGTTCTGAAACTTGTCAGACAAGGCACGAACGATCAAATACTGCGAATGGTTGGTGTCTTGATACTCATCTACCAAGATATACCGGAAGCGATCCTGGTATTTGGCCAACACATCAGGGAAGCGATTCAGCAACTCGTTGGTCTTCAACAGCAAGTCATCAAAATCCATGGCCCCTGCTTTAAAGCAACGGTCGCAGTATTCTTTGTAGATCTCGCCCATGCGTGGCCGTTTGGCCATGGCATCAGCCTCTACCAATTCTGGATTGTTGAAATACGCACGAACAGTGATCAAACTGTTCTTGAAGGACGAGATCCTTGAACGGATCTGCTTGTATTTGTAGAGATCCTTGTCCAAGCCCATCTCTTTGACGATCGATGAGATCAATCGATCAGAGTCTTGTGTGTCGTAAATGGTAAAGTTGCTTGGGTAGCCCAAGCGGTCAGCTTCAAAGCGCAAGATCTTGGCAAATACCGAGTGAAAGGTGCCCATCCATAAGTTCTTGGCTTCAGGCCCAACGATCTCCGTGATGCGCTTCTTCATCTCGCGCGCCGCCTTGTTGGTAAAGGTCAACGCTAAGATATTGAACGAATCCACATCCCGACTCATCAGATACGCAATGCGAAAGGTAAGCACACGCGTCTTCCCCGAGCCTGCGCCAGCGATGACCATCAGCGGCCCATCTTTGTGCAAGACAGGCGCTTTTTGAGCATCATTGAGTTGTTCTAGATAGTGTTCCACAAAAGAGGTCTTTCATCATCAATCGAACCGTGAAATTAATTATTCTCACAAGAATTTACCAGCCAATCGTGAAGAGTTATGCACAGATTTTTCAAACCGAGGAAATCAACTTATCTTGGGAAACCATTGCTAATACGATTAGTATATAAATATCAAACTACTGAAACCGACAGCTCGAGTTTTTTGACACAAAAAGTATCGAGAACTAGGTTTCAAGAAAAATTCTTTTATATGAAGCAGCTTTTGATAGGGTTTATCCTATTCCCGACACTAATGTCCGCACAACGAGGTTACGAACAACAGATCGAAGCGATTGAATCCAAGGTCATCGAATGGCGACGTGATTTTCACCAAAACCCTGAACTCTCTAACCGCGAGTTCAAGACCGCCGAAAAGATCGCCAAACACTTGAAATCGCTGGGCATCAAAACCCAGACAGGTATTGCCAAAACAGGCGTTGTGGGCATCCTAAAAGGCAACCGCCCTGGCAAAGTACTGGCCCTTCGGGCAGATATCGATGCGCTTCCTGTCACCGAACGCACTGATGTATCCTTCAAATCAACGGTAACAACCACTTTTCGCGGTGTGGAAACAGGTGTGATGCATGCCTGTGGTCATGATACGCACACTGCCATTTTAATGGGTGTTGCTGAATTGTTGGCGAGGAACAATGATTTTCCCGGAACGGTAAAATTCATCTTTCAGCCTGCAGAAGAAGGTGCGCCTCCGGGCGAAGAGGGAGGCGCCGAATTGATGGTGAAGGAAGGTGTGCTGAAGGGTCCGGACGTAGATGCCATCTTTGGTTTGCACATCTCCGCAGGTATGGACGTAGGGAAGATCAACTACAAGCCTGGCGGTGCGATGGCTGCCTCGCAAAGCTTTGAGATCCATGTGAAAGGAAAGCAGAGTCATGGTTCACGACCATGGGCCAGTGTAGACCCGATCATGGCTTCGGTGAAGATCATCGACGGATTGCAAACCCTAGTAAGTCGTGAAATGGAGCTCACCAACGAAGCTGTAGTGCTATCTATCGGAAAGATCAGTTCTGGTGTGCGCAGTAATATCATACCTGAAGAGGCACATATCGTGGGAACCCTACGCACCTTGGATTACGACATGCAGGCCCAGATCAATCAGCGGATGCGTGAGATGGTACCTGCCATTGCCAAGGCCTACCGTGCTGAGGCTACGATCGATATCGCCAAAGGCTATCCCATCACCTACAACGATGAAAAGCTGACCGCGCAAATGCTTCCGTCGTTACAGAGAGTGGCGGGAGAAGAAAACGTCATATTGGCCAGGGCCATCACAGGTGCTGAAGATTTCTCTTTCTTTCAGAAGGAAGTGCCAGGTTTTTATTTCTTTTTGGGTGGAAAGCCGGCGAATGTCCCTGCCAGCGAAGCGGCACCCCACCATACCCCCGATTTCTATATTGACGAAAGTGGTATGAAACTCGGCATAAAAGCCTTTGTGCAGTTGACGCTCGATTATTTGAATGATTAAGTGGTGAGAAAATTAGTTACACTTTTTTCATTTTTGCATATGTAGCATGAACTTTAAGAGTATGACTGAAGAGGTGCAAATCAGCATCTATAATTTGATGGGGCAGCTTGTCTTAGAACGAACAATGACATCAGAAGCAGGTCCGCTGGACGTAACAAAACTCAACCCTGGGCTATATTTTGTAAAGGCGAAGGGTCTCCAACAAAAATTTATCAAAGCATGAATGAAATCTTATCCTTCCTAGGGGCAATTCCATGGTGGGCATGGCTATTGTTGGTATTCGCACTCATTGCCATTCGCGATGTCTTCTTCCAACGGTCACATACCATTCAGCATAATTTTCCGGTCATTGGGCACATCCGATATCTGTTGGAAAGCATTGGTCCGGAGTTGCGGCAATATTTGGTGGCCAACAACCGGGAGGAACTTCCCTTTAACCGCATCGAACGCGGTTGGGTCTACGCGTCTTCCAAGAACGAGAACAATTACGAGGGTTTTGGCACCGACCGTGACATCTATTCGCATCAATACCACTTCATTAACAATGCGATGATTCCCTTCAAGCTGAAACAAGAGCATCCCAACAAAGAGGACAAGACGTTCTTGCCCTGTGCCAAGGTGATGGGTGCGTATCACAAACGCAGCAAACCCTATCGTCCCGCTTCGGTGATCAACGTATCGGCCATGAGCTTTGGGTCGCTATCTGCCAAAGCCATCGAATCCTTGAACAAAGGCTGTTTAAAGGCAGGTGCCTATCACAATACCGGCGAAGGTGGCCTTTCGCCCTATCATAGCAACGGCGCTGATGTGGTCTTCCACTTTGGGACGGGTTATTTTGGCGTTCGTGATCAAGATGGAAACTTTTCCATGGAAAAGTTAAAAGAACTAGTGGAGGCAAACCCGTTTGTCAAAGCCGTTGAGGTGAAACTCTCACAAGGTGCCAAACCCGGTAAAGGCGGCGTCTTGCCCGGCAAGAAGATCACCAAGGAAATTGCTGAGATCCGCGGTGTGCCAATGGGGAAAGATGTGCTGTCTCCCTCATCGCACACGGCTTTTTCAACGGTCCCCGAATTGGTAGATTTTGTAGAAGCCATTGCCGAAGAAACCGGATTGCCCGTGGGCATCAAAGCGGCCATAGGAAAACTGGACCAATGGAAAGAATTGGCCCAACTCATGAAGGAAACAGGCAAAGGCCCCGATTTTATTACCATCGACGGTGGCGAAGGTGGCACAGGAGCAGCACCTCCTAGCTTTGCCGATCATGTGTCCTTACCATGGGTCTATGGCTTTAGTGATGTGTACAAGATCTTCAAAGAAACGGGTATTGCTGACCAAATTGTTTTTGTCGCCAGTGGGAAACTTGGGTTTCCTGCCAAAGCAGCCATGGCCTTTGCCATGGGTGCAGACATCATCAATGTAGCACGCGAAGCCATGATGAGCATTGGCTGCATTCAGGCACAGATCTGTCATACCAACAAATGTCCTGCTGGGATCGCGACACAGAAGAAATGGTTGCAGAATGGCATTGATATCACGCTGAAGTCGGAACGTGCCAATCGGTATTTTAGAACGTTTCGAAAAGAGTTCTTAGAGATCACCCATGCTGCGGGTTACGAGCATCCGTGTCAGTTCACGATGGACGACGTGGATTTGAGCCTGGGTGACCGTAATTTGACGCAGACCTTATCACGCACCTATCTCTACAACAAAATGCCTGTACCTTTCGAGAGTATGCAACATTTAAAAGATTGTATATATTTGGGAGGTAAACCAAACTAGACCCTAATGAACGAAGAACGCGTTGTTGAGCTCCTACTCTATTTGCTTCCTTCCATTGTAACAGGATTGATCGCTTTGTATTTCTTTAGAGGTCATACCCAGAATGAAGAAGGAAGAAGAAGGTACTTACTTCACAAGGACACCCAACAAACCATATTACCAACAAGGTTACAGGCCTATGAGCGGATGACCATCTTCTTGGAGCGCATCATGCCACAGAAACTATTGCTGCGCGTAAAGCCCATCTCATCGGACAAGGACGCCTATGAGGAACTGCTTGTTAGTAATATCGAACAAGAATACGAGCACAACTTGGCGCAACAGATCTATATTAGCGAAGATTGTTGGAATATCATCAATGCAGCAAAGAATGCTACGATTCAATTGACACGAAAAGCTGCCATGCAAGCTCACAATGCCGACAAGCTTCGCGAAGAGATCTTGAATGAAATGCTAGAGAAGCCTGCACCTTCTTCTGCGGCACTATCCTTTTTGAAGAAAGAAGTAAAAGAATTGTACCATTAAGGACAAGGTTCTACGGTAAACTCTTCGGATTCCCTGGTAACCGTATCATCACTATCTGTGATGTTCACTATGATCGTGTACCTGCATCCTCTACCAAATCTTCGCCATTTCACCTTGGCAGACACTTGGTCCAAAGAGTAGCCCTGTGTCAATATATCCAGGACTCCTTGGCTAATGGTGCCTAACTCGACATCAAACGCTCCATTGTTCGTACCACTCGAGGCACATTCTTGTTTTACCAATTGATTGATGGTGATGTTGGTCAACTTTCCGCTTCCTTTGACCATCACTCGAACGATCAATGCCACAACGAGTATCACTATTAGTAACAAAACAGCGGCTTCAATGAATGAAAAAAGTGACAAGGTCATCATGGTTCCTTTTTTCAACAAGATCAGCATGATCTAGCATCGTTGAAAAGGTGAAAGGCTGGTTTTTGATGGGGAATTTCCCTTAGGGAATTACAACACTGTTCTCGTCTTGATTGATCGTTTTAGCAAACTGATAACCTCTTTGCCACCATTGCGTCATTTCTTCTTTATTGAAGATCAATGAATTGGTAGTCAAAATCGTTGGTGTATAATAGAAGTTGATGATCACATCATTATGAGCCGCCGCAAACTTGCCAATGCGAATGTTTTGTTGTTCGATGCGGTCTACCATAAAACCAAAGATGTTGGTGATCAGGGAGAATGGATTCTTAGAGGGCATGCGGTTTACCAGTGTCGTCTCGGTATGCAGGATGATCGCATCGATCTCTTTGGCGCCCCGCTTTACAGCCTCTTCGATAGGAACGACGCTTCCCAGGCCACCATCGGCATATTCGCAACCATTTTTCCGTACCAAACTCATAAAGGGCGTGTAGTTGCAACTGATCCATATCCAATCTAAAAACTCTTCGTATCCAAAGTCTCTTATCGATTTGTATTCTACCTGATTTAGTGAGAGGTTAGAGACTGTGACCACGATATCCTTCTGGCTTAACTTTAATTGATAAAAATCTTCCTCGGTGATAGAGTTGCCAATGAGTTCCCTAAGATTGTAGCTTTCGCCAAACGTCTTGCTTCCTCGTAAAAAATTACGGAGTACATTCCAGTGATTGATACTGATCTCATTAATCCCGTATTTCTTTTTCTTCACGACAAACGGACAGGTACTGAAGATGGATTCTTGATTCACAGAGGTGTAGATCTCTTTGATACGCGCTACCTCATCCAAGGCCATATGCGAGATCAATAGACTACCTGTAGATGTGCCAATATAGATATCATAGTCTTTATTGAGGCCTTGCTTGAGGTACTGTACCACACCGCCAGCAAAGGCTCCTTTGCTTCCACCACCAGATATGACCAAAGCTTTTTTCACTCGTTTAGTTTATCCTTGAGAAATATTTGTTCACGTTCTTCTAGTTGGTCGGCAATAATGCCCAATCTTTTCTCATAAGATTCTTCTTCCAGCAATACATCCAGCAGTTTTCGCGAACTGGATACAAACCGCCAATTGTGATGCACACAGGCATTGACCAGGTCTTTTAGGTTTTGGTCCGTAAAACTACTCAATTGAAAGAGATAGTCGAACGCCAATCGACGTGTCTCATAATTGTACTTTCGTCGTGTGTAGCCAGAAAGCTCTTGAAAATAGTCTTGCTTATGTTCGACCTCATACTCAGGAGTCACCAATGCCAATGCCAACCACAGTTGACGTACATTCTTATTGTTGAAACCTACGACTTCTTTGGTCGCATCTAAATACTTATATCTATCCTCTGGGAACTGGAGCCATAGTTTCAAGAGAGCGTTTTCGATGTTTTTGTAACTTTTGCTCTTTAGGGATTTTTCAAATAACGGTTTGCCTAAGGCTGTGATAGAATCTATCGTTTTTACAATCGCATACTCCGTCGGGGCCAAATGTTTCTCGTATTCTTCAGTATGATCTTCGCCAACGACTATGGCCGTTTCTGGAAGATCCGCGCTATACAACCATTTTTGTTTGTATGCCTCCATATCTTGATCTGTGGCTGATTCAATAAAATGAAAGAAATCGTGGGTTTGAACACTTTCAAATTGAAATTGAGACAGATATTTCTTTACGGATCCTTGAAAAACTTGACCACCTACCAAATTTTTCAATTCGTACAAAGCCAATGCGCCTTTCTCATAGTAGGTTAAACTGCTGCCACCTTCTGCTAACAGCACTTCTCCCTTTCCTTCGTCGGATAGATCATTGAGGATTGATGCATTACTCAAAAGTTTCTCTTTAAAATACGAATCTCCAAAGATGTCGCCTTCAGCTAAATACGCGTAGTAGGTGGCAAAGCCTTCATGCAACCAGTGATGTTTGCCACTTTTGGCGGTCACTAAATTGCCAAACCATTGGTGCGCCAACTCGTGCGCATTGACGTTTACATAGTTTCGATCTACAAAAGCGGTGGAGTCTATAACGAAACTATCCGAGAAAATAGTCGCGGTCGTGTTCTCCATGCCAGCATACAGAAAGTCCTTGACGGGCACCTGCTTATAGTTCTGCCATGGATATGGTACGCCGATCTCTTCCTCTAAAAAGTCAAAGATCTGCTTGGTGTAGCGGTATGTGGGTTCTACTTTTAGTGAATCTTCTGGGTAATAATACAACTCAATAGGAACTCCACTTTCTGAGTGGGTCACTTGCCTGTCGTACTTTCCAATGGCAATGGCAGCCAAGTAGCTGCTCATCGGTTGCTGCATATCGTAATGCCAGGTTCTTAGACCATCCTTCTCTTCTACTCTTATCAATTTTCCATTGGAGATCACTTCGTAGTCTTTGTCAAAAGTGATGCTTAGATCAAACTCGACTTTTTCATTCACATTGTCAAAGCTGGGTAGCCAATGGCTATTGTCTTTTCCTTGGCCTTGCGTCCAGACCTGTTTTCTTCCTCCTTGGATATTCCAATCGATGAAGTACATAGCCTTTTTAGGTTTGGCAGTGTACTCCAAGCTTAGTACATATTGACTTTCAGAAGAAATGCTTCCATACAGAATGAGATGAGAATCTGTCGTGGTGAAATCAAAAGCGTCACCATTCAGCATCACCTTTTCGAACTCCATAGCCTTCGCATCGATAACTATCGAATCGACAGGCTTTAGTGCTATAAAATCATAGTCCACTTGCCCTTGCACGATCTGATCATGAGGATCGATCGAAATTTGAGCATGTATGCGTTTGAAGTCTATCGCTGCCGTTTGGGCAAGCAATTGCAGCGAGAATAAAAGGCTTATATAGCAAAAGAAGCAACGCATATAGATGTTGATACAATTTTCACACCAAATTACACAATTGTGGGTAGATTGCTATCTTCGTTGTGATGAGCAACAACATTCTACAGACCGAAATCGATTACTTAAAGGGTGTTGGCCCTAACAGAGCCGATCTATTGCGCTCAGAACTTAGCGTTTATACCTATCAAGACCTTTTGCAGCTCTTCCCCAACCGCTACTTGGATCGCACGCAATATTACAAGGTCAATCAGTTGCAGCGCAACTCTTCAGAGGTACAGATCATCGGCAAGGTCATCAATATCAAGACGGTAGAGCAAAAACGAGGCAATCGTTTGGTGGCTACTTTTGTTGACGATACCGGAGAGATAGAATTGGTCTGGTTTCGCGGCCAGCGATGGATGCGCGACAGCTTAAAGCTGAACACTCCCTATGTCATCTTCGGAAAATTGAATTGGTATGGCAACAACCCCAATATGCCACATCCCGAGATGGAATTGCTCCCTGATCACGAACAAAGCATTCGTACAGCAATGCAGCCTATTTATCCTTCTACGGAAAAGCTGGGGAACAAAGGCATCACCAATCGAGTGATGAACAAGCTCATGCAACAATTGTTCAGTGAAGTAGGTCAGCGTTTCAGAGAGACGTTGCCCAAATCGCTCATCGAAGAGCTAAAGCTGGTTGACAAGGGAACTGCCTTCTTCAACATTCACTTCCCAAAAAGTCAAGAATTGCTGGCCAAAGCTCAATATCGCTTGAAATTCGAAGAGCTTTTCTTCATTCAGCTTCAGCTGGTCAACAAGAAGCTGTTACGCAAACAGAAGATCAAAGGCTTACCCTTTCAACAAGTCGGGTCGTTCTTCAACGAATTTTATAACGACCACCTTCCCTTTTCGCTCACCAATGCACAGAAGCGGGTCGTCAAAGAGATCAGAAGAGATCTTGGAAGCAATGCTCAGATGAATCGATTGTTGCAAGGTGATGTAGGCTCTGGCAAGACCATTGTTGCACTGCTTAGCATGTTGCTGGCACTAGACAATGGATTTCAGGCATGTTTGATGGCACCTACAGAGATCCTGGCACAACAACACTACAATGGCCTTTTTGACCTTGTGAAAGACCTACCGATCAATACCAAATTGCTTACCGGGTCTACAAAGACAGCTGCTCGAAAAGAAATTCACGAACAACTTGAAAATGGAGAACTCCACATTATCATTGGCACTCACGCTGTCTTGGAGGATAAAGTGAAATTTAAAAACCTTGGGCTTGCCATCATCGACGAACAACATCGCTTTGGTGTGGCACAACGAGCCAAGCTCTGGAAAAAGAATGCTATACCTCCACATATCTTGGTGATGACGGCTACCCCCATTCCTAGAACATTGGCCATGAGTTTGTATGGCGACCTCGATGTTTCTGTCATTGACGAATTGCCACCTGGTCGTAAACCCGTGAAAACTGTACATCGCTTCGACAGCAATCGACTGAAAGTATTTCATTTCATTAAAGAAGAGATCAAAAAGGGCCGACAAGTATACATTGTCTATCCGTTGATCCAAGAGTCTGAGAAGATGGACTATAAAGACCTTATGGATGGGTACGAGAGTATTGTTAGAGAATTTCCGTTGCCCGAGTATCAGATCTCCATTGTGCATGGGAAGATGAAAAGTGAAGATAAGGACTATGAGATGGAACGTTTTTTCAAGGCTGAGACCCAGATCATGGTCGCTACCACCGTTATCGAAGTAGGGGTGAACATCCCCAATGCCTCTGTGATGATCATTGAAAGTGCCGAAAGGTTCGGGCTGTCACAACTACATCAATTACGTGGTCGTGTAGGTCGTGGAGCCGACCAAAGCTATTGCATCCTGATGAGCAGTCATAAACTGACCAATGATGCAAAGACTCGCCTAGAGACGATGGTACAGACCAGTGATGGCTTTGAGATCGCTGAAGTAGATCTGAAGCTACGTGGCCCAGGGGATCTGATGGGCACACAACAAAGTGGAATTCTAAACTTACGAATTGCCGACATCGTCAAAGACAATGACATCTTAAAGACTGCCAGGTATTATGTGCAACGGGTATTAAAGGAAGACCCGAACTTGGCACTCCCCCAACATGCCACTGCACGCACCATTCTTGACCAATTGATGCAGACCAAACAACCATGGAACTATATAAGTTAGTGCCACAAAAAACCATGTGCGCTGGGAACATGGCACATGGTTCACTTCATTGCCCCACGGATGCGAATGGAATGGTCTTACTGTAAACTACCTGAGTCCATAAGCTGTCGCAATACGTAGTCGAGTGATGATCTCCATCGGGCGGCAGATCCCAGGTTTCGTTTGTCTCTGACCGACAATCCTTCGGAAAAGTCCACTTCATAGCTTTCCGAAACATTTTCTGCATCAAAAAGTTGTAAGCTTATGTTGGCCGTAAGATCATTGTCTGGTGTGTCGTTCGACTCACTATGCAAGGCAGCCCATCCCATGGCTTTCTTCGCACTTGTGGTTTTTTGGTCGACATTCACCCGAAGTATATATTCCGTGCCGATCGTTTTCCGCAGCTTGTCTACAGGAGCGTTGTCGAGGTCATTAAAACTAATACCACTGTCAATGAGTTTGCTTACCGTGGTGCCCATGTCTTGTACTGTGATCCCTTTCTGCGAAGCACCTTGATCGATCAGCTGCATTACATGACCTGTAGCCGCCATAGACAAGGTTTCGTCGTAGGTGTCATTCTTCATAAAAGTGATAGGCAAAACCGCCAATGTATTTTCTTCGAACAACGCTTTCTTCATCTGATTCTGTACAGGCAGTAAATAGACGTCCTCACCTGATGTAGGCTGCGGCTCTTGTACTGCCATTTGATCGATCTGTCCGCTATTCGGAGATTGTTTATCCCCGAAGAATTGTGTGCGACCACTAGCGAAGACGACTCTTTCAAGTTTATCTAGCTTGACCTCGTTGATAAGTGCTTCGCCTGGATAGTTGAAGGTCAGTGTTTCGTCTGTGATCTTAGTTACCTTGGCCTGGACGAATGTGCCGTCTGCCATCACGATGATGTCATTCACCGTTGCGCTCCCTTGTGAAAATGCTTGTTGCGCAGCGAGAACAAGCATTGCTAGAAGGACTAGTTTTTTCATTTTCTTTTTGATTTTTTTAGTTATTAATAACTCATCTCATATGCCACTCTATTTAAATTCACACCTTCTTTCTGTGATCATCACTACCAATTACCTCATTTGAACTAGCATCAAAAATCTTTCCAAACTATGCTGATCTTGAAAAAGATCATATATTTTAACACTTTGATTGCTAGTCGATTGAAAAACAAAAAAGCCAGACGAATGTCTGGCGTTGATCGCTAATTGTTCGTGACCTGGGTCAATTGATGTCCTCGTTCTTTCATAGCTTCTCGATGTTGGCCTGCACCCTTCCCTTGAGCCGTGTTAAATTGAAATTGCATTATGTTAAACGGAAGTGCACTTAGTTGATCCAGAGACTGCATCAATTCAAAAAAGGCAATGAAGTAAAAAAGCACATCATAGTGATGTGCTTTTTAGCGATATGGTATGAATTACTGTTGCTGGACAGCTACTTTGTCCAAACGCTCACGCTGTTCCCTGATGTATTCACGACGCTGTTCGATGGTCTCCTCAAGGTCGTTGATCTTTCCTTCGGCATCCATGATCTTTTTCTCTTTGGCCGCTGCCTCTTCCTCCGTGATCTCTTTTGCCTCTAATTGTTTCCTTACACGTTCTCTCGCCTGTGCCACTTTGTCGCGGCTTCTTCGAATCATTTCACCCCTCTTGGCAAATCGTTCTTGTCGTGATCTGATCTTTGCTCTAGCCTCATCTGCCCTGGCCCTACCGTATTCTCTTCCTGATAGTTCTCTCTTCTTGCGTATACCATAGGCGTCTTCCCTTTCTTCCTTGAGTTGCTCTTTCATCGCTTCACGCTTCTCCTTCATTTCTTCATGCATTTTTTCTTTCTCATCATCTGAAGCATTTTCATGTCGTTCTTCCCATTCTTCGCGCTCCTTTTTCATCTCCTCGCGTCGCTCTTTCATTTCCTCTCTTCGTTCTTTCATTTTCTTCTTGGCCTCTTCACGACGTTTCTCGATATCTTCTCTTCCTTCTTTCGCCTCTACTTCTATTTCTTCTTTGGGCTTAACCTGCGCACTGGCGATCTCACTAGAAACAAATATGGCTAGCAATGTGAGCAACGCTATGTATCTTGAATTTTTCATAGGATGTGCTTTTTAAATATTATCTAATTCCTCTATTGTTTTCTCTAACTCCTCAGCTTTCTTTTCTACTTCTTCGGCAGCTTTGTCAATTCCTTCTTCAATAGCCTCAATTTCTTTTACAGCTCTTTGAACTTCATCATGCTCCTTCTTTTTATCCACACATGACACGATCATCGCCATTAAGAAGAAAAGTGTTAGAATTTTGGTCATTGTTCTCATATGGGTAAGGTTTTAATTCTCTCAAAGATAGTGAGTTTGCCTATTAATTCGTCGATTGTGAGAACTTGTATCATTATGCTATCTTTGCCCTTCTTCTATTTAGAACAGACCAATAGCATATGAAAATCTCATACAACTGGCTCAAACAGTTCATAAAGACAGATTGGGATGCCGAAAGGACAGGCAACCTGTTGACCGACCTTGGCCTAGAGGTAGAAGGCATCGAAACTTTTGAATCCGTCAAAGGTGGTCTAAAAGGTGTGGTCGTTGGGCACGTCCTAGCTTGCGAGAAGCATCCAAATGCAGATAAACTGAAGCTTACCAAGGTAGCTGTTGGCCAAGACACACCTTTACAGATCGTATGTGGCGCTCCTAATGTTGCTAAGGGGCAAAAGGTGCCCGTAGCCACCATTGGTACTGTTTTGTATGATGAAGAGGGCAAAGAATGGAAGATCAGGAAAGGAAAGATACGTGGCGAGGAATCCCATGGAATGATCTGTGCCGAAGACGAGTTGGGGCTTGGCAATGGTCATGATGGGATCATGGTGCTGGATGAAGACCTAAAGGCTGGCACTCCGTGTAGTGAAGTCTTCGATGTTGAGAACGACCATGTCTTCGAGATAGGGCTTACCCCTAACCGTGCGGATGCCATGAGTCATTTTGGGGTTGCAAGGGATCTACGTGCAGGATTGCGACAGCAAGATGTAAATCTAGAATTGATCACTCCATCAATTACCAACTTCAAGATAGACAACCGAACCTTGCGATTTGACATTGATGTCCAAGACAAAGAGCGATGCCCACGGTACTGTGGTGTCACCATATCTGGTGTGAAAGTCGCTGAATCTCCCAACTGGTTAAAAAATAGACTTAATGCCATTGGCCTGGCGCCGATCAACAACGTTGTAGATGCCACTAACTATGTGCTTCATGAATTGGGGCAACCATTGCACGCATTTGATGCCAATCAGATAGCTGGTAACAAGTTGATCGTCAAAACATTGAAAGCAGGAACCAAGTTTACCACTTTAGACGAGGTTGAGCGCGAACTGCATGAAGAAGACCTGATGATCTGTGACGGTAAAGAAACGCCCATGTGTATCGCAGGGATCTTTGGCGGCATCAACTCTGGAGTTACTGAGAATACGCGAAACATTTTCCTAGAAAGCGCTTATTTTAACCCTATCTCGGTGCGAAAGACCGCCAAGCGGCATGGGCTCAATACAGATGCATCTTTCCGTTTCGAGCGCGGCATAGACATCAACAACACATTGTATGCACTTCAGCGTGCGGCAATCTTGATCCAAGAACTTGCTGGCGGAGAGATCACCAGTGATCCCGAAGATGTATATCCTGTTAAGAAAGGAGACTTTCAGGTGGTATTGACGTTCGAAAAAGTGAATAGCTTGATAGGGCAAGAAATACCCAGAGAGACCATTAAAAGCATTCTGACCTCATTAGATATCAAGGTGAACAATGTTACAGAATCTGGCATCGGGCTTACCATTCCATCGTATCGGGTAGACGTGCAACGCGAAGCCGATGTGATCGAGGAAATTCTTCGTGTCTATGGCTACAACAACATAGATTTCACCCAGAAGCTCAATGCCTCCATGTCTAATGTTTCAAAATATGATGACCACCGTTTGCAGAATATCGTTGGCGATCAATTGGTAGCGCAAGGATTTTATGAGATGCTTGCCAACTCGCTGATAGCTCCTGCTTATGTTCGACACTCTGACCAACTTAAAGAAGAGGCCAACATCAACATCCTAAACCCTTTGAGCAATGAGCTTTCAGCAATGAGACAATCGATGTTGTTCACTGGTTTGGAAGCCATTAGGTACAACCTTAACAGAAAGCAACATACCTTGAGACTCTTTGAGTTTGGAAAGACCTACCATCAGTATGACGGTGGTCGTGAAGAGTTCAAGCATCTATCGTTAATTGTTACCGGAAAACGAAATCAGGAAAGCTGGAAAGTACCACAACAACCTAGTGGTTTCTTCTTTCTAAAAGGAAGCATCGATGCACTGTTGCAACGCCTTGGCATCGGTAAAGTAAAGACTGCACCTGTAAAAAATGATGTGTTTTCAGAAGGATTGCAGCTTTCACTTGGTAAGATGGCCCTCGTTTCGTTTGGGGTGGTCAAAAAGAAGATCACGAAAGCATTTGACATAAAACAAGAAGTACTGTATGCAGACTTCAACTGGGATAATATCCTAGAAGCCGCAACTTATGGAAAAGTGGGGTATCAAGAGATTCCAAAATTCCCGGAAGTTCGTCGCGACTTTGCGCTGCTATTAGATGAAAAAGTATCCTTCGAAGAAGTTCGTGCATTGGCATACCAAACAGAGAAGAAACTGCTGAGGGAAGTCTCGCTATTCGATGTGTATCAAGGCAAGAACCTTCCCGAGGGAAAGAAGTCATATGCGGTCAGCTTTGTCCTTCAAGACAACGACAAAACACTGACTGACAACCAGATAGATAAAGTAATGCAGAAATTGCGGCAAAAATATGAGAACAATTTAAGCGCTGAACTTCGCTAAAGACTTTTCTGAATTCCTATTTGTGAATACCTGAGCAAGAATTGCTTTCCTTTTTCTTTTTCCTTATTTTTAAAACAAAAGTCTACGTTCAAGAAAAAGAAAAATGCTTCTGAAGCCCACAAACATCGAAGAAAGGCTACAACGCTTTCGTAGCAAGGCTTCACCTGAAGATCTTCTTCTGAGTGAAGTACGGTCCATCTTGCAAACGGTTGAACAAGACCATTCAAGAATCAAGGAAGAACTAGAGACTTCTTCCAAAAAGAATGAAAGCAATGCACTTGTATTTGACCTTCTTGACACTGATAAAATTTATCACATAGACCATATCAGTACCATTTGCATCAACTATCGTCTTCGTTTTCTGGAGACAACGTATTTTAAGGGTGAGGTACCTCAAGAGGCTATCAATAAGATACGAGAATTAGAATCTAAACACCAGACCACCCTGAATGGCTTCAAGGTCATCGCACCTTCGAAGTCATTCAGATTAGAAAACCCAGACGACCCTCTTTTGTTTGCACCTATCGGAAACGGTTACTACTACCTCGTTCACAAATGGGGCAACGACCTGCATCCGCTTCGGAGATGGTTGATGCTTCCATTTAAAAGTTTTGAAAACTTGATGATGCTCATCATCCTAACAAGCTATTTGCTGACACTCATGGTACCTGTGGGCCTTTTCTCTAAGAATGAGAACAGTACCGTTGAGTTCTGGATGTTGTTCTTCTTCATATTCAAGATGGTAGCATCGATTGTCCTATTTTATGGTTTCGCGCTAGGGAAGAATTTCAACACAGCGATCTGGAACAGTAGGTATCGTAAAACTTGATTGGCTCGTATTTGACCAGAGTGTGATAAATAGAAAAGGAAAGCTCCGAGCGTAGGTGACTCGGAGCTTTTCTATCAGTGTATGTTTTTAGATTTGGGGCTAAACATGCACACTTATTTAACCAATAACCGATACAAACATAGCGTCGATTTGCTTTCGACACCAAATTAATGTTGTCTAGGTTTTTGCTTTTGTTATGAAATGACAGAAAATTGTGGTCAGCTGCAGTTAGACCGTAACGGCATACATCTTTTCGCGCAACTCCTTTACTTTTGGGTCTGCCAGATACTCATCAAACGTTAGGTAACGATCGATCACCCCACTGGGAGTAAGCTCTATGATACGGTTTGCCACTGTTTGGGCGAATTCGTGGTCATGTGTGGTAAACAGCAAGTTGGCGTTCACTTTCTTCAAAGAATTGTTAAACGCTGTGATAGACTCAAGGTCCAAGTGATTTGTAGGTTCGTCTAACATCAATACGTTTGCGCGCAACATCATCATGCGGCACAGCATACAACGTACTTTTTCGCCCCCAGAGAGCACTCTGCCCGTTTTTAGCGCTTCCTCTCCACTAAAAAGCATCTTTCCTAAGAAGCCGCGTACATAGACCTCTTCGCGCTCTTCTTCGGTGGTTGCCCACTGACGAAGCCAATCTACCAAGGTCAAATCATTGTCAAAGAAACTAGAGTTGTCAGCTGGCAGGTACGACTGTGTCGTGGTGACACCCCATTGGAATTTGCCACTATCTGGTTGCTTGTTGTCATTTAGAATCTCATAGAAAGCAGTTGTAGCCCGTGAATCTCTGGATATTACAGCAACTTTGTCGCCCTTGGTCAAGTTGATATCGACATTGCTGAACAGTGTTTCTCCATCCAAACTTGCACTCAACCCATCTACGTTCAGAATTTGGTCACCGACTTCCCTATCTTGCGTAAAAATGATGGCTGGATATCTTCTATTGGAAGGTTTGATGTTCTCAATGTTCAATTTGCTCAACATCTTCTTTCTGGCTGTCGCTTGCTTGGATTTTGCCACATTGGCGCTAAACCTAGCGATGAACTCTTGCAGTTCCTTTGCTTTCTCTTCAGCCTTCTTATTTTGTTGAGCACGTTGTCTGGCCGCTAGTTGACTACTCTCATACCAAAAGGTATAGTTCCCGCTGAAGTGTTGGATCTTCCCAAAATCAATGTCCGAAATATGCGTACACACACTATCTAGAAAGTGACGGTCGTGCGAGACTACGATGACCGTGTTGTCATAATTAGCCAAAAAGTCTTCTAACCACGAGATCGTCTCGAAATCGAGGTCGTTGGTCGGCTCGTCCATGATCAACACATCGGGAGTTCCGAAAAGGCACTGGGCCAACAACACGCGTACCTTCTGCTTTCCATCTAAGTCCTTCATTAAACTATAGTGAAGGTCTTCCTTGATACCCAAGTTAGACAACATTGCCGCTGCATCACTCTCGGCATTCCAGCCTCCCATCTCTTCGAACTGTACTTGCAGCTCTCCTATCTTGTCAGCATTTTCATCAGAATAATCCAAGTACAGCGCATCAAGTTCTGTCTTTGTCCTGAACAGCGGTTGATTGCCTCGCATCACTGTCTCAAGTACTTGATGCTCATCATGCACATTGTGGTCCTGTTCTAGTACAGACATGCGCTTGCCCGGTTCTAGATGTACGTGTCCGGAAGTAGGTTCTATCTTGCCTGATAGGATCTTCAAAAAAGTAGACTTCCCAGCACCATTGGCACCAATGACCCCATAGCAGTTTCCTTTGGTGAAATTCACATTCACCTCATCAAACAGCACTCGTTTACCAAATTGTACAGAAAGATTAGATACACTTAACATTATTCCGATTTTTTAGAAGTGCAAAATTAACAAAAATTATGTGTTGAGCGTACCTTGAACGGTCATAAAATAAAGGCCCTGCATTTCACTGTTCATGATTGCATAAAAAACTTTTAACAGCGCCTTAACAACAGGTTTTATGGGCTATGGCTAGATTTGTTATAGTTGAATGAACTTAGTGCTGAAGAATTAGATAGATGTTGACCGAACCGAAGCTGTTATACGCTACAACGTTACTTTTTTTTATTCTTGGATGTAAAGATACTACCACTGTAGACGCTAAGGGCACATACTTTGGTGGCCAGATCATTAATCCCAAGGACAGCCATGTGTACCTCTACAAGAAAGATGTTCTGGTAGATTCGGTTGCGTTGGACAACGACAACAAGTTTCTGATCGAGCTAGAAAATGTCGAAGAAGGGCTCTACAACTTCAAGCATTCTCCCGAATACCAATATGTATATATCAAACCACAAGATAGCGTACTGATCAGGTTGAATACTATTGAATTCGACGAATCCCTTGTGTTTACAGGCAACGGTGCCGGGCTTAACAACTTCCTTATCGAGATGTACCTTATTCATGAAGATGAGGAATCATTGATGCGAAAGCTCTTCAAGAAACCTCACGACCTGTTTATAAGGTCGTTAGACTCACTGGTCACTATGAAGAAGGAGCAATTGGATGAGCTCCTGGAGGACAAGACGCTAACCGATGGCCAGCAAAAGATCGCCAAGGCGAGCCTAGAGTTTCCATACTACCAACATAAAGAGACCTATCCATATTTACACCGCAACCTTCACGGAAAGGATCATTTCGAACAGTTGCCAGCAAATTTCTACGCATATCGCGACAAGGTTGATTACAACGACGAGTTGCTTTCTCATTTCAGGCCTTACCTAAATTTCTTAATAACCAATATCAGTAATCGGTCGTACACGATTCATGCTGACATGAAGTACGAGAACTCATTAGAGTTTAATCTGAATAGGGTAAATCTCATCGACAGCATTATCGTAAACGAGCAGTTGAAAAACAATCTTTTACGCTATTTTTCATACGATTTCTTACTTGGGAATCAGGATATTGAAGAAAATGAAGTGTATCTTAAAGAATACTTCAGCATTTCTACCAGCAACGAACACGACCGAGAGATAGACAAGCTATATCACAGTATTCGCGACCTGCAAACAGGAAAGCAACTACCAGATATAAAAGTGGCGACGCAGAGATCCAAATTCGCTGAAGTCCAGAATCTTCTTGGCAATAGGAAGACTCGTGTATATTACTTTTGGTCCATGGACCAGAAGAAACACTTAAAAAATGTTCTGAAGCACGTGTACAAGCTCCAAAAAAAATATCCTGATATTCAATTTGTAGGCATCAATGTCAACAAAGACCATAAGAAATGGATAGGCACTTGCGAAAAAATGGACCTTCCGTTTGATGGACAATATCGTGCCGTAGATTTCGATAAAATGAGCAAGGAGCTCGTCTTGAATACGTTGAACAAAGCGATCATTGTTGACAAAGACAACAAGATAATCAACGGTTTTGCCAACATCAATGACCTCGGCAACCTGGATAACATGTAGGCATAAAAGATCCCGCACAAAGCGGGATGTATGATCGATCGATAACCCGGTCTATTGATTCCCCTTTCTGTAGTCGGCAAGAAACTTGTCCAGACCAATGTCTGTCAGTGGGTGCTTCAACAGTCCCGTGATCGAGGATAATGGCCCAGTCATCACATCGGCACCTATATGAGCACATTCTATCACATGCATCGTATGGCGTACCGAAGCAGCTAGTATCTGTGTTTCAAACCCATAATTGTCATAGATCTCACGTATATCAGCTATTAGTTCTAGACCATCTGAAGAGATATCATCCAAGCGACCAATAAAGGGAGACATATACGTTGCCCCAGCTTTTGCGGCAAGCAATGCCTGGCCTGAAGAGAACACCAATGTGCAGTTTGTCTTGATGCCATGATCGCTAAAATACTTAATGGCCTTCACTCCTTCTTTGATCATAGGCACTTTTACAACGATCTGGGGGTGCAGGTCTGCAAGTGCTTCGCCCTCTTTGACGATACCATCAAAGTCGGTAGCGATTACCTCAGCCGAAACATCTCCGTCTACAATGTTACAGATGTCTACATAATGCTTCAAAATATTGTTTTGCCCAGTAATGCCTTCTTTGGCCATCAGTGAAGGATTGGTAGTGACCCCATCAAGGACGCCCAGTTCTTGGGCTTCACGAATTTGGTCTAGGTTGGCAGTGTCAATGAAAAATTTCATCTAGAATCGTTTTATGATGTTGTATCGCAAAACTACGATTAAAATCAGCATGAATGCGGGGAAGTTTTTAACGAAGATCGTTAACAACAGGGTACAAAAAATGGCAAGCTACCTACATCGCACCGCTACGACCGAATACCCTTGCTGCGTTCCCGCCCTGGGGGATTCAACGGGAGCTGGTCGTGTAGGACTTGCCACCGCAAAGATACAACCCTTTTTATCGTTGGCAAACCCTTTTTGTGTCTTAATTTTTTCGATACCTTCGCTCTCTAATTGAATCATTGAAAATGAAGATCATACGTTTTAGCGGCAGCATCCTACTCATCGCTTTGCTTTCTGCTTGCAACGGGAGAATGACCGTGCAACGCAGTGGCCTTTTCATCGAAGTTTCAGAAAAAAAGCAACTGTACACCCTAGACGAATCCATCGATGTTCAATTAAAAAATCCGAAAGGCCTTGTGTTGACTAAGGTGAATCTCTTCTTTGAGAAACAGCCAATAATAGCCTCTCAAGACAATAGCGTGACCATTTCGCTTGCTGACAAAAAAGTAGGGAGGCAAAACCTGATAGCGGCCGTTGTCGTTGGAGAAGACACGCTACGCGTTACCAAGCGCATTACACTGGTCGGCCCCAATACCCCGAAATTATATACCTACAAAGTACTAAATGAGTATCCACACGATCGCGACGCATACACCCAGGGGTTGGAATTTCACCATGGCACACTCTATGAGAGCACGGGCCAATACGGCGAATCTTCGCTGCGGAAATTGAACTATCTCGAAGGTACCGTAGAGACCAATGTCCCACTCTCTAAAAATATCTTTGGTGAAGGGTTGACCATCCTGAACAACAAACTCTACCAACTTACCTGGAAGGCCAATACAGGCTTTATCTACAACTTGGAAACACTAGAGCGTGAAGGTTCTTTTGCCTATGGGAACAGCAGACAAGGTTGGGGATTGTGCAACGACGGGCAAAAGCTCTACAAATCGGATGGTACCGAGAAGATCTGGACATTGGACCCCGAAACACTGGTAGAAGAAGATTTCATCCAGGTATATACCAACAAGAAGAAAATCCCAAGTCTGAACGAGTTGGAGTGGGTCGACGGTAAGATCTATGCGAACATCTATCAACAGAATGGCGTGGCCATTATCAACCCGGCCAGCGGCGTCGTAGAAGGTGTGATCGACTTCAGCCCGTTGAAAAAGGAAGTCGCACAGCACGACGAACTAGATGTGCTCAACGGCATTGCTTTCAACAAGGATACGGGAACACTCTTTGTTACAGGCAAGAACTGGGACAAGCTCTTCGAAGTAGAAGTCATGGAAAAGTAATGGCAAAACAATTCACCACTGAAGTGATCGTCACCCAACAAGACCTAGACGAGTTACAGCATGTTAACAACGTACGGTATTTGCAATGGGTACAAGATGTTGCCAAAGCGCATTGGGAAGGTCTTGCGCCATCGGGTATGCAGGACCATTACGTATGGGTCGTTGTGAACCATTTCATTGAATACAAGGGCGAGGCCAAAGATGGCGACCAATTGAAGATCAACACCTATATAGAAGAATCCAAAGGCGTTACCTCTGTTCGTATTGTAGAGATCCATAAAGGTGAAAAGTTGATCACCAAGGCCAAGACCACATGGTGTCTGTTGGATGTTGGAACTAGAAAGCCTACACGCATTCCTGAAACTATTGCGCAACTCTTCGAGTAAGATGGCATCATCACAGTAAGCCGCCATGGATTCAAATCATAGTTCTTTGGATGAGACGATGAGATTTCTCACCACGTTCGATAATGACAATAAACATCAAAAATTACAAAGTTTCGACCATTAGTTAAACAATAAACCATCTGCTGAAAAGTTTTACATTTACACAAACAAATCGTCGCATGAAGAATCTTTGCCTCTCGTTCCTCTTATTGTTGTTGATCATAGGGCTTGGCAGTTGCCGTAACGACTTCGAATTCACTCCCTCGGCACAAGGCATCGAATTCTCCAGAGATACCATCTATCTGGATACCGTATTCACCAATATCGGGTCCAGTACCTACAACCTAAAAGTATACAACCGCAGTGACGAGGACATTAGCATTCCCACTGTGCGGCTGGCGGAAGGTGAGGCTTCTAACTATCGCCTCAATGTAGACGGGCGGGCAGGAAAATCGTTCGAAAATGTCGAGATCTTTGCCAAAGACAGTATTTTCATCTTTGTAGAGACCACGCTAGATATTCAAGAATTGGCTTCAAATGCCTTAGAATTTCTATATACCGACCAGATCGTCTTTGAAGGCAGCGATAATCAAGAGCAAGTAGAATTGGTAACACTCGTCAAAGATGCTGTATTCTTGTTTCCGCAGACCAATGACGAAGGAATCACTGAAAGTCTTCTATTAGGTGAAGACGAAGAAGGCAACGAGATCCGTATTGAAGGGTTCTTCTTAGAAGATGACGAACTGAACTTCACCAACGAAAAACCCTATGTGATCTACGGCTATGCTGCAGTACCTAGCGATAGGACCCTAACGATAGATGCTGGCGCGCGCATACACTTTCACCGCGATTCTGGGATCTTAGTGGCCAACAATGGCACCTTGTTGGTCAACGGTGCACTGAGCAACGATCCAGAATTACAAGAGAACGAAGTGATCTTTGAAAGCGACCGATTAGAGCCTGCTTTTGACGACGTACCCGGACAATGGGGTGCTATTTGGCTTACGGCAGGCAGTACAGGACATCGGATCGACCATGCTACCATCAAAAATGGCACAGTAGGCATCCTTATGGATAGCAATGACGGCACTGCCGACCCAACGCTCACCATACAGAACAGCACTTTTCTGAACCATGCTGCGGTTGGTTTGTTGGGAAGAACAGCGACCATCGATGCTTCTAATTCAGTCTTTGGCAATGCAGGGCAGTCTTCGGTCTACTGTAACATTGGTGGGCGCTATAACTTTACCCATTGTACCATTGCCAATTACTGGCAGAATAGTTTTAGAAGTGTCCCTGCCCTGTTGATCGACAACTATGTGGAAGTCAGCGAGACGGAAGTCTTTGCGCAAGACCTAGAGGCGGCCAATTTCAACAACTGCATCATCTTTGGTAGCAACAATCTAGAATTCTTTGTAGACCGTGTGGATGCTGCTGCTTTCAATTTTCAGCTGAACAATTGTCTGGTACGTCTGCAAGATACCAACGGAACATTAAGTAGTAATCCATTATTCAATTTTGACGATGCTGAGCGCTACAACAACATACTATTCAACCAAGAGCCCGACTTTTTCAATACCGACCAGCAGCTGTTTACTATTGGAGAAGCTTCCGCTGCCAACGGCACCGCCGACCCTGCTTTTTCTGCCCTCTTCCCTATTGACTTGCTCGGCATAGATCGTTCTACGACCGCTCCTGACATGGGCGCTTACGAGAGTATGGTATTCCCTGAGGAATAAACTATCAAAATCGTTCATAACTTCTTACGACTCTTTTGTCGCCGCTATTGACTTCGAAAGAAATTTCAGGTAACTTTCGCTTACCAGCGTTAAACATGGGTTAAAACTCACTTTAGCCAATCGCTAGGAAATAGTATGCATTCTGTGAAAACATTGATTGCAATTTGAATAAAAGAAATAACGAAAAAGACAATGATCAATTATGGCTAGAACTCCAAGATGGAAAAGTAAAGGCCTTAAGCATGGGGTTTGGGAAATAGAATTTTCGTCCTGGAAGTATTTTCACGATTATATTAGACAAGAAATGGTATTAACATCGCCCAACTACGGCTATAAGTAATCACCACTACTCGCCTACTTCTGAAAACCTGCGAGAATTTTCAGTTTCGTGTGTAGTTGCCAAGTTAAGTGCTAGCCGCTAACCCGTGCAACCAATCACACAAGACCGTAAGCGAACACTATTTATTCTTCTCCTCGATCCACTTGGCCATGTACTTGGTGCTTTGTAGCTTATGGTGTTGTAGCATGGCACCCGTGAAATTTTGTTGTCTGCGGACTTTCAGCGTATTGCAGACATCGGCCATCCTTTTGGTAAAACAGTTTGTGTGTTGTCCTTTCAAAAAACGTTCTTCAATCAGGGTTTGTCCCAATTGTTGTGCTAAATGCCATGCTTCCTTGTCGGTGTACAAGCGTAGGGAGCGTTCTACAAATGTTCTGGTATCATCTACAATACTGCCTGGCCACGGGAGGTTGCCGTGCATCCCTTCAGCACCGATAAGAGTAGTGACACTTGGTGTGCCATGGATCATGGCATCTAACAGCTTTCCTTTTAAGCCTGCACCAAAACGCAAAGGTGCCAAACAAACTCTGGCGCGTTGCATCACAGATCTCACATCTTTGGCCCAGCCTTTGATCAGAAAGCCTTCGGCCTCATTGTGCAACCGCATGACCTTCTTTGGTGGATACGCACCGTAGACATGCAACTCGGTATCGGGCAATTGTTGGCGTATGAGTGGCCAGATCTGTTGTTTCAATTGCAAGACCGAATCCCAATTGGGCGCATGCATGAAGTTGCCAATCGTGACAAAGTGTCCGCGTTCTTCAAAAGAAGGCAGGCTTTCTCGGTTGGGAACTTCCGTTACCATAAAAGGCACATACTGCAGTAGGCTCTCATCGACCTTAAATAGGTTTTGTAAGATGTCCATTTCAACCTCACTGATCATCAAACTCAGGTCGCAGCGGTAGATGCTTGCCAGTTCGCGCTTTGCCAATTCACTATCGAGCAACATTTCAAATTGAAAAGGTTTATCGTTAGCTATAGCTTCTTCCCTGGCCTTTCGCAGACAATGCAGGTCTTCGGTATCTAATAGTCGTACGGCATCTGGGCAATGCTCGACCAAGCGCCAGCCAAACTGTTCTTCGGTCATAAAACGATCAAAGAGCACTGCTTTGGGGTTCAACTTCAGAAGAAGATCATCGAAACTAGCATGATTTAGCTGTATCGTAGTCGTTTTGATTCCAAGATCAGCAAGGTCAGTACTATAATCGTCTTGCTGGGCAGTAGATGTAAAAGTGATCTGCCAATCATCCTCTTGAAATAGACGTAACAGCTGCAACATGCGGTTACCAGCAGCAGTGGCTATGGGCGCTGGCCAAACGGCTCCGATGACGAGAAGTTTTTTCACAAAAGGAAAGATACAGCAAATAAATTAACGATTCATGAATAACGAATGACAAATGATGAAGTAAAAAGGCTGATCACTTCAAAAATCATGGATCCTGCCTACGGCAGACATTAATTGTTGATCGTTAATAAGTAAAGGGATTTCTCAGTCGTTCTAGTAGAGCTGCTTCGAAATGACAAAAAGCAATCAACTTTTGAACAGTGGCCTTCCATCCATCAAACGATATACATGATCACCAATGCCCTCCAGATGCACTTGGTTCTCAGGGTGCTGAATGACCTCATCGATCAAATGTACGATAGCTTCCATATCTTTTTCTACCAAACCACGGGTAGTGATCGCTGCAGTGCCTACTCGAATGCCAGAAGTCACAAACGGACTCTTGTCGTCAAAGGGCACCATGTTCTTGTTCACGGTTATCTCTGCCTTCCCAAGCGCCTCTTCTGCCAACTTGCCCGTAACATTCTTGTTGCGAAGGTCGATCAGCATCATGTGATTGTCCGTACCACCAGAGATCAGGTGATAATCGCGCTCCACAAACGCCTTGGCCATCGCTTGAGCATTCTTCTTCACTTGAATGATATATTCTAGGAATTCATCTGTCAATGCTTCACCAAAAGCAATGGCCTTGGCCGCAATGATGTGTTCTAATGGTCCGCCTTGGTTCCCTGGGAAAACTGCTGAATCAAATAGCGAGGACATTTTCTTAGGCTTTCCGCTTTTGAAGCTCAGCCCAAAAGGATTGTCAAAATCTCTGCCAATCATGATCATTCCTCCCCTAGGTCCACGTAAGGTCTTATGCGTTGTCGTGGTTACTACATGGCAATGTGGAAGCGGGTCGTTCAATACACCTTTGGCGATCAATCCTGCTGGATGCGAGATATCTGCCAATAACATGGCACCTACGTTGTCTGCGATCTGGCGGAACTTTTCAAAATCGATGTCTCTAGAGTAAGCAGAAGCACCCGCGATGATCAGTTGTGGACGTTCTTTTTCTGCAATGTCCGAGATATTGTCATAGTTGATTCTACCTGTGGCTTCCTCTACTCCGTAGAACACAGGATTATATAATTTCCCTGAGAAGTTCACTGGGCTTCCGTGCGTAAGGTGCCCGCCATGGCTAAGGTCAAACCCTAAGATCTTGTCTCCTGGGGTAAGGATCGCAGAAAATACAGCAGTATTGGCTTGCGAACCAGAGTGTGGTTGCACATTGGCCCACTCGGCACCGAACAATGCCTTGGCACGGTCGATGGCGATGGTCTCGATCTCGTCTACAACACGACAGCCGCCATAATAACGCTTGCCCGGGTAGCCTTCGGCATACTTGTTTGTAAGTACTGAGCCAGCTGCTTCCATCACTTGGTCGCTGACAAAATTTTCAGAAGCAATGAGTTCGACACCATCCAATTGTCGTTCTCTCTCAGCTTCGATAAGTTCAAAAATCTGCTCGTCGCGTTGCATGTCTTTGGTCTAAGGTGAAATAAACATTAAAGATTTCAAAAGTATGAAAAAGCACAGTACAAAGCGTGTCTTTGTACGGAGGATACTAACAATTTTTGAACAAGGTGAACAGCCTCGGAAAAAGAAGACAAACTTTATCGTTTTCATTTTATTTTTTTTATAATATTGTTGTTGAATTAAAACGTTTTCCAATGCCAAAGTTTGCCAACGATCCTAATCGAAGGTCATGGGTCCCCGTTCCGAAGAAGTCTCATTTTCCGATCCAGAACATTCCCTTCGGAGTTTTCCTAACGCGTGACCACGTGATCACCATTGGTACTCGAATTGGCGATACGGCCATTGACCTAGGAGCGTTGCACCAGCTTGGTTATTTTGATGGCGTACCGCTTACCGATGACATCTTTCTACAGGATACGCTCAACGATTTTATCGACGACGGAAGAAAGACATGGCGCCTGGTGCGAAACAAGATCGCTGAGATCTTTGACAACAATAACCCTAAGCTGAAGAATAACAAGGAGCACAGGGATATCGTCTTGTTCAACATGGATGAGATAGAAATGCAATTGCCTGTGTACATTGGCGATTATACAGACTTCTATTCTAGTAAAGAACATGCGACCAATGTTGGGATGATGTTTCGCGACCCAGATAATGCGCTATTGCCCAATTGGTTGCACATGCCCGTGGCGTATCATGGTAGAAGTTCCTCTATTGTCCCTTCTGGAATTCCCATTCACAGACCTAAGGGCCAGCTCATGCCAAAGGGTGCTAGCAAACCTACCTATGGCCCGTCCGAGCGATTAGATTTTGAATTGGAAATGGCCTTTATCACCACCGGTGGGAATCAGTTTGGTGAGCCCATTCCTATTGAAGAAGCTGAAGACTACATCTTTGGTCTTGTACTCTTCAACGACTGGAGCGCACGTGACATCCAGAAGTGGGAATACGTTCCGCTTGGGCCATTTCTAGGAAAGAACTTTGCCTCATCGATCTCGCCTTGGATCGTGACATTGGATGCTTTAGAGCCTTTTCGAGTGGAAGGGCCAAAACCCGAAAAGCCATTGCTTCCTTACCTTCGGTCCAAAGGCAAGAAAAGCTTCGACATCAACTTAGAGGTTTCTATCGCACCCAAGGGCGGCACGGCCAAGACCGTGTGCAAGAGCAATTTTAAGCACATGTACTGGAACATGGCACAACAATTGGCACACCACACCGTAAATGGCTGCTTGATCAATTCGGGCGACATGATGGGCAGCGGTACCTTGTCTGGGCCAACGCCTGATTCTTATGGTTCCATGTTAGAGCTTACATGGGCAGGTAGCAAGCCTTTAAAACTCAGAGATGGTACCGAGCGTAAGTTCCTAAAGGATCACGACACGGTGAGTATTACAGGACATTGCAAAAACGATGATGTGTTGATCGGCTTTGGTGATGTTACCACACAGATTCTGCCTCCTCTTAGCCCCAAGAATAAGAGGTGATCATATATAGTACTTGGCCATATCGGGTGAGATGCTACCATGCGAAGCATGATGCACGGCCTTGCCATCTTTGATGATAAGCAACTGCGGGCTTTCATGCCATACTTGAAACCGTTGTGCGATCTCGTTAGAGATATCGCGATAACTGAGCAGGTCTAGATAGTACAGGTCTATCGTATCTTCTAGGTCATAAGTAGCTTCAAAGCGATTGATCACCGCCCTGCTGATACCACAACGTGTGCTGTGTTTAAAAATGACTTGTGGCTTCTGGTGAGAAGCCGCTGCGATCTCGTCCAATTGACTCATTCCTGTAAGCTGCTTCCAAGGAAGCTCCTTTTTCTCTTTCTTTTCTGTGGAAGACGAGCCTCCAAACAATTTCTCAAACATTCCCATATTCACATTCTCTTTTTTCAAATATAGCGAGTTGGTCGTAAAAACCTACGAGGCATTTCTCTCAACACAAGCAGCCACCGCCAAATTGTCTATCAAAATCAACACTTTTAGGTCATTTTGTCGGTATTATAGCCTTGGAACAACTATTGGAGCAGGTTAAGTGATCAAAATCGTACAACATGAACTTCAACAATTTCACCATAAAGTCGCAACAAGCCGTGCAGCAAGCGCAGCAATTGGCGCAACAGTACGGTCATCAGCAAATAGAGAATGAGCATATTTTCAAGTCACTTTTTGAAGTTGATGAAAATGTGCTTCCCTTCATATTGAACAAATTGGATGTAAACGTTTCTTTGCTTCAGCAATTGATCGACAAGGAACTAGAGAGTTTCCCAAGAGTCTCTGGAGGAGACACCATGCTCTCGCGTGAAGCAGGAAAAGCGTTGAACGAAGCCAGCATCATCGCCAAGAAGATGAACGATGAGTTTGTCTCTATCGAACATCTGGTGCTAGGTATCTTCAAGTCCAAGAGCAAGGTCGCTCAAATGCTAAAAGACCAAGGTATCACTGAAAAAGGCCTACAAGCTGTTATTGATGAACTTCGCAAGGGAAATAGAGTTACTTCGCAAAGTGCCGAGGATACGTACAATGCACTAAACAAATATGCCAAGAACCTCAATCAGCTGGCACGCGACGGCAAACTAGACCCCGTGATCGGTCGTGACGAAGAGATTCGCAGGATCTTACAGATCCTGTCCAGGCGTACAAAGAACAACCCGATCCTTGTAGGGGAACCTGGCACAGGTAAGACCGCCATTGCCGAAGGATTGGCCCACAGAATCATTGATGGCGATATTCCGGAAAACCTAAAGGACAAGCAAATATTCGCTTTAGATATGGGCGCATTGATCGCTGGGGCAAAATTCAAAGGAGAGTTTGAAGAGCGTTTGAAGTCTGTGATCAAAGAAGTAACGACTTCAGATGGTGATATTGTCCTTTTCATTGACGAGATCCATACACTTGTGGGTGCTGGCGGCGGACAAGGCGCCATGGATGCAGCAAATATTCTCAAGCCGGCTCTGGCACGCGGAGAGCTTCGTGCCGTTGGTGCCACTACCCTAGACGAATATCAAAAATACTTCGAGAAAGACAAGGCCCTAGAACGTCGCTTTCAGAAAGTAATGGTAGACGAACCCGATATCGAAAGTGCCATTTCGATCTTACGTGGTATCAAAGAAAGATACGAGACGCACCATAAAGTACGTATCAAAGACGATGCGATCATAGGTGCCGTAGAGCTTTCTGATCGGTACATCACCAACCGATTCCTGCCAGACAAGGCCATCGACCTAATGGACGAGGCGGCTTCGAAGCTTCGTATGGAGATGAATTCTAAACCCGAAGAACTCGATGTGCTTGACCGCAGGATCATGCAGCTAGAGATCGAGATCGAGGCCATAAAGCGAGAAGATGATGCCGAAAAGTTGAAGTCGCTCAACACAGAATTGGCCAATCTAAAGGAAGAGCGCAACGAGATCTTTGCCAAATGGGAGAGCGAAAAAGGCCTTGCTGATAAATTACAGAATACCAAATCTGCTATCGAACAATACAAGTTAGAGGCCGAACGTGCCGAACGTGAAGGTGACTATGGCAAAGTGGCCGAATTGCGCTATGGAAAGATAAAAGAAGCGCAAACACAGCTTGAAGAACTTCAGAGGCAAATGCAAGCACAGCAAGAGACGGCCTTGATCAAGGAAGAGGTCACTTACGAGGATGTGGCAGATGTTGTTGCAAAATGGACAGGTATCCCTGTTACAAAAATGTTACGATCAGAACGCGAAAAGCTATTAAAGCTCGAAGACGAATTGAGCAAGCGTGTAGTTGGCCAAACAGAAGCTATCCAAGCGGTTTCTGATGCGGTACGCCGTTCTAGAGCTGGACTGCAAGACCAGAAAAGGCCCATTGGTTCTTTTCTATTCTTAGGGACCACAGGAGTTGGTAAGACCGAATTGGCCAAGGCATTGGCAGAATTCTTATTCGATGACGAATCGGCCATGACGCGTATCGACATGAGCGAATATCAAGAACGTCATGCAGTGAGTCGTTTGATCGGTGCGCCTCCAGGGTATGTGGGGTATGACGAAGGCGGACAATTGACAGAAGCTGTACGCAGAAAACCGTATTCTGTAGTGCTTTTAGACGAGATCGAAAAGGCACATCCCGACACCTTCAACATTTTGTTACAGGTGTTGGATGAGGGAAGACTTACCGATAACAAAGGTCGCCTAGCCGATTTTAGAAATACGATCATCATCATGACCAGCAATATGGGCAGTCATTTGATCCAACAGAAGTTTGAGGCCATCTCGGATATGGAAACTGCCATGGAAGCAGCCAAGGTAGATGTATTAGGATCGTTGCGAAAGACCATTCGCCCTGAGTTCATCAATCGTATTGACGACATCATCATGTTCAGCCCATTGACCAAAAGCGACATTAAGGCGATCGTTGGGCTTCAATTAGCACATGTCATGAGCATGCTGCAAGATCAGCACATTACGATGACGGCCACCGATGAGGCCATCTCGTATTTGGCAGAGCGAGGTTTTGACCCACAATTTGGCGCACGACCTGTAAAGCGTGTTATTCAACGTGAGGTGTTAAATCAACTTTCAAGAGAGATCCTGAGTGGAAACATAAAGACCGATAGCATTATTCTAGTAGACAGTTTTGATGAAAAACTGGTCTTCCGAGATCAAGACGGGCCCATTGCGCAATAAGCAAAGAGCCGTTGTATTGCAGCTACTTTAGTTTCTATAAACTTTTTAAGAATGTGCGTCATTTTGAACGTAGCGAGAAACCTCACTATAAATTTACGACTATGGGATTCCTCGTCGCTTCGCTCTTTCGGAATGACATCGCACTTCAAAATGAATTTCATTCTTTTGCTCAAAAACCACGGGTCTTAGATCCATAGTGGTTCATTTGCTCTTCAACTTTTTCTTTAGATAATCGAAACACACATCTACGGTATCGAATAGGTCTTCTTCTGGCACAAGGTCATCAATGATATCAACTTTGCGAAGCATGTCTTCTGGTTGCTCTTGCAACCCTACGAAGATGACCTCGATACCTCGCTGACGCAAATCTAGGATAACGTCTTCCAGCGCATAGATACCCGATTGATCGATATACGGCACTCTATCCATCCTGAATATAAGTGCGCTGATGTCTTGGGAATGTCTTTTCACTTCATCCTTGAAAAAGCTGGTAAAACCGAAGAATAGAGAGCCGTAGAGGTGTTTAATGATGACCTTGTCTTTGTATTCTTCATAGAATTCGAGTTCATCTTGCCAGGGCTTTGACCCGTCTATATCAGAGACGGCACCCACTTCCAGCCCTTTCTCACTAAGGTCTCCTGATTTTTTCATGAATAATAAGCATGCCAATGCCACACCAACTCCAACAGCTTGGATCAAACTTCCGAAAGTAGTGATCAGAAGCACGATGATCAATACGATGGCATCGGCTCGTGGTACCTTCAGTACATGTTTCAATCCTTTAAAATCAACGATCTTAAATCCTATGGGAATCAAAAGTCCTGCTAACACACACAATGGAATGTGTGCGGCCAATTGCCCAAGCCCTAGCAATACTGCCAGAAGGAACGATCCGTGCAATGCACCCGACAGACGTGTACGTCCACCTGCATTGACATTAACAACGGTACCTTTTGTGGCACCGGCTCCAGGGATACCGCCAATAGCCGCAGCTACCATATTGCCTATTCCCTGCCCGATCAACTCGCGATTGCTATTGTGCTTGGTCTTTGTCATATTATCAGCGATCACCGAAGTCAATAACGAATCTATGCTTCCTAAAACGGCTAAGACCAAGGCATATTCGATGATCAGGCTATAGGCAGAAGCATCAACATCCAGGATTCCTCCAAGTTGCAAACTAGGCAAGCCCGAAGGGATGTCTCCGACCACTGGCACATCCATTTTCGCAAAGAATGCTACCAAAGAAGCTGCAATCAGTGCTACCAAAGCACTAGGAATGACTTTTGTGATCTTTGGAAATAGAAAGTATACAGCAATGGTAATACCGCCCAGTAGCAATGCCTCTGCATTGAATTCGGCAAACAATCGCGGCAAGTCTTGTAATACTTTAACGGTAGACTTTGGTGAACCTAAGCCTGCAAAAGGAAACAATTGTAAAATAACGATGATGAGCCCTACACCACTCATGAAGCCAGACACCACAGGATACGGAAAGTACTTTACATAGCTGGCTATGTTTAGAAAGCCAAATATCACTTGAAAAGCACCGCCTAATAAAAAGGTAAGGATGATGATTCCCATGGCATTGTCTAGACCTCCTGTAGCATCGATAGCAGCTGCCACCAATGCAGCAGAGACAACGGTCATAGGACCCGTTGGGCCACTGGCTTGTGTAGCTGTACCACCAAACAAGGCAGCAAAGACGCCAATGGCAATAGCACCATACAGGCCGGCGGTAGCACCCATACCAGATTGCACACCAAAAGCAAGCGCCAAAGGCAAGGCCACCACACCGGCGACCAGCCCACCCATAATGTCACCTTTAAGGTATTTGGTATCGTAGAATTTCATAGCTGTTTTTTAAGGTGTTGAAGAAAATCATTAATTCTTTCAAACAAAAATAGGTCACTAGGCATATTCTACGCAAATGGTCAATCAGATCGTTATCGATGTAAACAACCTGTCTATGATAACAACCCTTTTGTATCAATGAAAATCTCGCATCTTATCTTACGATTAAAAGCACTGATATTCAATTGTTTAAGATTTAATTAAAATCTTTGGCACGCTGCTTGATACACTATTGGTGAACATTAAAACCAGTAGTCATGAAATGAGCAAAAGAAGTTTTATTCGAACCTAACAAATCGAATAAAAGTTGTTTTGTGAATTCCTGAATGTGAAGAAATTTTTGATCTCTTCGCAGGAACCTTAAAAATTTCAAGCAGATGAAAAAGCTATTTTTACTCTTGACGGCCCTTACGCTAGGTACTGCCACAGCGATGGCCACTACAACCAGCGAAGCCACAACCTACCGTTACTACGATTACGGCAGAGAATTCATCTTCAACGTAGATGGCATTACCTTTTCGGTATATCCCGACGGGGAGTTCGATTTCTACCTAGACCGTTTTGCTACAGGCGTTAGTGTAAACACCGGCAATGTGAGCTTTAGCTTCAATTCGGGCTATGACTATGGTGCCTTTGTACAGTATGATGATTATGGCGCTGTGATCCAGGTAGAGAATGTCCCGATCTACTACGACTGGTATGGTCGTGTAAGTCAGATCGGTGATGTAGACATCCGCTATAACAATCGTCGTGTTGTTCGTGTAGGTGGCTTGCGCGTATTCTACAACAATGCTGGGATCTATAGTTACCATACTGGTTTCATCAACGTATACAACAGACGTTTTGTCTACAATCCTTACTACGCCTGGTTTGCTCGTCCGCATGTAAACTTTTGCTTGGTGAACTATAACCCTTACAGAAGACTCTATACGCCTGTTAGATATACCTACTACAGACCCTATAGAAATAATTTTAGAAGAGCGTACGCTAGCGTCGGTAACACCTATAGATATGGTGTAAACAAAAGCCGCAGAAGTGTCTACAGAAACGATAGCCGCGTACAACGCAGAAGTGCCATTGCTAGCAATGATCGCTACCGCAGAGTAAGCCGCGATAATAACACTGTAGCCCGCAGAGGTGAGCGCACAGCTACCACACGTAGTCGCAACAATACTACGGTTCGTAGAGATGGAGAAAGAACCCTTCGTAGAAATGCAGAAGGAAGAACCATAGACCGTGGGAGAAACCATACAAGCGTGAAGCGTGAAAGAACAGTAGTACGCAACAATGACAACAAACGTACTGTGAAACGCACATCACCAGTAAAAAGAAATGAGGCGAAAAGAAATACCAATGTGCAGCGCAAGCGTACGGTAAGCACTTCGCCAAAAAGAACCAAAAACCGAAGTGTGGTAAAGCGTACGACCACAAAACGCAACCCTTCGGTAAACCGTGCACCTAGCCAAAAAAGAACGGTTTCCAGAAAACCGGCAACAAGAAAGGTTCAGGGCACGAGAACGACAAAGAGAACGAATAGCAAAGCTCCCAACAGAAGTAAAAGAACTGTAAGAACAAGGAGTTAGAACGATTTTGGTTGGTTAGTTGGAAGTCCCCGTTGGAAGCCTAGGCAGAAAGCGGGGACTTTTTTTGTCTTGTTCTCTATAGATAAATGATCGAAGCGTCATGTTGAATTCATTTCAGCATTACATCATGATCTCTGGAAAGGTCGAGTCAGAACCTGAAAAAAGTTCAGATTGACGAAATACTACAACCAATTGCTGCCTGTCACTTCTCGATACAACGATGCTACGCTTCGTCACTCGAAGTGGCTTCCAAGAACGACACCAATTGTTGGTGGATCCTCTCTCCTACTTGGTTCCCAAAGAGATCGATGCTGTGGTCAAGCGGTTCGAAACCTTTTGAAAATTCGTCATAGAGGTTTTTTGCAGAAGTAAGTCTGGCAAAGCCATATTGTACCAATTCTACCCATTCAGTTTGTGGGCGTACCACCAGGCAAGGTCTTTTACTGAAAAAAGCTTCCTTTTGCAAACCACCACTATCTGTGACCACTATTTTACAATGCTGCAACAGCTGAAGCATTTCTAGATAGCCCACAGGGTCGATCACCGTTACATCGGTCAGTATGCCGAATTGCTCGATCGCCTTGGCTGTCCTGGGGTGCAAGGGGGCCACCACTTCACAATCTCGATGGATCTTGCCCAGTGAATTGAAAATAGCTTCCAAGATATCTTCATCATCCGTATTCTCTTGACGGTGGATCGTTGCCAATACAAAATCGTCTGACTTCAGTCGAAGTTTGGAAACGATGTTTTCTTCTGCTGGAATGTGCTCACTGTAGAATTCAACAGCATCCTTCATGATATCGCCTGAAAGGACAACTTCAGCCTTAAAATGGTCGAAACCTTCCTGCTGCAGATTGTCCATGGCTGTTTGTGTTGGGCAAAACAACAGATCCGAAATACGATCTGTAAGGATCCTGTTGGTCTCTTCGGGCATTCTCATATTGAAGGACCGCAAACCTGCCTCAACATGTGCCACCGGAATGTGCAGCTTTCTGGCAGCCAACGCTCCGGCCAAGGTAGAATTGGTATCGCCGTACACGATGACCAATGCGGGTGTTTCGACCAATAAGACTTCTTCTATCTTCTCTAGCATCTGGCCTGTCATGGCACCATGTCCCAAACCATTGATGGCCAGATTATATCTGGGATGGGGTATTTGCATTTCTTCAAAAAAGACATCGCTCATGTTCTTATCAAAATGCTGACCTGTGTGCACGATCACTTCTTCTAGCAACCTGTGTCGACGTATCACACGGCTTAACACCGCTGCCTTCACAAATTGCGGTCGCGCTCCTAGAATGGTAACGATCTTCCTCATTGGCTGATCTCGTTTAACGCATTGGCCATTTTCTGGGCAAGGTTTCTTCTGCTATATCGCTCAGCGTGCTGAGAAGTGCCATTCAGGTCTCCTTGCAGATACGCATCGAAGAGTGCAATGATATGTGTTTTTAGCGCTTCCTCTTCGGAGAAATCAAAGGTAAGACCTGCTTTGCTTTCGCGCAACAGATTGGCCAAGTCTCCATCTTCTGGACCAATGGCGATGATAGGTCGATCGGCAGCCATATACTCGAAGACCTTCCCGGTTACAATACCTTTGGCACCAGGTACATTATTTACAGCCAATAGAAGAAGTTGGGCTTTTTGTTGATGGCCATGTACCTGTTTATGTGGTAGATACCTGACATATTCAACCTTTTCCTCAAGTTTGTATTCCTTTAAATCATCGGAAACGGCTTCGCTTACCTCGCCTACCAATTTGATCTTCAAACATTCTTTGAAGCGCTCATTTTCTGTGGACAGTTGAGATAGTACACGCCACAATCTGATCGGATTGCGATCTGCGTTCATGAGTCCTACATGTACGATGCTGAACTCGGCATCTAGAGCAACTTCTTCCCTATCTGAAAGTGGAAGGTCATGGCCGTTCAGGATTACTTCAACGTTATCCGTACTATCTAAAAATTCTTCACGCATCGAATTGCTAACCACGATTACTTTGTCTGCTACTCGAAGCACTTCTTTTTCCATGGCTGTATGTTTCTGAATAGCCTTGTTGGTCAACGGAAGTCTGTGCAGATAATCGATTGAGGTCCAAGGGTCTCGAAAATCAGCCAACCAAGGTATGTTGTGGTGTTTTGTCAGACCCAACCCGATCATATGCATGCTGTGCGGTGGTCCGTTGGTCACGATAGCATCTACAGGGTTTTCACTTAAATACTGGGCCAAGAATTTTACAGAGGGGGTTATCCAGAATTTCCGTCCGTCAGGAATGAACCAATTGGCACGAATCCATAGTATTTTGCGCTGGAAGAAGGACAACCTCTTCTGATCCTCTAAGAAGCCTGCATGTTGTCTTTCCTTTTTCGAAGAAAATATGCTGGCTATCTTGTAGGGTTCCCAAATAGGATGTTTTATGACCTTGATATCATCTGGCGACTCGGTAAGCAAGCTTTCATCTTTTAACGGATAATCGGCATTTTTTGGGGCATATACAATGGGTTCCCATCCAAAGTCGCGCAAGTACTTGGCAAATTTCACCCAACGCTGTACGCCTGAGCCTCCTGCCGGCGGCCAGTAATAGGTGATGATGAGTACTTTCTTTTTTAGTTTAGTTTTCACTAATGAACCTCTTAATATGCATAACGGCCAATTCACCACTTCTCCCTTCATACTTCGTACCTATCACAGCATTGTAATATCTGGCTGGTTCTGTGTCAAGTTTTCGGGCTAACTGATTTTCTCTAATGTATTTTATAATTTGATTGATACTATAAAGTTCGCACACAACCTCATTAGCAACATAACCATATGTATCGTGTGTATATTCATTCATATTATAATACAATGTAGATACATTACCTAACAAAGCCTCTAAATGGATGGAAGAATCGCCGCCAATTATCAAATCTTGACGACCTAAAAAATCTATAGCCGATTCATCTGGGTTAACTAAAACATTTTCTTTATGAAAATTGAAAATTCGTTTATCCCGAGGATGTTTTCTGAAAGATATTTCCTTTTCATGAAAAGCCTCCACTAGCCCATGTACCAACTCTACGATAGTTTTTTTTTCATCTAAGAGGGTTGGACACACTCCTATTCTGTCGATTCGTGGAGAATTATTTTTGGCTTTGTAAATAACGTCGGCCTTAGGCATACCGATGAGTTCTATATTGCCAAAGACCCTTTTGTCTTTTGTGTACATTTTCTCTGAATGAGTACCTTCTAACAAACTCAAATCGAACTTAAGCTCCGGGAAACTTTTAGTAACACTTGCATGCTGTATGTAAATGGTCTTGACTCCATGATCCATAGCAGCCACTAATATAGCTCTGTTTCTTGGCAAAGTGTCATTGGCGAATATAATTGCTCTTGGTTGTACGTCGGTCAACAAATCGCAAAAATTCTCATAAACCCCTAATGTTTTGAAAAACTGGTCGAAGCGTCTTATTACTATACTTCCATAGATACGATAGAGTCCTTTAAAAAGCCTAGGAATCGATAGCCATGAACTTTTATAGCTACCTATTGACAACTTATCAATGGGAAGACCTGCATTAGTAACCAATTCTTTTGTGCTTGTATTAATAAAATAGAGTTCCTCATCTGAAAAATATTCTTTCAAAAATACTAGTGCAGCATAATTATTCTTCGACGACACAATGCACCAAATAGCTTCTTTTGGATGATTTTTAGTAACAGCATTTGCGAAAAGTTGTAGTATGAAATGCTTGATGCTAGATAGTATAACAATTAAAACTGCCTTTAGATCACTAAAACCAGGCTCTTCGTTTGTATAACAATAACTGAATATCTCCCTATAAACTTTAATGGGTGGTTTCATAATTTAGCCTTTTACAAACGAAAAAAAGCAATGCGATCACAAAAATACCATAACCGATTATCGTAATAGCTGACCCTCTTTCAATAACCTCAGGCTCGAACTTAAATTCAATAATGTGAACACCTTTGGGAATCTGCATGCCGCGCAATAAGTGATTGACTT
This sequence comes from Flavobacteriaceae bacterium, assembly GCA_028284745.1. Classification (GTDB taxonomy): domain Bacteria; phylum Bacteroidota; class Bacteroidia; order Flavobacteriales; family Flavobacteriaceae; genus JANQRC01. Next base: position 76,765 of record JANQRC010000035.1, read on the forward strand.
TGATGTGTGGCCGTGGGCTTGCGTCTATATATGCATTCCAACCATTTTCGTAGTACATCTCGGAGAAGACTGCAAATTGACCATCTTTAGAAGATGATGCTTCATAGACCAAGTGATTGGGCTGGTATGAAGTTAGTTGTATGGTAGCCGCTGAGTCGTTTACAAACCGCTGCACGCCTGGATCGGCAAAACGCGTATCGGTGACAGCAGATCTCTTGGTGTTCAACGTGTCCAAGGCACGCATCACATCGTCTGCAGTAGGGACAACTACCAACTCATCCACAAACCAAACATCACCATTCGCTTCCGGGTTGGTCAATGCCAGTGGCTGCCCTTGTTCATCTGGACGAATCACGTACCTCACATTCAACATATTGAGCACTTGCAGATTGTTCTTAGCTATCTGAAAATCGTAGAGCTCTTGCAAAGCAGCCGGTTTGGCGCCGTGATAACCACCAATAGCGTTGTGGAAATATGAGGTTCTAGCATTGGAAACCCCAACTGCCGGTTCGTAAACCCTATACCTTTCTTGGTCCTTTAGTATTTCTAGATCTGCTTTATTAGCCTGAAAGGGTTTGTCATGCATGCGAGCAGACACAAATCCTTCGGTATTTACATAACGCCGATCTACGGTCACCAGGTCAAAAACGACCAACGCTCCAAGACATAAAAGCGCTATGTTCTCTTTTAACTTCCCTCTTAAAAAAGCAAACAAGATGGCTGCTGAAAGCATGACCAACGCCAAAGATCGCAACAGATCCGAAGTATACATCGATCTGCGATCGTCTTTGATGGCCTCCATCAACTCAAAACCAAATACATTTTCACTGTAATAAGCATCGTTGGGTCCTGTGAACGAGAACGCACCCTTAAATAACAATAGGGAAATGGCGATTCCGCCAACAATGATGGCAGACCATTTTAATGCCTTCAGTTTTTCTTCTTTTGTTATTGTGTCGGACAATAATTTTGAAAGCCCCACAACTCCTAGGGCTGGAATGCAAAGCTCAAGAATCACTTGTATGGATGAGACTGCTCTGAATTTGTCATACAACGGAAAGTGATCGATCATGAAATTGGTTAACGGCGCCAGATTTTTACCCCAAGACAATAGCAGTGAAACGATGGTACCTGCGACAAGCCAATACTTCAGTTTCCCTTTCACCAAAAAGATCCCAAGTACAAAAAGGAAGATGACGATCGCTCCCACATACGCTGGAGCACCTATAAAAGGTTGGTCTGCCCAATACATCGGTAAGTTCTGAATAATGTCGGAAGCTTGTCGTGGAGGAATGTTCATCCCATTGACCAACTCTTCATATGCATTAGAGTCCTTGGTCAATGCTTCGCTGCTGGACCCACCAAACAATCGTGCTGCGAATAGGTTGAGGCTTTCAGCGATTCCATAGCTATAGTCTGTAATGTATTCTTTTGAAAGACCGCTAGTAGACGCTTTGGGCGATCCATCCGGACCTATGGTCAACTCACTTGCGCCACGTGTGCTGAACTTTGTGTATTCTTGGGTAGCCAATAATTTGGTGGCGTTCATTGCAACGGCCAAGACAGCTGCAATGGCCAATATCCCTACCGTTTTTAGAAATGTAGGGAATGTTTTGTTCTTTATTGCTTCGATCAAGTGAACAATTCCTAAGACCAATACCAACAATAGTAAATAATAGGTCATCTGATAGTGGTTGGCATTGATATTCAATGCCAAGGCAAGTGTTGTCAGGAAGAAGCCTTTCCAATGTCTTCCTCTGAATGCCAATATGATTCCAGCCAATACCAATGGCATATATCCTATGGCTATAGCCTTAGAGTTATGCCCTATACCTAGTAATATGACCATGTAGGTTGAAAAGCCAAAGGCCAATGCCCCGATCAACGCAACGCGCCAATCTACCCTTAGTACGAGAAGCAGCACATAAAAACCGATCAGGTACAAGAAGAGCATGTCTGCTGGTCTTGGCAAAAAACGAATGATCCGGTCAAGTTTTCTAACATGGTCATGAGGATACAAAGTACTTACCTGGTACGTAGGCATGCCTACAAACGCGTTATCTAGCCAGTAGGGTTCTTCATCGTTTTGCTTTCTAAAGTCGACTACTTGCCTGGACATGCCGGAGAACTGCACGATATCGCTTTGCTGTAATTTTTTTCCGCTGAGCACAGGACCGAAGTACGCCAGTGCCACTATCACAAACAAAAATGGAACGATAAGGTGTGGGCTGATTCTTTTGAAGGTATTGGTCATGTTGGTCTGAAGAACTGTTTGATCAGTCAATTTCTTCAAAATCTACGTATTCGCCAAGTGTGTCGTCATTTTTTTTAGCTTCTGTTGCTGAAGGCTTGAACGGCCTTCCCTTGGAGTTGCCTTTAAACATTGCGTATGATTCCCCACACTCTTCTTCCATCTTCTTGCTCAATCGCCTGAATATCAATCGTATGAGGACAGGCGCCAAATAACGCAGCACGATCATGAAAAGTATCGATAGCAGGGTCAATAACAAAAAACCTTCTAAAAGTGTGAGCAAGAGCATTTTCACAGTTTGATAGTTTGAAGATACATCATATCAAAAGTAAGGATGCTCTTTGCAGCGACCTATATATGATTTATCGTGAAGAAGCTGCCAAAAATCGATTAAATGCACTTTGGTTGCTACACTAGGGGCATAATTTTTTATATTCGCCTACGTTGTAAAGCCAACCGCCCCATTGACTGCCAAAACGTTAGACATGCAAAAAATACGCCTATTTGGCTTTATAATCACGTTAATATCGCTTTGTCCAGATGTTTCCGCCCAGTACACTGAGACCATAAATTCCAACAGGCCAGGCGAGTCTATGGGAGCATTTTCGGTGGGTCAGCATGTATTTCAAGTAGAATTTGGGAATCGCTTCGAGTATATGAAGCACGAAAGCTTTAGCGACAGCAAAGTCATTGGTTATGGCATTGACTTAAGCGTGCGCTACGGTTTTTTCAGAGATCAACTGGAAGCCGTATGGGACCTAAGCTATCAGTTCGATCAACTTCAGAGTCGTTTTGGCATTCCAGGAAATTTCAACAGAAATGGCGCCTATCGCAATTCCATCGGTGCTAAGTACTTGTTCTATGACCCTTTCAAATACAAGGGTGAAGAGAAAGAAGCTGAAAGAGACCGAAAGATAGATACTCGAAGTTGGAAAGCCAACAACAAGTTCAGATGGCGCAAGCTCATTCCTGCGATCGCTGTCTATGGAGGGTTTAACGTAAACTTTGGTGACACCTACGCCTATGGGAACTATTTTGCCGACTTTCAAGTTATAGGGCTTCCAGACTCTTCCGACGAACCCACTTTTAGTCCGCGCGTGGCATTGGCGACACAATCGCATCCACATAGAGATTGGGTGATCACCACCAACATTTCGTATAACCGTATCGCAACCGACTTCCCCGAACTAGGGTTTATCGCAACAGTGACGCATAACTATAATGACGATTGGAGTTTCTTCCTAGAAAGCCAAACAATCGACAGCGATGTCTATGCAGATCAGCTATTTAGAGGCGGTGCCGCTTACCTATTCTCTAAGGATCTACAGTTTGAGGCCACTCTCGGTGGAAATATCAAAAGTACCCCTTCAAGAATTTTTGGTAATATTGGGGTGTCATACCGCATAGGCAATCATACCGATGATGATGCCATGTCTTTTGAGCGGTATAAGAAGAAATTGAAGAAGGATGCCTACGCCAAAGAGACCAAAAAACGAAATTCCATAAAAAAAGAGCGCAAGCTAGAGCGTAGAGAAAAGAAAAGAAAGAAGAAGAACAAAAAAGACCGTGAGCAAAGGGCATTAGACGAGTTTGTTGAAGATGTTGACAATTCAGGTGATGGGCAACAAACCGATGAGGGTGTCGATCAGGAAGGTACCTCCGGAAGGTCTAAGGTCAGGAATAACTTTAGAGAGACCATCGAAGAGGATGATGGTAGTTGGAGAGACCGTGTCAATGAGGAGATCAAAGAAGAGATGAGACTCGAAGAAGAAGAGAAGGAGCTCAGGAGAATGGAGAAAGAACTTCGTAAAGAAGAAAAAGAGCTTAGAAAGATCGAGAAAAAGCTGAAGAAAGAAGAGAAAAAGAAGGAAAAGAAGAAAAAAAAGAACAAAAAACGTGAGCAAGATGTGCTTGACGATTTTAATGAGAACCGATAGATGATCGACGTACAAGAAGCCAAGACCCCGAAGCAGCTTAGACAATTCGTTACCTTTCCTTTCAATTTATACAGAGAATGCCCGCACTGGGTACCTCCTATCATTAAAGAAGAGCTAGAAAGCATGGACGAGGACAGAAATCCTGTCTTTAAGAATGCAGACGCCCATTATTTCTTGGCCTATAAAGGAGATGCCATCGTGGGTCGCATTGCTGCCATTATCAATTGGGTAGAGGTCAACGAACAGCAAAAGCAAAAGGTACGATTTGGATGGTTTGATGTGATCGATGACATTGAAGTCACCAAAGCCCTGCTAGACAAGGTGATCGCCTTTGGCAGGAAACACCAACTACAAAGCATTGAAGGTCCCGTGGGCTTCTCGAACCTTGACAAAGCCGGGCTGCTCACCCATGGTTTTGACCAGCTCAACACCATGGTCACCTGGTACAACCACCCTTATTATGCACAACATTTTGAACAACTTGGTTACGAAAAGGCGGCCGAATGGGTAGAATATAAGATCCAGATACCCGATGGCCCTGTAGACAAGGTAGAGAAATTCTCGAAGATCGTGATGCAGCGCTACAAGCTACAACTCCTGAAATTCAAATCTGCCAAAGATATCATCCCCTATGTAGACGAGATGTTCGCACTGCTTAACGAGACCTACAGTACCCTACAGACCTTTGTGCCCATTCAACAGTATCAGATAGATCATTATAAAGAGAAGTACATCCGCTACATCCATCCAGATTTTATCAATGGCGTGGTCGATGCCGATGGCAAGTTGATCGCCTTTGCCATTACCATGCCTTCCTTCTCCAAAGCACTCAAGAAGATGAAAGGCAAGATGTTTCCCTTTGGTTTTCTGCATCTATTGCGGGCACAAAAGAAGAACGATACCGCTTCCTTCTACCTGATCGGTATTCACCCCGACTATCAGAGCAAGGGCGTTACCGCAATTATCTTTAAGGCCATGAACGACACCTTTAATCGCCATGGTATCGTTAAGGTAGAGACCAATCCTGAACTCGCTGAGAACAAGGCCATACAAGCCCTGTGGAAGAACTATGACCACCAATTGCACAAGCGTAGGCAGACGTTTAGGAAGGCTATCTAGATATTCAAGTTGTAGACTACAACCAACACTTCTTCCTATTTTTAGTTGTCATTGAAAAAATCTAGGTGAGGTTTCTCTGGCAAATATATCTACGACTCAAATGGAAGAAAAGGGTTTTTGATCGACCTGGGGAAATTGTAAAAAAATAATGCACTAATAACTACCCACAAAAAAACCGCCATCAAGGCGTTCTTCTATATCTAGATGCTATATTTTCTTAGGCTACTCTACTACTCGCCCATCGCAGCTGCAACCGCTTGCGAGAGTCTTTTGTAGGTGCCGTTCTCTAGTCGGTCTCTGATCGCAGAGAACGCATCTAACGTCTCTTGTACATCTTGTAGCGTGTGTGATGCTGTTGGGATCAAACGCAACAAGATCAATCCCTTAGGGATCACAGGATATACCACGATCGAACAGAAGATCCCATAGTTTTCACGTAGGTCCTTTACCAAGGCCATCGCTTCCGGGATGCTTCCTTTGAGGTATACAGGCGTTACACAGCTCTGCGTAGTACCAATATCGAACCCGCGTTGACGCAATCCGTTCTGCAATGCATTTACGTTTTCCCATAGTTTTGCCTTCAACTCTGGCATGGTACGGATCATGTCCAAACGCTTCAATGCACCTTTCACATAGATCATCGGTAGCGACTTGGCAAACATCTGCGAACGCATGTTGTATTTCAAGTAGTCGATGATCTCCTTGTCACCGGCAACAAATGCTCCAATACCCGCCATAGACTTTGCGAACGTGGCGAAGTACACATCGATATCATCTTGTACGTCCTGCTCCTCGCCTGCCCCGGCACCTGTCTTGCCAAGCGTTCCGAAACCGTGTGCATCGTCTACCATCAACCTGAAGTTGAATTTCTCTTTCAGGGCAACGATCTCCTTCAATTTCCCTTGCTCACCACGCATGCCAAAAACACCTTCAGAGATCACCAAGATACCTCCACCATTCTGTTCAGCCACTTTGGTAGCTCTTTCTAGATTCTTCTCTAAACTTGCTACATCATTGTGCTTGTAGGTGAAACGTTTCCCTAAGTGAAGACGTACGCCGTCGATGATACAGGCATGAGAATCTACATCGTACACGATCACATCGTCTTTAGAGACCAGAGCATCAATGATCGATACCACACCTTGGTACCCAAAGTTCAACAAGTAAGAAGCTTCTTTGCTAACAAAATCAGCCAACTCATTCTGTAACTGCTCATGCAATTTGGTGTGCCCAGACATCATACGAGCTCCCATAGGGTAAGCAGCACCGTGCTCGGCAGCAGCGGCAGCATCTACTTTCTTGATCTCCGGCAAGTTCCCTAGACCAAGGTAATCGTTGATACTCCACGTGATGACCTCCTTACCGTTGAATTTCATACGGTTTCCGATAGGTCCCTCAAGCTCTGGGAATACAAAGTATCCTTCTGCTTGGGAAGCCCATTTTCCCAACGGGCCTTTGTTAGCGATGATTCTGTCAAAAAGATCTTTCATTGAGTGGGATAATTTAGTAGCGACGAGGCCTTTCGTTAGGACCTGAATCTCAGCAGGCAAAAGTAATTATTTTTGCCTAGCCATCATAGAACTTGGTGATTATTGAAAATAACACAAGAAAAGCTGAAAAAGCCTGCTTTTTTTTCATTCTTTTAAAAAAATCACTGAAAGGAAGGCAGCTATTGGTTGAGTTTATCGGTCTGCTTCTTGAACATCTTATCTAGAAAACGATCCGGGAACACGTTGATTGCCAGCCAGAAAAGCCATCTTTTTGGGGCGATCAGATAGCGTGTCTTGGGGCTTTTCTTCTCTAAGGCCTTTACGATCAGGTCGCCTACTTCTTTTGCAGGAATGGCAATACCTTCCATACCGTCTACGGCCTTGTTCATATTGTCGTAGATCTTCTCATAGGGCGTACCACGATATTCATTCTCGGTTTCGCGCGCCTTTGTCCATATCTCGGACCGAATAGGGCCTGGCTCTATGATCACTACATCGATGCCGAAGTCCATCAACTCCCTACGAAGCCCATCAGAAATGGCTTCCACAGCATGCTTTGAAGCAGAATAAGGCCCCATGAAAGGTCTTGTAACCCTTCCCGATCCCGAACTGATGTTGATGATCTTTCCGGGTGCATGCGCTGTATTGAAGCCCAAAAGTGGTAGAAATATCTGCGTTACACGAAGCAATCCTATAACATTCACTTTGATCTGAAAGTCTACTTTATCAAGGTCCACATACGCCAATGGCCCATTGATGGACACGCCAGCATTGTTCACAAGACATGCAAGGCCTTCACCGTTTAACGCTGTTTCAAGAGATCGCTTTGCTTTTTGTACGGCCATCTCATCGGTAATATCAAAGATCAGCGCTTGGAAGTGCTCGCCTAGCTGGCCACTAACCTTTTGAGCATCTGCTTCGCTCCTAACGCTTCCAAAGACGCGATAACCATTCGTCAAAAACGACTGTGCCGTGGCAAAGCCAATACCTGAGGAAACTCCTGTTATAAGTACGCTCTTCATTTGGTCTGAATTAAAAAAGAAAGGGAAAGCACCGCCTTCCCTTGTCTGTATATCGAAATGATTCTTATCTAACGTATTCGATGTGTTGCTCCTCTTCTTGGTAGACACTATCGAAGAATCCTTGGTCGCGCATCCACTCGTGGCTATAGATCTTGCTCATGTAGCGTGAACCATGGTCTGGAAATATCATCACAACATTACTGTGCTCATCAAACTCTCCTTCTTCTGCCAATTGGCGTACCGCTTGCATCACTGCACCACTTGTGTAGCCTACAAACATGCCTTCGGTCTTTGAGATCTCTCTGGCCATGTGCGCGCTGTCCTCGTCGCCTACTTTTTCAAACTTGTCGATCACATCAAAATCAGTGGCCGTGGGAATCAAATTCTTTCCGAGACCTTCTATGCGATAAGGATAGATCTCCTTTTCGTCGAACTCACGCGTTTCATGATACTTTTTCAACACAGAGCCATAAGCATCCACACCGATCACCTTTATGTCAGCATCCTGATCCTTCAGATATTTGGCAGTACCCGAAATGGTTCCGCCTGTACCACTACAAGCTATAAAGTGTGTAAGGTTCCCATTGGTATTGTTCCAGATCTCAGGGCCTGTTGAATGGTAATGGGCTTCGGTATTCAACTCATTGAAGTATTGGTTGATGTACACAGAGCCTTTCATTTCTTCATGAAGTCGCCTTGCTACTTGATAATAAGAACGAGGGTCATCTGCACTGACATGCGCAGGGCAAACATATACTTTGGCGCCCATGGCACGTAGCATGTCTATCTTATCTTTTGATGATTTAGAACTTACTGCGAGAATACAATCATATCCTTTTATGACACTTACCATGGCCAAGCTAAAACCAGTGTTACCCGATGTGGTCTCAATGATCGTGTCTCCTGGCTTGACGATGCCCTTCCTCTCAGCCTGCTCTATGATGTATAGTGCAATGCGGTCTTTGGAAGAGTGACCAGGGTTGAACGCCTCGAACTTGGCATAGTAATTACCAGGAAGGCCATTTACAATGCTGTTGAGCTTTATCAGTGGAGTATTCCCTATGAGCTCTAAAACATTGTTACAAGCATTAATATGTTGCTTCATACTATAGTTGGGTTAGGTAGTATGCAAACGCTTGATTTCTGTTTTTATTGAAATCGGGCAAATTTAACTATTTTTTTTGACTACTCGGTAATTCCCTCTAGATCAAATAGAAAGGCGTATTCTTCTGCAACCTCTTTCAGTGCAGCAAAACGCCCAGAAGCACCGCCATGTCCGGCGTCCATATTGGTGTGTAGTAACAACGTATTGTCATCTGTCTTCTTCTCGCGAAGCTTGGCGACCCACTTTGCAGGCTCCCAATACTGTACTTGACTGTCATGCAGGCCAGTGGTGACCAGCATATTGGGATAGTTTTGTGCCCTTACTTGGTCATAGGGTGAATACGACAGCATATATTCATAAGAATCTTTGTTGTTGGGATTGCCCCACTCATCGTATTCGCCCGTTGTCAAAGGAATGCTATCATCTAGCATGGTGGTCACTACATCTACAAACGGAACAGCAGCCACAACGCCATTGTAAAGATCTGGAGCCGTATTCACCACTGCACCCATGAGCAAACCACCTGCGGATCCGCCCATGGCATAGAGATGTTCTGAAGATGTGTACTTCTGCGCTATCAGAAACTTGGAACAATCTATAAAATCTGTGAAGGTGTTCTTTTTGTTGAACATCTTGCCGTCTTCATACCATCGACGCCCAAGGTATTGTCCGCCACGAACATGGGCGATGGCATAGATGAAGCCTCTGTCCAGCAAACTCAGGCGAATGGACGAGAAGTATGGGTCTAGTGTATTTCCATAGGAACCATAGGCGTATTGCAACAATGGATTACTCCCATCTTTTTCGACACCCTTCTTGTAAACCAGTGAGATCGGCACCTTTGTGCCATCAGCTGCGGTCGCCCAGATCCTCTCTGAAGTGTAGTTCTCTTTGTCGAATTTACCACCGAGTACTTCTTGCTCTTTTTTCACTTCCTTCGTTTTGGTCTTCATATTGAAATCTATCACAGAAGAAGGTGTGGTAAGTGCATTGTAACGATAGCGTAAGGTGTTGGTATCAAAATCTAAGTTAGTTGTTGGGTAAGCCGTGTAGGTCTCACTCTCGAAAGGAAGGTAGTAGGCATCCGTACCATCCCAACGTTTCACATGAACCCGGTTGAGACCGTTAAAGCGTTCACTAACTACCAGATACTCTTTAAAAATGTCTACATCTTCTAGCAATACATCCTCACGATGTGCGATGACCTCTTGCCAGTTTTCTCTGGCAGTTGCAGTCTCGGGGGTTCTCATCAACTTGAAGTTCGTGGCACCATCTGCATTTGTGATGATGTAAAAGTCACCGTTATAGTGTGCAATGCTATACTCTAGTCCACGTGTTCTCGGGTGAAACACCTTGAACCTGCCATCTGGGTCGTTGGCCTTCAATATCCTAAACTCGCTAGTAAGAGTGCTTATCGACGCGATCACCAGATATTCCTTGGTCTTTGTCTTGTATACGTACGTATTGAATGTTTCGTCTTGTTCCTCATACACCAGCTGATCATTGGTGGCCTCAGTGCCGAGCTTATGCTTCATGATCTTTTCGGAACGAAGCGTTACGGGGTCTTTTCTATTGTAGAAAAGCGTTGTGTTGTCATTGGCCCATGTAGAGCCGCCCGTGGTGTTCTCTATCTTTTCTGGCAATAGCTCTCCCGTGGCCAAATTCTTCACCTGGATGGTATACTGCCTGCGAGATACCGTATCTACGCCAAAGGCAGCTAATTTGTTGTCTGGGCTCACATTTATCCCAACCAGTCTAAAATAGCTATGGCCTTTAGCCAGCTCGTTACAGTCAAAAAGAATTTCTTCTTCGGCTTCCAGATCACCCTTCTTTCGCGTATATATCGGATATTCTTTGCCTTTCTCGAAGCGCGTAGTATACCAATAGCCATTGTAGAAGTAAGGAACAGAATTATCGTCCTCTTTGATGCGAGACTTCATCTCTTCAAAAAGTGCTTCTTGAAGACCTTTGGTATGTGCCATCAAACTGTCGTTGTAGGCGTTCTCACGCTCTAGATATGCGATGACGTTGGGGTCTTCTCTATCGTTAAGCCAATAATAGTTGTCTATACGCTCATGGCCGTGTTTCTGTAACGTCGTTGGAATCTTTTCAGCAATAGGTGCCCTCATATGTATTTGGGATTTCTTTTTGTCTACTTCCTTACAAGAACTCACAAAAATAAGAGTCAGTACTGACATGAGAATGCTTTTTTTCATAGGTTGATAGGATCATAAAAGTGACGCAAATTAGTAATTTAGCAGACGATAATTCTTAAATTCTATACAAATGTTTGGAGACATGATGGGAATGATGGGCAAATTGAGAGAAGCCCAGCAAAAGGTCGAAGAGACCAAAAAGAGACTGGATACCGTTTGGTTAGATGAAAAGGGTGCCGATGGTCTGTTGAGTGTTACGATCAGCGCGAACAGAAGATTAAAAGACATTTCGATCGACGATGCATTGTTAAAAGAGAAAGAGCAGTTAGAAGATCACCTTGTACTTACCTTGAACAAAGCGATCGAAGAAGCCACCAAGGTCAATGAGGCCGAACTTGCAGCCGTTGCCAAAGAAGGGATGCCCAATATCCCTGGATTGGATCGCTTCAAACAATAGACCGCAATCAAAGAAGAGAAGAGTTTCTTCATGGTATCAATTGTGGGTATTTCTAGTTAATCATTTATAAGTCAAAGAGTTATGTTGATATTTTTCCGAAGCGCACCCGCCGTGTTATCATACTGTCAATTATCGATAAAGAGGGATTTTTATCGACAAAGTGCTTTTCTGTCAAAAAAATTGACTTGATTCTCAAAAAATTCAGTCACTATTTTCATATATTTAGCAACCGTAATCTAAAATCTTTTTAAACTATGTTCGAAGTATTCCAAAGCGAGAAAAGTGGCAAGTACTACTTTAATCTAAAAGCTGGAAATGGTCAAGTAATCCTTTCTAGCCAAGGCTATGCAGATATGTCTGGCGCTAAGAATGGTGTTGAGTCTGTTATGAAAAATTGTGCCGATGATAGTAAATTCGAAAGAAAAACCGCTGCTAACGGCAAGTTCCACTTTACCCTTAAAGCTGGCAATGGGCAAATTATAGGCACAAGCCAAATGTATGCCTCAGAAGCTGGTATGGAAAATGGCATCGATTCTGTTAAGAAAAATGCACCTGGTGCAGAACTGAAAGAAAGAGAAGCCTAGGCAAGTTATCGCTGACAAAAAGAACTAAGGCATCCTGATCAGGATGCTTTTTTTATGTCGAACTTCTTGAGGATTTCCATCAAGTGCAAGTGCATATCAGTAGTGTAGTCCATATGCGTGACCATTCGTAACTTCCCTTGTCCCATTCCAATGATAGACACTCCTTTTTGCTTCAGTGCTTCCAGAAAGACCTCATCGCTCACGGTTTGGTCTAAGTTGAAGATGATGATGTTGGTCTCAACAGGCTCTACATTACTGACAAAATCCAGACCATCCAAGACCTTTGCAATTTCTTTGGCCTTCGTATGATCTTCTTCAAGCCGAGTGACGTTGTTCTCTAACGCATACAGACAAGCCGCCGCCAAGTACCCTGACTGACGCATACCGCCACCTAGTACCTTACGTATCCGAAATGCTTTTTCGATAAGTGCATCTTTCCCTACCAGGACAGATCCTACAGGGCAACCAAGACCTTTGCTGAAACAGACAGATATCGTATCGAACAATTCACCATATAGCCTGGGTGATTCGTCTTTTGCTATCAGGGCGTTCCACAATCGAGCTCCATCTAAATGAAAGCCAAGTCCATTTTCATCGCAAACCCCACGAATCTGCTTCATTTCCTCAACATCCCAACAAGCACCACCCCCTTTATTGGTCGTGTTCTCCAAACACACCAATGCGCTCTTTGGGCTGTGGTAAAAGTCGTAAGGATTCATTGCAGCCTTCACCTGTTCGGCCGTGATCATACCCCGATGGCCATCGACAAGCGAACACGTCACTCCACTATTAAAGGCCACGCCGCCACCTTCGTAATTGTAAACATGGGCATATTTATCACAGACCAGTTGGTCTCCAGGTTGTGTATGTGCCTTTATCGCACACTGGTTGGCCATGGTTCCCGAAGGAAAGAACAAGGCCCTGTCCATCCCAAATAACCCAGCGACGCGCTCTTCTAATCGATTCACTGTTGGGTCGGCCTTGAATACATCATCCCCCACCTGTGCATTCATCATGGCCTGTAACATGCCTTCAGATGGTTTGGTAACGGTATCACTGATCAAATTTATTTGCATATCTGTAATCGTTCTAAGTAATTAGCTGTCTCTTTGAGGGTAGCGATATTCGTCCAAGTCTATCTGCGGAAGCGAAAGCATCTTGGCGATCTTCTTGCCCAAGGTGATCTTCCCAGCGCAGGTACAGCCCGTAATGATGATCTTCTCAGTCATGTGAAAGATGGTTGCAGACGTCGCTTCCTATGGGTGACCCATCAGGGATCTTCGGTGTCTTCAGCTCCTTTTCATAGCCCCGAGGGTTGCCTAAGAAACCTTCGATCTCCTTCTTCATCAAAATTGCCGTGGGATCTATGCGCTTTCCTTCCAGGAAGGTCTTTAACCGCATCATCTCGAACATGACGACCTCCGTTACTTGCGAAAGGCTTTGCTTGTTCCCTGCCAAACGCATCAAACCATACAAGACCTGCCAGTTGACGATCTTTTGCAGTTCGCCTTGATACCCTTTTTCCCAATTCGATCTTAGCGTCTCGTCCAGCACTTTTCTAATTACTTCTTCGAGGCCTAATTGTTCGCTATCCAATGCCTTTTGTTGAACGAGCCTGTTCGCGCGCTCAGGATGAAGTAATAAGGATAATGTGAACGCAGAGGCAGTCTCAGCTACGCTCAATGCATCAAAAGCCACACCCATGTTTCCCTTGAAGGATTCTCGAGTTCGCGGAAAACCAAATGCCCTTGGCGGAAACAGCTTCAACTTATCTTCTGGAATTGCCAATGTCTCAGCCGAAAGTGTTTCTAGGACCGCCTCCAATGCAGAAAGTTGTTGCCCCCTAGAAACCTCAGAAAATAGGGGTTGCCCATCGTCTTTCAGGGCATAATTATAATCGAGCCCTCCAATCAATTTTGCAGCTGCCTCAGTTTGATATCTGTGGAAGAAATACAGAGGGACAAAAACATCCTCAAGCACCGTGTAGGGTTCGTAGGTCTTGATGTTATCTTCAGAAAAATTCTGAATGGCCAACTTGCGGATCGCTAGCACCTTATTCAGCTCTTGTGCAGCATCTTTTGCATTGTCCCATAGGTGTGCATACGCATGGGCCCCACCCCTTGGACGCGCATCTTGGTCCGTGATATAGCGAAGCCCTTTGTTTTGAGCATCCTCTAAGATCTTCAATAGTGCGGTCTCTTCGTCAGTGCCCTCTGGAAAATCGGAATAGGCATACGCCACCGAAACTTTATCCCAATCTCCTATTCCCGTAGCATAGGCATTGGTAAAGTCGATGTTTCCTTCTTTGATGTTGAATTGTGGGTGCGGATAGTCCATCACCGAAGCCCGGTCATTGGTACTAGCCGCAAAGTTGTGCGCAAAGCCTAAAGTATGCCCTATTTCGTGTGCAGATAACTGCCTGATCCGTGCCAAGGCCAGATCAAGCATTGGTTGGTAATTGTCATCACTGTCTGCAAAGGGGCGGTTCATCAGAGCTTGAGCGATCATGAAGTCTTGTCGGATGCGCAAGCTACCCAAACTTACGTGCCCTTTGATGATCTCGCCAGTGCGTGGGTCGGTGACGCTTCCACCATAGCTCCAACCTCTTGTGGAGCGATGCACCCATTGGATCACGTTGTAACGAACGTCCATAGGGTCTGCGTCGTCAGGCAATATCTTCACCTGAAAAGCATTTTTGTAGCCAATGGCTTCAAAAGCCTGATTCCACCAACGACCACCTTCTAGCAATGCAGAACGCACGGGTTCGGGTGTGCCGTTGTCCAAGTAATACACAATGGGCTCAACAGCTTCACTCACCAAAGCATTAGGGTCTTTTTTCTGTAAGCCATGCCTGGTGATGAAACGCTTTACGATAGATTCCTGCACAGGCGTGGCATAATCGAGATAGCTCATCTGCCATGAACCACTTCGTGAATCGTATTTGCGCATTTCAAAACCATCGTCAGGCAGCTTTATAAAAGAATGATGTTGTACCACCGTTACTGCCGAAGCATTAGGCGCTACCGATCTAATCTCATCACCTTTTGCTTCGCCAGTAAATGTGAGCAATGCCTCAAATTCTGAGTTCTCAGGAAATGCTTTGGTACGTGCCAACGCAATAGCGCTTCGCGAGGTGTCGAGGGCATAGGAACCTTGACCCTGATCTTTTAATCGCTTTGCCACACCATGCGAGTCCTGCATTAAAAACGGGGTGAAGTCTATAAACAAGCTTTTACCTTTTTTCTCCTTGATAGGAAATCCAAACAACACGGACTTGGCAAATGCCTGTTCTACAGAACGCTTTTCTAATGCATTATCAGTAAGTGCGCGATATTCTAGGTTTGGTTGCACCAACAGCAGCTTGTTGCCAGCTTTCTGAAAATATACCACTTGCTCACCTCCTAACTGTCCACGGTCCAAACCAATGTCGTTGCTACCTACTCCACTGCTCAAGGAATTTACGTACAAGAACTCTTGGTCAAGTTTATCAACTTCTAAATAAACCCTGTCCTCACTCTCGTCGTAAAAGAAATTGAAATACCCCTTATAGGGTCTCAAGCCTCTTTTTGTGGTAATGTCTTGTGAATGAATCCCTTGAAAAACAAGGAAAGAGACAAGCAGTAGTATGGTCTTTCTCATGGAGTTGTGGTTGGCTTTTGAAGAATCACAAATTTAGCAAAATAGTTTTCTTCCAATGGTGTATAGTGTATTTTTGCCTGAAACTTACATGAATATGGTGACTACCGAACAGGTACGCGACCTTCAAGAACGCCTTGGTGCGTTAAGGAGGTATCTTTGACATCGATCAGAAACTCATAGAAATTTCGAACGAAGAAGAAAAGACCTTCGACCCCAGCTTTTGGAACGACCCCAAAGAAGCCGAAAAGGTCATGAAGCATCTTCGAGCCATGAAGAAGTGGGTGAATGACCACAATGCTTCCGAAACACTGGTTGGCGACTTAGAAGTGCTTCTTGAATTTTACAAAGAAGGAGAAGCTTCGCAAGAAGATGTAGAGATTTCGTATCATAAGGCCATAAGCCTTATCGAAGACTTAGAATTCCGAAACATGCTCTCGGACGAAGGCGACGATATGAGCGCTGTGTTGCAGATCACTGCAGGTGCCGGTGGAACAGAAAGTTGCGACTGGGCCAGCATGCTGATGCGCATGTATTTGATGTGGGGCGAGAAGAACGGCTACAAGATCAAAGAGCTGAATTATCAAGAAGGCGACGTAGCAGGCATAAAGACCGTGACGCTAGAGTTCGAGGGCGGATATGCCTTTGGATGGCTGAAAGGTGAAAACGGTGTGCATCGCTTGGTGCGCATCTCTCCTTTCGACAGCAATGCCAAACGCCATACTTCCTTTGCTTCGGTCTACGTCTACCCAATGGTAGATGATTCCATCGAAATAGCCATCAATCCCGCCGATATCGAGATCACTACGGCACGTTCTAGTGGTGCTGGTGGGCAAAATGTGAACAAGGTGGAGACCAAGGTGCAACTATGGCACAAGCCTACAGGCATACAGATCTCGTGTTCAGATTCGCGCTCTCAGCATGACAATAGGGCCACCGCCATGCAGATGCTGAAATCCCAACTCTATGAGATCGAATTGCGCAAACGCATGGAAGCACGCCAAGAGATCGAAGCCGGCAAGATGAAGATCGAATGGGGGTCCCAGATACGCAACTATGTGATGCACCCCTACAAGTTAGTGAAGGATGTGCGCACGGCATACGAGACCGGAAATGTGGATGCGGTCATGGATGGTGACATCAACAGCTTTTTAAAGGCCTATTTGATGATGATGGGGCAAAAACAGGACTAAGATGAAAGATATCAACACGATCATATTTGACCTGGGTGGTGTACTTATAGACTGGAGTCCAGAATATGTCTATCTGGATGAGTTTAATGGCGATAGGGAGCAAATGCAATGGTTCTTTGATACCATTTGCACCTTTGAATGGAATGAAAACCAAGATGCTGGGTATCCTTTGCAGCAAGCTACAGAAGATCGAGTTGCTCTTTTTCCTGAGCATGAAAAATTGATCAGGATGTACTATGGCAGGTGGGAAGAAATGTTGGGTGGCCCTATCAAAGAAACCGTATCGGTTCTAGAAACGTTGATCAATCGTAAGGCGTACAAGACCGTGGCACTCACCAATTGGAGTCACGAGACCTTCCCCATTGCACTGCAGCGATTTGATTTTCTGCATTGGTTTGAAGGCATTGTAGTTTCGGGAGAGGAAAAAACCCGAAAGCCATACCCAGAGATCTACCAAACCACATTGAACCGCTTCCATATTGAAGCGCAAAGTGCCATCTTCATCGATGACAACTTAAGAAATGTTGAAGCTGCAAGAGACCAAGGTATCAATGGTATCCATTTTAAAGATGCACATCAGTTGACCAAAGCCCTTGGTGGTTATAATATTCATCTATAACTATGATCAAGATATACCATAATCCAAGATGCAGAAAGTCTAGAGAAGGCCTGGAATTGCTTGAGGCATCCGGACAAGAATTTGAAATCATAAAATATCTGGACGACACGCTTTCGGAAGAAGAGCTAACTACGCTCATAAAGCTTTTGGGCATCTCTGCAGAGCAATTGGTCAGAAAGGGCGAATCCATATGGAAGGAGCAATATCGAGGTAAGGCACTAACTGAAAGTGAAGTGGTCAAAGCGATGGTCCTTCACCCCAAACTCATAGAAAGACCTATTGTTGTGAACGGTGAAAAAGCAGTGATCGGCAGGCCTAAAGAAAACATAGAAGGCATCCTTTAATCATACTTCTTCCTGACAAACCAACGGTCGCCCAAGCTGATGTTCGCCGTTAGCATATGAAATCTTTCTTGTATAAGTATATTCCCCACACTGCCGCGATCACCATAGGTGTATGAGATATTGAGACTAGACACCCCTCTTTTGAACGGCAATCCAAAACCTAGAGTAAACCCCAAGTTATCGATAGCCTGGTCTCTCACTTCTAGATAACCCTTGTCATAGTTGACACCAGCCCTATAACTCACCCGTTCCCAAAACTTCAGGCCTGTTCGCTTGGGGATGTACTCACCTCCTATTGCCACAATGCTTTGGTGAATGAACACACCAATGTCATCACTTTGGTCGGTGCTTCCCCATTTGTTCAGTCTATAGTCTAGGTTTAGGGATAGGTTTTCCTTCAATTCGATATTAAGCCCCAGACCCACTTGAAGCGGCAATTTAAAATCGTCGATAGCAGCATTGGTCTCATCCTCAACTTCAACCGGTAGAAGCTCTAAGGTTTTGTCCACTCTTCTATCTCTTGTGGCATTCAAGGTAGTTGGTGAGTCAATGGTAGCTCCCAAGCGAACTTTTTCATGCACATCATACAGCAGCCCGAACCCTAATCGTGCACCGTCATAGAAATTCTCGTCAACAAAGCTAAGCGCGCTATCATCTAGCTCTATTGCCTCTTCTTCTGAGATCTTCCCGAAGTAATAAGCTCCGTAGAGCCCTACTTGAATCCTATCTGAGAACTTATAGGCATATCCTAAACGAAGCTGGCTGATACCACCTGTGCCAAATATATCACTGGTGAAAACTTCAGAGCTTCCTTCTACATTGGTCTCGACCCCTGTTAAAAAGTAGCCTACCTTGGTCTCAGGCATCAGGCTCAAGCCAAACCCCGACCTGCCAGAATCTTTGAAGGCCAAAGCCAAACTGGAGAAATTGAGATTTGTAGTATTCTCGCGGTTCAAACTGTTAGACAGCGCATTGATCTCTGAAGCGACACCAATGTCGAAGAGGAATACCTTTTCGGAAAGACCCGCAAGAGAGGCCGGGTTGAACAGATTGATCTCAAAAGCCTCTCTCCTGGCAATGCCTGCTCCGCCCATACCATTCAAACCACCCGTTCCTAGCGTATTCCTGGTTCCTAACCCGAACAAAGAATATGGGGAACTGGTCAGGTTCTCTCCTTGTGAATGCATTCCATTCATCATAAGAAATGACGCTATAATGATCAAAAGAAACCGTGCTTTATTCATAGGCGGCGTAAGTAACTATTAGCGTAGCCGGATATTCTTCATTTTTTTCACCTCTAAGGATGGTCCTGTCTACAGTCTTGTTGTACTCTCTTCCAAAGATCACGATCGCATCATCTACAGATACTGTCTCGTTTATCTTTTGTTCCAAATAGGTCCCTACAGAAATATCATAAAAAGCGCCGCCAAACTCTTCCTCTTCTTCATCTAACAGTGCATATACTTGTCCTAGCCCGTTTTCCAATACTCTTGCCACCTCATTGTTCTGGTCAACTATTGCAACATTGATAGAATCTCGGATCGGGAGCAATTCTCTTCTAACATCCGTAGGCTGAACTCGTAATGTTGCGCTGAGAATGGTTCCATCACCCGGAATGTCAAGCAGGTCCTTGACCGATGGAAACTGTATTCTGGTTGCTATACCTACCCCAGATTGCATGTAGGCCCTATCATCAGATTCGACAGATGGCAGATTCACTTCTTGATCGATCAGAAGATCTAACCCGCTGGCATTTGGCAAACTGCTTATATTGTTGAAGGAGGTAACATTGGCAGTATTAATTCTGATATCGAACCCGTTATTGTCATCGATATCATCAGAGACCGAATAGAAGAATCGCAAATAAGTACTAGTTGCTTCCTTCGAAAAACCTATCACTGCTGCATTATCGGTCTCGGCGGCTTGAAGCGTGAACCCCTTCAGTACCTGCTGCAGATCGTTGTCGTCATCGATGTTATTTTCCCTAATGCTCTCAAAGACATCTTCTAAATAGTATGAAGGTATGGATATGTACAACGAATCTTCTGAAGGGCGAGGGCTCACTGTTATTGAAGCTATGGGCATAGGGTCAAACGCGATCTCGCTGGTATTGTAGAAGGCACCATCGACCGCACGCACTTCGTCCGATAGCTTATGAACGTTAATTGTCATGAGTTGTGTTGTATCGTTATAGTAATACCTATCGTAGCCAAGCACCAGACCAATACTATCCAATTCAGCATCGTCAGAGATCTCATAGCTCTCGGGAGTCATTTCGAAAAAACTCGAAGACCTTGTTGCTCCAAAAAACTCATCTTCATACTGCCCTACCAAAAGCCTGTCAGCATCAGAAGTGCTTATACTATCAAACTTGAATGTCGTCATGACAACAGACAGCGAGTCTATGCTTAAAACCCTTACATTAGAGTTGGTGAAATCTTCACCTGCATCAAAGGGGCTGGCCTCATTCTCAGCTTCGCAGCCAACAATTGCAATGACCAGAAATATCAGGAGTCTTCTCAGGAGCTTCATTCTCTTATTTTCATTCAAATGAAGGTGAAGTTCCAGTATTGTAAAAGAATAGTAGATCGACTCATCCTTTTTAAAGACATAACAGAAGATTTAAGAGATGAATCCACTTCCATTGATTTCGTAGATAGAATCAAGGGATTCGAATGCCAGATCAACAGCTTGGTATATTGTATTTTATGACCTGATGGCCTAAGGATACATTTGCGGTAAGAATTGAAAAACTATTAGGCATATGGAAATCCGAACTATTTGTGACGAATTAAAACTTAGGCGTCTAACATTGCTTGCCCTAGCGATCACCCTCGTTGCGTGTTCCAGTGACGACGACACAACAGTCCTTGGAAATTGGGTAGAGCGCTCCGTCTTTGATGGTACGCCTCGTAGTAATGCCGTGGCGATAACAGTGAACAATATCGGTTACATGGGTACTGGTTATGATGGTGATGATTACCTCGCCGATTTCTGGGCGTATGACATTGATGGCGACTTTTGGTTTCAGCTTGCTGACTTTGAAGGCTCAGCCAGAAGTGCCGCGGTCACCTTTGAAGTTGATAACACGATCTACATTGGTACTGGTTTCGATGGTGATAATGAGTTGGGAGATTTCTTCGGATACGATATTGCATCCAATACCTGGGCAGCGATCGCCGATTTTAGAGGGACTTCAAGAAGAGGAGCTGTCGCATTCAACTCAACAACTAGTGGGTATGTTGGTACTGGCTTTGATGGTGACAATGATAAAAAAGACTTCTGGAAGTACTCCCCCAACACCGATTCATGGGATGAGCTCGTTGGTTTTGGCGGCAATAAGAGAAGAGACGCGACGACGTTCACCATAAATGACAAACTGTACCTAGGAACTGGGGTCTCTAATGGCATCCTGCAGACCGATCTCTGGGTGTTCGACCTGAATACTGAGCGTTGGAGTCCCCTGCTAGACCTTGACGATGACGACGACTATGGTATCATTAGAAGCAATGCCGTTGGTTTTACAATTGGAGGAAAGGGATATGTTGCATGTGGCTCTTCAGAGGCTGGCGTGACCAATTCGGTTTGGGAATACGACCCTAGCACAGATATCTGGGAGGAAAAGACCGGTTATGAAGGGTTTACCAGAGAAGGAGCCATCGCAATTTATAATGAAACTCAAGCATTTGTCTCATTAGGAAGAAGTGGTTCTTTGTACTTAGATGACAACCGAGAGTTCTTCCCAAATGAAGAAGAGGATGAAGATGACTAGCCCACATGCAGAGACCATTCTTAAAAGCATCATCAAGATTACCGTTATAACAGGTTCATTGGTAATGTTGCTTTCCATAGTGATGATAGCAAGAAGTCAACCAGACCGCAATAGCGCTTATGAATTGGTCCTGCTAAAAAATGGTCAAAGCCAACAATGGGCCTATGAGATCTATCGAGGCAAAAAATTGATCATTAGGCAAGAAAGGGTGCCAGCAGCTAGCGGGCTGCATTACTTTACCAAAAAGGGAGATGCTGAAAAAGCGGGAAGGCTGGTAATCAAAAAGTTAAAAGAACGCAAAACCCCTTCTTTGACAGCTAAAGAACTAGAAAACCTGAATATCTTGCCAAAATAACCTTCAATCAGTAATTCTTGAACACTTCGGTCAAAGTAAAAGAGATCTGAATCCATGTATGGGCATGGCTCATCTTACTATCGTTCCCGGTGGTAATGACCGCCATACAATTCAACGAATTCTATCCATTGTTTGCATTCCGCCTGTTGGTCATCCCCTTTATTTTTTATGTGAACTATCTCTTGCTTACACCAAAGTTGTTATTGAGAAAGAAAATTGTATTGTACACTGCCTTGTCTTTCATTTTCCTCTTCATGGTAAACTACGGACAACAAAGTCTGTTCGACAATTTCAACAGTTTAAAAGTCCCTGAAGGTCTCGAGCATATAAAAGACCTTCCACCATTTAGGGCTTTCAAATATTTCGTTCCGATGGTCATCTCTTTGACCTTCTATTTGCTCGGAGGAATCATCAGACTGATCGTTGACCTCTACAAGAGAGACAAGATGGTCAAAGAGAAGGAAGTACAGAGAACCGAGACCGAACTTCAATTCCTCAAGACACAACTTAACCCACATTTTCTCTTCAACTCATTGAATAGCATCTACTCGCTGGTAAGAAATAGATCTAACGACGCCCCAGAGGCGGTGATCACTTTGTCCGAACTCATGAGATACATGCTGTATGAGGCAAATCAAGAAACCGTCCCTCTACAGAAAGAGATCGAGTACTTAAAAAATTATGTGTCGCTTCAACGGTTACGATTGTCGAACAGCGAAAATGTGACATTGATCATTAAAGGCAATTACGACAAAAAAAAGATCCATCCGCTGTTGCTGATCTCTTTCATCGAAAATGCATTCAAGTACGGAACGGATTTTAAAGGGAACACAGACATAGACATAAAAATAGATGTCAAGGAAGATCGTTTGAACTTCCGCGTAAGCAATATCATCGGACCATACAAGGTCAATAAGCACGAATCAGGTATCGGCCTGAGCAACATCAAAAATCGATTAGATCTTTTGTATCCCAACTCTCATACATTGGCAATCGATAAAGCACGCGGCAGATACGATGTAGGCCTAAATTTGGTATTGACATGAAAATGAAATGCATCATCATAGACGATGAGCCATTGGCGCTAAACATCATCAGGTCATATTGTGATGACCTGGGGATATTAGAGGTGGTCAATGTCTTTACCAACGCTGTAGAGGCCTTGCAGGTCTTGTGCAAAGAGAAGATAGACCTCGTATTCTGTGATATTGAAATGCCTCAGATAAACGGCATCGACCTTGCGAAGGCGATCGATCAGAAACCCATGTTCATTTTCACAACTGCTTATCCGCAATATGCCTTAGAAGGATTTGAGTTGAATGCCGTAGACTACTTGGTGAAGCCCATCCCCTTCGCAAGATTCATCAAGGCCGTCAATCGAGCACAAGAGCTCTTTCTCTTGAAGAACGAAACAAGGCAAGAGAACATCATCCCTGCCTCTGGCTATAGCAAACCTGTTGAAGAGTTCGTATTTGTCAAATCAGAATATGACAACATAAAACTAAAGCTTGAAGACATCAAGTACATACAAGGTCTAAAGGATTACTTGAAGATCCACACCCAAGCAAACAAGCCTATCCTGACCTTGATGAATTTCAAAGACATGCAATCTAAGCTGCCACTGCATAATTTCCTGAGAGTACATCGCTCCTTTATTGTAAATCTGCACAAGATAGATTCCATTCAACGCAGCAAGGTAGTCATAGACGATGTTCGAATTCCTATTGGCGATAGCTATAAGGAAAGTGTCTACAAAAGATTGGGTATTTGATTTTAACATACATTTAACCCTGCTGAAGTAAACCAACACCGCATATTTCAGTCTAACTTTCGGATTCTAACAACTCATCACATCATGAGGTCATCAGTTTCCAAACTTCCTTCTTAGACAAACAACAACTAGAGACTTTTGAAGAACTTGCTGCCAGAGAAAGAAACAACAGAAGAAAAACATATAGAAAGGTCAAGGTTATTGAATAACTTGTCGTTACAGCCAAAGATTGCCAGTAAAATTACGATCAGACTTTTAAGTCTTATTTGCACGGTTTTAGTTGCTCAATTCACTATTGCCCAAAGACCTAGTGTCAAAAAGGTGAAAGTTACTGGCAAAGTCATCGATCAAGAGACAAAGCAGCCGTTGGAATATGCCACTATCACCCTACAGAACACTCGGCGAGAAGCTGTGGTCACTGGTGGTATCACGGACGCTAAAGGCAATTTTTCTGTAGAGACCTTCCCGGGGAATTATGATATAAAAGTCGAATACATCTCGTTCAACGACCACAGGCTAAGGGCACAGCAAATAAAAGGCGACCTCTCACTAGGCATCATTCAACTTTCCATCAATGCAGAAACGCTAGAAGGTATCGAGGTCATTGCCGAACGCACGACGGTCGAGATCAAGCTAGACAAACGCATCTATAACGTAGGCAAAGACCTTACCGTTCGTGGTGGTACAGTTAGCGACGTCTTAGACAATGTCCCCTCTGTTTCGGTCGATGTAGAAGGTAATGTACTGCTCCGAGGCAACGAAGACGTACGTATTTTGATCAACGGAAAACCTTCAGCGATCACTGGGCTGAACAGTACCGACGCATTGCGCCAACTTCCTGCTGAGTCCATCGAAAAGGTCGAGGTGATCACTTCGCCTTCTGCCCGTTATGATGCAGAAGGCTCTGGTGGAATCATCAACATCATCTTGCGTCGAAGCAAATTGCAAGGCCTTAATGGTGCACTAACCGTCAACGGTGGCTATCCGTGGTCGGCAGGCGCTAATGGCAACCTCAACTATCGTACGAGAGCCATCAATTTTTTTACCAACACGGGTTACAATTACCGAGAACGTCCTGGCAACTCATTGAACGAGACCCGTTTTTTTGATGATACAGGTGATCCCGCCAATTTCATTAGTGAAGACCGTGATCTTGAGCGCTTACGAAAAGGGCTCAACACCAACTTTGGCATAGAGTGGTACGTGAACGAAACCACTTCGATCACCAATTCTGTATTCTTCAGAGACAACAAGAATGCCAACGAGACCACAAACAATTTCCTCCAACGCAATGTTTCAGGAGAAGAAAGCACCGGATTCCGTTTTGACCCAGAAAGCGAAGATGACCGTACCATACAGTATGCCCTTAACCTAGACAAACAGTTCGATGGCACTACACATCGTCTTACCTTTGATCTTCAGTATG
>JANQRC010000020.1 GCA_028284745.1 Flavobacteriaceae bacterium
TGGGCAGACCGCTTTGAAGTTGGCCGAAAAGCTATCAAAATATGGTATCAAGATCATTGGCACCAGCTTCGAGTCGCTCGATTTGGCCGAAGACCGTGGGAATTTCTCTACACTACTGAAAGAGAACAACATCCCTTATCCAAGATTTGGTACGGCGGAAAGCGCAGATGAAGCACTGGAGTTAGCCGATGAATTGGGCTTTCCTTTACTGGTTAGACCTTCGTACGTATTGGGAGGTCAAGGGATGAAGATCGTCATCAACAAGGAGGACCTTGAAGCGCATGTGGTCGATCTGCTTCGTAAGATCCCAAACAACAAGTTGCTGTTGGACCACTATTTGGATGGTGCCATCGAAGCAGAGGCCGATGCCATCTGTGATGGTGAAGAGGTAAAGATCATCGGCATCATGGAGCATATCGAACCTTGTGGGATCCACTCGGGAGATTCCAACGCCACACTTCCACCGTTCAACTTGGGCGAGTTTGTGATGCAGCAGATCAAAGACCATACAAAGAAGATCGCGTTGGCCCTGAACACAGTTGGGCTGATCAATATTCAATTTGCCATCAAAGACGATACGGTATACATCATCGAGGCGAATCCAAGAGCCTCGCGTACGGTGCCATTCATTGCCAAGGCCTATGGCGAACCGTATGTGAACTATGCGACCAAAGTGATGTTGGGAGCGAAGAAGATCAAAGACTTTGATTTCAGCCCGTATCTAGAAGGCTACGCCATCAAACAACCTGTGTTCTCATTCAACAAGTTCCCGAATGTGAACAAGAACCTTGGGCCAGAGATGAAGAGCACAGGCGAAAGCATCTTGTTCATCGATAGCTTGAAGGATGACGACTTCTACAACTTGTACTCTAGAAGGAAGATGTATTTGAGTAAGTAAAGAAGAAAAGCCGCCGATTGGCGGTTTTTTTATTTCTTTTTCATCTCGAAGTCTACCTTGACGATGACTTCTTCAGCAATCTTGTTACTGACCATCTTTGGGATCTTGATGTCGAAATCCTCTGGCTTCAAGACAAACTCTGTAGCCAATAGGATGGTTTCTCCGTTTTGTGTTAGCTGAACCTCGGGAGCGATCTTTTTGGTTTTTCCATGAAGGGTCATCTCGCCATTCAGGATCATGGTCTTTCCCTTGCTAAGCCCATCCATCTCAAAATCTTCAAGTGTTCCTTTGAACTTGGCTTTCGGGTAGGACTCAGACTCTACGTAATTCTCGTTGAAATGTTCTTCCATCAGCGCGACTTTGAATCGAAACCCTTTCATCAGGGCCAAAGCTGCAAATTCACCATTCTCAGTGTTGATAATTGCTGTGACATTCTGGTTCGTAGCTTTTACCTCTTCAAACGAAGGTACCGAGGCTTCAAAGGTGATCTCGCCACTTTTGGTAAGATACTTCTGTGCTGTAATGACAGCAGGTAGGCTTAGGAACAAAAGAAGGATCATCCGTTTCATGATCTTCATTCTGGGATCATTTCTACAAAGCCATCTTCTTGCCATTGGACAACAACGCCAGCAAAGGCAGACTCTGGGATCAATAGGCCGCTTGGTGGCATCGGAGCATTGACATTGGTCATTCGACCAATGACGTCTCTATCCTCAACACCCAAGCGTACTTGCGTATAGGTTTCTAGCCGCAAGCCTGCTTGTGGAAATTGCCCGCCGTGACAACTAATGCAATTGTTGTCCATTATTGGTTTCACATCGGTTGCATACGAAATAGGGACTGGCTCTTCTTCCACTTCCACTTCTTCTGCAACGGGAAGTAATTCTTCGATGGTGTCATTGGTGCAACTTACGATCAGGGTTAGACATAATACAGCTGCGATAGACAAATTTTTTCTTTTCATAAGGTTGATTCTTCAGGAATAAATATACAAATATCAAGCCAAACAAAACCCGTTAAAATCCCCCTATAATTATGATTTCTAATTAATTACTTTTAAATTTAGAAAGACAAACAGGTGTATTCCATATGAGAAAGTCATGGATTTTCATAGTGTTGGTTGCTGTGACCGGTGGGTTTTTAGGATATAGTTACCTGTACAAAGACCATCGTGACGTCGAGGCTGAAGCACCTACTTTTGAAGTAGAGGCCGTTGCTATGGTAAGAGAGTTCTCGGAGGATTTGGGTAATGCCGAGTCCAAGTATCTGAATAAGGTCATCGCTGTTGAAGGCATTGTTACCGAGACCGATGGCAAGGGGATGACCCTGAGCGAAGCCGTCTATGTGACCTTTGATGCCGAAGTGCCTGAAGTGACATTGAACTCGAAACTGAAGGTCAAGGGACGTTGCATCGGCTATGACGAATTGCTCGAGATCATTAAGCTAGATCAAACAAATATTATTGAATAGATCATAAACCAAATCAAAACTCATCATTATGAAGAAGAATTACACGTTTTATGCAATTTTACTTATGTTTCCAGCCATAGCGCTGGTGGCCTCCTCATTTTCTAGTGGAGTCACGGGTAATGCCGTGAGTGGGTCTCCCGGCGATGGAGGCTCTACATGCACCCTTTGTCATGCACCGGGTGCAAACTACAATGCCACTGCTATGCTGAGCACAACGATACCAGGTGGCGGATATACCCCAGGAACTACCTATACCATTACACTTACAGCCAGTTCTACGACTAGCAGACATGGTTTCCAAATGACAGCTGAAAGAGATTCGGACAATGGCAAAGCTGGTACTTGGGTGATCACAGATGCTACCAACACGCAATCTGCCAATAGTGGAACTCATGTTACGCATACCTTTACAGGTAACAGCCAAACCACTTGGAATGCCAATTGGACCGCTCCTGCTACCGATGAAGGCACCATTAGTTTCTATGCAGTGGTCAATGCCGCCAGCAATATGGGCGATGGCTCTGCGAATGATCAGATAGTGACCACAAGCCTTTCTGCTAATGTGCTAGGTCTTGGAGATGTAGATATTGCCCAATTCCAAATGTATCCAAACCCTACTGTGGATCAGCTTAGGGTAGACTTGCCTCAGGGAGTCGCTTCTGCCGAGGCCGTTGTTTACAACTATGTAGGCGCTGAGTTGTTGCGCCAGCAGATCACTTTTGCTAACAATTCAATATCTGTAGCACAATTACGGGCAGGTGCCTACCTGCTCTCTCTGAATGCTGAGGGAGCACAACACACCAAAGCATTTGTAAAGAGATAGATTGCATTGATTCTTGTAGAAAGGCCAAACAGTAATCAGTTGTTGTGCTTGGCCTCTCTTTTTATTTAACGATACCTAACCATGCGGAACGTATTTTTACTTCTCTTCCTTTTTCCATGTTTACTATTTGCACAAGATGACCTTATGGATGAGATCGATACCGAAGATGAACCTCAATATGCCGAGGCAGCTTTCAAGGGATTAAAGATCGTCAATTTCGAGTCTACAAAACTTGCAGGCAAGAAGGACTTCTACTTTATCGTCTCACACCGATTCGGTTCGGTGAAGAATGGCATTGAGGACCTCTTTGGTCTAGACCAGGCATTCACAAGGTTGCAATTCGTGTATGGGATCAGTGATGGTTTTAACGTTGGCTTTTCGCGCAGTTCGCTTCGCAAGACGTACGATGGATATATAAAGTATCGACTATTGCGTCAGAAAGAAGAAGGCTTTCCCTTTACTGTGGTGGGCTATAACGTGATGGCCATCGATACGGAATTGGATGAAGATGTGTTTACCGAATTGGAGTTTAGTAATCGATTGGCGTTTACACACCAACTCCTTATCTCACGTAAGATGAGTAACAAGCTATCTTTTCAATTGATGCCTACCTTACTTCAGGAGAACACAACCTATTCCATCTTTGAGGCCGACGACATGGGCGAGCAGGTCAAGGTAGACGAGCAAGAAAATCTACAATTCATCATGGGATTGGGCGGGAGGTACAAGCTGGCCAAGCGATGGAGTCTTAACCTAGACTATGGCTGGCATTGGAACCGTGTTTCAGGCTCTCCCTTTAACAACCCACTTTCTATAGGTTTCGACTTGGAAACTGGCGGACACGTATTTCAGTTGCATTTCAGCAACGCGCAATCCATGAATGAGAACTTGTTCCTATCACGTGGTAATGGCGACTGGGGCGATGGTGATTTCTTCTTTGGGTTCAACCTAAGCAGGGTGTGGTAGCTGTTAGATCTCGATCCTCACATTGTATTTTTTCAAATCGTCTAGATAATCCTGATGGGTGAAATCCTCACGGTCAAATTCGGCTTGGCGCTTGCGCTTCATCTCAATGCGCTTCAAGGCTTTTAAGAAACGTTTCACCTCGATCGGGTCGTCTAGGATAAGCCCGGGTACTTTCACGTTTTGGCCGCCCTCACCTTTGGCCACCATGGTGAAGTACGAAGAGTTGCAGTGTTTTATGGCGCCGGTTTGAATATTTTCAGACTCTACACGAATACCGACAACCATCGAGGTGTTGCCCACATAATTCACCGAAGCTTTCATGGTGACCAATTCGCCTACTTCGATAGGATTCAGAAAATCTACGGTGTCTACAGAAGCCGTGACACAATAGGTTTCCGAATGCTTGCTGGCGCATGCAAAGGCGATCTGGTCCATCAGGCTTAGAATATAACCCCCATGGATCTTCCCACTGAAGTTGGTGTAGGAGGGAAGCATCAGCTCAGAGATGGTGATCTTTGAGCCCTCGACCGATTTGAAATTATTCATAGCTAATTGAGATTGTGCGTGGTAGGCTCTTCTGCCGAATCGTTTTCTTCGGCTCTTTTTAAGATGGCTTCTGGAAGTGACTTCTTAGCCTTGGCGCCCATTTTTTTCAGGTTTTCAATTCGCTTCACAATATTCCCTTGCCCTTCTACCAATTTGTTCATAGCGCCACGATATTCGTTCTTAGCATCGTCCATTTTCTTGCCCACACGCATGAGGTCATTTACAAGGCCTTCAAATTTATCGTAAAGTGCACCAGCCTGACGAGCGATCTCTATGGCATTTTCTTGTTGCTTTTTATTGTTCCACATGGTGTCAATGGTACGAAGAGTCGCCAACAATGTAGTGGGGGTGACAATGACGATATTCTTTTCAAAAGCCTTGTTGTAGAGCGTGTCGTCTTCATTTAGCGCTATGGCAAATGCAGGCTCGATTGGGACAAACATCAACACAAAGTCGGGCGACTCTATTTCATAGAGGTCTTCATATCGCTTGGCAGAAAGTTCCTCGATGTGCTTCTTCAACGAATACAAGTGTTGTTTCAAGTGTTGTTCACGCTCTTCATCATCAGTATTCACATAGCGTTCGTAGGAAGTGAGCGAGACCTTGGAGTCGATCACCATTTTGTTGCCATTGGGAAGATTGATGATGACATCAGGCAATACACGGCTTCCGTCTTCGCGCGAAAAACTTTGTTGCACCTCGTATTCGCGTCCCTTGTCCAGACCAGATTTTTCAAGCACACGCTCTAAGACCAGTTCACCCCAGTTCCCTTGGACCTTGCTATCTCCTTTCAAAGCTTTCGTGAGATTCACGGTCTCCTTGCTCATCTGCTCGTTCAAGTCTTTCAAGCCCAATATCTGCTGTCTAAGTGCCGCATGATAATCGATACTTTCCTTGTGGGTCTTCTCTACCTTTTCCTCAAAATGTTGAATCTTTTCTTGAAGCGGTTTGAGGATGGTCTCGATATTCTGCTGGTTCTTTTTGGTGAACTTCTCTGATTTCTCCTCAAGGATCTTGTTCGCTAGGTTTTCAAACTCTTTGGTGAATTTCTCCTGAAGTTTTTCTACTTCTTCCTTTTGGGCAGCGAGTTGCTCTTGCACGTGCTGCAGGTCTGCCTCCTTCTTAGAGAGCTGCACAGCCATGGCCTCCTTTTCTTGACGAACATTTTTAAGTTCATCTAGTTGAAGTGAAGATTGTCTGAAACGCTCATTGACAGCACTGAGCTCGCCCCGGGCTTTTACTTGTGCCAATAGCCTTCCCAGAAAGATCCCCAAGCCAAGCGCCAGAAGAAAAACGATAAGAAAGATCAAGTATTCGTTCATAAGGTAAAGATAGGTCAAAGGAGGAAACATTCACCAATGGTTTTCCGTAACCAGCTCAAGATTTCATCTTGAAGCTTTCTGTGTTGGAGTCAAAAAGGATGAGGTCTTCTGGAAACAGATGGTCAAAACTTTTGCTTTTGATCAACTCTTTGGGACTGCCATGAACTGTTTTGCTCTCTTGCATGACCAGCATGTTGTCGCACAGTTGAATGGCAATGTCGATCTCGTGCGAGGAGAAGATGACCAATTTGTTGGATCGGTGCGCAATGTCTTTCAGTAGTTTCAGGATCTTTGCCTTGTGGTAGATATCCAAATGTGTGGTAGGCTCATCCAAAATGATGATGTCTGTGTCTTGTGCCAGTGCCCTTGTGATCATGACGCGCTGCAACTGCCCATCACTCAATTCATAGCATCTCTTGTCCAATAGATCGACGATCTCTACTTGGTGGATGGCATGTTCCACTTTTGCAATGTCTTCCTCAGACAAAGTGCCGATCCAATTGGTATGGGGTTGTCTGCCTAGAACGATCAACTCTTTTACGGTCAAGTTCTTGGTTGGGAGTATCTCGGTGAGTACAAGGCTGATCTTCTGTGCCAGTTGTCTCAGGTTGAGATCTTGAATGTCTCGACCTTCAATGGCAATACGACCTTGGAGCAAAGGTTGTACTTTGGCGAGCGTACGCAGTAATGTAGATTTGCCAACGCCATTACCACCTACAACAGCCAATAATTCGCCTTTATGGGCAGAAAAGTCAATATCTTTAGAAATAAGCAATGGTGTTGATCTCTTCTCATAGCCAATGCTCAATTGCTGAACCTCAAGGACCTTATGTTTCTTCGCTGAGTTCAAAATACCATTTTTCGTTTTTTGACCAACAACCAGATCACGACTGGTGCCCCGATGATAGAGGTGACCGCATTGATAGGGAGTGATAGTTGGCTTGCAGGCAGCTGTGCTATAGTGTCACATATCAACATCAAAATAGCGCCAAATAGTACTACGGCAGGGAATAGCACGGTATGGTTGTTCGTATTCAGCAATTGTCGGGTCAAGTGTGGAATGGCCAGTCCGATGAAAGCAAT
Source organism: Flavobacteriaceae bacterium (assembly GCA_028284745.1). Taxonomy (GTDB): domain Bacteria; phylum Bacteroidota; class Bacteroidia; order Flavobacteriales; family Flavobacteriaceae; genus JANQRC01. The sequence continues at coordinate 7,109 of JANQRC010000020.1, forward strand.
AGGCCCGACAAAGGCTGTGGCAGAGCCTGCCAGTAAGCTTGTCGCCAAGATGATCGACAATCGATTCTTCTTGATGTTCACTCCTAGGCTTTGTGCGTAATTTTCTCCAAGCAATAAGGCATTTAATGCTTTCAAAGAAAATAGGGTTAGTAATATTCCTAGGAAAACCACTGCGGCAAAAATACCCAAGTCGCCCCAGCTCAGATCCCCCAAACTTCCAAAAGACCAAAAGATGTACTGTTGCAATCGTTCAGAGCTGCTGAAAAAGGCCAACACACTGACAATGGCGGTGGTGATACTGCCAAACATCAACCCTATGATCAAGATCGCCATGGTATCCCTAACACGATCGGCCACCACTACAACAAGCAACAAGACCAAAAAACTGCCCAGTGTTGCCGCAATGACAATGCCATAATGTGAAGTGATGGCACTGGTCAATATACCACCTAAAAGGCCACTCCCCATGATCAATAGGGCTACACCCAAACTTGCTCCAGAGCTTATGCCCAATACAAAAGGACCCGCTAATGGATTTCGGAACAAGGTTTGCATGAGCAGACCACTAACCCCAAGTCCGGCACCGACCAACAGTGCGGTAATGGCCTTAGGGATGCGGTAGTTCTGAATGATGTATTGCCAGGTCTCCTTTTCGATCTCTCCGCCCCAAAGCACGGTCATCACGTCACGAAAGGGAATCTTGACTGACCCCAGGCCAATATTCACGATGACGCACACCACCAGCAAGAGCAGTAATCCGAGGAAAGGAAGATGATATCGGTTAGATGTGATCAATCGGCTAGCGGTTTGAAGAAGAAGGGTTCGTGATCCGGCAACAACTTGGGATGTACAATTTTGATCAGGTCTTTCAATATGATGTCTGGGCGGTTGGGCCCTAATTCATAGTACAGTGTGCCCCCTGTACTTCCGGTGGTGGCATTGAAGGTGAATACCTTTTTTTGTTGAAAAGCATCGAATTGGGCATAATGTACGTTGGATGCGATCATATGTGCATAGGAGGTGAATTGACCAGGAGCGATCCAGAAATCTGCTGTGCGGCCTTTTTCAAGCACATGCTCTACATTCAGCGACAGGCTTCCAGTACCTTCCGAAGCTGACCAAAGATAATGGGCATGGGCATCTTTCATGAATTGTGCCTGATAGCTTTCGCCCGCAGGCAAGTACCATACATCTCTATACAGGGCACCACTAAGAACGGTAGGCCTACTTTTTGCTGTTTGTGCGAGTGTCTTCACCTTCAAGTATTCATCCCTGATACCATTGAAAATAGAATTTGCCTCACTTTCTTTTCCATACAAAGCACCAAAGAATTTGACCCACTCGGCTTTGCCCAGTGGAGTCTTTTCAGTCCAGTCGCCATTGTACAGTACAGCGATGTTGGCCTTGATCAAATTGTCATAGGCCTTGTTACTGCTGTCAATGGAAAAACCAACCACAGCATCTGGACCAATATCGATGAGCACCTCGGTGTTCAACGACTCGTTATTGCCTACTTCCTTTACGTTCCCTGCATCGATGTTGGTACGTGTCTTTTCAGAAGAGATGTAGGCTGTGTTTGGGAACCCTGCCAGTGTGTTTTCGACTTGCAATACCTCTAGCGAAGGTATGTGTGTTGTCGAAGTGACCACGATGCTTTCTATCGGAGTGAGTACTATTGCATCGTATGCATCTCTGTCGATAGTGATATTCGTAGCCTTTTCCTTTGGGATCAGCGCATAGCGATAGCTTTTTTCAGCATTCGGCCAGGGCGAAAAGACTTCAACAATTGTAAGATCGTCACTTTTTTTAATGGAAAACCCTATGGCCTCCTCGACAAGCTCGATCATTTCGCTTTGAGGAACACTTTCTTCTGAACGTAATTTTTCTGCCTCCTTTCCACAGGAAGTGAAGACCAATATAGCGAACAGTATGTACAGGTGTTTCATAGCGAAGAGTTTGCTTGTTCAAAAGTAAGACTATTTATAGAAGTGGGTTGTTGCAGCATTGGATGACTTGAAAGTTTGAAGATATGGCAATGTGTCGATGAGATAATGAATCAATAAGTCATGGGCAATGGCTCTTATCTCTATATTCTTCTTTCCTGGTCTCGACTTTTGATTCTATACTTTTTGCTCTAACCTCTTATTCTTGGACCTTGGTTTATGATTTCTTCTCTCGATCTGGCACAAAATGATTATAAGTAGTACCTTCGCAGCGAATATTGGTTTCAATCACTTTGGTGTGCGAATTAATAGGGAATCAAGTGAAAGGATTTTCGAATGTAGAATCACGAGTTTAGAGTAATAGAATGTCACTTCTAAGATCCAGATCGTTCTTTGTTGATCCTCATTCTTGAGCTGTTCCCGCAACTGTAAGCAAGTGCTGAACTCGTTTCAGCATCTCATCACTAGATGAGTCGTTGTCATCTACTGTGTCACTGTCCCGAGGCTTCGGGATGGGAAGACGGACAACGAAAAGCAAGCCAGGAGACCTGCCAACATTCAATAATAGATGTCTAACTTTCGGGATAAAGGTTGACACATGGATACCCCATGCTTTTTCCCCTTTTTAATGAATGTTTAATGTACAAGAGAAGTATTTCCCTTTGTTTGTTGGCCATGACCGCCCTTGGTGCCTATGCCCAACAAGAAGAGACCCAACCGGAACAACTCGATGAAGTTGTCGTGACAGATTCTAGGTTTGCGCTAAAACGCGAGAACTCTGGTAAGACCGTGATCACCATCGACCAAGAAGAACTGCAGCAAAATGCGGGTCGGTCGGTGGCTGAGATCATCAATACGAAAAGTGGCATCGAGATCAATGGAAGCCGTAGCAACGCTGGGCAGAACATCAGTAGCTTTGTGCGTGGTGGCAACAATCGCCAAGTGTTGGTCATCATCGACGGTGTGCAAGTTTCAGATCCGTCTAATGTAAGTGCTGAATTTGACCTTCGCTTGCTTTCAGCATCGCAGATCGAATCGATCGAGATCCTAAAGGGAGCGGCCAGTACTTTGTATGGAAACGCCGCAGCTACGGCCGTGATCAACATCACCACCAAGAAGGCTAGAAATGATGGCGTCCAGGTGGTTTTCGAATCTACCATTGGCACCAACCAATCGCAAGACGATAGCAACTACAGTCCGGCAGATTTTTCTAACGCTGTGAATGTGTTTGCCAAAAGCGGCAAATGGACAGGAACGGTGTTGGCCGGGCAACAGTACACGGATGGACTTTCGGCAGCCATAGGTGAGGAGCGCGACCCGTTTTCTAAGATCAATGGAAATGTGAAACTCGGATATGCGTTCTCCGAAAACTTTAACATAGAGGCTTCTGCTTTCTATGACAGGGTGAATGCCGATTTTGATAATGGTTTTCCTGTAGAAGATGCTGATTTCAGATCAACGACAGAGCAGTCTCGCTTTGGCCTTTCTTCGACATACAACTACGGTAAGGGAAGCGTGCAGCTGAATGCAGCTTACAATACGATAGACCGCGGTATCGAGTCTTCATTCCCTTCACAGTTTGATTCAGAGCGTTGGGTCATCGATGTGTTCAATAAATATACCTTTAAGGATAGCTTCTATACGATTGTGGGGGTGAATGTCATTGACAACAAGACCTTTTTTGCCCAAGAGCAGAATGCTACAACCGTAGACCCCTATGTCAATGCGGTCTATGCCTCCGGTTTTGGACTGAATATCAATGCCGGTGCGCGTTTGAACAACCACAGCGAGTACGGGACCAATTTGGTCTATAACTTGAATCCGTCGTATAACTTCAAGCTAGAGGAAGGTTATGTGAAGTTGTTGGGTTCGTATTCTACGTCGTTCATTGCGCCAAACCTTTCGCAGTTGTTTGGGCCTTTTGGTCCCAATCCTGAGCTTGAGCCTGAGGAGAATACGACAATTGAAGGTGGTCTGGAGTTTCGTCTTTCTGAAAAGTTTCGCATCAGTGCGTTGTACTTCAACAGACAAGAAGAGAACACCATTCAGTTTGTGACCATCGATTTTGAGACGTTTGCAGCTGAATATCAGAACATTGCCGATCGACTCACAGCCAACGGAGTAGAGGTGGAGGTCGATGCAACACCTCTAGAACACTTGAATATCTCGGCCAATTATACGTTTACCGAACGAAAGGACGAGTTGCCCTTACGTCTGCCAAAGCACAAGCTGAATGCAGTTCTAGGATATGATCTCTCAACAAAGACCACAGCCTCGCTGAGCTATCAGTTCACCTCGGAACGTTTGGATACGGACTTCAACACCTTTCAGAATGTTGACCTAGAAAGCTTTAGTTTATTGAATCTATACGCTAGCCATCGACTTAGTGATGCTGTGAAGATCTTTGCAGGGATCGACAACCTTTTCAATGAAGAATATTTTGAGATCGTTGGTTTTACCACACGAGGGAGAAATGCCAACGTTGGTTTTCAGCTTACGTTATAAAACAAGAAAGCCGCATGATGCGGCTTTCTTTCTCATAACTTTTTCATCATCTTTCTATATAAGCGCCATTACCTATCAAAGAACGATATTTGGCATCGGCAATAGATGTGCCCTTTTCAAAAGTGATCGTTCTAAAAGTTCTAGCACTTCTACTAGTCCCAGAAATTAAGGCAAGGGCTTCAGCTAATAAAGGTTCATCCGCCTCACCTAGGACGCCTAGGTCGGCAAGGTTCTCGATATACTCTACATCGGGAGTCAGCCCGCTTGTATAGTCTGAAAAACCATCGGCATTTTCCATTCTTCCTGTCAAAGGAAGTAAGCCCCATGTATGGTTTTGGTTTAGATCTGGGTCATCAAATGCAAAAGAAGGTGAGTCAAAGAGAGGTACCGAAAATTCATTTTTTCCGGTAGTGGTCTCTCCCACTTGAACCACGTCGATGTATGGTTCTAGGCCGTTGATGAGCTGTTCGCTAGCAGAGGCAGATCGGTCAGAAGTAAGCACATATACCCTAGTGAGTCCTAAGCTATTTATAGCAGTTCCATCAATATTGTCGACAAAATTATTGTCCTCGCCAAAGTTAGGCTGCAGCTTCTCGTTCCATTGCTCTCTTAAGAACAGGTCGCCAGTAAATTGACCTGTGACCATGCTTGCCAAGCGTACGGCAGACCGTACAGAGCCTCCACCATTATAGCGAACGTCGATAACCAATGCGGTAACATTGTCCGCAGCAAATTCTTGAAAAGCAGCATTCAGTGTAGCATCAAAATCACTAGTAAAACTATTATACATCAAATACCCGACCTGAGTGCCGCCAAGATCTAGGGTCTTGTTGATAAACACAGGGTCTTCAACATAAGGTGCCTTGGTAAGTTCGACGGTTTGCCCGGTAAGTACAACATCTGTGGCATTTTGAATCTCTGCTAGACCAAGAGAATACGTAGTATTGCTTCCGAACAAGAGATCGCCAAAATTCTGGCGTGTCAGTTGTTGTCCATCAACCTCTAAGAAAAGGTCGCCGCGTTGAATGTTCTTTGTCGAGGCATCAGAGTCAGGTAGAATATAGCGTACGTACCCAAAGATATCATCAGAATCAGCAAAGGCGATCAGCCCAAAATCAACACCATTGGTCGTGAATTCTCCTGATGATAAGGCAAGGAGGTCGTTGTAATCGTCAGTAATAAAGCTGAAACGATCTATAGCATTGGCTTCGCCAACGATCACCTCATGTTGATTGCATATATTGTAGAACAAATCAGCAGGGCCAGAAAAGCTAGTAAGGAAATCAGCATATTCCTCATTGGATGAAAAACGGTCATCGTCTAGATCGGGCACATCGCTCTGCCAGAAATAGAACAAATTCATAGACTTCCATACGAAGTCTTCAACTTCAATACCTACAGCCACTACGTCGTCGTCATTGTCTGAACAACTGAAGATCAAAGCTAAAATAAGCAAAGGCACAGAGAAGAGTGCCTTTCTGGACATATATTTTTTCATCATTGCTAGTTTACTCGATGGTCGAGATTTAAATGTTCCGAAGTTTGCCTCGAAACCAAAATACTTATCCTCCTAGGTGCCTCGTTTACAGACACCGAGGTGACTTACTAGGATGTAGTAGTAATAACAAGGCAAATCCTTACTTTATTGCAAGATAAAATTTTTTTGTAACAAAGTTCAAGGTCGGTCGTCTTCCTTATAGATCGCATTATTTGGCAGCGGAAAAGTAACTTGGTAACGAGTTCATGTAAACCCAAGGCAAAAGAATTGTAAAGCGTTGCGAAATGATCAGATCTCGATCATCGAGGAAACCAACCATCAACAACATGCGCCAAGCAGAGTTTTTAGACATAGTGCTGCCTTTTAAAGATAAGGTGTTCCGTTTGGCAAAGCGTTTGCTCGTTAGCCATGAAGAAGCTGAAGATGCGACCCAAGAGGTGTTGATGAAGCTGTGGAGCAAGAACGACCAGATGCAGCAATACAAGAATGTAGAGGCTTTTGCCATGACCATGACAAAGAATTATTGTCTTGACAAGTTGAAGTCGAAGCAGGCCAGCAATTTGAAACTGGTTCACAGCAATTACGAAGACAGCAAAGTGTCGCTGCAACGACAGATAGAACTAGAAGACAGCATCGATTGGATGCACAAGATCATTGAAACGCTGCCCGAGCAACAAAAGATGGTGATCCAACTGCGCGATATCGAGCAGTATGACTATGACGAGATCGCCGAAATGTTAGACATGAAGCCCACAGCAGTGCGCGTGGCCTTGAGTAGGGCACGAAAAGAAGTAAGACAACAACTACTAAACAAGCATAACTATGGAGTTAGCTAAAATCGAAACACTAGTAGAGAAGTATCTTGAGGCCGAGACCACCTTGGCCGAAGAACAACAGCTGCAGGCCTATTTCGCACAAGACGAGGTGGCCCCACACTTGCAAGAATACCAAGTGTTGTTCGGATACTTTGCAAAAGCCAAGGAAGAGCGCTATACCAAGCCTGTACCACTAAAACCCAAGAAGAGAAACTATCTGAAGTGGGCATCAGTTGCCGCAGTAGCCGTCCTTATGTTTGGTGCTTACTTAGGCAATGATTATAGAGAGCAAAAAATTGCAGAGCAGGCGTACCAAGATACGCAAGAAGCTTTACAACTTTTGGCATTCAACTATAGCAAGGGCACCGAGAAAATTGCCTATCTCAACGAGTTTGAGAAGACGAAGAACAAGATCTTCAAAAACGAACAGTAAACTAAAGCTAAAATCTAAACTAAGAAATCATGAAAAAGTTCCTTTTAACCATAGCGATCGCCGCCCTTCCCATGGCCATGTTTGGGCAGTCTATCTTCGACAAGTATGATGATATGAACAATGTGTCTACCGTGGTGGTCTCTAAGAACCTATTTAAATTGATGTCCAAGATCGAGACGAGCGACCCTGATCACCAGGAATTCAATGAGTTGGCCCGTCAGCTAGAAGACCTTAAGGTCTTTGTGACTGAAGATAAGGCCATTGCAGCTGAAATGGCAACAACTGTCAAGAGTTACTTGAAGAAATCTTCACTAGAAGAACTAATGCGTGTGAAGGACGAAGATACCAATGTGAAGTTCTATGTGAAATACGGTAATGATGAAGACCATGTGAACGAGTTGCTGATGTTTGTCTCTGGGATCAAAGATGTAGAGGTAGACGTGAATGGGAAAGAGCGTAAGATAGAGACCGTATTACTGACCCTGACAGGTAATATCGACCTGAACAAGATCAATGCCCTTACCAAGAAGATGAACCTTCCTGGAGAGTTAGACAAGGTGAAGCAATAAAAAATGTCATATCGAGTGCAGTCAAGACACATCACATTTCGACTGCGCTCAATGTGACACAGGATACCGATCAAAAACGACAGTTATGAAATTTTTTAGAATTGCTCTCCTTTCGCTTTCAACACTCATCATGTTGGGAAGTTGTGGTAGCGAGCAAAGTCTCCAGCAATACTATGTTGAGAATACAGAGAACTCAGATTTTATTCAGTTGGATCTTCCTGCCAGTTTGTTGAACTTGGCTGAGGCAGATCTGACCGCAGACCAGCAGGAAGCGTATGAATCCATAGACAAGCTTAATATTCTGGCCTTTAGGCTGCAAGATGACAACAAGGCCAAGTATGAGGTAGAGAAGCAGAAGGTGCAGCAGATCTTGAGCAATGAAGATTACTTGGATCTTATGAGCTTCACAGACCAAGGCACTAAGGTCAACATGAAATATCTAGGTACTGAAACCGCTATCGATGAGTTGATCGTTTATGGGAACGACAGCCGTTGGGGCTTTGGCCTAGTACGTGTGTTGGGTGATGATATGAAACCTGAGAATATGATGCAGCTTGTAGAGGCTGTAAAGAAAGCAGATATCGATAGTGGACAACTACAAGAACTCAAGGATTTTATGGAGGCCAAATGATATTTGGCGATAATTACCATACTTAAAATGTCTCTTTATCTTAAAGGGGCATTTTTATATTCCGGTATAGTTTGAGGGGGCTATTTGTCTTAGTTCTTCTTTGATCGCTGAAGAGACCTCTAGTGTTTCGATAAAGCTTGCAATGCTTTGCTGCGTGACCTTCTCGTTGGTGCGAGTCAATCCTTTCAAGGCCTCATAGGGATTTGGATACCCTTCTCTGCGGAGGATCGTCTGAATTGCCTCAGCGACCACGGCCCAGTTGTCTTCTAGGTCTTTTTTGAACTTTTCTTCGTTCAAAAGCAGTTTGTCCAAACCCTTCAATGTCGCTAAGAGACCAATGACTGTATGAGACATAGGGACACCGATGTTCCTTAGTACAGTACTGTCTGTGAGGTCGCGCTGCAAGCGAGAGATCGGCAGCTTACCTGAAAGATGCTCGAAAAGAGCATTCGCGACCCCTAGATTCCCTTCAGAGTTTTCAAAATCAATAGGATTTACCTTGTGAGGCATTGCTGAAGAACCTACTTCGCCTTCTTTTATCTGCTGCTTGAAGTAGTCCATAGAGATGTAAGTCCATACATCTCTGTCAAGATCTATGAGGACGGTGTTGATACGTTTCAATGTATCGAACAAGGCCGCCATATGATCATAATGTTCTATCTGGGTTGTTGGAAAAGAATGCTGCAACCCTAATTTCTCTTGGACAAATTGCGATGCGAATGCTTTCCAGTCAATGGTTGGATAGGCCACCTTGTGTGCATTGAAATTTCCTGTGGCACCGCCAAATTTTGCAGCACTTGGGATATCATTCAGTAGGTTGAACTGCTCCTTCAATCTTACCACGAATACTTCGATCTCTTTGCCCAGGCGAGTAGGGGAGGCAGGTTGCCCGTGGGTGCGTGCCAACATGGGTACATCCTTCCATCGCTCTGATAAGACCTGCAACTTCTCAAGTATTTCAAAGTACAGTGGCACGTAGACTTCGTTCATGGCCTCTTTCAGCGAAAGGGGAATGGCCGTATTGTTTATATCCTGAGAGGTTAACCCAAAGTGAATGAACTCCTTGTACGCCGACAGGCCTAATGGGTCGAATCGTTGTTTTATGAAATATTCGACGGCTTTTACGTCGTGATTGGTAACTTTTTCGATGTCCTTGACGGCCCTTGCATCTTCTTCTGAAAAATGGGTGTATGCTTTTCGTAACTCCTCAAATATAGGGGTGCCGACACCTTCTAATTGTGGAAGCGGTATCTCGCATAACGCAATGAAATACTCGACCTCTACCAGAACGCGATACTTGATCAATGCTTGTTCGGAAAAATAGGCCGAAAGCTTTTCTACCTTGTTTCGGTAGCGGCCATCGATAGGTGAAATGGCATTGAGGCTGGTCAAGTGCATTTTTTAGGCTAGTTAGACATCGCAAATATAATCAGTACATCAAATTATGGCTTACTGTTTCGCCTTTTTCTTTTATTTCTGGGCGGCTCTTTCCATCCATTTGAAGATATGCCTTGCCCTTGCTTTGTATGCCGCAGAGCCTGTATGGTAGTTTTCCTCAAGGATGAGCTTTAGCTCTGGATGTATCCAATCAAACTTCTTCCCCAACAAGAATAGTGACCTCATGGAATAGGCCTTTACAGCCACCTTTTCATCATTGATCAACCAATCGAAGCATAGTTCAGCGATCCTTTCCAAGTGTTGGTCGGTGAGCCCTTCTCTTACTTTAGAAGGCTTATTTCCAAAATAACTTTCCGTTAAGTATTCACATATCTTGGCAATAGGCCTAACAGCAGGGTCTAGGTGAACCTTTGGAGCATTTTCAAGAAACGTTTCGACATAAGGCAACAACCATTCGACCTGTTCTTTAGAAGTGAATTCCAACACCCAACATGCACGACATGAGACCTGCTTATCGACATCAAAGGCAACCGCTAGTAAGGTCGGGATCAATGATGGGTTGGCCAATACCATGTCAGCGGCTTTTCGCCTGTTCTCTCTCGAGTGGTTTACCACGTTCAAATATTCTTCGAATGCTGTTCTTTTCAAGTATATATTTCTTTACTTTGAGGCCTTAATAACTATATTGATGAAAATACTCAAAAAAATACTTCTAGCGCTATTGGTAATTGTTGTTATCATGCAATTCTTCAGACCAGAGAAAAATATGGACACATCTGATCATTTGCAAGCTTTTATAGAAGAGACGCAGCCTTCTGAAGAGGTTCAGGTCATTTTGAGGACAGCTTGTTACGACTGCCATTCAAACAATACGGTATATCCTTGGTATGCCGAAGTTGCTCCAGTTTCCTATTGGTTAGACGATCATATCGAGCATGGCAAAGGCCATTTGAACTTCTCGGAATGGAACGAATACAACAAGAAGAAGAAAGACCACAAGTTAGATGAGCTGATAGAAGAAGTTGAAGAAGGTGAGATGCCATTGGCATCGTATACCTTAATACACCATGGGGCCAAGTTAACAGAGGCGCAAAAACAAATGCTTTATGATTGGGCCAAACGAATGCGCACTATCTACCAGTTAGGCGATCGACCACAATAGGCACGCCTACAGTAGCCTTTTCTGGGATGACTGTAAGGCTATCAAAGGTGCTTTGTTCCAAGTTGGGCTTTGGGTCAATGAAATAAATGGGAGTTTTGGGTCTTGAGTAATGTACCAAGCTCGCTGCAGGATATACCTGCATAGAAGTTCCGATGACCATGACGATATCTGCCACAGCAGTGATCTTGGCGGCTTCCTCTAATTTGGGCACCATCTCCCCGAACCAGACGATATGTGGCCTCAATTGCGACCCGTCAGGACCTTTGTCACCTATCGAAAGATCCTTCTTCCACTCTAAGACAAGGTCTTCGTTCATGGTGCTTCTGACCTTTAAGAGTTCGCCATGCAAATGTACCACATGGCTGCTGCCGGCACGTTCATGTAGGTCATCTACGTTTTGCGTAACGATGCTTACGTCGAAAGATGCCTCTAGCTCAACCAATTTTTTATGTGCAGCGTTGGGCTCGACCGTTAGCAATTGGCGTCTGCGTTGGTTGTAGAACTCAAAGACCAGCTCAGGGTCATTGGCAAAGCCCTGCGGACTTGCCACTTCCATCACGTCGTGCCCTTCCCAAAGCCCATCGGCGTCTCTAAATGTCTTCAAGCCGCTTTCGGCGCTCATGCCAGCGCCAGTGAGTACTACAAGTTTTTTTCTTAACAAATTTTTAAAGGATTAGTTCGTACATTTAGTGTTCAACCAATAAAACTAACCAATTATGATGATTCTAATGATCTTATTGTACATCGTTTTAGGCATTGTTGCCCTTATCTTATTGTTGGGTATGATAGCGCCCAAGAAATATCATGTACACCGTTCTACCATTATCAACAAAGATAAAAGTAGTGTTTTCGAATTCTTGCGATACCTCAAGAATGCTGAAAAATGGTCGCCTTGGGAAGAGAAAGACCCCAATATGAACAAACAATTCAAAGGAACCGATGGCGAAGTAGGCGCACTTTCATCTTGGCAGGGAAACAAAGATGTTGGCGAGGGCGAACAGGAGATCACCAAGATCATTCCTGACGAGCGTATCGAATCGACACTTCGATTCTTCAAACCATGGAAATCCACTTCAGATGCTTACTTAGCGTTGAATGATGCAGATAGAGGCACGAAAGTAACTTGGGGCTTTTCGGGTAAGCACCCATTCATTGGCAGTATTTTTATGTTATTCATGAACATGGACAAAGCTGTTGGGAGCGACTTCGAAAAGGGATTGGCCAAACTGAAGACTCACCTGGAAAATTGATGATATGGAAGAGAATATGGTTGGCTGGTTTGAGATACCAGCTACAGATATGCAGCGCGCCAAGGCATTTTACGATACCGTTTTTCAAATAGAGATCGGAGTCCATGATCTTGGAGGCGTGCTCATGGGGTGGTTTCCTTTTGAAGAAGGAAAGGCAGGAGCGGCAGGGTCTCTTGTTCAGCATGAAGATTACAAACCTAGCTTGACGCATGGTACGGTGATCTACTTTTCTTGTAAGGATGTGGCTAACGAGTTGGGTAGGGTAGAAGCTGCTGGAGGTGAGGTCCTTCGACCGAAGACAAAGATCAGTGATGAGCATGGTTTTATGGCCGTATTCAAGGATTCCGAAGGAAATCGCATAGCACTTCACTCACAGGCATAGCAGGCATTCGTATACGTGTTAGCAAGATTTAACACTTTTCTTCTGTAATCAGACCGCATGCATTGCAACTAATACCAAAAAGTTGCGATGAGAACAATGCTATCAGTACTATTCTTGGTTCTTGCTATGAACTTTACAAGCTCGCAAGAAGCCTGGACCCTCAAAAAGGATATGGACGGTATTCGTATCTATACACGTTCTGTGGCGGGTGAGGATATAAAGGAATACAAGGCTGTTACTTGGGTTGACGCACCCATGGAAGCTGTGATACAAGAACTGTTGACGGCACCTGATTATTTGAATTCGCCTTTACCAGACGTTAGCTATCTTGTTTCTGAGAATAGCAACTCCGAATATGTTTTCTATCTGAAGAAAGAGCTGCCATGGCCTATCAGGGATCGTGATGTGGTGACCAGCCTGAAGATCGCTCATAGAGATCAGCAACACTGTAAGCTCATATTGAAGGCATCGCCAGATAGACTCCCAGAGAGCAAAGGCATATTGAGGGTGAAGGAATTAATGGGGCATTGGTTGTTAGAGACTACCGCTGAAGGCAAGACCAAAGTAGTACAGCAGTTGTTCTTTGACCCTGAAGGAACACTTCCGGACTTTTTGGTCAATTCGCTCTTGGTACGTGGCCCATACCAGACCTTCAGTGACTTAAAAAGATCTGTTTCAAGATGATGGAGAATGTTAAAATTCGATAAGCTGAAGGTCCAAAGCGACTTTTATCATCGTATATACATCAACTACGATATGGTCTAGGCTTTGGAACATTATTTGAGCTTGCCATGTTTCAATAAAGTGTTTATTGATCAATAGCAGAAAACCCAGCAAGCATGCTGGGTTTTTCATTTTGTATCGAACTCAACAAACGGATTCTATTCTTTGTTTCTTTCGAGTAGGATGATGTCGAGATCACTTTCTATGTCGACCACTCCATTATGTACAATTGCTGTTTTACCAGAATAGTGGTCTTTTACAGAAGTGTCATTTTCAAAGATGCCTTCAACAGCTATTCTCTTTTCTCCTTTAGGCATGTCTAGTCCGATGACGACCTTGTCGTCATCCAAACTTCGCTTAAAGGTATATGGGCTATCGGTGAGTTTTTGGTGAGTACCCGCACCTATTGCAGGATGTTTGGCTCTGAACTGTCCGAGCTTTTGCCAATGGGCAAGTAGCTTTTTGGTCTCTTCATTGCTTTCTATTGCCTCCCAATTCATAAAAGAGCGTAACGTGGCATCACCGACAGTACCCTCAATATCAAGCGAACGGGCGGTCTCATCTCCATAATATATTTGCGCAGAACCAGGGCTGAGTAACAATTTGTTGGCTGTTTCATACGGTTTTATGCGTTGCTTGTCGAAAGGTTGTCCATCATCATGAGAAGTCAAATAGTTTAGCGCGCTTAAACTTTTGTCACCATTCAATCGCTCACTGTAATTTTTGAACAAGGTCTCGTAATCATCTTTTGCATTGTGCTTGAAGTCGAAATTGATCAGGCTGTTGAGACCATTGCTGAAGTAATCTACCTTCTTATCACCAAAATCAAAGAAACGGCCACCACCGATACCATAGTTGTACACTTCGCCTATTGTGTAAAATGGCGAATCATCCATGACTTTATCGGGGTTGTTGTTCTTCCATTCGGCAAAGGCGCTGTCACAATCCTTTTTGAATTCATCCCACACAAACTCTTCGGTATGTTTTACAGTATCTATGCGGAAGCCATCAATACCATGGTCGGTAATAAAATCCGTTAACCACTTCATGATGTAGAAACGTGGAGCTCTTGGATGCCCCGTTCGCTCAAAATAGGCATCTAGTTCTGCTACTTCTTGCTCATAGCGACCTTCGGCCTTCCATTTTTTTTCCAGCTCAGAAGGCAATGCTACCTCTTCGTTGCTTTCGGTCTTGATATCTGGTAGGTTGGCTACCAACGTACACGTGATCGTATTGAGGTAATTAGAATAGTCACATTGGGGTCCGGTACGCACCCATGCATCTTCCCAGGCAGGGTCTTTTTCAGTTGCAGGCCCTGTATGGTTGATCACAGCGTCCATTAGAATTCGAATACCATTGGCATGGGCGACCTCGACCAACTCGTGTAATTCTTCTTTAGTGCCAAAGTTAGGATCTAATGCGGTCCAGTCTTTGGCCCAATACCCATGGAATCCGTAGGTGGCGCCCGTACCTTCGTCGACAACTCCGTGAACTTGTTCCACTACAGGTGTGAACCATATAGCATTCACACCCAGTTCATTAAAATACCCTTTTTGGATCTTTTTGGTGATTCCTTTGATATCTCCGCCCATAAACCCACGCAACTTCCCAGTCTCTTTATTCCTGTCGAAATGTACATCGTTGGTATCGCTCCCATTGTTGAATCGATCCGTCAGAAGGAAATATACAGTGGCAGCATTCCAGTTGAAGGTACTTTTTCTTGTTGCTTGAGGTTTAGTGGTTACAGCTTCTCCCATTGGGGTTTCTTTATTGGTTTCTTTGCAGCTGAAAAAGGCGAGGCATAGTGCCAGGCATATGATTTTTCTCATGATCGGATATTTTCACCCTAAAGCTAGCAAAAGTTTTGCAGCTGTACATTCAAAAGAGAAAAGAGATTGGTCGTGCTGGATCTAGTTGCGATTCAGTACGCGATACTCTTCGTAACAGTCGTTGATAGCATCAAGGATCTGGAGGTCATTCGCGGTACGGATAAAACTATCAGAATAGTTGCAATTACGCAGTATCTCATCAATATCGACACGATCCACCTGAAGCAACTCTCGCAAGGTTTCCCTATCAAATTTGGAGGCCAATAGGTTACGGATCTCATCATCTTCCTTCATCTTACGAAGCTTCCGCATTTGTTTGGGCTTCTTTCCGAAGAGGTTATGTAGAAAGTCTGCCGGGTTGAAGATAGAGCTCAACACACGACTCACAGCACCAGGGTTATAATTGCCCGCCTCGTATCCTTTAGAGAGGCCAGCGATGCGATAACGATATGAAGTGTTGATCGGCACATTCTTCGAATCGATATCTAAATATCCTGTAAGCTGATAGGGTTGAAGCACTACTTCTTCTAACGCGTAGGCGAGTTCTGTTAATCGGATCTTGGTGCCTGTAAACTTGATGAGATCGTTCGTGACGCGAACTTTGATGGCCTTGAAACCTATAAAAGAGAAATAAAGCGTGTCTTGTACTTTGGCCGGAATTTCAAAATTACCATCGGCATCTGTGATCGTACCGACCACTTGTGTAAGGTTGATGACGTGCACTCCTTGCATGGCAGTATCATCAGCATCATCCAAGACTTTTGCTTTCACCAATTGTATGTCCTCTTGCGCAAAAGCTAAAGCACTAGCCAATATTAGAAATAGGGCTAAGAGTTGTTTCATGTTCTTCTTACGTCTGATAAAAGTACTAAACAAAACAAGAAAAGTGTGCCGAAGCACACTTTTTTATAGGAAGATTAACAACTGCTTTCTTACGGTCACTTCGAGCTTTGCGCAGCAAGGTGTCGAGAAGCGTTCGTTTGCCTAGTTCTCGATACATTTGCAAAACAAATTCAACTCGAAACTGGCATTATAGTTTACTTTCTGCGCTTTCGCTTGTTGCTTTTCTTGCTCTGACTTGGGTCGTAGACATTGTCGAAGAAGAAGCCACTGCTCTTCTCGTTTTTCTTCTTTTTGTCCTTCTTCTTGAAGTCACCACGATCTTTACGTCTTCCACCCTCAAACTTACGTCCTTCATCGCGTCTTCTATCGCCATCACGTCTGCGTCTGCGTTTGCGATCTCGGCCGTTGTGGTCACGTCTGCGACCTTCATCAGGTCTTGTCGTGGAGATCTCAACGTTGATAAAGCGTCCATTATGCTTGAAATCTGTAAAGAATTCCAAGATCATGTCTTTATGCTGCGGCTCTGTGTTGAAGAACGAGAAGTTCTCCTTGGTATCTGCATTGAAGATGTCGTCGCGATCTAGCCCAAGTTGGTCTCTCAAGAAATCTTTCAGTTTTTTCCAATCGTAGCCATCGCGCTCACCAACGTTGATGAAGTAGCGCACCGAATTTCCTTTGCTATTCTTAGTGCCAGAGGTGTCGGCGTTAAGGTCTTTCGATTTTTTATAATAGTTGAAGAAACGACTGAATTCTACCGAAACCATCTTCTTGATCAATTCTTCTCGTTCCAGACCATCTAATACATCATAGATGGCAGGCAAGTACGGATCGATGTCTTCGCTGATCTCGGTATTCTTGATCTTGCTAGCGAGATGATAGAGTTGGATCTCACAGATCTCGATGCCTGTAGGGATCTTCTTTGGTTCAAAAGGTTTTTGAAGCAATCTTTCCAACTGCTTGATACGTCGTAGCTCACTTTTGGTGACGATGATCATCGAAACACCCGATTTGCCAGCACGACCCGTACGACCGCTTCGGTGCGTGTACACTTCCATCTCATCAGGCAATTGGTAGTTGATCACGTGGGTAATGTCGTCAACGTCAATACCGCGTGCAGCAACGTCAGTAGCTACCAACATTTGTATCTGGTTGGTGCGGAAGGACTTCATCACCAGGTCACGTTGATTCTGACTCAAGTCACCGTGCAGGGCAGCAGCATTGTAACCGTCCTCGATCAATTTTTCGGCAACGTTTTGCGTGTCGCGTTTCGTTCTACAGAACACTACCGAAAAGATATCGGGATTGGCATCTGCCAAACGCTTCAGCGCCAAATAGCGGTCGCGACCACCCACGGTGTAATACTCATGACGTACCGTTTCGGCGCCCACGTTTCTTGACCCTACGGTGATCTCGTGTGGGTCGCTCATGAAGTCTTTGGCAATACGGGCTACTTCTTTTGGCATGGTAGCCGAGAACAGCCATGTGCTCTTCTCTTCGGGTGTGTCGGCCAAAATGGTCGTGATATCTTCATAGAAGCCCATATTCAACATTTCATCAGCTTCGTCGAGTACACAGTAACCAATCTCAGAGATGTCTACAAACCCACGGCGCATCATATCTTGCATCCTTCCCGGAGTAGCCACGATAATTTGCGCACCGCGCTTTATCTGTTTTGCCTGATCATTGATACTGGCACCACCGTAGACCGCAACAACATTAAGGCCGTCGACATATTTCGAGTAGTTCTTTAGTTCGTTGGTGATCTGCAGACACAATTCACGCGTGGGCGAAAGGATGAGTCCTTGCGTCATCTTGCTACTTGGGTCTACACGTTGAATGAGTGGGAAACCAAAGGCCGCGGTCTTTCCGGTACCTGTCTGGGCGAGCGCTACAAGGTCGCGCTCTTCGGCCAATAAGAAAGGAATGGCCTTTTCCTGTACTTCTGAGGGCGTTTCAAAGCCCATGTCGTCGATAGACTTCAGCAGTTCGTCGCTGAGCCCCAACACTTCAAATTTTTCCATAAAAGTAATTGCTCTTGTCGCTAAAAATCGTGTGTCGCGGAGCTCTCCCTCTAATCAAAACTTTGAAGCTCTGTGCAACACCTTCCCCATAGACGGCGTTAATCGGCGGCAAAGATAGTTTAAATAGTTGGTTTTTAGGTTGAAAGTGGAAAGTTTCAACTTTTGTTACTTCGAGTGGCAAGAAACGTTGTGTTGATTGATCTTTGTCACTTTGAGTATTTTGTGCAGCGAAGCGAAGCAACATGTATCGAGAAGCGGCGACTTGAAGCAGTTCTCGATACAAAATTTGCATTGCAAATTTCACTCGAACAGACAATGTGTTTCCTTATCCCTTCACAACGACCTATCGAGAAAATCGTTAAAAATCAAGGAAGCAGCTAGGGAAAAGGATTGAAAGCTGTTTGAGCATAGCGAGTTCTTTCGATCCGTGGCTGTGGATTCCGTAGTATTTTCTTAGGGTTTTCTCGTAAGTCTTGACTTTTTTGGTTCGTTTTTGGGTCAAGCCAAAAATGAACAGATAAAAATATAAATTTTGATTAATGTCACTTCGAGTGGCGCAAAGCGTTGTATTGAGAAGTGCTATTAAAGCGATTCAAGAAACGCAATCAACTTCCGAACGGCGATGCCTCGATGCGCGAGCTGGTTCTTTTCTTGCATGGAAAGCTCTGCGAAGGTGTGTTCGTACCCTAGTGGTTGAAAGATAGGATCGTAACCAAAGCCTTGGTCGCCTCGTTTTTGGTATAGGATGGTTCCTCTGGCAATGCCTTCAAAGAAATGTTGCTGACCGTTGAGGTTGAGTGCGATCACCGTCTTGAATTGGGCTGAGCGATCTTTTTGATCGTCTAACTCATGCAACAATTTTTGCATGTTGTCGTCACTGTTTTTTTGTGGTCCAGCATAGCGGGCAGAGTAGACACCGGGTGCTTTATTCAATGCGTTGACTTCTAAGCCCGTATCGTCGGCAAAGCAGTCATGGCCATAGTGTTGGGTCACATGATCGACCTTGAGTTGGGCATTGCCTTGGATGGTCTTGGCAGTCTCAGGAATTTCTTCGGTACAACCGATGTCGGTCAAACCAAGCAATTGAATATGCTTGGGCATCAGGGCCTGTACCTCTCGGAGTTTATTGGGATTGTGGGTGGCAAAGACGAGTTGCATGGGGTAAAAATAGTGAATAAGAAATGTAGGTAACCATTGTATATGAAAGAATAATCAAGAAATGAACACAATGAATATTTAAAACAACTAGGGCTGAAAACTATTTGAATGATGAAATGGTAAGACTTTGCTCAAGCGCATTTAAGTTTGCTCATGTCTGATGTTTATAAACTTTTATGCTAATGCTAGTAAGGCTCTAGTAATAAAACCATCCTCCATGACATCAAATTGATTGTGAGTGTTAGCTCCAAAACCAAGTCAAAGCTGAGAGCTTAAGCGAAAACGTTGCTCTACATCACAATATCATTCACCCACGTATACGGTTCTGGGATGTCGGTATCGTCGATCAGCTGACGGATGTCGATCTCGATACCACGGCTTAGATCGGTGATCGGCACATCGTTCGGGCCGCCTTCAAAAGGATTCTCCGTGTTCTCGCCAATAGCTTCCATCGTATGGAACACCCAGGCCAGCAAGGCACTGAATGGTATCGAGAACCATACAAAATGCTTTCCGATAAACAGCTGCAACTTCTGCATGCCTTCCCAATAGGCAGGATTTTCGGTGAGATAGGCGATGATCCGCCCACCTAGACTGTCAAAACCTTCCATCATCCCGAAAGGCAATAGCAAGATAAACACCCACACGAACATATAGTTGAGCGTGGCAAATTGCCTTGGGTAGGGGAAGTTCTTGATACGTTCGCTCTTTCCTTGCAAGGTGTAGAACTCGACAAGCATGTTGCTCATCTCCATATGACGAAAATCTTCGATATAGCCAGCCGCTTCCAATTCTTTCAGCCTGCGTGATTGTACACCCAGAATTTGTGAGGCCTTGTTTCCTTTGGCAAAGATCTCTTTGTGATCGGCGTCTGACAAGTAGGGCTTGATGACGTCTTCGATGGGATATACATCTTCGTGGACGGTGTATTGCGACGCTCGAAACTCCATAGCCGATCTGCGCATCTTCAGATGCATTTCCCAGGGTTTGTCGGCTCGTAACTGGTAGCGCAGTGCCGTAAGCCAGGCCACATGGCGGTGTACCAGCTCGCGCTTGATCTCCTGTAGCTCTTCTGCAGACAGTCTCTTCTCAGCGTGTTTGTTGGTGATGAAATCCTTGACCATGATGGTCCACGAACGAGAGGCATTCACGATACCTCCCCAGATCTTTCGGGCTTCCCACAGACGATCATACGAAGCGTTGTTCTTGAAACCGACGATGAATGCTACAGCCGTACCCAGCACACCAAGGGGCAACCACGGCACATGCAACCATTTCCAGCGCATCACCTCATACAGGAATACTGGGATGAATGCCAGGAGTAGAAATTTGAAAATATCTCTACGGGTCCATTTGATAACACCCTTTACGGGAAAGATTCGTCTTGTGTACATATCGTTCGGTCAGTTAGTTCATAAAAATAACAAGAAAAAAGGTCTTGATCAACGATGGTGATACGGCTCGTTCCGCAAGATGGTATAGGCACGATACAACTGCTCAACAAAGAAGAGGCGAATCATCTGATGCGAGAAGGTCATGGCCGAGAGGGATAGTTTGCCAGAGGCTTTGGCATATACGGCTTCTGAGAAACCATATGGCCCACCGATCACAAAGACCAAGGTCTTGATGCCTGAGTTCATCTTCTTCTGCAGAAATTCGGAGAATCGTACCGAGGAATAACCCTTCCCGTGTTCGTCAAGTAACACCAGATGGTCGGTGGGCTGTAGCTTCCTTAGTATCAGCTCACCTTCTTTTTGTTTTTGCTTCGCTTCCGAAAGATTCTTCGTATTCTTGATATCGAGAATGATGTCGAATTCAAACTTCACATAATGCCCCAGCCGCTTCTGATAATCAGCGATCAACTGTTGAAGGTTCGAGTTGTCGGTCTTTCCTATGGCGATGAGCTTGATGGTCATTTTCTTGAGTTGAAAGTGGAAAGTTAAGAGTTAAGAGTTAAGAGGGAGTTTATGAGTTGATAAGTTTGAAATTTTAGGAGTGAAGTGTAAATCCAACCTTCTAATGATCCAACCAACCAAAAACAGTATTTTAGCACCCATGATCTCAGAAGCACAATTTCAGAAGGAACTAGACTTGATCATTGCAAATGCCATTCGTGAAGACGTAGGCGATGGTGATCACAGCTCGTTAGCCTGCATTCCGGGAGCCGCCACGGGAAAGGCAAAGCTTTTGGTAAAGGATGAAGGCATCATTGCAGGCGTGGAATTCGCCAAAATGGTGTTCGCCGATGTGGACCCAGACACGAAGATCGAAGTGTTGGTCGAAGATGGTCGACCTGTGAAGTACGGAGATATCGCCTTCTATGTGGAAGGCAGTTCACAAAGCATCCTCAAGGCCGAACGATTGGTGTTGAATGCCATGCAGCGCATGAGTGCCATTGCAACAAAGACAAACCAATTTGTAAAGTTGCTAGAAGGAACGAAGACACAGATACTGGATACCCGAAAGACCACACCAGGCATTCGCGCCTTGGAAAAGTGGGCAGTGAAGATCGGTGGTGGCGCCAACCATCGTTTTGCCTTGTACGATATGATCATGCTGAAGGACAACCATATCGATTTTGCTGGAGGTATCACCAAAGCGATCGATAAGACCAAAACATACCTTGAAGAAACAGGACGCGACCTCAAGGTGATTGTTGAGGCTCGCGACCTTCAGGAGATCGAAGAGATCCTGCAGTCGGATGGTGTATACCGGATCTTGATCGACAACTTCAACTATGAGGATACGCGTACGGCAGTGCAAATGATTGGCGATCAATGCCTAACGGAATCTTCAGGTGGCATCAACCTGAGAACAGCACGACAGTACGCCGAATGCGGCGTAGACTTTATCTCTAGTGGCGCGTTAACACATTCGGTCTACAACATGGACCTTAGCTTAAAAGCTTTATAGATGCATAGTAAGGCAGAGCGCTCTCTTGAAAGAATTCCTATCATTGGCTGGTTTGTAAAACTGTTTAAAAAGTTAAAACTACCCGGTTTTGAAGGGCTATCCGTCTATGATCTGCTCGAGTTGTACACCTCCGGAATTGTCAAAGGCGCACTGTCAACACGGGCGAGTGCTATTGCGTTTAGCCTGTTCATGGCTCTGTTTCCGCTGATTATTTTTCTAGTTACCCTGATTCCCTTTGTGGCTCCATACATCCTAATGCCAGGAAATGAGCCTTTTGATAAGACCATGTTGTTCTATCTGGAGACTTTCCTCCCGACGGCAACCAGTGATTACTTCAGTTCCATATTCGAAGAGATCAACAGTCAGAAGCGCAGCGGTCTACTTTCTTCAGCCTTTGGTCTGTCTATCATTCTGATCGCCAATGGGGTCAATGCCATTTTTGCAGGCTTTGAACGCTCACATCATGTCGAACTCACACGAAACTTTATCAGACAGTATCTCTATGCATTTGGCGTAGGGCTGATGCTGGCAATACTCTTGATCATTACTGCAGTTTTGTTTGTATATTTTGAATTCTATGTAGTTTCGTATGTCAGTGAGTGGGCAAGCAAAACAACAGGGACTTCTTTAGATGCCGGTGATAACTTAGGTGTGGTCATTGGTAAGACCATCTCACTTTTTGTGGTGACCTACCTTGGTACAGCGATCCTCTATTACTTTGGAACCAGAGAGGGTAGAAAGGCACGGTTCTTTTCCATTGGCGCCTTGATGACCACATTATTGGTCATGCTTACTTCGTATCTTTTTGGTATTTATGTGGAAAAGTTTGCGCGTTACAATGAATTGTATGGCGCATTGGGAGGATTGTTGATCCTGATGGTCTATATTTGGTTGAACAGCAATATTCTGTTGTTGGGCTTTGAGTTGAACGCTTCCTTAAATCGATTACGTGCAAAAGCAAAGGAGAACCATTAATGCACTCGTCCTTTTATTCGGCATGCTTGCCGTGTCGGCACAGTCTGTGTTAGGCAAGTGGAAGACCATTGATGACAAGACGGGCAAAGCGCGCTCCATCGTTTCCATCTACGAAGAACGAGGGAAGCTATTCGGAAACATCACAGAACTGGTAGACCCTGATGAACCCAACCCTGTTTGTGAAGAGTGTACGGACGAACGAAAAGGACAACCCATCATCGGACTGCAGATCATTCGTGATTTGGTGAGAGATGGCAAGGCATATGCCAACGGAAAGATCCTGGACCCAGAGAATGGTAAAGAATACAAATGCAAGATCTGGGTAGACCCTGAAGATGCAGACAAGCTAAATGTTCGCGGATACATAGCATTCCTATATCGTACACAAGTGTGGCATCGTACAGAATAGAAAAATTCCTCGAGGGTCTTCTTTTATGGATTGTCACCCTGAGCACAGTCGAAGGGCCGGAAAAGCAAAAGAAATGAATAATGACCTCTAAAAATGATGACTATCCAGGTCTTTGTTGAAATGGAATTTTTATTCACAATTGTTCTGGGTGAACATGCCTTATTTACAGAAGTCATTACTTTTGCGCAGTGCACTATTTCATAGACGTCATACTTCCCATCCCGTTACAAAAATTGTTTACGTATCAGATCTCTGAAGCGGAATTCAATTTCATCAGGCCAGGGATGCGCGTGGCTGTTCCCTTCGGGAAACGCAAGGTGTATGCAGCGTTGGCACACAATAAGCATCAGACCCCGCCACAGACCTATGAAGCCAGAGAGATCGAACAGATCTTGGATGAATCACCTGTGGTCACTCAAAAGCAACTAAAACATTGGGAATGGATCGCATCGTATTATATGTGTTCGCTGGGCGAAGTGTTTCGTTCGGCTATGCCGACTGCCTTTTTGTTAGAGAGCGAGACGATTATTTATAAGAATGAGAAGCAGACTGTGGATGAAGCCTCGTTGGATGATGAAGAGTTTCAAGTGTATGAGGCCTTACAGCATCAGCCGTCGCTAAGTATTCAGCGAGTGATGGACATCCTGGGCAAGAAGACCGTTTTGCCTGTGATCTATCGTTTGGTTCAGAAAGAAGTCCTTCAACTGAAAGAGGAAGTCTATGAGCAATACAAACCAAAAATGGTGCGGTATGTCCGGCTTCATCCCAACTATGGCAAAGATGAGGCATTACAACAGTTATTGGACACCTTAGGCCGAGCGCCCAAACAGCGAAAAACGATCTTGACCTTGTTCTCCTTACAAGCAAGCGAGAAGAAGCCTATCCCAGTAAAACAGCTGATGCTGAAGAGTGAAAGTTCACCAGCGGTTGTAAGGGCGTTGATCGATAAAGAGATCTTAGAAACATATCATTTGCAGCAAGACCGCGTATCATACGATGGCACTACCTATTCAAGTAAAGAGCTCAGCGAGGCTCAAAACACTGCATTGCAAGGAATACAAGAGTCTTTCGTTAATAGTGACGTGACCCTCTTGCATGGTGTCACTTCCTCTGGAAAGACCGAGATCTACGTGAAGCTCATTGAAGAGATGATTGCCAAAGGAAAGCAGGTATTGTATCTGCTGCCCGAGATAGCGTTGACAACGCAACTTATTCAGCGGTTGCAGCGTTATTTTGGTGAGAAGGTCTCTATCTATCATTCACGCTATTCCGTTAATGAACGGGTCGAGGTATGGAATCATGTGCTGCGACAGCACCCGAAAGCTAGTGTGGTGATCGGTGCTCGCTCTGCAATTAGTTTGCCATTTTCAAATTTGGGACTGGTGATCACAGACGAAGAGCATGAGAGTTCGTTTAAACAGTTCGATCCCGCACCGCGCTATCACGGTCGTGATGTTGCCATCGTCCTTGCCAAGTTGCACCAGGCCAAGGTGTTGCTAGGTTCTGCTACGCCAAGTTTGGAAAGCTATTTCAATGCCCAAGCAGGAAAGTATGGCCTGGTAGAGCTTACTAAACGCTTCGGAAATGTGTTGATGCCTGATATCGAATTGGTAGACCTGAAGGAGAAACACCGCAAAAAACGTATGAAAGGACATTTCTCTGATCGTTTGTTAGAAGAAATGGAAGAGACCCTCAAAGTGAGAAAGCAGATCATCCTGTTTCAAAATAGAAGGGGCTACGCACCTATTGTAGAGTGTACTACTTGTGGGCATTCGCCACAGTGTCCTAATTGCGACGTGAGTCTTACCTACCATCAATATCGCGACCAGCTTCGCTGTCATTACTGTGGCTATAACATAGCGATGCAACGGTCGTGTTTGGCTTGTGGAGATCAAACCTTGGACACCAAAGGCTTTGGCACGCAACAGATAGAGGAGGAGGTCAAGTCACTTTTTCCAGACCATAGGGTAGGTCGAATGGATCTAGACACCACTCGCGGCAAACACGGATATCAGAAGATCATCAATGCTTTTGAGTTACAAGAGCTTGATGTTTTGGTAGGAACGCAGATGCTCACCAAAGGACTGGATTTTAAGAATGTGCAGTTGGTGGGCGTGCTTAATGCTGATTCGCTGATCAACTACCCAGACTTTCGTTCGCACGAACGCACATTTCAGTTATTGCAACAAGTTTCGGGCAGGGCAGGGCGTTTTGACGAACGCGGGAAGGTGATCATTCAGACCTATAATCCCTACCATCGCATCTTTCAGCAAGTGTCCGTCAACGATTATACGGGGATGTACGATGATCAGGTCGAGGAACGCTATCAATATAAATATCCACCCTATCATCGTTTGATACGTATCACGTTAAAACATCGTGACCACAACATGGTGAACGAAGCCTCCGAATGGTTTGCAAAGGGACTTAGAAATGTCTTTCAGGCAAACGTGCTAGGCCCAGAGTTCCCGCCCATATCACGAATTCGCAATCAGTATATCAAGCACATTCTATTGAAGATTCCCAAAGGACAGCATTTGGGAGAAACAAAGGCGGTCGTGCATAGGTTGCACGACCGCTTCAATGCTGTTTCCAGTTATCGAAAGATCCGATTGATCCTCGATGTAGATTGTTATTAAAGGCTAGCCAACGCTTCAGAAAGCATCGACTTCTTGTTTCGGCTCAATGGGATTTGCTTTCCGTCTACCTCTACATTTCTACTATTATAACGCTCTACCTTGTCCAAATTGACGATGTATGACTTGTGTATGCGTAGGAATTTATCTTCCGGAAGCTGTTTCTCAAAAGACTTCATGGTAGATAGTACCACAATATTAGCTTCGTCGGTGACCAACTTCACATAATCGCCCAACGCCTCGATCCACTTGATGTCGTTAAGGATCACTTTTCGCTTTTTCAAGTTGCTCTTCACGAAGATGTGCTCTTCGTCTTCTGGCGAACGCATGCTTTTCTGCTTGAACTTGCTCAGTACACGGTCGATGGCCTGGTCAAAACGGTCTCGAGTAAGCGGTTTTTGTAGGTAATCAGTGACGTTATAATCAAAGGCCTTGAAGGCATATTCGGTCTTGCCAGTAACAAGTATCACTTGTGGTGGGTCTTGCAGAGATTCAAGTAGGTCAAAGCCATTTAATATAGGCATTTCAACATCGAGAAAAATAAGATCTACCTCGTGTGTCTTAAGTCCATTCTTAGCTTCAATCGCATTTCCATACTCGGCCACCAAGTTCAAAGAAGGGTGGTTGAGTACCATCTTGGCCACCGCCATTCTTTGAATGGAAGAATCCTCTACTATGATGCAATTAATCTTCATTTTGATAAGATTATGGGATTTTTCTTTAACACAATAGTATAAAAAAAAAGGTAATCAAACAATTAAAATGTTGTAAAGTATGGATTACATGTTGTTAACTTTATCGAATAAATATGCATGAACTTTGACATTATGTGCAAAAAGATTACTTTTGCACTCATTTTAATAAAATCCAACTATGAATCATTACGAAACTGTTTTCATTTTGAATCCCGTTTTATCTGACACCCAGATAAAGGAGACAGTTAAGAAGTATGAAGATTTCTTGACCGCTCGTGGGGCAAAATTTGTTGCCAAAGAGGATTGGGGGCTAAAGAAGTTGGCCTATCCTATCCAACACAAGAAAAGTGGATTCTACCACTTGTTCGAGTTCCAAGTGGACGGAGCTGCTATCGAACCTTTTGAACTTGAATTTAGAAGAGATGAGCGCATCATGCGTTACCTGACTGTAAAGCTAGACAAGCACGCTGTTGCTTGGGCCGAGAAAAGAAGAAACCGTAACAAAGCAAACGCATAATCATGGCTACATCTATAGAACAACAAGCTAAAGGAAAGAAAGACGGGGAGATCAGATATCTTACCCCGCTTAACATCGAGACAGCTAAAGCAAAGAAGTACTGCCGTTTCAAGAGATCTGGGATCAAGTACATCGATTACAAAGACCCTGATTTCCTGTTGAAATTTGTGAACGAGCAAGGAAAGATCCTTCCAAGACGTTTAACAGGAACTTCATTAAAGTACCAGCGTAAGGTGTCAGTGGCCGTGAAAAGGGCGCGTCACCTAGCGTTGATGCCATACGTGGGAGACCTATTAAAATAATATAGCCATGGAGATTATCTTGAAGAAAGACGTTGAGAACCTAGGGTTCAAAGACGATGTGTTAACTGTGAAGAACGGCTATGGCCGCAATTTCTTGATTCCACAGGGATTGGCAGTGTTGGCCACTCCATCTGCTAAGAAAGTACTTGCTGAGAATCTAAGACAACGTGCTAAAAAGGAGGAAGGACTGGTTGCCGAGGCAAATGCTGCTGCAGAGGCCTTGAAGGCTTTGGAAGTTAAGATCAGTGCTAAGACCGGGGAGGGAGATAAATTGTTTGGCTCTGTGAACAATATCGATCTTTCTGAAGCATTGTCCAAACACGGGCACACCATCGATAAGAAATTTATCAAGGTACAAGGAGGAAGCGTGAAGCGCATAGGAAAATACAATGCCACCGTACGCCTGCACAGAGAAGTTGTTGTCGAACTTCCTTTTGATGTTGTGGCCGAAGCCAAGTAATCAACAATATACGTTGAAAACAATATGAAAAGCCGCGTTATCGCGGCTTTTTTTAATGCTATTTTTGCGATGAAGCAACATTAAATCTAACCATTCGATCATGAAGCTAAAATTATTCCTCTCCCTTTGTGTTTCCCTCATTGGAGTAGTTTCCTTCGCCCAGGTAACAACTTCGAACATCAAAGGTTTGGTCGTTGACGACCAAGGACAACCATTGCCAGGGGCCAATGTGGTAGCGATCCACACGCCGACGGGTACCAATTATGGATCCGCAACAAACTTTGATGGGCGCTTCAACTTGCTCAACCTAAGAGTGGGTGGCCCATACACGTTGACCATCTCATACGTGGGGTTTCAAGACCAGACATTCAACGATGTCTTTCTTTCACTAGGTAAGACTTATAACGTGGATGCTCAGATGGTATCTGATGCCCAACAATTACAAGAGGTTATAGTTACAGGTGATAGTACAGGCACATTTGGTAGCGATCGTACAGGCGCCGAGACCAGCGTTGGTAGAAGAGAGTTGACACGATTGCCGACCATCTCTCGCTCAGCACAGGATTTCACGCGTTTGGAACCATCATCTACCGGAAATTCTTTTGGCGGTCGCAATGACCAATTCAACAACTTCTCGTTAGATGGTACAATATTCAACAATGCTTTTGGGCTAGATGCGCCTACTCCAGGTGGCCAAACCAATGCACAGCCGATCTCTCTAGATGCCATCGACCAGATCCAGGTATCTATTGCACCTTATGATGTAACACAATCTGGTTTTACAGGTGCTTCTGTCAACGCAGTGACCAAAAGTGGTACCAACGAAGTACACGGCACGGTATACGGTTTCTTCAGAAATGAAAGCCTTACTGGCGACAAGATCAATGGCGAGGATGCTATTCGTCCAGACCTGGAGCAGAACCAATTTGGAGCTAGCATCGGTTTTCCTATTGTGAAGAACAAGCTCTTCTTCTTTGCCAATTTCGAAAAAGACCAGCGTACAGACTTGGGCAGTAGTGGATTTGTGCCCAACAGAGGGACCGGAGCTATCAATGAGTCTCGCGTCCTAGAATCTGACCTGATCGCCGTGAGCAATGCGCTGGCTGCACTTGGTTATAATACAGGAAGGTACGAAGGATTTACCTACGATTCTGAATCGACAAAGGGAATATTCAAGCTAGATTGGAACATTAACGACAAGAACCGCTTGGCATTGATCTACAACTTTTTAGATGCCTCTAGAGAACAACCAGCACACCCTACTGCATTGGGAGTGAGAGGGCCAAGCCTTCAAACGCTTCAGTTCGAAAATTCGGGATACGAGATCAACAACCGATTGAATTCTATTCAGTTGGAATTGAACTCCACGATCTCTGATAACATGACAAACAAATTGCAAGTTGGTTATTCCCGTTTTGACGACTTTAGGAACCCGTTGTCAACCCCTGCGCCAAGTATTTTGATTGAAAATGGTGACAACACCAATTATATCGTTGCGGGGCATGAGCCGTTCTCGATCAACAATAGATTGGACCAACGCGTCTTTCAATTCACGGACAACCTAAATATCTTTAGTGGCGATCACACATTTACCGTAGGTGTTTCTTTTGAGAAGTTTCAATTTGACAATTCGTTCAATTTAGGGGTATACGGTGGTACTTTTGGTTTTCCAAGGGTTGATAATACTTTTGGAAACTTCAGGACCGTACAAGAGTTCTTAGATGCTGCCCTGCCAGGAGGTCTTATTGATGGCCAGATACAAGCGGCACAGGCCACTTTTGCAAATAACAATCAATTTGAGGATGGCACACCAGGTGCTTGGGCACTTGCAGAGACCAATGTGGGGCAAATGGCCTTCTACGCACAAGATGAGTGGAATGTCTCGGACAACTTCAAATTGAGCTACGGAATACGTTTTGATAAACCGTTGTATTTTGACACCAGAACAAAAATAGAGGAGAATATCGATAGAAAAGGCGGTGCAGGAACTGGCACTTATCAGCCAGACGTCGTGTATTTCGATCCTGATACAGATGAAGAGATTCTCCTAGACTCTACGGTGCTTCCAAGCAACGATTTCCTAGTTTCTCCGAGAGTAGGGTTTAACTGGGATGTAAAAGGAGAAGGTAAAACTCAGATGCGCGGTGGTACAGGAGTTTTCACAGGACGTTTTCCATTTGTCTGGTTGGGCAACCAAGTGCAAGGTGTAGACTTCTTCTTCTATCAGATAGTGGACCCAGACTTTGAATGGCCTCAAGTATGGCGAAATAGTTTGGGAGTAGACCACAGATTGGAAAATGGCATCACGCTAACGGCCGATGTATCTTATACCAAGGACATTAACGCAGCGCATGTGCAAAACTGGGGACTGAACTCTCCTTCAGAGACCTTGAATGCGCCAGGTGACAACAGGCCTGTCTATACTAATGGCGACCGTTCACAGATATTTGGGGGCCCTACCAATGCGTATGTCTTTACCAATTCAGACGAGGGAAGAATTTGGAATGCCACCTTCAAGGCACAGAAGACATTTGAAAATGGCTTATACGCAAGTATCGCATATAACTACTTGAACGCTAAGGACGTGAACTCTATCGAAGCAGAGATCACGGGCGATGCGTTTGATTTCAATCCGGTATCGGGCAATGCCAATGATGATGTCTTGTCTTATTCCAGATATGGTGATACACATCGTGTTGTAGGTGTGGCATCTAAGCAATTCAAGTATGGAAATGACAAGTGGGCTACCACACTTTCTACCTTTTTTGAGTACGCTCAGGGCGGAAGGTTCAACTACACCTATGGTGGTAACATCAATGGAGATAGTTCATTCCAGAACAACGACCTGATATACATTCCTACTACTGCTGAAGTTCAGCAGATGCAATTCACAGACCCAAGCATGGCCGCCGACTTCGAACGTTATATCCAGCAGGATGATTATTTGAGTGACAATCGCGGTAGCTACATGGAACGCTACGGTGCACTGGCACCTTGGAGAAGCCGTTGGGATGTGAAGCTGTTGCAAGACTTCAACTTCAATATCGGAAGCAAAAAGCAAACGATACAACTTAGTGTAGATGTCTTGAACTTTGGAAACTTGCTTAACTCTGATTGGGGTGTCGTCGAAATTCCAAACAACCAGAACCCACTGTCTGTGGTATCGATCGATAGTAACAACGTACCAACGTTTTCATTTGATCAAAGTTTGAATGAAAGAGGAACCTTCGGTGCAGACCAAAGCTTAGCCTCTAGATGGCAAGCTCAATTCGGATTGCGTTATATTTTCTAAGACGAGTGTTATTTTTAAGTATCGAAAGGCTGTACAGTTTGTATAGCCTTTCTATTTTTGCAGCATGAGACGAACATCTAGAACTTTAAACGTGTGAAGTACAGACGGCTTACCAAACAACAATTGGAAGAACTACACCCGGAATTCATTAACTTCTTGGCGACACAGTCTATCACTGCAGACGAATGGGCACAGCTTAAAGAAGAGAAGCCGACTATTGCCGAGCAAGAGCTCGATGTATTCAGCGACCTTGTGTGGGAGGGCGTATTGGGCAAGGTAGCGTACCTAGAAAACGTATCGCCCGATCACTTGCACCTCTTCAAGGCCAACAAGGATGGTATAGGCCTGATCGCCGTGAAGTGCATGAACGAGTACGACTTTACCACCAAAGAAGGTTTCGACTGGCTACGGAATCATCTCCACGAGGAAAGTGTAGAAGTGATGACAGCCACAAAAGCATATAAGGAAGAAAAGAACCAAGAACTCTTCAAGCTCATTGAGCAAGGCGCTAACATAACTCAAGGTGCGCTTTACCAATGGTTTGAGGCACTAATAGCAGATTAGACATGGCCCAGAAACCTAGTATACCAAAGGGAACACGAGACTTTTCCCCGCAAGAGGTCAACAGACGGAAATATATTTTCAATACGATCGAGGAGACCTTCAAGTGTTATGGCTTTCAGCCCATTGAGACACCTTCCTTTGAGAAGCTAGAAACATTGACAGGGAAGTATGGCGAAGAAGGGGATCGACTCATCTTCAAAATTCTCAATTCAGGTGAAAAGGTTAAAAAAGCTGACCTTGCTGCTTTAGAAGAAGGCAACCTGGCCAGATTTGCCAATTCACTTTCTGAAAAGGCCTTGCGTTACGACCTTACGGTACCTTTTGCCCGCTTTGTAGTGCAACATCAGAATGACATTGCTTTTCCCTTCAAAAGATATCAGATACAGCCCGTTTGGCGTGCAGACAGACCGCAACATGGACGCTTCCAAGAGTTCTATCAATGTGATGCTGATGTAATAGGGTCCACATCTTTATGGCAAGAAGTTGAGTTTGTACAGCTTTATGATGGCGTTTTTTCAAAGTTGAATTTGAAGGGTACCATCATAAAGGTTAATAACCGCAAAGTGTTAAGCGGTATTGCCGAGGTGATTGGTGCCAGTGATAACATTGTGGATTTTACGGTTGCTCTAGACAAACTTGATAAGATTGGCGAGCAAGGTGTAAAGGATGAGATGTTGAATAAAGGTATTTCTCCGGAGTCGATAGAAAAGGCTTCGCCCTTGTTCTCTTTTTCAGGAACGAATTCTGAGAAACTCAACAAATTATCTGTTCTTCTAAATAGTTCTGAAGTTGGGATGGAAGGTGTAAGAGAACTTTCCTTCGTTATAAGAAATATTGAAGAATTAGGAATCAATAATGAGCTATCGATAGACGTTACACTGGCGCGAGGCCTCGATTATTATACAGGAGCCATCTTCGAAGTAGCAGCACCAAAGGGAGTGAAGATGGGCAGTATCGGCGGCGGCGGTCGTTATGATGACCTTACGGGAACCTTTGGCTTAAGAAACGTTAGCGGCGTTGGCATTTCCTTTGGCTTGGATCGCATCTACTTGGTGATGGAAGAACTAGACCTTTTTCCGAAAGACTTATCGCAAAGCTTAGACGTATTGTTCATCAATTTTGGTGAAGAAGAAGCTGCACGTTCTTTGAAACTCATCAAACAGTTGCGAAATGTTGGCATCAAGGCCGAACTTTACCCAGATGATGCCAAGATGAAGAAGCAGATGAACTATGCCAACAGACGCAAAGTACCCAAAGTAGTTATGATCGGCTCGGACGAACTGGTAAATAACACCTTTGTACTCAAGAATATGGCAACTGGCGAACAGGCTACTCACACTATCGGTGAAATAGAAGGCTTATTCTAAAAGAGAATATCGCAAAGTACAGTAAAAAGAGACGTTGGTATGCCAACGCCCCTTCTGGCCATGAGGTATTTGGGTTAATAAAGTGTGCTTACTCGATGATCACCTTCTTAGTGATCGTACCTCTGGTTAGCTTCGTTTTGATTATATAGACTCCTTTGCCTAGGTTGCTTACGTCTAGGTCTGCAGACAAGCCATTCACAGACCAAGAGTTGACCCTTTGCCCCATAACGTTGTAGAGCGCTACAGTTTCAATAGCATTGGTACTTTCATGACTTCTTATCTTCAGTTCTTGTTCAGCCTTTATATAGGCCATTTGAATAGCACCCTCAGTAGCAATATCGTCGATACCCAGTGTCTCACCAGGAGCAAAGACAATGGTAAAGCGATCAGTATAAGAACCAGGTTCTAGTCGTAATTGGGCAGGTCGCGAAGTCAGGTTGTAGGTTATTTCTGTTTCGTCGTCTAGCAGATATACTTCGATAGGATCTGCAAAATTCTCTAGCGTATCTATCATGATTTCTACAGTACCTGATCTATCGGTCTCTACGACCAGATCAAGTTCAAGATCCTCAGTGATCTCTGGGATGGCCTGGATCACATAGTTTTGATCTTCGATACGCCATAGCATATCCTCTCCATTAGATTCATCAAATGAAGCGCCCTCGTATCCCCAATCTACATCAGTGGTAGTCTCGGGATCAATTGTCAACAACACCTGTCGGTGGAAGTTTTCAGTAGAATTGAAACCTAATCGCAACTTAGGGCGTAAGTCTTGATATGCTGCCTGATCGTTGGCAGAAGCTCCTCTCACGAAAGTAGAGCTGGAAGTAGCTTCGGTGACAAACTGTCTCTGGTCGTTTTCAAAAGTAATGTTGCCCGTTGTATTTGCTTCGACAAAAAAGCCTTGTGCAACAGGTACATACCTGCCAGGCTGTATGACCACGGGAGCCGCTCCAGAAGGATCAGCATCTGGATGAGAATAGGCCTGTACACCACCTGCTTTTGTTCTGGTAGCATAACCTCCTTGATATTCGGCGGTCACATGGCTTCCGCCACCCCAATGGTGCCAGAAATATAAGGTTCCTGTTGTGTGTGTGTTGTCGTCGATGAATTCATGAGCATCTAGGGCAGAAGGATAGGGATTGCCCACTAGGTATTCATTAGTGGCTGCGATTGTCAATGCGTTTATAACACCGTTGTTGGGCTTTCCCCTGAACACATAGTTCTGGTCAGTTAAGATACCGCCATTTCCAGAGCCCTTCATGGTGAATCCTTCGCCGACTTCGATATTTCCTGTGTCACCGACATACAGCCAAGAATAATAATCATCTGCGATGGAATTTACATACTTGTACAGCCAATACGTACTTATGGTTATGGGATTGCTTCCACCACCATCGGCAGCATTCAACGCAGGTTGAAAATTGATGGCCTGTGGCAAAGTGGGCGTAGAGCCATCCAAAAGAATGTTAGATAGGTTTGTGGTCACATTGTTGGCACTGGTGTTTATTCGCCCAACAGGAACCCCCCAGAAATTATAGGTAAACGCATCTGCCGAACCTTGTTGGTCCCGTTCGATGTGTCCGCCACTGGCAACATCCAATTCACTATCGCTTTGTTGTACAAGTTGTGACTCACCTTCTAAGTCGATGGTACCGTCCAACCTTAGATAGTGCGAGACTGTTAAGCCATTGTCACTTTGTACTGCTAACTCGTTCGAGTTAGAGAACATGCCCAATACAGTCGTAGTATTGTTCAATGTTACATCATGATCTAGCTGAACGATATTCCAATCGATCGATGTTGTTCCATCTACTATTGAAAGTGTACCCGGAATTGGAAGAACGCTACCAGCAAACCAAGTAGTAGGGGTTGCCCAACTGCCACTGTTGTTTGTTCTGTAGGGCAGTGGTGCCGTCTGTGCATTGATCACTCGCTTGTCTGGCGCCAAATATTTTATACGTGCCCAGTTGCCATTATCAGACTTGTCCTCAATAGAGGACCCGTAGAAGCTATTGATGTCATAGTACACTTGTAAATTGCTCCAAGGCATTCCACTTATATCATTCTTGGCAATTGTAGTGGGGATCACAGTACCTTCAACATTGCTTGAAACACTTTCTATTTCTTGATTCATGATATAGCGTAGCTGGTCTAGTGTAAGTGCAGTATCCCATATGCGTATCTCATCGATATCACCATCAAACGAAGTAGATATCGTGCTCTTGTTTGCCCAAACGACACCTATGGAAAAGTAAGAGGATGTGCTACCAACAGGATCTACCACAGAAGCATTGCCGTCTTGCACACCATCAATGTATAGCGTAGCGGTTGAGCCATTTTTGACCACACTTACATGATGCCATCTGCCATCATTGATAGCGGCAGCAGATGATATGCGTGTTGAGCCATTCCAGTCCAATTCAATGGTTCCACCTGCTGTGACACGTAATTCATAATCAGTGTCTTTGGCAAATACAGTACCGCCAGAACCTGCATTTCTAACCCAATTAGAAATGGTGAAATCCGAGTTGAGGTCTATGGTATTATTGGATACTAAATAATCTCCGGCAGTGAATTCTAATCTAAGTTGTCCTTCGCTTCTGTCTGCAACACCAACCGTAAAATAGCGAGTTCCATCAAAATCATACCATACATCCAAACTTCCAGCAGTTTCTGTAAATGGAATGATGTCGACAATATCTGAAGGACCAAAGGCGGCTCCTGATGAGACTAAAAGCGCATACTCTTGGTTGGGTCCTTTAGGATAGCTTGTATCTAAAGTATTGAAAGGAATAGAGACGAATACATTACCTATATCAGTGCCGCTACCATTGGTACGCTCTACAATTTTCCATTTTCTGTTAACGATTTCTGTGAATGTGGTCATTGCACCATTCAGGTTCACTGTTTTAGTAACACCTGAAGGCGATAAGCTTCCGCCATCATTACCCCATACTAAAAAGTCTCTATCATGACTGAAGGTGTAAGGGTTGGCACTGTTGGTTGCATAGATCTCACCCAGACTGATGGTGATCTCATCAACAGAATTAGAAGTTCGTGATTGTTTTTGATATAGGCCAGAATTGTCATCACGCCCAATACCAGCGATATCGTAATTAAAACCGAAAGAGTCGTCAGAGACGTCCCAAAGCAGGTCTCCGTTAGAGTCGATGTAATCGATGTCGCCTTCCCTTGCAGCAGCTGTGGTAGATGGTGCCTTCAATGTAATGCCATACTTTAACCCTAAATAAGACTGTATGCGTTGTTGCTGAGCAGCTGTATTGATGTTGTCATAGCTGATGATCTCACTCATTCTACCATCCACATAGGCACCTACATTTCCGTTCAATGAAAATCTTCCAACACCTAAGTAATACTGTACATTCTTGAAATCGCTGAAAGGAAGGGTCTCGCCCGAAACCCTCGTAACGCCCGTCATATCGTCTATCTGTTCTCCGTTTTGATAGATCTCTGTCTGTGTACCGGCAGCATTAGTTCTTACATTAAAGATAAGCGGGGCCGAAGGTACAGATTCTGTAGTACTGGTAAAGGCTCTGCCATAAGCGGTGTCGGTTGGTAAGGCATCGGGTACAGAAGCGATCATATGGGCAATGACCTCATTGGTGAATCGTGCCGAAATACTGCCTAGCCCCAAACCAGTACCATCTACGGCAAACTCTCCATTAGCATTGACGCGGCCCGCAATCGGGACCTGCCTGTTTGCTCCTGAATTGTCTACCGGGTTGTTGGTATAGACCACAACATAATAATCTTTGGAGGCAAAACCACCTTTACCACGCATAAATTCTGTATTGCTACGGTCAAAGCGAATGGTAGGGTTAAAGTTGATGTTATCGGTGGCGTTGTCTCTAAATGAAGGTGCATCTGTGGCTATAGCGATGGCATCGTTGTCATAGGCTTCGTCGTTCCACGTAATGATATCAGAATTGTCACTCAAGGTACCTACTTCTGAATCTGCCTTTAGCCAAAGTCGGAGCTTGGTCGTAACGTCACCGGGCCCTAAGCTAGGCTCCAAAGGAGCAGAAGTGGGTTCTCCCTTAAGAATCAGGTTGTCAAAGTAAGCACCGTCATCTCTGTTGCCATTATCAGAAGCAAAAGTGACTCTGAATTGGATTTCAGCAGAGTTGTCCAGTATATTAGGTAGGTCAATGCTCGCCGTTTCCATAAAGGAGTTGTTATTGCCATCGTTGCTATCACCGGCCCATCCGTCTGCACTCAGGGCATTTACAGTTCCTGTGTACCAATTGGTGCCACTTGTAGAGGTGCCCAGTAGGCTCCAAGCTGACCATGTTCCAGAAGTACGTTTGCGATATTCTATATGCATACCGTCATCCGGGTCTACATCAGTTTTATAGCGAACATCCAGAGAGAAAGTGATGTTTTGATAGCCTAAAGTCGAAATAATGTTACTTGTGACCGCCGTATTGGTATTGTTTCCATAGTCGTTGTAGGAGTTTGTGTACCATACATTGCCTTCAAGAGCTTCACTTGCCGAAGTGTTAGGGCCTGTACCCCATGCCCATGTGGTGCCAGAACCAGACGAAGTCCATCCACCGTTGTTCGTGTCAAAGTTCTCATAGAAGAAGGTGAACTCTTCATGGACTCCATTTCCTGTGATATCAAAAGTGTAGATGGCCTCATCTGCATCATCAGAATATACAGTTACCGTGGCATTCTTTACGCCCGTTGAACTTGGATTGAAGGTAATGCCGAAAATCTCACTGCCACCTGAAGCAATGGTATTGTTTGCTGGAAAACTAGCAATAGAAAAATCACTACTTCCAGACAAGCTTACATAGGGGCTATTCAGAGTGAGATTCTCAGACAGCAAGTTTGCTAGATTATTGATGGTAAATGTCTTAGTAATAGACCCCAGACTTACTTCGACATTGCCATAATCGGTATCATCGGCAGGGTGGGGTGTGATATCACCATCAACGATCTCCACTCCATTACCCGTGATCTGTATTTCTCGCTGTGGCTCAAAACTGTATCCAGTGATAGTGACGTCATCTACGATCAAATAGTTAAACGTCGAAGTAGAAGCACCATGGAACCTGACGCTAGCATTGGCAGGAAAGTTCGTAGGAGGCGTTATTGTTATCGTTTGGCTATAAGAGGTATCATTGGCAGGAATGTCTACTGTAAAAACATAAGTACCAATAGTTATCCATGTGCTTCCATCCCAAAATTCAACCCTGAAGCCATCAGAGCTGTTGTCCATAAAAGCGGTCTGATAACAAAAGGACACATCAATACTCGCATACGGAGCAGCATCAAAAGTTGGTGAAGTCGTATGAGAAGACGTAGTGTTTCCACGAATCGCAACTGACCAAGAACCCTGACATGAACGAGCCGCACTGTTGAAGATAAAAGCATTGGTACCAGGGTCGGACCATCCCTCTAGGGTTCCGGTCTCAAAATTTGAAGAGACTATGGTAGTCTGCGCATTAAGTGTGTTGTGGACCAATAAGAAAAATAAGTAGGTCGAAGCCAAAACACATAAGCGTAGTTTTGTTTTCATAATAGGGGCAATTAAAGGTTTGGGCGTGACTAAGATAGGAACATTTTCGTACTTGGTCGTAAAAAATAGACCATACGTCGATTTTTGTTGAGAAAGAGCAATATTTTGTTGTGAAGTCTAAAACAGAAAAGCCGTGCTCTCTAAAAACACGGCTTTTCTATCAATAGATTGGTACGCCAATACCTAGTCTTTAACGAAGCGTTTTCTTGCAATTACATCATTATTGCCAATGGTTATATAGTACATCGCTGCATTCAATATGCTTACTTCGTTCATCTCTATCTTATTGAATTCGATCACTTTTTTACCTCTGTAAACGATTCTTCCGTTCAGGTCGTGAATGGTGATATTCATTTCTTCTCCTGAATATTTTGTAGGGAATTCAATAGTCAACAAATTCGCTGTGGGAATCGGATATAGCTTCAAAGCATTGTTGAATATATCTTCTTCAGTTCCAGCGGTATCAGATTCAACTGTAACGGTGGCAATACAAGTAGCAGTTAAGCCGTTAATATCTGTTACTGTAAGGGTTACATCAACGTCTGTGCCGATATCTGCCAGCGTAAAAGTATCTGGAAATACACTCATAGATGCTATTCCACAATTGTCAGTTGAACCATTATCTACATCACTAGCAGTAATCGTAGTGCTTCCTGAACCATCTATTTGCACAGTAATGTTTTTACAAACTGCTATGGGCGCCGTGTTGTCGTCGACCACGACGTCCTGTGTCTGTGTGGTGGTGTTGCCGTTGCCGTCGTCATAGGTCCATGTGACGGTGGTGGTGCCCTGTGCGGTGATGGGCAGCGTGGCGACGGAGGTGACGGTCACGCTGGTCGCGCAGTTGTCGGTGGCGGTGGGCGGTGTGAGGCTGGTGACCTGGCACTGTGCGGTGACGTCGGCCAGTGTGGCCACGTCGGGCGTTGGGGCGGTGTTGTCTTCAACAGTAACAGCTGCAACACATGAATCTGTTTGGCTATCTCCATCAGTAACCGTGAGGGTTACATTCACTGGAGTTCCAATGTTGCTACAATCAAAAGAGGAAATATCAATACTGTAGTTCGTTATTGCTACGTCATCAGATGAACCTGCATCGATATCGGCTGCTGTGATCGTTGCATTCCCAGCTGCGTCTAATTGTACTGTGATGTTCTGACATACGGCTACTGGAGGAGCTGATGATCCAGCGGTTGCTGTAATATTAATGTTGTCTATAGCAATGTCACTTGTAAAACTTGTTCCGGTGATTCCATGGAATCTTAGTT
The DNA here is from genome assembly GCA_028284745.1 of Flavobacteriaceae bacterium. Lineage (GTDB taxonomy): Bacteria > Bacteroidota > Bacteroidia > Flavobacteriales > Flavobacteriaceae > JANQRC01. Next base: position 47,212 of record JANQRC010000020.1, read on the forward strand.
TAACTACTTGACCGTCATAAGCATTCAGGTTTACAGTGCTTGTGAGCCATGCGGCCCCACTACTTGTTTGCTGTTGCCCTGAAATGGTAGTGAGGTTAGCCCATGAATTTCCGTCATCTACACTTGCTTCAACATTTAAGTCCCCCATAGCTGCTCCATACATATGATAGTCAAACTGTAACTGCGCATTCGAGTATCCTGTGAAATCAAAACAAGGGCTATGTAGGTAAGCTACCATATTTGGAAAGCCAGCACCATTTCCTGAAGCCTCTGTATACATATACCACGTACTGGCTGAACCTGTGGACGGGCCTGATGTGGTTGTTGGAGTACCTCCGCTATCGCGGGTCCAGTCAATATCGTCTTCAGTGCCATTGGCTCCTTGTGTCCAGTCGCCAACACCTGATTCGAACCCTTCTGTATATGGATACGAAGAAATCGTGGTACCTGAACAAGGAGGAGGAGTGATCACATTAAATGATCGTGTTACCGGTGTAGCTGCTTCGTATTGACCATTTCCTGCTTGACTAGCTTGGATAGTCACCGTGCCAACTGCTCCTGTCAATGTAACTGTTGAGCCAAATACAGTTGCTGGTCCGGAAAGAACCGTGTATGTCACTGGTAATCCGGAAGAGGCAGTTGCAGTAAGTGAAAAACCTGGACTTGTTGTTAGTTTATCTGAAATCGCATCAAAGGTGATGGATTGCGGAATGTTATCATTCACTTCGATTACTTTGAAATCATCAAAAGTGAATCCTTCAAAACTGGTTGGGTAGTCGTCTGCTCTGTTTGACGAATCGGTATCGAATAGGAATCTGAACTGTACATTAGTTTGTCCGTTCAAAAAAGAATTCTCGGTGGCGTTAATAAAGACTTCTTCCATGACCCATAGGTCTTGCCCATAGCCTTCATAGACAAAATCACCAGAAGGTTGATGTTGCTGGTCAGCAGTTGTTTTACCAGCGCTGGTGTTAGAACTGTTTGCGCTGCTGTACCTTGTAGTTAGAAAGTCAGCTCCTGGTTTTGTGTATTTTCCGCAAAGTGCAGTCCATGATCCGCTGCCAACACGTGCCTGTAGTTGTACGTAGTCGAAGTTTCGTTCAAGGTCCCATTTCGCATAGAATTGGACTAAGGCAGCTTGCGTAGTAGAAAAATCAAAACTTTGGTTTAAGGCAATGGTTTTTAATTCGCCATTTGCATATGGAGGGCTTGTGGTAGAAGTTATTGCTAAACTGCCTGAATAAGCATCAGAAGTAGTTCCCCAGGACCCTCCAGAAGTGGTCCAATTAGAAATTCCGTTGGTATCCGGGTCATCAGCAAATGCTACTGTAGGTTGGTAGTATTTTATAATGTTGGTCTCATAGATGATGTGATCACTATTGCTGAGTGTGATCTTGAATTCGACTTTTTCACCGGGTGTTATGCCTCCGCTTAATGTATATGGAGCACTCAATGTACGCTGCTCTAATTTGGACAAGCCTGTTTGGGTAGGAGGTGAAGTTATCGAACTGATATTTGTAGAGACTGGAGTGATCGAAAGCGATACATCACTTAAGGTCTGACCTAGATATTCTATTCCAAATTCGAAAGTGCCCGATGTGCTGGTTATATCACTTGTATTCAAGTCGATGAATCGAGCATGCTTACCGGCGAGGTATGCATTGACAAAATTCATTCGCATGGCTCTTTTGGCAATATCAACGATTTGTGTTGACGAAGGCCAAAAGCCACCTTCTGAACCATCCCAGGCACCATTTTCCGGGGCCATTGCCAAGATCTCTTGCCCTGAACCTGTTGAGCCATTGATGTCTGTTGCTCCGCCTAGCATCCAGTCGCTCATGTCACCATTCGCTACGGTGAGAATATCAGGAGCTTGACCATAGATATATCTATTGAATCGAGTAAGTTCTTCACAGAATTTTGCAAATTCAGCCTCTCTTCCTGAAAGTGGTGCATTGGGATACCCATTATAGGCATGTGGTATTAAGTTTGAGGTAGCGTGGTGATTTAATGCTGTCTTGAAGTCTTTAGTGGCAGAGAAGTCTCTTACTATTTGTGTTTCAGGCTCAGAAAAAGCAGCAGTACCTCTATAAGTGTTACTGTTAGTTGATCCCGAAGAACCTGGTGAAAACAATGGAGACGGCCCCCAGAAATAATCGTAATTACGATTTAGATCAACACCTCTCAAGTCATTATTTCCTGTATTTGCTGTTGGGTTCAAGTTTTTACGTTGTAGTCCACCTCCTGCGGGTTGTATCTGCTCATTCCAAAGTAGTCCGTCAGGATTGGCCACAGGAATGAAATACATCTCGTGATTGTCCACCAAATTCTGAATGCTTGGGTCTGTAGCATAGTTTTCAAGGATATACCACATGAAATAAATGAGGTTCATCAGGGAAGAAACCTCCCTGGAGTGTGTCATCCCTGAGAAAAGTGATTCAGGTTCGCTGTTTTCATCTATATCTGGGTTATCGGAAATACGGACATAATAGATGGTCTGCCCAGGCCATGTGGCATATTGCCCGCCGTTTGTGAAACTATTTCCCCAAGTGGTCTGATTTGTTGGTGAAGCATCTGTTTTAACAGAAATGAGATTAGGATACATGGCCCTCATGTCATCTAGTTCCTGTAATACTTCAGAATAGGTTAAACAGCCGCCCATGCTTCCCAAATTGAAGTTTTGGGGAACAGCCCAATCTACTTCACTACAGCCTTCGTATTGTACGATGTTATCTATGGTAGTGTTTTGAGTGCTTAATGAACGCTGAAAAAATGATTCAGCCTTCATACCTTCTAGTTGGGCCTTCGCAAAAGGCAGTTCACGCTTGTTGCGCTCTTGGTAGTACTTTGCTAGGTCTTCTATCACCACAGTGTATGGCAATCTAGACTTATTGATGGCTTCCAATTCGCCGCTACTCAGTTCTAGATACAGGCTGCTGTTTTTGAACTGAGCTCCACAAGCAAGGTCAATACCCATCATTTTCAACTGTAACAGTTGTTCTCCAGAAGGATTGTTGATCTTGATCTGTTTTGCTCTTTTAAGCGGGTTGTGCTCGTGCTGAGCATGCACAAAAGACAAAGAACTTAGCAATGTGGTGGCGATACATATTACCGCGCGTAAGGTAATTCTGTTCATTATAATAGATTTGGGGCTATATGACGACTTATGTCGACATATTTATACAACTACAATGATACCCTATATGAAAATTGTTTCAAATAGTATGTTGTGAAAGCTGTTTGGCAAGTGGTAAACAATCCCCGATGAATGGTTTGTGATCTTGATCAAAAAAAACCTTCAATCTCGATTTATTCTATGAAAAGAAAAAGCCCCATGCGATTGACATAGGACTTCTGGATATGCGATATGGGGAAACTTGCTCTAGATCTTCAAGAATTTCTTTCGTATCGAAAAATCTTCATTGCTTATGGAAATGAAATACATCGAAGGTTTCAAATTGACAACTTCATTTATTCTCAATGTATTGATTTTCAGTTCTTTAATAGATCTATATACCACTCTCCCATTGATATCATGAATAGTGGTCTGCACATTTTCATTTGTGTATTCTCGTGGTAGCGAAATGGTAAGGTGGTTTGTTGCAGGGTTTGGATATAGCTCGACCACTTGTTTGCGTACTTCGCTATTGCTAAACGTATCTTCGGTTGCTGAGACGTTGATATTGTCTATGGCAATATCGCTAGCGAAGTTATATCCAGTAGTTCCCACAAAACGCAATCGTATTGTTTGGTTGTCAAAGGCACTCAGATCCACTGTGTGCGTTAACCAAGCAGCTCCGTTGCTGGTCTGTTGTTGTCCGCTCAATGTATTGTCTATGGTAGACCATGTAACCCCATCATCAGTGCTTGCCTGGACAGTGATAGAACCCATATCGGCGCCGTACATGTGATAGTCGAATTCTAATTGTGCACTGTTATGGTTGCTGAAATCAAAGCATTGACTTGTTAGCCATGCCGCTTTGGTGGGATAGCCTGTGCCATTACCTGAAGCTTCTGTATATAGATACCACGTACTTCCCGACCCAGATGAGGGCCCAGTTCCGTTGGAAGTTGTGCCGCCACTGTCACGTGTCCAGTCGATGTCGTCCTGTGTTCCATCAGCTCCTTGACTCCAGATGCCAGTACTTGTCTCAAACCCTTCGGTGTAAGGAAAAGAATCAACCATACCGTCTAAGCAGGTAGGTAGGTTTCCGTTTAAAGTGATTACTTTAAAATCATCAAATACGAAGCCATCAAAAGTAGTATTGTAGGCATCGGCATTGTTTGCTGCGTCAGAATCGAACAGAAAACGGAATTGCACATTACTTTGACCACTGAGGAACGAATTCTCAGAAGTGCTTATAAAAACTTCTTCCATGACCCATGCACCTAGGCCATAGCCTTCAAACATAGGTTCTCCTGTTGGTTGATTACTTCCAGCCCCAGGTTTTGAGTACTTTCCGCATAGTGGAGTCCAGCTATTTGTGCCAACTCTTGCTTGCAATTGAACAAAATCTTTATTTCGCTCTATATCCCATTTTGCATGAAACTGTACCAGAGCAGCTTGCACACTAGAAAAATCAAAACTTTGGTTAAGCGTTAAGGTCTTTGTTTGGTTATTGCCATAGGCGCCTGAAGGTGAATCTGTTATTGCAGTAGCACCTGAATAAGCATCGGTTGTGGTGCCCCATGTGCCTCCGGAGGTTGTCCAATTGCTTATACCGTTATTATCAGGATCGTCTTGGAAAGCGACTGTAGGCTGGTAGTATTTTATCATGTTTGTTTGATAGATAACATGGTCGCTATTACTGAGCGTAATTTGAAATTCTATCTTATCATTAGGTTGAACGCTTCCATCCAAGGCATAAGGAACGGAAAGCGTCCTGTATTCTGTTTTAGACCAAGCTGTTTGTGTGGCTTGGGGAGTGATAGAAATGATATTGCTTGATACAGCTGTTACATTAAGTGTAATATCACTCAGTGTTTGCCCAAGGTATTCAATCCCAAGATCCAGGTTTCCAGAGGTTGAATTGATGTCTGTGCCATTTAGGTCGTGAATTCTTGCTAGTTTACCACTCAGGTAAGCATTTACAAAGTTTATCCTAACAGCTTCTTGAGCAATTGAGACGATATTATTCGGGTTGGGCCAAAAACCACTGCCATCACCACTGTTTTCAGGAGCCATGGCCAGAATTGCCTCGCCAGAACCTGTAGAATTATTTGCGTCTGCAGCACCTCCCAGCATCCAGTCACTCATATCTCCGTTAGCAGCATACAGTATCTGTGGGGCAGGTCCGTACAGAAAGCGATTATACCTGGTAGATTCTTCACAGAACTTAGCATATTCGTCTTCTCTGCCTGATGGAGGTGCAGAACCGTTACCGTTGTAGCTGTGTGCGATTAGGCTGGCTACAGCATGATGGTTGACAGCTGTTTTGATAGCTCTTGTAGAAATGAAATCTTCGATTATCTGTGACTCTGGTTCTGACATGGCACTTGCGCCTCTGTAGGTGTCATCACTGGCTGTACCTGACGACCCGAGATAGCCACCTCCCCAGAAATAGTCGAAGTTACGATTGAGGTCAACGCCGCGTTGCTCGTTAGGACCGGTGTTCGCGTTAGGATTCAGGTTCTTTCGCTGCATTCCGCCACCTGAGGGCGCTCTTTCTTCATTCCAGAGAAGACCATCAGGATTTACCACAGGAATAAAATACATTTCGTGATTGTCTACCAGATTCTTGATGCTTGCATCAGTATCATAGTTCTCCAGCACGTACCACATGAAGTACATGAGGTTCATCAAAGAAGCTACCTCCCTAGAATGTGTCATTCCGGTGAATAATGACTCAGGTTCGTTCTCATCCGAGTCAGGGTTGTCCGAAATACGCACATAGTAAATGGTCTGGCCTGGCCAAGTATTGTATTGCCCGCCATTTGTATATGCATTTCCCCAGGTTGTCTGATTGGTAGGTGACGCATCTGTTTTGATAGATATCAAGTTCGGATATAGCGTTCGCATCTGATCTAGTTCGGCTAACATCTCCGAATAGGTTAAACACCCACCCATGCTGCCAAGGCTAAAGTTTTGTGGTACCTGCCAATCTACTTCTTCACATCCCTCATACTGCACGATATTATCGATGACAGTATTTTGCGTGCTTAGGGATCTATTGGATAGTGCTTGTCTTTTAAGGGTCTTTAGATTTTCCTGGGCTTCCGGAAGCGCTTTTTTATTGCGTTCTTCATAGAATGATCTTAGGTCATCGATCGTTGTTTCGTAAGGGATGTTCAGCTTATTGAACAACGTTACTTCCTCGCTGTTTAGATCAAGGGTCAAATTGTTGTTTTTGAATCGTGCACCGCAGGCAAGGTCGATTCCTGCATTGCTGATCCTTGCCAATTGATCGTTTGTAGGATCGCTTATCTGTATCTGTTTCGCTGGATTTGCCGATCTATGCTGATGTTGCGCTTGAGCAATGCCAGATGTAAGCAGGCATAAAAGAGTTATGCTTACCATTGCCAACAGTGTAATTTTTTTCATGGTCGGTAGGTTTAGGGCATGTGTAGATATGGGAACTACACGTTTAACATCGCAATGATACTTCACAATATATATTTTCAAATACTATGTTGTGAAAGAAAGGCTTACAGTGGTAAGAAGCAGTGAGGTTGAGATCGTATGGAATAGAAAAGCTTGGTACATCTGTACCAAGCTTTGTGTGATGTAGCGAGAGGGAGACTTGAACTCCCGACCTCCGGGTTATGAATTTACTTTTGAGGTTTGTTTGAAATATAAAATATTGATTATCGAATATTTAAATTCTTAAAATCCTTTACAACCGAACCTTTATCATCAATATTATGTCTGTCTACTTAAGACAAACTTCAAAGGCTTTAATCTACTTGCATATTCATTGTACTTTCTTGTTGAATGTATCATAGGCCTAATTAACATAAATTGACAGCTTTTAATAATACTAAATCAAATACGATTTTATATTTCCAATATTCGATACTTGGTATATTCCTTGATACCCTGATATGCCTTTCCAAACTTCAATCATATTATATTTACGGAATTAGATAAAACCAAATTGAATATATCAGGGTTATTCCTATTATTAAACCTAAATGAGAACTCATCGATATATGCGCCTAACTGACCATACGGGGTTTAGAACCGCTGCCACCTTAGATATGCCAAAAAATGATAGTGAAGATGAAAGAAAGTAATTTTTGGAAGTTGTTTTATTGTGTCACTTTGTTTTTACTCTTTATCACATTTAATTCATGTGAAAAAGAAGTAACAAAGCCAAATGTCGTACTCTTTATAGTTGATGATTTAGGGTGGAAAGATGTTGCTATTTATGGCAGTAATTTTTATAAAACACCAAATATAAATTTTTTAGCCTCAGAAGGTGTACATTTACTAATGCTTATGCTTCGTGTACCGTATGCTCACGAACCCGCGCCAGTATTATGACGGGTAAATATCCGGCAAATATTAATTGTACCGATTGGATAGAAGGTTATAATAAACCCTATGCTATGTTTAAGTCGCCTAATTGGACACAGCGCTTAAGAGAAGAAGATACCACATTGGCCGAGGTTTTAAAAAATGAAGGCTATAAAACCATACATATTGGCAAATGGCATCTCGGAGAGGAGGAAACCGATTGGCCTACGCATCATGGCTTTGATATTAATATTGCAGGATGGCGAAAAGGAAGCCCTAACCGAAAACAAGGTAAAGGAGGCTTCTTGAAAACCCAAACTTTGATGCTGAAAAACAACTTCTATGGAAATAAAAAAAAATTACATGCCTCTTGAGTTGTACAAAACCATATTGACTTTTTTTGTTGTCTTAACAATGGGTTGCTCCCAAAAACAACTCATTGTTAATAAACCCATATTTACAGATCCTAATTATGGCGGTTCATGCGACCCAGAAATAGTTTATAACTCAGTAAAACAAAAGTATTACATATATTATACAGCAAGACGCAGTGATAAAGAAAATACATTTTTACAGACCCCTATTGGTGTAGCGTCTTCCAAAAACCTTATCGATTGGGATTTTGAAGGTTACTGTAGCTTTGATGGTAAACATAACAACAAAGATGCCAGTGCTACATTTTGGGCACCTGCAATTATTTCGGAAAAGGATAGTTTGCACATGTTTGTTACCTATAAATCAGATACTTTAATTACTAGGGGTAATTGGGGTGGTCCTGGATTTATAGTGCATTATTCTACAGCTAAAAGCGATCCTATAAATGGCTGGAAAAAAACAACAGTAATGCATGATAGTACTTTTACTACCTTAGATGCCTCTGTATATTGGGTAGATGATATTGCGCATTTGTGGTTTATGAGTAGGCCACTAAATGGAAAAAAAGCCAGATATACTTTAGCGCATAAAACCACTAAAAACTTTAAAAATTGGACGGCTATTGAGCAAGATCTGGGAGAGGTTTACAATAAAGAGATTACAGGCATTACATACGAAGAAGCTCCGTATATATTTCAGTGGAAAAAACAGTTTTGGCTCATTACAGATCCACATAAATGCTTTGCGGTGTACAATAGTAAAGATGCTACCAATTGGAAATTTAAAGGTTATATTTTAAAAGAACCTGGAACAGGTAAAATGGATACTGCCCGCGGTAGGCATGGTAGTGTTTTAGTTGATGAAAATGATAGGGCTTTTTTATTCTATCATGTTGAATATAACAGAGAATATGGTAAAGTATCTATTATTAAGCAGCCTTTAAAAAACAGGAAAAGTGCATTGCAAATGGTAGAGCTTAAGTTGGAAAATGAAAACATAGTGGCTGATAGGGATAGTGAAGTAGTAATGTATTGAATTTTCCAATTCTTACCTTTATGGATTCACTAGCGTTATGTTCTCCATTTCAAAGTCAGCATCATAGCTTTCGTTCAAGGTTTTAGGTACAGGAGCTTGTGTTTTTTTACGCCAAGCTTTAAGTTTATTATATAGTTCCTTGGTTTTTAATGGGTTTGTTTCAACTAAATTCTTACGTTCTCCAATATCGTCTTTTAAATTATAGAGCTCTAGTCTGCCATCTTCAAAATACTCATGTAGTTTCCAATTTCCGGATATAATTACCGAACCAGGTCTTGTTCTAAATAAAGGGTCGCTAGCATCATCTTTTTTGGCATTATAAGCCTGTAAGTAAATAGGAAAATGAAAATATAAATCTCGTTTTAGTATGGTATCGTTTTTTAGAAGATGATTTAAATCTATTCCATCTAACTGTTTAGCCTTTAGCTTTGGCTTTGCAATGTTTTGTAAAGTTGGATAAATATCTAAGTTACTCACCATATTAGTATTTTGGCTTCCTGCTTCTATATGATTAGGCCACTTAATAACTAAAGGAACTCTTATACCTCCTTCGTAATATGAACCTTTACCTGCTCGTAGTGGGTCCTGACCAGAGATGGCTCTAATACCACCATTATCGGATGTAAAAATAATGATGGTATTTTCTTCTAAACCTAGTTCTGATAATGAGTCTAAAAGCCTACCCACATTCTGGTCCATTGCGAAAACCATAGCTGCATATTCTGCGTTGCTTTGATTGCCTGAACTTTGTTTGTTTTCAAATTGTTTTACCAGTTTGGGTTTTCCCATTATAGGTGTATGTACGGTATAATATGGTAGATAAAGAAAAAATGTAGAATCTTTGTGCTTTGTTATAAAATGTATAGCTTCGTTTGTAAGCCTATCTGTTAGGTATTCACCATCTGGGCCATCATCAATATGGTCAATATTATAGGGGGAAAAGTAACCATTTTTTCCAGGATTGCCTTTGGAGCTTCCGCCCACATTAAAGTCAACACCTTGTTTGTTTGGATCATTGCCTACATGCCACTTACCAAAATTTGCTGTAATATATCCTGCAGACTTTAACATTTTTGGCAGTGTGTAAATAGTATCATTCAAATGTTTTGTATTGGTAGTAGGAACAAGTTTGCGTGTTTTTTTATGTCCTCTATCGGAAGGACTTACGGTATATACACCATGTTTCGGTGTGTTAAGACCAGATATTAAACAAGCCCTACTTGGGGCGCAATTGGCTGCACCTGCATAAGCACGTGTAAAAGTCATGCCTCTTTTTGCCAGTGCATCTATATTTGGTGTTTCATAGTAGCTACTGCCCATAAACCCCAAATCTTTCCAACCCAAGTCATCTATGTTTATTAGTACTATATTGGGTTTGGTTTGCTTTGTAACAGGTTTGTTTTCATTTTTACAACAGAGCAAAGACACTAAAACCGATAAAAAAAATACTTTAATGTAGCCGTTCTTATATATCATACCTGTTTTACGTTAGTTAGGTAATGGTATTCTTCCTGTAAATCCTGATGTAACAGTTATAGGTTTTATAATAAAACTATACGAATAATCTTTTGCTGGTAAACGAAATTCTTTATGCGGCAATGCTTTTTGTGACCAACTATCGTCTCCGCCAACACCCATTTGTTTGTAATCTACATTAAGTGTAATGTATCCGCTTTTTTTCAAATCATAGGTATGCAATGCCTCTTCAACATTTTGGGTAGTGTAAGGCCATGCGCTCACGCTCAAATTATTTGATACCCCTGCAAAGTATAGGCCTTTTCCTTTAGTATTGGTTAAACTAAACCATCTCACTTCTGTTTTATTGCTACTTTCTTGAGGGCGTATATATGCGTAATAGTCGTTTGCCACAGATTCTTTATACAATCCTACATCGGCACTTAATTGTCTGTCGCTATAGTTTTCATGAGGTCCTTTTCCTAGATACGTAAAATTATCTAAGGATTCAGCAATGCCCAGTTGCATCCCAAATTTTGGTAGTATAGGAAGGTTTTTGGTTTCATCGACATCAAAACGATTTGAAACTTCAATCGTGCCATCACCAAATATAGTATACGTTATCACTTGTTTGCCAATTCCTTCAAATATATAATTAGCACTAACTTTGATCTCTTTTTCTGAAACTGAATTAATATCTATACTTTTTAAGTTGCGTTTTTGTAGTGCTTCTTTCCAAACTTTAAGCTTTTTAGGGGTTTTGCCACCACCACGGTCATTGTCGGTTGTAGGTCGCCAAAAGTTAGCTACTAATGGCTGTACTATAAACTCATTGTTAATTTGTTTTAAACTTGTTAAATCTCCTGATTTTTTACTAAATGTTACTGTAAAATCATTACCTGTAATGGTAATTGTGCTATTGTCTTGACTTTCGGTCAACGTTTGTATAATTTTAGTATCAAGCTTTTTTATGGGTAGGCTAAATGGTAGTTTGAATTGTTGCCAAGCCACTTCATGTCCTTTGTCTGCCCATGAAGTTGTGTTTTTTGTTTTAAAACCTATTCTTAAAAAGTATTCGGCTCCTGCTGAAAGTTGTGGTTTAGTAAACGGAATTTTTAGTTCTGTAGATTGATTTGGTTTAATCTGTGGAAGTTTTACGATTCCATTTTGAAGTTCTTTTCCGTCTTCAAATAATTGCCAAAATGCTTCAAAACTATCTAAATCGGTAAAATCATATAGGTTAGTAATCTTTATGATGCCGCTATTGAGATTTTGTGCTTTTACTGTGATATTTTGAAATACTTTTTTACATTCCCATAATGCTGGTTTGGGGTTTCTTGCGGGGTCTACAATTCCATTTAAACAAAAATTACTTGAATTGATTTTAGTATCGCCCATATCGCCACCAAAAGCATAGTAAGACTCGCCGTCTTCCGTTTTTTGAAGTAAGCCTTGGTCAACCCAATCCCAAATGTATCCGCCAATAAGGCGTTTGTTTTCTCTAAAAGCATCTCGGTATTTAAATAGGTTGCCTGTTGAATTTCCCATTGAGTGTGCATACTCGCACCAGATTACTGGTCTGTTTTCTGCTTCAAAATTTGCCATGTTTACAACATAATCTATTGGGGTGTACATACGGCTTACCACATCAACGTAAATGGGGTCTCGAAGTAGTTCGCTTTCAAGCTTCTTTTTCCCTCTGGTGGTTTGCGCACCTTCGTAATGCACTGGTCTTGTAGCATCGTAGCTCCTAATCCAATTGGCCATAGTACTATGATTAAACCCGGAACCCGACTCATTTCCCAAAGACCAGAACACAATGCTAGGATGGTTTTTATCGCGTTCTACCATTCGTACGGCACGTTCTAAAAAGGCACTGGACCAGGAGGCATCGTTAGAAAGCTTGCCGCCTAATCCATGTGTTTCTATGTTGGCCTCATCCATAACGTAAATTCCATATTCATCACATAGCTGATACCAACGTTCATCATTAGGGTAGTGCGATGTCCTTACGGCATTAAAATTAAATTGTTTCATAAGTTTAATGTCTTTAAGCATAGATTCCTCTGAAACAACTTTACCTGTAATAGGGTCATGATCATGACGGTTAACACCTACCATAACTACAGATTCGCCATTAACAAAAAACTCACCATCGATGATTTCCGTTTCTCTAAAGCCAACTTTGGTGCTTCGTGATTCCAAAGTATTACCGGAAGCATCCTTAACATTAAAAACTAAGGTGTATAAATTTGGATATTCTGCACTCCATTTTTTGGGATTACTTATTTTTGCTGACATTAGAGCAAAATCTGGCTGGCCACGTTGCTCAAATACTTCGTTATAAATTTTGTTCAGTGGCATTTGCAAAGGTGTGCCAAGTGCTTCTTTGCCCTTATCGTCAAACAATTTAGCTTCTAAACTAAAGTTTGCTATATTGGTAGTATCAAAAACTTTTATTCGAGGGCGAATCTTAAGAAATGCGTCTTTATAATCTTCATCTAAATCGGTTTGTATAAAAAAATCGTAGAGCTGTACATTTGGGGCGGCAGTAAGGTAAACGTCTCTTTGAATACCACTTAAACGCCAATGGTCTTGGTCTTCTAGATATACACCGTCACTCCAACGATACACTTTTACTGCAAGTGTATTGTCTCCTGTTTTTAAATATGCGCTGATATCAAAATGTGTAGGCAACATAGAATCTTCGCTATAGCCTATATAGTTTCCATTGAGCCACACATGGTAAGCGGAGCTTACGCCTCCAAAGGTTAGGGTAACTTGTTGGTTGTTCCAATGCTCAGGAATGCTAAATGATGTTCTGTAGGCTCCTGTTGGATTATCGTCATTTGGAACTAAAGGTGGGTTTACGGGCTCAAAAGGATATTTCATATTGGTATATATGGCTGTACCATAACCATAGAGTTCCCAATTTGCAGGGACAGGTATAGTTTTCCAGTTAGAGTCGTCAAAGTACTCTGCTTCAAAATTATTTGGCACACCATCTGGTGTTGGAGACCAGTTAAACTTCCAATCTCCATTTAGCAATTTATACTGTTCAGAAGTAGATTTATTATTTAGTAGTGCTTTTTCTTCACTAATAAATGAATGAGAAGTAGCTTTACTTGGTAGACGATTGATGCCTGATACTTGTGGGTCTTGCCAAGGCTTGATTTTGGTAGATACTTGTTTCTGCTGTCCACAACTACTAGTGTTTAATACTATAAAACACAGTACTAGGGGAATTAAAATAGCGGTTACTCTAGTCATATTATTTGCTTTCTGCAAAGCAAATAAATGCTTATTGTAATAACAAATGCTTATGTCTCAAATAGGTATTGTATATGTTTAAAAGGCTTATTTCAAGAAAAGGTAAAGTTGGTCATACTTCTTCCTTTTTTAAATATTCTGTAGGACTTACTCCATACTCCTTTTTAAAGCATTTACTAAAATACTTTTGATTGTTGAAACCTGTCATATGTGCTATCTCAGAAATATATAGCGTGTCTTGTTTGAGTAACTGCACAGCACGCTCTAAACGAATTTTTTTGATAAAATCAACAGGAGTTTCGCCAGTTATGGCTTGTAGTTTTCTGTAAAGACTTGCACGGCTCATCCCAACCTCAGACGCTAAATACTCAACACTTAATAAATCATCATCGATGTAATTTTCAATAATAGCCACTAGTTTTCTTATTAGCTTTTCATCTCTAGATTCTATATCAACCTCTGATGGTTTTGCAGATATAATTCTGCTAAAGCGTTCTTTAAGGTTGCGTCTGGTAAAAAGTGTGTTTTTGATTTTCCAGCGAACAAATTCAAAGCTGAAGGGTTTTTCAATAAAATCGTATGCACCAATGCGCAAACACTCGATTTTGGTTTCTTCTGAACCTTTTGCCGTAAGCATAAATACGGGAATATGGTTGATTTGCTTATTGGCCTTGATGCGTTTTAGCATAGAAATACCATCTTCGATAGGCATTGAAATATCGCTTAATACTAATTTGGGTTTGTACTTTAACACCTTGTCGTATCCTTGTTTTCCGTTTTTGGCTGTAATTATTTTAAAATCCTTAGAGAGGCGTTCTGCAACCATGTTCAATAGTTCTTGATTGTCCTCAACAAGAAGCACCTTTGGTTTACCAGTAGTGTCAATTTGAGTAGATTCTTTTTCAATGGCAGATTTGGTAAAATCGTAACGTTCTATGTCATTTAACGTAATAACGTTTGGTTTTTGATTATTAGCGACAATTTCAGATTTGCTGTAATCCTTTTTTCTTATGGGCAGATAGAATACAAATTCTGTAAGTTTAAATTCTTTACTTTTTACGTTAATAGAGCCTTTGTGCAGCTTAACGAGTTTGTGAACAAGCTCCATGCCAACACCTGTTCCAGGCACTTGATTGGTTGGTACTTTTGAGGTTTGGTAAAACCTATTAAAAATCAAATTAATATCATTTTCAGAGATCCCTATGCCTGTATCGCTTACTGTACACTTAATGTATTTTCCTTTACTTAGTGCTTTTGTGTATTTGTCATTTTGGGTTAGCTTTAGCTCTTCTAATGTTACTTTAACTGTTCCGCTACGTGGAGTATATTTAAACGCATTAGATAATAGGTTAAAAAGTATTTTTTCTAAAATTTGTGCATCATACCAAGCTTCAATTGTATCATGCTTACAATCAAAGGTATAGATAACTTCATTTATTTTAGATAAATCATTAAAGGCACTTTTTATTTTATGTACATCGTTTACAATATTGTTTTTAGCTACTTTTAATTTAAACTTACCAACATCATGCTTGCGAATATCCATTATCTGATTAATAAGTTTGGTCATTCTTATGGCATTGTTATAAATGCGCTGTGCGGTTAAGGAGGTTATAGTGTGGTTTTTTTCACTAACCACTTTTTCTATGGCACCTTTTATTAAGGTGAGTGGAGTACGCAACTCATGCGATATATCGGTGAAAAATACCATACGCATTTTATGGTGCTCATTATCTTTTTGTCTGCTTACGGTCTCGGCAACTAGATTTTGTTTTAGATGGTACCACTTTCTTATCAAGTAAAACCCGAGAGCAATTAATATTATAGCTAATAAAAAGTACATTATAAATGCAGTATTACTTTTCCAAAAAGGCGGCTTTATATAAAAACTCATTTGTGTTGGGGTTTCATTCCAAACTCCAAAACTATTTGTACTTTTTACGTTAAATGTATAGTGGCCGGGTGGTAGGTTGTTGTAGTTTGCATTTCGGTTTGATGCATTGGTATGTATCCAATAATCGTTAACTCCTTCCAATTTGTAGGCATACAGGTTTTTGGTTGGGTTTGTTAGATCTAAAGATGAAAAATTAATGACAATATTGTTGTGGTAGTGCGGAAGATTTATAATCTTTTTGGTATATAAGGCGTTTTCTAAATTAGCATTTGTGACCTCCAGGTTTTCATCGTTGGCTTCATTGCCAAATATGGAAAAATCCGTTATAGCTGTAGTTGTCACTTGATCTGAGGTTTTGAACTTTTCCGGAGAAACCTGATAAAAGCCTCCAACCGTTCCAAAGAAGATACGATTGTTTAGTTTTGCATGACTGTTAAATGCAAACTGGCTTTGGCTTACTCCGTCATTGGCATCAAAATTTATAAAGGTATTTGTAGAAACATCTAAAAAGGATAGCCCGTTTTGAGTGCTTAACCAAATATTGCCATTATTGTCTTCTTCTATGCCCGCTATTGTGGTAGAGTGTAGGCCATCCGATTTGCTGAATGTGGTAAATCTATCATTAGAATAACTGTATCTATTAAGGCCACCACCACGAGT
This sequence comes from Flavobacteriaceae bacterium, assembly GCA_028284745.1. Lineage (GTDB taxonomy): Bacteria > Bacteroidota > Bacteroidia > Flavobacteriales > Flavobacteriaceae > JANQRC01. The sequence continues at coordinate 63,357 of JANQRC010000020.1, forward strand.
ACCAATCCATATATGGCCATCTGTGGCTTCTTTGATGCTTAATATTCCATTTGAAGTGATACCATTGACCTTTTTAGGTTTAAAGTGGTTTATTGCTTTTTCTCTGGTATCTATTCTAAATAAACCTGTACCACGAGTACCAATCCATATATTTCCTTTTGAGTCTTTTTGCATAACAAAAACATTACTTTTTGAAAGCGTGCTTATTACTTTTTTTTCAAAATCTGATGTTGCTTTAGATTCTAGATTAATTACATCTACACCATTGCCCCAAAGGCCTACCCACAAGGAAGTACTGTCTAGAAGTACTATATCTTGAATAGATTTTTTATATGTTTTTAGTGTATCTAACAATGGAAAGGTTTTGTTTTGGCTATAGTTTTTTGTTTGGAAAAGCATTCTTCCGCTTCCAATGAATAGTTGTTTAGTTTTAGGGTTTTCTTTTATGAGTGTTACTTTGTTGTCTAACCTTAAAAAAACTTCTTTCTTATTGTTGCTGGTATTGAATCTGTAAATGTCTTGTCCATTAAATGTAGCTAATTGGTTGTTATCGTTCTCTGGAAAAATCAAATTAGCATATCTGTTTTCCACATCGTCTCCAAGCGTTTTGTAATCAAAAACTAAGGCTTTATCTATAAGTTTTAAAACACCGTGCTGACTTGCAGCCCAAACATTGTTGTATCGGTCTATTAAAACCGAATTTATGAGGTTGTTAGATTGTGGCTTAGAGCTTTTTAAAACATTACTAAACTCAAATTTATACGTATTGTCTTTTTTGGTTCCAACCAGTAGGCCATGGTCTGTACCTAGCCAAATAGTACCATTTGTTTTGTTTATTGTTACAGCATTAATTGTATAAGAGCTATATGTTTTAGGAAAATGGGAGATGTCATAGTCTTTAACTCTTTTTAAACTATAGTTTTCAGAATTGTATTCTAAGATATAAATACCGGTATTTGTTGTGGCTAAAAATATATTTTGCTCAATACTGTTAATAGCTATGACATCTTTTTTAAAACTAGTTTTTATAACCTTGTTGTCTTTAGTTATTGCAATAACACCTTTATCTGTAGCAAACCAATGCCTATTATAGGCATCTTGGCAATAGCTAATGATAGACTGCTGGTTGTCAGTGGTATTGAATACTACATCTTTAATATTGTAGGCGGAAGTTATTTTTATCAGACCAACATTTTGCAGAAAAGCCCAAACCTTTCCATCTGTTGTTTTGCCTAGGACGGTTGCTGTTTTGTCCCTGTAATAACCCTTAAAACTATTGTTGTTAATGTTGTAGAGGATGAGATAACTTTCACTACCTAGCCAAAGATTTCCAAAATCATCTTCGATAATAGAATTGATATTATTGTTGGGGATAGAGTTTTCATCGAATACATTGTACTTATATTGTTTTAAGCTGTGGCCATCGTACCTATACAAACCATTATTTGTACCTAGCCACAAAAACCCTTTGTTATCCTCATGAATACAGTTTATATTTTTGTTGAACGGAATACCATTGATACTCAATTCTATAAATTGGCTATTGTTTTGTGCGCTACAGTACAACACAAAAAATATAAGTAAAAACCTCATGTATATTAAAAAAAGTTAAAAACTAAACCTAAAATACTAATAATTTAATAATGTAAAAGTAATATTATAGCAATTAGCTTGGATTGACTTATGCTATTTGAAATTTTAGAAAGTAAATTATTGAACTGCTAATATTTAAAAGTAGAACACATAAAAACAGTAAGTTATTGAATATGTTTCTTTAACATAAAAAGAGTTCAAAGCGTCTTCCTTTGGTATATGACTCAGGTTTTTTACATTGCCAAGACCAAGAATGGTGTTTTTTACATTATTAAGTGAAGCGTTATTCTAGTAAACTTTTGTGTCCTTGTGAAAGTTTCTGTATATCTATAAACTAAAAAAACAGAATGTAAGAGACATTCTGTTTTTAAACTTTAGGTTTACTTTTATGACTGGGTATTAAAGTTAACCAAACACATATTGTCTATTCATCAAAAGGTAGGCCAGAAGTTAATGTTTCCCATGTTGGTGTTCCTATGATATTGCCATCAAAACCAGATGCAGTAGAGTCAAAAACTGTTGATCCAGTTCCTTCATTGAGCTTCCAATAACCTATGAGACCAGGCTCATTACCAGACAATCTAGTGTCTTTATTGTTTATAATTTCAAGTTGTGTTCTTTCAATATCCCATATTCTTACATCGCTTATTAAACCTTGAAAGAACCGTTCTGTCTGGCTTGCACTTCTTCCAATGTTAAAATTGTTATCTGTAGATGTGTTTATGGGGTTTGCACTTCCTCCTGTAGTGGTTTGTACAGCACCGTCTACATACAAGATAGCATCATTAAGAGAAGATGCGCTACTAGGAACAACCACTGCTACATGATGCCATTCCCCATCGTTGACTATTGTTGATGCAGCATTACCGTTAACTCCACCACCATTAAATTCAATACGTAGTCTTCCTGTATTGATTCTCATATCCCATTTTTGTTGTGGTGAATTTATTCCCCAGGACATGATTAATGTTGTTTGGTTTGTATTACCACTAGTGTTCACCCAAGCTTCCATGGTACGTGCAGCACCACCTCCTATACCTTGGAAACTTGGAGTTTCAATATAGTCGCTACCACCAAAACTTAATACTTCAACGCCGTTTATAGAATCTAAAAAAACATCTAATGCGGTTTGTAACGTCACTACTGCAGCGTCCACATCTGATTGCGGCAAACTTAGATCGTCTACTACTGCTTGGGCATCATCTATGGCTGTCTGCAATATTGATTTTGATCCAGGCGGGTATTGACCGAGTGCTGTTCCTTCGACAGCTGCATCATGTATTGTTTGAGCCTCTGTAATTTTTGCTTCCAATTCAGTAGTATCACGCTCTGGACCGCCAACTATTCCCCCTTCAAAGGTATTCACGGCTTCTGTAAGTGTTGCGAGCGCCTCGTCTACATCTGTTTGGGTAATGCCTTCGGACGTATTTGCAATGGCATCAGCATCATCGATTGCGGCTTGTAAAATTGCTTTTGAACCTACTTGATATTGCCCTATTTCAGTACCTTCTTCTGCGTTATCGTGTAATTCTTGTGCGCTGTTTATGGCTTCTTCTAGTGCTGTAAAATCCAAAGGAGGGACTTCTCCTGCATTAAATGTGTTTAATGCCATGAGTAAATCTGATAAAGCTGCATCTATAACAGACTGTATTGCTTCTGGGTCATCTGCTACCGTCTGTGCAGCATCAATTGCATCTTGTAATATAGCTTTAGAGCCAACAGTGTACTGTCCAGGAAATTCACCTTCTTCGGCATTATTATGCGTTTGTTGAGCTAAGTCTATCGTCTCTATTAAAGAGGTGCCATCAATAATTACAATACTAGACTCATAGATATTGATCGCATCTCGTAATCTTTGGGTGGCAATATCTATGGTACCTTGATTTACAGCGGTTTCCCTATACGAGGCATACTGGTTTATTACTTGATTTAAAATATCAGTAGCGCCAATAATAATATCACCATTAGATTCACCCTCACGACTAACATCAGCTGTATTAATAGCTTCCTGTAATGTGGAATCAAACAATACATAATTTATTGTATCTTCATCAGTGTCACAAGCATTAAGAACTATGAATCCAATTAGAATAAAGGAAAATAATTTTTTCATGTGTTTAAAAATTTAGTATCCTGAAATTGAAGAAGCTAGAATAATTTGAATAGTCTATATATTATCAATTTTCAGTTTCAATAATAAGTATTAGAATATAAGATTTCTTATACTTGGTTTTTGTGTTATTTATAATTTTTTGTCTATATCTAACAAAATGTAAATAATAATGTGCTATGTATATAAAAAAAGCCTATTCCTTAACAATCTTAAAAACAGTTGAACTTATGGCTTTACTATCAGTACATTTAACCAGATATAACCCAGCGGCTAGGTTCGATACATCTACAGTTTGGTTGGTGTCTAGTACTTTGGTAATTATTTTAGTTCCTAAAATGTCATAAATTTCGATAGATGCGACCTTATCACCTGTAAAGTTTAAATAATCTTTAACGGGATTGGGATGAGCAGAGACTGATAGAGTATTATCAGGAGTCGCGACGCTTAGAGTCAATGGGTCTGCCCCATTAAACAACTCAGTTACTTCTTGGTCGGATAGTACACGCTGGAATACAGCAATATCATCCCATTCGGACTTTACATCTTTAGTTTCTCCCATACCAGTAGTGCTTGCGGTAATAGCGCCTGTATTTGCATTAAGAGAGCCTATTCTGTAGCTTAAATATAAATTAACATCGGTATTGCCTGTTAGTCGTGCTGTATTGTTATTACTTATTGCTGCTTGTTGCCCTTCTATATATAAGCGAAACAACCCATCCGTGTCATTATATGTAACAACGACATGTTTCATACCTTCTAATAAGTCATCTCTAATAGGAAGTCTTGAATCAGGTTGGTTTTGAGTTGAGCTCATTTGAAGACCTAGCATTTGCCCATTAGCAAATCTGTGTTCTAGTCTCCTTATCTGCCATACGCCAGGATTAGTTTCTGCATCAAAATATGTTATGGACATAAACCCCAAAAACTGGAGACTACGGATTACGGGTGTTTGGGAATTATCCCCATTTCCAGAACCTTCGTATTTGGCCACAATAGAAAAACTCCCATTGCCTAAAGCTTCTTCTCCAATAATAAGGTGACTTTGCCTGTCCATTTTTAATGTGTTCGTACTTGTTCCACCTATTGATATCTCGTTAGCCACTTGTGTGATACTACCTCGATCTCTTACAATCACATCGGAACCAGCGGCGTCTACAACAGAAACTCCTAGGGGTAGATTATTGAGTGGATCAGAATTTTCAAAATCAATTACAAATTCGGCAGGTTGACCAAAGGCCATAATAGTAATAAATAGAAAAGACAAGAAAATGTAGTTTTTTTTCATGGCTATGAATAGGTTTAAGTGATTTTCAAATATCAAAAAACCTCTTTAAACTCAGAGCCTTTAATGTTTCCAAGATAGGATATAAATGTTGCAAATTCATCACCGCGTATCGGTTGAATGCAATTAGTTTTAGGTAGAAATCTTAATTTGTAGTGTAGTGGTATGATATTAACGCTTATACTGTAAAATAAAACTTACAGCTGCTCATGGTAATATACCATATTAACTGGTTCGTATTTTCAAACTGGAACCTGCCTTCTTAGAAAAATATCAAAAACAGGTTTTTTTTGTTGCAAATAATAGTTTGTCATGCCATTAACTCAAAAAAACAACATTTGTAACCGTATATTAAGACATAGTTAATGTAAGGATGCAATACATTTGGTTTTACAATGATATACTCGGTTATACCAAACTAACTCAATACATATGAAAATTATATTACCGTTTTTTTTGGCTTTTTTTCTAGTTGTTAGCGCAGCGCAATCTCAAACTAGATCAATATCTGGTGTAGTAACAGAAATTAATAATGCCCCTATTCCGGGGGCAAATATTGTAGTTAAGGGAACATCTAATGGAACTACTTCAGGTTTTGATGGAAACTTTACAATTAACAATGTGGGCATTTCTGATATCCTTGTTATTAGTTACCTTGGTTTTAAATCCAAAGAAGTTGTTGTTGGAGACCAATTAACAATAGATGTAGTTTTAGAAGAGGATACGGCTCAGTTAGATGAAGTGGTCGTAATTGGATACGGAACTAGCAATAAAAAAGAATTGGTTTCTGCAGTATCACAAGTAAAGGGTGAAGTTATTAGAAACCAGCCAGTTTCAAGATTAGATCAAGCTTTACAGGGGAGAGCTACAGGGGTAGAGGTTGTATCAAATAATGGTGCGCCTGGTAATGGAGCAACTATTAGGATTAGGGGTAATAGCTCTATTCAAGGTAATAATAATCCTTTATTTGTTGTGGATGGTTTTATTGTTGGGACAGGATTTAATCTTAACAACTTAAATGTTAATGATATTGAATCTATTGAAATATTGAAAGATGCGTCTGCATTAGCTATTTATGGTACACGTGGTGCTTCGGGTGTTATTTTGATTACAACCAAAAATGGAGAGCGTTTAAAAGAAGGTAGTCCGTCAGTTACAGTTAATGCTTATACAGCATTAGATCAAATGGCAAATAGGATTGAAATTCTTGACGGTAGGGATTATGTAAATTATGTCAACGAAGCCAATCAGTTTGTTCCCGGTCCCGTTGTCAATTTTAACGGTAATAGCTTGGCACTTGGGATAACGGACCCTGATCTTCCTTTAATTTTTCCTAACCCCAATGATGTAGAAACAACAGATTGGATAGACTTGGTTGAAACATCTGGTATTAGAAGAAATTTGGACGTTTCTGTATCTGGTCGCTCAAAAAGCACAAACTATTACACTTCCATTAACTATTTTGACCAAGAGGGTATTATTCGAAACTCTGGCATAGAGCGTCTGGTATTTAGAGGTAATTTAGACTCCAAGATATCAGAGCGCTTCAAAATGGGTACGCGATTGAACGTGAGTTTTCAAAGGCGAGAAAACAATAAAGTTAACTTTAATGCTATTGTAAGTAGTGTTTTGCCTACACGCACTATATTCGATGAGGATGGTAATTTCACAGGCACTAACCCTGTAAGTGGAAGTTTACAGCGAAATCCAGAAGCAGATATTCAATTAAGAGAGAACCATGATATTATAACCAATATTATTGCTAATGCGTATTTGGAATACGAAGTTTTAAAGGACCTAAAGCTTAAAACTACATTAGGTGCTACGTTAAACTATTTTAAGAATAACCAGTATCTTCCAGGTGCTTTACCAGAACGTATTCTAAATAATAATATTGGTGGTTTTGCACAGGTGAGCACAAACCAGACCAGGGATATTTTAAACGAGAACACTTTTACATACAAACGTGATTTTGGTAAACACGGTATTAACTTGGTGGGTGGTTTTTCTTTTCAGCACATTTCAAGTGAAGGAACTTTTGCGTCTGCGGAAGGTTTTCCTAACGATGTAGTACAATTTAATAATCTGGCATTAGGGTCAGATCCAGAAACATATCAAATCCGTTCTGGGTATAATCAACGAACATTAGAGAGTTACTTTGGAAGGCTGACATATTCATATAATAAAAAGTATGTTTTGTCACTTATTGGTAGGTATGATGGCTCATCGGTTTTTGAACCTGGTAACAAGTATGCATTTTTCCCTTCGATTGGCGCAGCTTGGAATATAGACGAAGAACCATTTATGGATAACGTGAATTTTGTTGACCGTCTTAAAATAAGAACAGGTTATGGAGAAATAGGAGAACAAGGGGTCCCAACTTATAACTCATTTGATATATTTAATTCAACGTTCAACTATTTTAATGAAAATCTAGTACCTGCAGTAATACTTGCTTCTCCAGGCTCAAATGGGCTAACTTGGGAAACGACAGAAGCTTTTGATGTTGGTTTGGAAGTAGGGCTTTTTAATAACAGGGTTAATTTTGAAGCAGGTTATTATAATAAAGTTACCAGAGATTTACTTTTAAATGTAGATTTACCGGGTACTGCTGGGTTAGGGCGAGTTCTGCAAAACATTGGTAGTGTACAAAACCGTGGCTTAGAATTTGGTCTAAATACCATTAATATTGATAAAGGCGATTTTAAATGGACTTCATCTTTAAACATATCGTTTAATAGAAGTGAAGTTTTAGATTTAGGGGACGAAGATTTTATTCCTATAGTATCAACTGGCAACCAAGGAGGTAATTCAGCGGCCTTAATACCAGGTCAACCTTTTCCTGTATTTATCGGTGCTCAGTATTTAGGCACTTATCAAGACCCACAACAGATTATAGATGATGGTAGAGAAGGTGTATCATTTCTTGGCAGTCCAAGATTTACCGACTTGGATGGTAATGGAGTTATCAACAACCAAGATGCTTATATAATTGGTAGTCCAGAACCTGATTTTTTCGGAGGAATTAGAAATACGTTTTCTTATAAAGGTATTTTTTTAGATGTATTTTTCCATGGTTCATATGGAGGGGAAATTTTTAATGCATTAACTCAAACCTCATTCTATGGTCGAGGCGACCAAAACCTGGATCCTAGAGTATTAAATCGTTGGAGACAAGGTGTTAATGAAGTATCTAACGTTCCAAGAGCAGGAACATCGACCTCGGTATTTAATCCAAATAGCACCGTTAATGTAGAGGATGGTTCATTTTTAAGATTGCGCACTGTAACTTTATCTTATGACTTGCCCTTAAAAAGTATAGGGTTAGATCATGCGTTTAAATCTGTTAATATTTATGTGTCTGGAAATAACCTGCTATTGTTCTCTGATTTTCAGCTTGGGGATCCAGAGGTTAACAACTTTACCGCTGGAAGTGGCTTTGGTTCTGTGTCACAAGGATTTGCAACAGGACAATATCCTTATGCTACAAGTATATCAACAGGAATAACAGTAGAATTCTAAAATAATCATAAACACTATGAAAACAAAAAACATTATATACTTAATCATATTTTGCCTATTTGGGTGCTATGGATGTGAAGAATTTTTGGAGGAAGACTTACGTGACCAAATTACCACGGATAATTTCTTTAACAATGATAACGAAGCTGTTTTAGCAGCAAATGGCCTTTATCGCATACTAAAAAGAGGGAGTTTATACAATACCCGAGGATTAGATAACTTTCTGGTCAACGGTGCTGATTTAGTTGGACCAAGCAGAAATGTCAATGCCAATATACATAATTATCTTATTGACGAAGGAGTAGCTGACGGTAGAGGTACTTGGGATTCTTTATATGAGCTTATACGCAATGCTAATAACATCCTTAATAACTTAGAAGACGATTCCAATATATCTGAACCAATACTTAATCAGGTAAGGGGCGAAGCACTTTTTATAAGGGGGCTAGCCTATTTTCACCTTACTAATCTATGGGGAGACGTCCCTTACTTCAGACAGCTACTGCCCGCTACAGAACTTGCGGTTTTGGAACGCTTTTCTAAGGATATTATACGAGACGATATGAAAGCAGATCTACAGGAAGCATTTGAGATATTGCCATCTTCCTATGGAGATGCAGAACTTGGTAGGGCTACAAAATGGGCGGCTATGACACTTAAGGCCAAATACCATTTATTTGATGAAGAATGGTCTGAAACAGTAACCTCATGTAATGAAGTAATAAACAATTCTCCACATATTTTGTTACCTAATTTTGCAGATGTTTTTGACCAATCTGATTTAACAGCACAGTTTAATGATGAATTGATTTTTGTAATTGATTTTACCACAGACGGTATTTTTGGAGGTTCTTCAACGCAGCGCACCGACGATTACAACCCAAGACTTAGAGATGAGCCAGTAAATAGAAATATGCGCCCAGGAGGCCCTGGAACTCCAGCAAACTTTGAAATGCTTCGTGATGCACTTGATGCACAAGATGAGGGTATGACAGGTTTTGGTTGGGCCGTACCTCTGCCTGAATTCGCAAATCAAGACAATTGGCAATCAGGAGATTTAAGATATGGCGCAACGATAGTTCAGGAATATTTAGGGTTTCAGTTAAATTTTCCATATTTCAGAAAAAATTGGAATTTAAGTAACAGTTCGCCACGTCAAAACCATAACGAAAATTATTATGTATTTCGCTTAGCAGATGTGTATTTGATGGCTGCAGAAGCTGAAAATGAAATTAATGGTCCAGCAGGAGCATACGAATTTGTAAATGCTGTTAGAGAACGTGCTTTTGAGCCAGACCAACCTTGGTCAGGTATGTCTCAGGAAGATTTTAGGCAAGGTATCCGCGATGAACGAAAATTTGAGCTTGCAGCTGAAGGCCACAGGCGTATGGATTTGATTAGATGGGGCATTCTGTTAGATGTCGTATTAACGGTACAACACAGACCGTGGAATAATCCCGCAGCTAATATTCAACCAAAGCACGTATTACTTCCTATACCACAGGGAGAAATAATATTAAACCCTAACTTGTTAAATACCGATGAAACCAATAACGGTTATCGTTAAAAGATTTTGGGCATAATAAAACAAGAAATCTTTTTTAAAAGTCATATGATGAAAAAAATAAAACAAGTTTTTGTGCCAATTGCCATCGCAATAGCCTTATACTCGTGTAATTTTTCAAGTAAAAATACTACCAGTCATTCAGCTTTAAAAAATGATATTCAATTCGTTGCTAGTAAACCAAACATTATTTACATTTTAGCTGATGATTTGGGCTATGGAGATTTAAGTGTTTACGGCCAAAAAAAAATCAACACCCCCAATATCGATAAACTTGCCAAAAACGGCATGTTGTTTAACCAACATTACTCAGGCAGTACAGTTTGTGCACCATCCCGATCTGCTTTAATGACAGGAATGCATACCGGGCATACTATCATTAGAGGTAATAAAGAAATATTACCTGAAGGGCAATATCCAATTCCTGATAAAACGTATACCATTGCAGAAGCATTAAAAACCGCAGGATATACTACTGGGGTTTTTGGCAAATGGGGCCTAGGTTATCCAAAATCAGAAGGCGACCCGATATCTCAAGGTTTTGATACTTTTTTTGGTTATAACTGCCAACGTTTAGGTCATAATTATTATCCCAGACATTTATGGTCTAATAGAGACTCCATAGTGCTAAAAGGTAATTTTGGGAAGAACAAAGGTGTTTATGCTCCGGAATTGATTCATGAGAAAACCTTAGATTTTATTGAGGATAATAAGGATAACGCTTTTTTTCTTTTTGTTGCTTCAATAATACCTCATGCCGAGCTTGCAGCACCAGAAGCTGTTCTGCAAAAACATAGGGGTAAATTTGGTGAAGAGAAACCTTATAGGGGTACCGACGGTGGGCCTGATTATAGATTAGGTCCTTACGAATCTCAAAAAGAGCCAAATGCCACATTTGTTTCTATGATAGAGATATTGGATAGACAGGTAGGTGAGATTGTTGAAAAAGTCAAGGAACAAGGATTAGAGGATAGTACTATTATCGTATTTTCTTCCGATAATGGCCCTCATAGAGAAGGTGGTGCAAACCCAGATTTCTTTAATAGTAATGCTCACTTTAGAGGCTATAAACGCGATTTGTATGAAGGTGGCATTCGTGTGCCCATGATTATATCTTGGCCAAATAAAATAGCCCCTAATACTACAACGAACCATATCTCCGCATTTTGGGACGTGTTTCCAACTTTTGCAGAAATCGGTGGCATAGAATTACCTAAAAATATTGATGGTATCTCCTTTTTGCCAACCTTGACGGGTAATTTAAAAAACCAACAGCAACATAATTATTTGTACTGGGAGTTCCATGAGAAAGGTGGTAGGCAAGCAGTTAGAAAAGAAAACTGGAAGGCTGTTAAATACAATGTGCTTA
>JANQRC010000034.1 GCA_028284745.1 Flavobacteriaceae bacterium
AACACCGCACGCATGTTCCTGTTCATGAAGACCCAACAGGAGACAGGCTACTTCACCGAGATCGCCTCAGTGCAGACCGACACCAGGGGCCAGTGGGCACTGCTCGAGAAGACCGTGCTGGTGCCAGCCCACATCGACAGGCTGAACCTGCGCATCGACAACCGCTATGGCGGAAGGGTATGGTACGACGACCTGAGCATCACAAGGGGAAACCCGCTAGGGGCCCAGGTCGTCGAGGAGAACCACTACTACCCCTTCGGGCTCAAGCACAAGGGGTACAATAACACGATAACGGGGCGTGATCATAAGTACAAGTACAACGGAAAGGAACTTCAGGACGAGTTGGGGCTCAACATGTACGACTATGGTACGAGAATGTACGATCCAGCAATTGGGAGATGGACGACATTGGATCCATTGGCTGAAGGTATGACAAGACACTCTCCCTATAATTATGCCTTTGACAATCCAATATTTTATATTGATCCCGACGGGAATGCACCAGTTGGGAGTTGTTGCGGACCAGGAAATCCAATCCCAACTTATGGATTGAGATTTACTAACGCTCTAAAATCAACTTACAAGTCTTTAAAGGCCAAGGTCAGTAATGCCAATGATGTTGCATTTAGAATGTCAGAGGTTCTTGATAAATCAGACAAAATGACTGGTGGAGATGGTATCAGTGGTGTCATGAAAGCTAAAATCTATGCGTCACGTTATCTAAGAGAATTTGGAGATTTTACTTCTATAAATGATGTTAAAGTACTCAAAGAAGGCAAGAATGTTGATGGCTCAGATGCATCAGGCGTAGATAAGTTTGTAGCGGGTGCTGCTGTTTTCCTGCCGATTAGTGGTTCTAAATTAAAAGGTCTTGCTGGAGAAGGCTTAGAAGCTCTAACTAAATCTTTTAACAAAACGAGCAACCAAGCTAAACACCTTGATGAAATTCATATCCAAGGGGCTGTGAAAGACATCCTAGGTGACCCAGTAATCGATTTTAAAACTGGTGAACCGTTTGATCACTTACAAGAGATCAATAATGCACTAAGAGGTCTTGGAAGAGAGATAGACAATCTTAACAAACAAATTGATGCAGGAGATTTTTCTGGAGAAGTTTTAGAACAGGCACAAAATTTGCGTAGTACTCTTCAGAAGCAAAAAGATGAAATAACAGATGTTCTTAACAGAGCATATAAAAGAGCGAATGAATAAATCAATGGATTTTAACAATGATGAGTCAGAGTTGTATGGCTATATAATTGATTTAGCCAAAAGCAATCTTGAAACAAAAAACTCTAAAATTTCAAAAATCGAGAAATTTTTAGACCACCCTTCAGCTGAAGTTAGGTCAGCGGTAATGCATTCATTACTTTTTGTCCTGAAAATTGATAGCGATATTTATCGTAAGAAAGCTTTGGACTATTCAATGGATCATAACGAGGATGAAGATTTGAGGGTTAAGTGTATGTCAGGATTGGCCCAAACTTATTTCGACTCAAAAGACAAAGAACTACTAAAAATTTTTGACAGCATATTGTATAATAAAGCTGAAAGTATGTACATCAAATCCAGTGCTTTCGAAAATATGCTGCTTGTGTATGGACTTAGTAGTCGTGAGATCTTTATGAGGCGAGAAGGATTTAAAGAGTTTGGAGACGAAGATGACTTAATTGAATTCAATAAAGAGATCAAGGAGATTCAAAGGATTATTAATATTTGATCTAAAATGAAGAAAGAAGATATAAATAATTGGAAACTTATAGAAGTATTAGATGATATTGAACTTATTGAAGAAGATGCAAGAGATTTTTTACCATGCATTCTAAATAAATTAAATGTTCCTACCACAAAGCATACAACAACAAATAGAGAGTTTACTGAAATAGATTGGGGTAAGATGAAGAGTTATTTCAAATTTTTCTTTGATAATGAAGGAGAAGAAAAAATTAATGAAGAGGCATTTAAAAGTTCTGAGTTATCAAAAAAGAAAAGTGTTATTATTTTTTACGATTGGAATGTGCCTGTTGTAAAAGTTCCTGTAGACTTATTTATTAAAGATTGGGAAGATTTTATTGCCAGTACACAATGGGAAACAATCATGTTTAGTGAAGATTATGAGTTAATTATGGAAGTAAGTAGAGATTATAATTTGTATAGCAATTTTAAAATAAGATAAACAAGGTCTCAGGTCAGCTCAAATATTAAGAGAAGCTGGATTGGAAAGTTAAATCATGTAGAGATCAATAGAGATGATTATAATGTTATGCTAGGTAAAGTAATTACTATCATAACCAATGAAAGCTATTCTGTGTGATTTTCTTAACGCCTATTTTTTCTCACCGTAGTATCTAGCAAATTCCAATAACGCTTGGCATAAAACAAAAAATTATGACACTCAAAAGTATTCTTTTTATCTATTTATCATTTTTCTTGTTAGTATCGCATAAAGTCACTTCTCAACAAATAGATAAGAGAATCCCTGGCGTTTCTTCAGGTTCAGATTTTCCTACAAACCCTTCTCTATGGGAGTTCTCCAATTATTCTGACCAAAAAAATGTTGACCTGTATACGGGCAAGGTAGATGTGAGAATCCCTATTCATTCTGTTCAAGACAAAGATATCAGTGTGCCTATTTCATTACGGTATAAGAGTGGTGGTGTCATGGTTGACAAATACTCCGGTTGGGTGGGGCTCGACTGGCAGTTGTCAGCTGGCGGATACATCAGTCGAGAGGTCAGAGGCAATCCTGATGAGGAAATTCTCAGAACTAACCCAACTACAGGAAGTATAAATGTCGAGAATTTGGGCCGATTCCATGACTTAATCGAAAATTCGACGGATTATGCGCTGGAACAAATCCCTTTGAACAATACCAATAATGACTATGTAATGGACGATTATGTAGCCATTCTTAAAAATCAGACGCCTATTGACTGCTCAAGTAACAGATTTCCGTTGCCCGGATTGGCAGATTGCCCTAAGACGTGTCACTATGTCTTGGCTGATGCTATTGCCCAGAACCCCCATGCAAGCAATATTAATGCGGCGGGAAGCAACATATTCTTTTTCTGGAACAGATTTAGAGATACAGAGCCAGACCTATTCCATTATAGTGTTCCAAATGCAGCGGGCTCTTTTGTTTTAGACCGAACTGGAAAACCGATATTGATAAACGGCACTAGTGACGTTGTCATAAAGCCGGGCATTGGGCCCTTGGCAAACGCCAACGGATGGGAAATAATTACACCCGATGGCATTTTACACACATTCCCAACATCTGATCAATATACAGAGACTACTAAAAAATCTACAATGAACAATGAGATAATAGTAGCTTATAGCCTTACAGGCACTCAATATATTATACCATACTCCGGGAATCCTGATAAAAGTATGGACAAAGAATCATTCAAATCCATCTCGGTCTTCCCTGACCAATATGATGGAATATTTGACGATTACAGAAAAGAAAACAAAGTAGTGAATACTTGGCACCTCTCAACGATCCACTCAAAAAAAACCAACTCAACCATAACGTTCAGTTATGATGTCCATGCCCCGATCGAGGATTTTTATCATGTAGAAAATCGATTGGATTATGTCAGGACGTTACGAAAGAGAAGCCCTGGCAATGACATGAGAGGAATTAACGGTTGTGAAGAAATGACGGAAGAGCTTGCATACACAACAGAAATTATTCCTTCATTAACCTCACCAAGTTTGGGCTATTCCCCAGAGACAATTAATTATCCTGGTCTTATATCTCCTGGAGATGGTATAAGGTATTTTCCTGTGCTCAGAACCATAATGAACCCCAAGACGATAAGAAACATTCATTTCTCGTCGGGTGAAGTGAAATTTATTTTGAATGATGAGGACCGGTGGGACATGCCTGGAAATCATGCCTTGAAGAACATCAGGCTTGAGGATTTGCATTCAAAGCTTATCAAAGAATACAAGTTTGAATATGGTATCTTCTATGAAACACCTTATGTCAACTTGGAAGAAAGCTCCAGACTGAAACTGGTAAACTTCAAGGAACTATCAAGACCAGACAATGAAGGATTGCAAAAGGCAATAGGGTACTCTTTCGAATACTATGATGGGGTTTTACAGCATCAACACTCAGTCAAACAAGATTATTGGGGATACCAAAATAACAATACTGCCACTACCTTGATTCCCGAGGGAAACAGATATGGTGTTCATTTCAATGGGGCCGACCGTTCCCCAGACGAGGAAAAAACAAAAATAGGACTCTTAAAAACAGTAACCTACCCAACTGGTGGTCATACAGAGTTCTTCTACGAACAAAACAAATATCGGGATAACATATACAGAATTGAACGCGCTATAGGCGGATTGAGGGTAAGCAAGACCATTACAGTCGACCCGCAGGTTCAAAACAGTGAGATCATAAAAGAATACTCTTATGGCGCGATTGGGTTTTCTAGCGGCAACACCTCACTTTTCAGCGACATAAATTGGTGGAGGTTTTTCCAAAATGACTCTAAATTTTCATTTACTGACAACAATGGGAATTTTTTTGACGAACACCTGTATGTGAAAAGGTCATCAGAGAATTTACATCAATACAGTTATACAAAGGGAAATATCGTGGGCTACAATAAGATAACTGTAAGTCAGGATGGAAATGGGAAGGTTGAGTATCGTTTTACCAATGCATTGGATTTTCCAGACGAGGAAAGCAATAAACTAAAATTTCCTTGGAACCAACAGAGTGGCTCCGATGGCTATCACGAAGACTCACATATCGATAAAGATGCCCTAAGAGGGCTTTTAACTCATAAAGTTGAATATGACGAAACAGGAAAGCTAATCGGATACGAGAAGAATGACTATGAAAACAACCCGCCTAACCATTCTATCTATGAACTAAACACCTTAAGAATTGAAAACGAATACACTCAAGCTCATCTGGTCTGGGATGCCATAAATACCTTCACATCCTGGCGCGATAATCACTACTTAATGGATTTTGGAAGTATCAAGAGTTTATTCCCTTATTTATCAAAGAAAACTGTTCGTACATACAATTCAGATGATAATGACTATGTAGAGTCTATCCATGATTATCACAAGAATGGATCGAGCCATATGCAAACTACCAGCCATGTTTTTGAAACAAGTGATGCAGAAAACATAGTAAGGCACTACTATTACCCTCAAGATGTGGATGTTTCTTCAATGCCATTCATGTCGAACTTGACAGCTGACAACAGAGTTTCTGAGGTTGTAAAACAACAAACTTTCAAAGATGGAGAACTTACCTCCACACTCATCACCAACTATGAGGTCTATAACAATTCCAATCCAAATATTGGGGAGAAAATATTACTCAAAAGTATTTCCAATAAAAAAGGCAATTCAAGTATAGTTGAGCAGGAGGGGCACATCGATTTGAGGGATGAAAATGGGAATGTCTTGCAATACACCACAAGAGGTGGTGAAATACATGTTTATATTTGGGGGTATGAAAATAACATACCTATTGCCAAAATCATGGGTGATTTGACCTATGAAGAGGTAAATTCTGGACTAGTAACAGAACATGGATTTGGAATATCCGAAATCCGAGAGAATTCAAATCTAGATGACGACAATTGCAGAGAACCTTCCTGCAAAGAAGAAATCTTGAGAGCAAAATTAGGTGTTTTAAGAGATCACTTTCCAAATGCTTTGATCACCACATACACCTATGATCCACTTGTTGGCATGACCAGTATGACTGATTCCCGAGCATATACAATATATTATGAATATGATAACTTCAATAGACTCAAGATGATTACAGATGCTGATGGTAATTTAGTAGAGGAGTACGCCTTTAACCACAAAAATGAATATAATGAATATCCTGAATTCTCAGCTACTATCTCAGCACCCTCCCAAGTAGCCAGAGGCACGACAGTCAATGTTGCCACTACAGTTTCAGGAGGCTCCGGGAGCTTCACCTATAACTGGACAACGAGCAACGACAATATGAACCAAACCAGCACAAATACTACTGGAAACCTATCTATCACAACCAATACAAACCATCAGCCCAGCTTTATAGTAACATGTGTGATCACGGACAATAACACTGGTAATCAAAAAACGCTATCAAGAAACGTTGATGTATACACCCCAGGTATTGATGTATATTTCGGCAATATCTCACAGAGTGGAAGAAGGAAGAGTGCTAGACTTTATGGTAGCCCGGGAGCTGTTGTTTCCTTCAGGGCATCTACAGGAGGCTCTGGCAGTGACCACTCTGGTTTTGGATCTTTTGGCTCAACTAGTTTTTCTTTAGGAAGTTATGACAGTCAAACAGGAAGTGCTATCATTCCGTCATCAGGCTATTTTGATTGTTATGTCGAGATAAATATCCCTTCAAGTGGCTCTACAGCGGCCAACATTAATCTACAGATAATGGATACAACAGCAGGTCAGATTGGTAGCCCCTTTTCAATATCATCAAATTACAGCTCATTTTAGTAAATGCAATAGAGAATTAAGCATCGTTTCCTTTATGAACAACAAGGTAGTGTTCCAAAATGGTGCTTATGGTCAAAGTGCAAAAATTAGAACTATGAATCAGTGAGTTAAGTATAAAGTGGGCCTTCTTTTGAAGGCCCATTCGGGTTCTCTGGTATATTGAAAGCTTGCCAGGCGCCTCAATGGTCTTTGTCTTGGTGATCAATGGCATCAACTTGGGCATGGCGATCTGCGGCCAGTGGCTCTTCACCAAGTACGACAAGTTTGGCAGGGCCGTCTACACCGGCTTCTACAACAGCACACAGACCCGTGCGGAACTACAGGACATCGCCGACGATTGGGTGACCACCGATGGGCTGCCACAGAACGAGTTCAGGGCGAGCTCGACGACGAGCATTGGCGATACGGACCTTGTCTACAGCAACCAGTCGTTCCCCAACAACAACTTGCAGGTACTTTCGGCCAACTACTACGACGACTACAGCATCGGTGACCCCGATATGCCTACCCAGCCCACTTCGGTATTGGGGCAGGCTGTGACCACCAACACCAAGGGACTGCCCACAATCTCC
This sequence comes from Flavobacteriaceae bacterium, assembly GCA_028284745.1. Taxonomy (GTDB): domain Bacteria; phylum Bacteroidota; class Bacteroidia; order Flavobacteriales; family Flavobacteriaceae; genus JANQRC01. The sequence goes on from JANQRC010000034.1 coordinate 7,074, forward strand.
TGGACACGGGTGCTGGACGGCAGCAGTGGCCATTGGAACAAGACCTATACCTTCTATGACCAGCGCGGCAGGGCCATCAGTGTGCATGCGCTCAACTATCAGGGCGGGTATACCGTCGTAGACAGTGAGCTGGACTTTAGAGGAAAAGTACTAAAGACCATAAGCAAGCATAAGAAGGACACCACAGCGCAGCTGGTAAGCATCGAGGACCGCTATGGCTACGACCATATGGAACGCGTACGCACCCAGGAGCAGACCGTCTATGATGGGGACACCAACAGTACGAACTCCACCGACCGGATCGTCTCAGGCCTCTTGTACGATGCCTTGGGACAGTTGGCCGCCAAGTACGTACAGCCCGAATCGGACGGCTTTGGTTGGGAGGTAAGCTATGACGACTCGAGCAATACCGTGGCCTCGCCCAGCATGAGCGATCCCGCAATCATCGTATCGCGCGACTTCGACCTGAGCACGGGCGGCATCTATGATGTCAGCTACGACTTCTCCGGGGATGCCTCTGGCCTCACCTACGCCATCGTGCTATCGATATTCAAAGGGAATGACCTTGTGTACAGGGCAACGCATACGGCCACCGAGCTGGAGCATGCCATCGACTTTGTGGCGGCGACCGCTGGGGTCTATACCGCAGCGGTACGGCTGGTACCGCCCAATGGCACCCTGGTCCCTTCCAGCAACTTTGCAGGGACGTACATCAGCATGGTGTCTAACACCAGCTTGCCCACGCCTGCTGCTACGGTAGTGCGGGTGGACGTCCCCGCATTGCAACGTATAGACTACAAGTACAACGCACGGGGCTCGATGACCGACATCAACGATGTGGACGATCTGCAGGACCCTTCGACAGGCTCAGGACAGGACGACCTGTTCGCCTACCGAATGCATTACGACCAGCCTACCCTGGCCAGTGGGGCCATGCCCATGTACAACGGCAATGTTGCAGAGACGCAGTGGAAGACCCGGAATGACAACGTACTGCGAGGCTATGCCTATCACTACGATGCGCTGAGCCGACTTACCAGCGCCCACAACGCCGAGGCCAACTACAAGCTGAACACGGTAAGCTACGACAAGAACGGCAACATCCTGAGCCTGAGCCGTAACACCTTTGGTGGTGGCACGGACACCTTCAACTATACCTATGATGATGGCAACAGGCTACTGAGTGTCAGCGGGTCCAAGACGGCCGCCTATACCTATGATGCCAACGGCAACATGCTGAGCGATAGCAGCAAGGGCGTGACCAGCATCAGCTACAACCACCTGGACCTGCCCGAGACGGTCACCTTTGCCAGTGGCGATGTGATCGCCTACCTGTACGATGCGGTGGGCAACAAGCTGAAGAAGACCGTGACCCAGGGCGGCAACACCAGCGTTACCGAGTATTGGGACGGCTTCCAGTACTTACAGGATAACTTACAGTTCTTTGCGCAGCCCGAAGGATATATTGCGGTGGGCGAGGACGTGGCCACCAGTGCGCGTACCTTTAATTACGTGTACAGCTATGCCGACCACCTGGGGAACGTGCGCCTGAGCTATAGCGACCTGGACGGCGATGGCAGCATCACCGTGGCCGAGATCGTCAAGGAAAGCAACTACTACCCTTTTGGGCTGTTGCATCAGGGCTATAACAACGTGGTACATGCCTACGGCTCCATGTACAACTACGGCTTTGGCGGGAAAGAATTACAACAGGAGAACGGCATTGGCTGGTTGGACTTTGGCAGCCGCAACTACGACCCCGAGCTGGGCCGGTGGATGAACATCGACCCGCAGTCGGGACGCTACCACAGCCTCTCGCCCTTTGCCGCCATGGGCAACAACCCGATCATCTTTGTGGACCCCAACGGGGAGGAGCTGGCGACCGGTACGGCCATATTGATCGGTGCGGTGGCAGGCGCCATCATTGGTGGCACCACTGTGGCGATCACCAACCCAAGGGCTGACTTTGGTGATATCTTCTCCGGGGCGCTCATAGGCGCCTTCTCGGGGGCTGTCACGGCGGGTATTGGGCAGTATTATCAGGGAGGGCAAGCTATCTTGTTGGGAAGTAAGACCGCATTTCTGGAACAGGCAGCCGTGCATGCACTCTTCCAGGGAGGATTGTCCTCGGCGCAAGGCGGTGACTTCTGGCAGGGAGCAGCCTCGGCGGCGGCATCGTCGCTCGTAGGCACAGCTACCGCTGGTGGTGACTTTGCAGCCAGGTCTGCCGTTGGTGCCTTTACGGGGGGTGCCACCTCATTGCTCACAGGGGGTGATTTTATAGAAGGATTTGCCACCGGGCTAACCGTGGTGGCGTTGAATCATGCGTTGCATGAGGGAGCCAATGCATTACAGAATGACGATTGTTGCGGCGGTGTTGGCGATCCCGTTCTGATAATGGGGGAGATCTCTGATAGAGCAGCTGTCTATATGGATCAGGGATATGATCCAGAAGCCGCATATAAATTGGCAGCAACAGACCTTGGTATAGATATTGTGGCTACTGCCGCATTGGTATTTGATATTTTGACAATCCCTAGTGGGGAAGGCTTTGCTGTTGCTGGAGGGTTAAAGTTGCTTAGAAATCGTATATTTGGTCTTGGAGGGAATGCTGCCGCTAAGGGAAGTACGAAGTTAATTAGCCAATTTTCAACACGTACAATAGATGATGCAGTAGGGCTTGTAATGAAAGACCCTAATAAAATTTCACACCTCTTTGCTTCAAAACATAATCTTGGACCTTTAGTGTCAAAATTTGGGGGTCAGCAAAATACCGTGCGTGCAGTATTGAATGCCGCCAATGGTAGACTTCCAGCAAGTGGCGTCTTTAATAATATTCCCGTTAATGTGGGTGGTCAAACTGTATTTATCAGAGGTAATGTGATTAACGGAGTACCAAGACTTGGAACCATGTTCATCAAATAAATTGGAGTGAAATGAACTGGAAAGAACAATTAGGAAAATATGAGCAGTGCTTTGGAACACATTCCGAACTTGACTGGAATCAAGCAATTTTATTAGCTCAGAAAATCATTGAAAATAATCCTGATGATACTGAAGCGTATGTCAGGGTAATCTATGCGCTACACAACATTTTGGTGGAAGAAGATTATCCAGCATCTGAGCACGACCATATAGCAGAGATGTTAAAGCAGTTCTTTGATGAATCGTGTCAAAAATTTTCAGAGAACCCTGAATTTCTATTTTTCATTGGGAAAATACTATATATCTCGGAGTGGTATTTTGGATTGGATGATGACCCAAAGGCATTAGAAGACAGGCTTGCTTTTAAGATGCAAAAGAAAGCCTTTGCGAAGGAGCCTGAAAATATTCTTTATGAATGGGCTTACGTTTTCTCAAAAGATGAGAAACAAAGAGCGTTTGACCTATCGAAGCAATTACTTTATGGTAATACTGGAAATTTGCAATGGCTTAAAACAAAAGGCTTTCCGGGAAAATATCTGATAGAATCAATAGAACACTGCCACGAAAATTACAAGGAAATAATTTAAATCAAAGCCTCACTTGGTAGTGTAGTAAACGGGTGCTTTTGAAAAGCAAAGTATTTTGATATCTGATTATCAACAATATAAATAAGGAATAAATCTCTATTTTGAGGCTTATTCTGGTTCTTTGACATATCGAAAGTTCGTAAGAGCCCATAGAACAAGGGCTTTGAATCCATACGTGTAGTAAATTGGTGCTTGGTATATTTGGTCATGAACTGTAAAAGCTGTGGCAAACCCAACTGCATCAAAAAGGGGAAACGAAATGGGAGGCAACGCTATCACTGCAAGAACTGTGGGAGCAACTTCCAGTCAGAGTACACATATAAGGCCTACCGACCATCGACGGATGACCTGATCAAGAGCCTGTTGAAAGAAGGGTGTGGCGTCCGAAGCATTGGGAGAATAATGGACATCTCCACAAAGACCGTACTCTCAAGAATGTTGAGGATCGCCCAGAGGACAAAGACCCCACACTTCAACAAGCTCGGCTGCAAGTTCGAGGTGGACGAGCTCTGGAGCTTCATCGGCAACAAGGACAGGGTGACATGGGTCACCTATGCCATAGAGCGGAACACAAGACAGGTGATCGACTTCTTTGTCGGAGCAAAGAGCAAGGAGAGCATCCGACCACTGATAGAGGGACTGCTGCTGCTCGACCCCAAGCGCATCTATACAGATAGACTGAACATCTATCCAAGTTTAATTCCAAAAGAGATACACAAACGTTTTCAGTATTGTACCAACAGGATAGAACGGATGAACCTGACCTTGCGGACGCACATCAAGCGACTCTCGAGAAGGACGATCTGCTTCTCAAAGAACAGGAAGTACCTGGAGGCGCATCTGAGGATCTACTTTTGGGGATAGGGTCAGCAAGGGAGCTTGTGGGTGTCAAGTCAACTCACCTTCTCTTCTTCCGAGGGTCCTGTCTTGTATCGAAGATCGGGTACACATATACCTCGTTGTCAAGACAGCGTACAGCCCGACCTGTTCCTAAAACACTACCTTTGCCGCAAAATCATTCTGTAACACTTAAACGATTCGTATAGCATGCAACTGTACAATACACTAAGTGCGAAGGAAAGGGCAGCGTTGATCGAAAAGGCTGGCAAGGACCGCCTTACGCTCTCTTTCTATCAATATGCACACATCGGAAACCCCGAGATCCTTCGGAACCATTTGTTCATCATTTGGAACAAGCTAGACGTACTGGGCCGTATCTATGTGGCCAAAGAGGGCATCAACGGGCAACTTTCGGTACCTGCCGAAAATTTCCACGCCTTTAAGGAACATTTGGATAGTATCAGCTTTTTAAAAGACATTCGCCTCAATGTGGCGGTTGAGCAGGACAATATGTCGTTCTTGAAGTTGAAAGTGAAAGTGCGCCACAAGATCGTGGCAGATGGTCTGGAGGATGACACCTTTGATGTCACTGACAAAGGGATTCACCTCGATGCCGAGCATTTCAACAAGATGGCCGAAGACCCCAATACGGTGATCATCGATATGCGCAACCACTACGAGAGCGAGATAGGCCATTTTCAAGGGGCCGTCACTCCAGACGTAGATACGTTTCGTGATTCGCTGCCGATCATCGAAGAGCAATTGGCCAAGCACAAAGAGGACAAAAACTTGTTGATGTATTGCACAGGGGGCATCCGTTGTGAGAAGGCCAGTGCATATTTTAAGCACAAAGGGTTTAAGAATGTATATCAGTTAGAAGGGGGCATCATCGAATATACACGCCAAGCAAAAGCCCAGGGCCTAGAGAACAAGTTTATCGGCAAGAACTTTGTGTTCGACCATCGTAGGGCCGAGCGTATCTCTGAAGATGTGATCGCGCGATGCCATCAGTGCGGAAAGCCTTGCGACGCGCATACCAACTGCGCAAACGAAGCCTGTCATCTGCTGTTCATTCAATGTGAGGATTGTGCAGAAGAGCTAGACGGTTGTTGCTCAGCCGATTGCCAGGAGGTACATGCTTTGCCACGCGAAGAACAAAAAGTATTGCGAAAAGGGAAGCATAATAGCAATAAGATATTCAAGAAGGGACGTTCAGAAGTGTTGAAGTACAAGAACGCTTCTCAGGCCCACAAGAGCGAATTTTAAAATCGCATCAAGAACTTGTATCTTTATCCATTGAAGCAATGATTAATAGTCAAGCGCTTGTCAGCGCTTTCTCGATATAAGAATGTATGGGATGCACTAGTTGTGCTACAGGAAAGGAGGGAACTCCGAAAGGGTGCAAGAACAATGGCACCTGCGGAACAGATGGCTGTAATAAGCTAACCGTTTTCGATTGGCTTTCAAACATGTCGTTACCTAGTGGCCAAGAGCCTTTCGACATCGTCGAGGTTCGTTTTAAGAACAGCCGCAAAGGCTTCTACAGAAATACAGAGCGACTTTCACTAAGCATTGGTGATGTAGTTGCTACAGAAGCGTCGCCAGGCCACGATGTGGGGATGGTGACCCTTACGGGGGAATTGGTGCGCGTTCAGATGAAACGCAAAAAGGTAGCGCTAGATTCAGACGACATCAAGAAGATCTATCGAAAAGCCTCGCAACGCGACATCGATATTTGGGCGCAAGCACGCGAGAAGGAAGGCGAGACCCAAAAGCGCGCACGAGAGATGGCCATTCACCTGAAACTTCAAATGAAGATCTCGGACGTAGAGTATCAGGGAGATGGGTCTAAGGCCACATTTTACTACACAGCCGAAGACCGGGTAGACTTTCGTCAGCTGATCAAGGACATGGCCAAGGCCTTTAGTGTTCGTATCGAAATGCGCCAGATAGGATATCGGCAAGAGGCATCCAGACTTGGCGGTATAGGCTCGTGCGGGAGAGAGCTTTGCTGCTCTACATGGCTTACCGACTTTCGTTCGGTGTCTACAGCATCGGCCAGGTATCAGCAATTGTCATTGAACCCGCAGAAATTGGCCGGCCAATGCGGAAAGTTGAAGTGCTGCCTCAATTACGAGCTAGACGCGTACTTAGATGCCTTGAAAGGATTTCCTAGAACCGATACCAAGCTGTTTACAGAAAAAGGAAGGGCCAATTGCCAAAAGATAGACATCTTCAAGGGGCTGATGTGGTTTGCGTACGAAGAGAACGGAATGCACTGGCATAAACTTCACATCGACCAGGTAAAGGAGATCATCGCCATGAACAAGGCCAAAGAACCTGTTGCCAGTCTTGAAGAATACGAAGGCGAACTGGCAGAAGACACGAAAACCAACTTTGAGAACGTTGTAGGTCAAGATAGCCTTACGCGTTTTGATAGACCAAGGCACAAGAAGCGACGCAGGAGATCTAACAAGAACAACAAGCAAAAACAATCGGCCAATGCCACCAGCGATACCGACCCATCAAAAAGGAAACCCAGGCAAAAGTCGCAGCAGCGCAACAGACGTCGCAAGAACAACAAAGGCAATGACAAAGGCAACGCTACGAAAGCTTAGCAGTGTGTTGTGCTTGGCCCTTTTCCTTTCGTGCGACAGCAAAGGTGTTTTCGATCAGTACGAGAACATGTCAGATGCATGGCCCATTGAAGATACGGCCATCTTTACATTTTCTCAGCCCACAACATCCGAAAGCTACGACCTGTTCGTAAATGTTCGTAACGACAACAGCTATCCGTTCAGTAATTTGTTTCTATTGGTCGAGATGAATTTTCCCGAAGGGAAAGCCATCGCCGACACCTTAGAATATGAGATGGCCAGACCCAATGGAGAATGGTTGGGCAAGGGTTTTACCGACATCAAAGAAAGCAAGTTGTGGTACAAAGAAGGGGTTCGTTTCCCAGAGGAAGGGACCTATCAGGTTCACATCTCTCATTTAATGCGCAAGAACGGAGCCGTCGAAGGAGTGAAAGACTTGCCAGGCATCACGGATGTGGGATTCCGAATAGAGAGGAACGAGCACTAGATACTAGATGGTCAGCAACGGATTCTTCGATCATAGGGATGACAAAACGAAAGCAGTGTATATTTCAACCCGAAAAAGTCAATAAAGAATAGTATGGCAACCAAAAAGAAGGCAGCACCTGCAACAAACTTCATAAAGTACATCAAATGGTTCTGGATATCGTTTTTAGCAGCATTCGGCGGGGTCATTTTCATCTTTCTGCTAGCCTCGTGGGGCGCGTTGGGCGAGATGCCTAGTTTCGAGCAGTTAGAGAACCCCAAGACCAATCTGGCCACGCAAGTGATCTCGGAAGACAATGAGGTGATCGGTACATACTACTTTAACGACAACCGCACGCCAATCACGTATGACGAATTGCCGCAAAACCTTGTTGATGCACTGGTGGCAACTGAGGATGAGCGATATTATGAGCACTCGGGTATTGACGCACGCGGCACACTCCGTGCTGTGGCCAAACTGGGTAGCGGCGGTGGCGCCAGTACCATCACGCAACAGCTCTCCAAACTCTTGTTCACAAAGAGAGCTTCGTCAAATATTGCAGAGCGTATCTTGCAGAAAGTAAAGGAATGGGTGATCGCCACTCGTCTAGAGCGTCAGTATACCAAAGAAGAGATCATAGCCATGTACATGAACATCTATGATTTTGGCTACAACGCAGATGGGATAAAGTCTGCTGCCAACATCTACTTTGGGAAAGAACCAAAAGACCTTAAGGTTGAAGAGTCGGCCATGTTGGTCGGTATGTTGAAGAACTCGTCACTTTACAATCCTTTCCGAAGAAAAAAACTCACCTTTGATCGTCGTAACACGGTATTGGCTCAAATGGTGCGTAACGATCTGATCACGGGAGCTGAGAAAGATTCACTTCAGGCACTGCCAATGAAGATCGATTTCAACCCGCAGTCGCATCGCGAAGGATTGGCAACCTATTTCCGCGCATACCTTCAAGATTTCATGAGGCAATGGGTCGAAGAGAATCGTCGCGCAGATGGTTCTAAATGGAACATGTATCGCGACGGACTTCGCATCTACACGACCATAGACTCACGCATGCAGGCCTATGCAGAAGAAGCGATGAAAGAGCACATGAAGAAGCTTCAGGCAGAATTCTTTGTGCAGAACACTAAAAGAAGAAATCCAACGGCACCATTCCTAGACATCGAGAAGAGGGACATCGAGAAGATCATCAGTCAGGCCATGCGCCGCTCCGATCGCTGGAAGAAAATGAAAGCGCGCGGTATTTCTGAGAAAAAGATCAAGGAGTCTTTCGGTCAGAAGGCTGAAATGAAGGTCTTTTCGTGGAATGGTGAGATAGACACGATCATGTCGCCACGCGACTCTATCATATACTACAAGCATTTCTTGCGATCGGGCATGATGTCTATGGATCCGCAGACGGGCCATGTGAAGGCCTGGGTGGGTGGCTACAACTACAAGCATTTCCAATACGATCATGTGCGTCAAGGAAAAAGACAAGTGGGGTCTACCTTCAAACCTTTCGTGTATGCAACGGCTATTGATCAGTTACACCTTTCACCTTGTGATTCATTGCCGAACATTCAGCATTGTATCGAAGCCAATAAATATGGCAATATAGAGCCGTGGTGCCCAAAAAACTCTAATGGAAAATATGGCGGTCAGCGCACATTGAAAGATGCCTTGGCAAACTCTATCAATACGATCACAGCGCGTCTTATGGACCGTGTGGGCCCAGCGCCCGTGGTGAACTTGGCCCAACGTATGGGCATTACCAGCCCGGACCTGATCGAAGTTCCATCGATTGCCTTGGGTACGCCAGATGTCAACCTGTTTGAAATGGTAGGGGCGTATTCCACCTTTGCGAACTACGGTATCTATCAAAAGCCGGTGATGGTCACTCGCATTGAAGATAAGAATGGAACGGTCCTTTACGAATTTGTCCCAGAGACCAAAGATGTATTGAGCAAAGAATCTGCCTACGTGACATTAAATCTCTTACAAGGCGTTACACAATCTGGCTCGGGGATGCGTTTGCGTCATAGTGGTCGTGAAAAATGGGACCCCATGTACAAAGAGATCATTACCGGATACCCCTATAAATTTGAAAACACCATTGCGGGAAAGACAGGGACCACCCAGAATAACAGTGATGGCTGGTTTATGGGCATGGTGCCCAACCTGGTGACTGGCGTATGGGTCGGGGGTGAAGATCGTGCTACCCATTTTAAGACGACAAAGTACGGCCAAGGAGCTTCGATGGCACTACCTATCTGGGCTGTATACATGAAAAAATGTTATGAGAACGAAGAACTCGGTATTTCTACCGACGACTTCGAAAAGCCCAGCAACCTTTCTATACGGATCGATTGCTCTAAGCCAGCAAATGCAGATATCTTAGAAGACCTAGATGAGGACGACGACAACTTGGAAGATCTAGGGTTCTAACAGTCCTTTTTTTAATAAGAGTATAGTAGCGCCCATAACGGGCGCTTTTTCTTTTTTAAATACTTCCTAGATATTCTGCGCTTTGCATCAAAAATTCGTAATTTTCTACTAAAATTTTACAGCATGATCAACAAAAGAGTAGTCTCAGTGTCTGAGGCGCTTCAAGGTGTTTCTGATGGCATGACCTTCATGCTAGGTGGTTTCGGGTTATGTGGTATTCCTGAGAATGCCATTGCTGAGCTGGTGAGGTTGGGAGTGAAGAACGTTACCTGTATCTCTAACAACGCGGGGGTCGATGATTTCGGCCTTGGATTGTTGCTTCAGGGGCGTCAGATCAAAAAGATGGTTTCCTCTTATGTGGGTGAGAATGACGAGTTTGAGAGACAGATGCTCAGTGGCGAGTTAGCTGTTGAACTGATTCCGCAAGGAACCCTGGCCGAACGCTGTAGGGCAGCACAAGCAGGATTTCCCGCATTCTACACACCCGCAGGTTTCGGGACCGAAGTGGCGGAAGGAAAGGAGACACGCGAGTTCGACGGGAAGATGTATGTGCTAGAAAGAGCATTTGATGCTGATTTTGCCTTTGTGAAAGCCTGGAAGGGAGATGAGGCAGGGAATCTTGTATTTAAAGGAACAGCCCGAAACTTTAACCCAAACATGTGCGGCGCCGCAAAGATCACTGTGGCCGAGGTCGAAGAGCTTCACCCGGTAGGGGCATTAGACCCTGATCAGATTCACATTCCAGGAATTTTCGTGCAACGTATCTTCCAGGGGACCAACTATGAGAAGAGGATCGAACAGCTCACGGTTCGTTCGAAATGATTCTCGATTTGAAAATTTGAAAGTGAGTGGCAAACGCAATACTATTGTAGACAAGACTTTTGATTTTTCACTTCGTATCATAAGATTTTCAGAACAACCACGAACATTGAAGAAATATGAGATGTGAGTGATATCAAAGTCCATTTCAAGCACTAAAGGGGGCCAACAAGTGATTTTCAAACCACCAAATTGTCAAACAATCAAATTATGTTAAGCAAAGACGAAATAGCAAAGCGCATTGCCAAAGAAGTCAAGGATGGTTATTATGTGAACTTAGGGATTGGTATTCCCACTTTGGTCGCAAACCATATTCCTGAAGGTATCGAAGTAGAGTTTCAGAGCGAGAATGGTGTGTTGGGCATGGGTCCTTTTCCGTATGAAGGCGAGGAAGATGCCGATGTCATCAATGCAGGAAAGCAGACGATCACCACACTTCCCGGAGCATCTTTTTTTGATTCTGCCACAAGCTTTTCGATGATCAGAGGGCAGCATGTAGACCTAACGATACTTGGCGCCATGGAGGTTGCTGAGAATGGCGACATTGCCAATTGGAAGATTCCAGGAAAAATGGTCAAAGGCATGGGTGGCGCCATGGACCTTGTTGCTTCAGCAGAAAATATCATCGTGGCCATGATGCATACCAACAAACGGGGAGAGTCGAAATTGCTAAAAAAATGTTCGCTGCCTTTAACAGGTGTTGGTTGTGTGAAAAAGGTCGTCACCAATTTAGCAGTTTTAGAAGTAACAGGCGAAGGCTTTAAGTTGCTAGAGCGGGCACCTGGAGTTTCCATAGAAGAGATCGAAAATGCTACAGGAGGTATGTTGGTGGTAGAAGGCGATATTCCAGAAATGCACATAGACTGATGAAGGTCCGCTGTGGAAATGGTGAGACGTACAAAGCCATTGGATGTCCTTTCAGCAGAGAAAAAGGAGAGGTGCCTTCTGTATCAGAAAAGTTGGGCTATCGCTAGCCTAGCCAACATGCCATAAGGGTTTCACAACAAAATTCACAGAGATCGATGAATGACGCTTGCCTTCCTCGCAAAAGTTTCTATTTTAGTGCCCCCAAACCTTACAGACATGAATAATTCAGCCCCTCAGACATTCCTTTTCGAAGAAGAAGTAGAACTCACTTCGTTTCAGCAACTCATTGAAAACACCAAGAACACCTTTCACTTGATCGGCAAACTATTCTTTCTAGCGAAGAAGATCGTAATGCTCTGAATTAAATTCCCTTGGGGATAGCATCGATCAGCTTCTTGGTATACGCTTGCTTGGGGCTTTGGTAGATGTCGTCGGCATCACCTAGTTCTTCGATCTTCCCTTGATTCATTACTAGCAATTGGTCGGCCATGTATTTGACCACGGCGAGGTCGTGCGAGATGAAAATATAGGTGAACCCAAGATCTTCCTTTAACTCATTCAGTAGGTTTAGCACTTGTGCCTGTACTGAAATATCCAATGCTGACACAGACTCGTCGCAGACGATCAATTTTGGCTGCAAGGCGATTGTTCTTGCAATGCCAATGCGTTGGCGCTGCCCACCAGAAAATTCATGCGGGTAGCGATAGAAATGCTCTTCGGAAAGACCTACGCGCTTCAACAGGGCAAAGACCTTCGCTTTGCGTTCTTGGTCGGTATCGCCAAGGCCATGTACCTTCATGGGTTCCGTGATGGCCTTGCCAACAGGAATTCTTGGATTCAAAGAAGAATAGGGGTCCTGAAAGATAAGCTGTAGCTCTTTGCGCAAGGCCCTGGTCTTGGCTTTGGACAGTTTTGTAATGTCTTCGCCTTTGTAAAGAACGCTTCCAGCGGTGGCCTTGTCTAGTTGGAGAATGGCATTGCCCAAGGTAGACTTGCCGCAACCACTTTGGCCCACAAGTCCCAAGGTTTCGCCCTCATACAGTTTGAAACTTACATCATCAACAGCTTTGAAACGTGTGCCTTTGGCCAAAAAACCTGCTTTGTTGAAGTATTCTTTCTCGAGATCTACCACTTCGAGCAACGGAGGGTTGGCATAAAGGGCTTTGTGGGCTTTTATGCGCTCTTCTCTTGAAATGACCTCTTGTTGCGAAATACCTCTTTCGATATGGTCTTGTACGGTAGGCAATCTTCGTGATCGAGTGTCCATAGAAGGTCTTGCCGCGATCAATGCTCTGGTGTATGCGTGTTTCGGTTCTTTGAAGATCTCCCTAGCGGTTCCTTGCTCGACTACTTCACCCTGGTACATGACCAAAATACGATCTGCTATCTCAGAGACAAGCGATAGGTCGTGCGAGATGAAGATGATGCTCATTTGTTTTTCGGCCTGAAGTGATCGCAACAATGCGATTATTTCTTTTTGAACGCTCACGTCCAAGGCTGTGGTTGGTTCATCTGCAATGAGAATGTCGGGCTTACAGGCAATGGCCATAGCGATCATGACCCGCTGCTTTTGCCCACCACTGATCTGATGCGGATACTTGCCGAAGATCGCTTCAGGGCTAGGAAGCTTTACTTTCTCAAAGAGCGAGAGCACTTCTTCCTTTTGCTCTTTAGGAGATAGTGAAGTATGCTGCGCCAAGATCTCCGTTACCTGGGCACCACATTTTGTAGAAGGGTTCAATGAGCTCATCGGCTCCTGAAAGATCATCGAGATCTTATTACCTCGAACATCTCTAAACCTTGTCTCGGACAGTCTTGTGATGTCTTCGCCCTTAAAGAGGATGTTTCCGAAAGAGACCTCCAGAATATTTCTTGGAAGCAAACCTAAGATAGCCAATGAAGAAACGGATTTTCCACTTCCCGATTCACCGACTACCCCAAGGATCTCATTTTGCAGTAATGTATAAGAAATCCCTTTGATCACATCGCGCTTTTCTTTTTCACCTGAAAAAGAAACATGAAGATCGCTTACAGTTAGAAGGGCTTGCACGACTCAAAAATAGTGTAAAATCACCATAGTGGTAAAGTGTTACGGTTTTTACGTAATTCACAATAAAACATGCATTTCATCGAATAAATATCAGTATTTAACGTAAAATGATATAAATTATGCATATTTGCTCACATTTAAAACAAATACTAACTTATTAATACTAACCAATGAATCTACAACTACGCGCTAGCAAAGCGCTCATTTTTGCTTTGCTATTGATTTCGTCTGTTGCCATTGCCCAAACACCTCAAGAACGGCAACAGATCATCGATCGCTACGATCAACCACAACTTAGCAGGCTTAACAACGAACTTGCCAACAGGCTTGCCAAGCAGAAACAAGAAGCCATACAAATGGCAAGACAAAAAGGATGGCAAGTAAGGATCACCACCAAAGATGGCCGCCTCATGGAACTACAGCGGCTAGCAAAAGACGGCTCACCAATTTACTACACTACCTACAATGTAGATGCAGCACGTTCAACCAGAACGGACCATTTGAATATCGGTGGTTCGCTGGGACTGAACTTGGACGGCCAGAACATGACTGCACATGTCTGGGATGGCGGCCTTGCAAGAGGCACACACCAAGAATATGATGGCCCGGGTGGCAACAATCGCTTTTCTATTGGTGATGGGTCTAGTACGCTTAACTTTCACGCAGCTCACGTAACAGGAACGATCATCGCCTCGGGTGTGGTAGCAGACGCAAAAGGGATGGCACCACAAG
>JANQRC010000062.1 GCA_028284745.1 Flavobacteriaceae bacterium
ATCTCGGCCTGGCACCCGCCCATTGCCGCAGAGATCGGCGTCTCGTCGGCTATGGCAGCGGCAGCGTTATGCGGACTGCTAGGTGGAAGCCCCGAACAAGTGATGATCGCTGCAGAAATAGCCATGGAACATCATCTGGGGCTTACATGCGACCCTGTAGCAGGATTGGTCCAAATACCATGTATTGAACGAAATTCCATGGGAGCAATTAAAGCCATCAATGCTGCAGAGTTGGCCTTGGAGACCGACCCTAAAAACACAAAGGTTCCTTTAGATAAGATCATTGACACCATGTGGGAAACAGCCAAAGATATGAATCATAAGTACAAGGAAACCTCTGAAGGAGGCTTGGCAGTAAAGGTGAGTTTGGCTGACTGCTGAGAAACGAGCCCCCATCTCCTTATCGGTCTTTTAACCTCTGCAACTCGCTTGATGCTAGCAACCGCAGAACGGGGCTGGCCTTGTCCCTACCTTGATGTGACGGGATAAGGCCGTCGGCCAGACAAGACAGGCTCAGCATGTTAATATCTATAATATTCAGGCTTGTAAGGGCCTTCGACTTGTACCCCGATATAATCTGCTTGATCCTTGCGAAGCTCGGTCAATTCTACACCGATCTTGGCCAAATGCAGTTTTGCTACCTTTTCATCTAGATGTTTTGGAAGCATGTACACCTTGTTGTCATAGCGATCACTATTCTTCCAAAGCTCTATCTGAGCTAGGGTCTGGTTGGTGAAGGAATTACTCATCACAAAACTTGGATGACCAGTAGCGCAACCCAGGTTCACCAGACGACCTTCGGCTAGCAAGATGATATCCTTGCCATTTACAGTGTATTTGTCTACTTGCGGCTTGATCTCCACTTTCGTGTTTCCGTGGTTGTTGTTTAGCCAAGCCACATCGATCTCATTGTCAAAGTGACCAATGTTGCACACAATGGTCTTGTCTTTCATGGTTTCGAAGTGCTCACCACGAACAATGTCTTTGTTTCCGGTAGTGGTGATCACCACATCAGCCTTACCGACAACAGTTTCCAATCTTTTTACCTCAAAACCGTCCATTGCGGCTTGTAGGGCGCAGATAGGGTCGATCTCGGTAACTGTGACGATAGAGCCCGCGCCACGGAAGGAGGCTGCAGTACCTTTCCCTACGTCACCATAACCACATACAACCACACGTTTGCCTGCTAGCATTACATCGGTAGCACGACGGATCGCATCCACAGCACTTTCCTTACAACCGTACTTGTTGTCGAATTTCGATTTGGTCACCGAGTCGTTCACATTGATCGCAGGAAGTGGCAAGGTACCCTTTTCCATTCGCTCGTACAAGCGGTGGACACCTGTGGTCGTTTCTTCAGAAAGACCTTTGATGCCTGAAACTGACTCAGGATAACGGTCTAAGACCATGTTGGTAAGGTCGCCACCATCATCAAGGATCATATTCAATGGTTGGCGGTCTTCGCCAAAGAAAAGGGTTTGCTCGATGGCCCAGTCGAATTCTTCTTCGTTCATGCCCTTCCATGCATAAACTGGGATGCCGGCGGCGGCAATGGCGGCAGCGGCATGGTCTTGCGTCGAGAAGATGTTACAAGAGCTCCAGGTAACTTCAGCGCCCAATGCTTTGAGGGTTTCGATGAGTACGGCAGTCTGGATGGTCATGTGCAAACACCCTGCGATACGCGCACCTTTCAAAGGTTGCTCATCTTTGTATTCTTCTCTCAACGACATCAAGCCAGGCATTTCGGCCTCGGCCAATTCAATTTCTTTTCTGCCCCAATCGGCCAAAGAAATGTCCTTCACTTTGTAAGGTAAGTAGGTGTTGGTCTTCGTTTCCATATCAGTTTTTATCGTTACTTTCGTTCCGAACAATGCTTCGGGATTTTTTGCGATTGCAAAGGTACGCAATAACTTTTTAGAAACCATGCCGCTTTACAACACTATAACACCAGATAACAACACTAAAGTGTTGATTTGGAAGGTAGAAGAGACCGAGACCTCACTAAGGGAAGGTATTGTTTTGTCGGATAATTGTAAGAACAGACTTGCCAACATGCGATCTGAAATTCATCGAAGAGGCTTTTTAAGCATACGTCATTTGCTGAAGAGGGTCGGCTATGTGGCGCACGACCTTTTCTATGATGATCTTGGGAAGCCTCACCTTAGGGACGGTAAGCATATTTCGATCTCGCATTCGTTCCTCTTTACGGGTATCATCGTGAGTGAAGGTAAAGTAGGCATAGATATCGAAAAGCAACGCGATAAGATCATGCGCATCGCTAACAAGTATACAACTTTTGAATCGTATAAAACGCTGGCAAATGCAGAAGCGATCGTGCGAAAATTGACCATAGTGTGGTGTGCCAAAGAATCTTTATACAAGATCTATGCTTCGCCTGGGGTTAGTTTTTTACAGCATATTGATATCGCCGATTTTTTTATGGAAGATGCACAAACTACAGGTAAGATCTACTTCAACGGAGATCAGACCCAGTACCACATCGATTTTTTAGAGTTTGAAGGGTTCACGTGTGCATATGCAAAACCGATCTGATGCGCATTCTTTCTGAGATTATCCAATCGCATACTGAAGGGAAAAAGCTGCTGGCTATATTGATAGATCCGGATAAGATGGAGGTGTCGAACGTAGCTTCATTCTTTTCTGAAGTGAATAGGAGTGCCATCACACACATTTTAGTAGGTGGGAGTGAAGTAGCGCACGGGAAAACTGAAACCTTGGTAAAGAAGATAAAAGAGCAGACGACCTTACCGATAGTGCTATTTCCAGGAGATGTGTCACAGATCACAGAATATGCGGATGGTTTGTTGTTTCTTTCTCTGCTATCAGGTGAAAACCCTGAGTACCTGGTTGCCCAACAAGTAAAAGCTGCACATCAGCTCAAAGAGACAAGTTTAGAGGTGATGCCAACAGGGTATTTGCTGATCGATGGTGGCGTAGAAACTGCAGTGCAGCGCGTCAGCGAGACGGCTCCCATTGCGAATTCAGATATAGATAGAGCAGTCGATACGGCCTATGCAGCCCAACTCATGGGAAAGCAATTGGTCTATCTCGAGGCAGGAAGCGGGGCAGTTCAGTCGGTTCCTGTAGAAATGATTCGTCGAACAAAGGCAATGATCTCCATTCCACTCATCGTTGGTGGAGGCATTAGAGATGTGGAAACTTTGGAGAACATCTACGCAGCTGGGGCAGATATGGTGGTGATCGGAACAGCTTTTGAACAAGATGCGCGTTTTTTTGAACAGCTTCAACTCAAAAGATATAGCTTGTGAACATTTCAGTAGAATTGACACTTACACCTTTGCAGGATGATTTTGAGCAACCGATCATCAACTTCATCAAGAAGTTAAGGGTGTCGGGCCTTACCGTGCTGGAGAACCCCTTGAGTACTCAGGTATATGGACCTTATGACCAAGTGATGTCGCTGTTGCAAAGTGAAGTAAAGAATGCTTTCGAAGCAATCGATAATGGGCTACTTCATATAAAGATCGTAAAGACTGACCGAAGCAACTATGAGCCAGATTTTTGACTTTTTTCTCGAAGCATATCGCAATGCGTCCACAAGCTTTATCATCTTAGAAGCGATCGCCTTTGTGTTCGGTATAGCCAGTGTGGTGTATGCCAAAAAAGCCAATATTCTGGTATACCCCACAGGCTTGATTGCTACGGCCATCACCGTATGTCTTTTGTACAAGGCTGGGTATTTTGGCGATATGATGATGAACTTCTACTACTCGATCATGAGCATCTATGGCTGGTGGAATTGGGCAAGAAGAAAGGGCAACGCCCCGTTGGTGCCAATTTCCAGAACGAATCCGAAGGAAAAGCTAGTCGGGTTTGGGATGTTCTTGTTAACGATGATGGTCACCTATGGAGTCTATAAAGCCTTTGGAAGCGAGGTCAAGACAGAAAATCTGATAGATATCTTTACCTCTGGCATCTTCTTTACTGCGATGTGGTACATGGCAAACAAGAAACTAGAGAATTGGACACTTTGGATACTAGGCGATGTCATCACCGTACCACTTTATGCGTATCGCGGGCTTGGGATGCTATCGTTACAATATCTTATATTTACAATCCTTGCCATACAAGGATATATCGCATGGAAGAAACGCTTAGACAACGCCCTAGCAACACCATAAAAGTAGTGTTGTTCGGTCCCGAATCTACCGGGAAGACCACACTTGCCGAAAAGTTGGCAAGACATTATAGCACAGTTTGGGTTCCCGAATATGCTCGTGAGTACTTACAGGACAAGTGGAACAACGAGCGCAAGACCTGTGAGCCCGAAGATCTTTTACCTATTGCAGTTGGGCAAATGAAACTAGAGAATGACCTTACTGAAAAGGCGACTGATGTATTGATCTGTGATACAGACCTTTTGGAGACCAAGGTATATTCTGAAGCGTACTATCTAGGCTTTTGCGACCCAGTTCTAGAAAAGCACGCCTTGCAGAACTCTTATGACCTCTATCTTTTGACCTATATTGATATCCCCTGGGAAAAAGATGACTTGCGTGATAAGCCTAACGAACGCGAAAAGATGTTCAAGGCATTTGAATCCGCATTGAAAGATAATGACCTCCCCTATATCCTATTACAAGGAAACAAACAAGAACGCTTCCAAAACGCCGTAGCAGCAATCGATAAACTACTAGGCAAATGAAATTCAACAAACGGGATGTTAAACTCATTCAAAAAAAAGGGTTGACACCTGAAAGGGTATTGAACCAGATCGAGATCTTCAAGAAAGGGATACGTTACATAGATATAAAAAAGCCAGCTACAGTAGAGGATGGCATCTTACGATTGTCCAAAGAGGAGCAAGAAGAACTGGCAAAGTTCTATGAGCAGCATAAGCAACCTTTGAATATCGTGAAATTTACACCTGCTTCCGGAGCGGCTTCCCGCATGTTCAAGTTCCTTTTTAATTTTTTGGAGACTTTTAATGGCAAGAAAGAATCTATCAATGCTTATATAAACAAGCACAAGGACAATGACCTCAGACTTTTCTTTATTGGGTTAGACAAGTTTCCCTTCTACGGGCAAGTAACCACCTATATTAGGCAAATATTGGGTGAAGACACTAAAAGGATGAGTACGGACAACTTTTGTAGGTTGTTCGTAGAAGTAATGCTGTTAGAGAAACACTTGGACCTTGGTACTACTCCAAAAGGCTTACTACCCTTTCATGAATACAAAAAGCATATCTCATCACCTTTTCAAGAACACCTGTACGAGGCCAATCGATACATATGTAACAACGGGATCGCTCATTTGCATTTCACGGTCTCGCCCCAGCACCTCAAGTTTTTCAAGAAGAAAGAGGAAGAGATCGTCTCACATGTACAAGGCCAGACCGATTGTAAGTTCAAAATAACGTATTCCTTTCAGGAAGAATCCACAGACACCGTTGCAGTAGACTTTGCCAATAAGCCCATAAGGGATGAGGATCGAAATCTCGTATTTAGGCCAGGAGGGCACGGGGCACTGATCGAGAACCTTAACAAGATCGATGCAGACATTATCTTCATCAAGAACATCGATAACGTCGTGACCAACAGCTACGAGGAGAGAGTGGTAAGCTATAAGAGAGTATTAGGAGGTATGCTGCTACAACTTCAAACGAAAACTCACGCTTACTTGAAAACACTTGAAGAGGCACCTGACCGAGTCGATTTACAAGAAGTGTTAGACTTCATGCACGAAGAACTCAATATCAGGGTGAATGAAGAATTTGAGAAGTATGCCTTTGACTATCAGATAGAATATCTTGTGAAAAAGCTAGACCGTCCGCTACGTGTGTGCGGTATGGTAAAGAACGAGAACGAACCTGGAGGAGGCCCTTTCTGGGTAAAACATGAGAATGGCTATGTCTCTCTGCAGATCGTAGAAAGTGCCCAAGTTAACAAGAAGGGCGAACGACAGAAAAAAATATTCGAAAGCTCCACACATTTCAATCCAGTTGATATCGTCTGCGGAGTACGAAACCATCGCAGAGAAAAATACGACCTCAAAAAGTTTGTAGACAACAAAACCTACTTCATCGCCTCAAAGTCCAAGAGCGGTAAAAAGATCAAGGCACTAGAGCGTCCTGGTCTGTGGAATGGTGGTATGGCTTTTTGGAATACGGTCTTTGTCGAGGTGCCACTATATACCTTCAATCCTGTGAAGACCGTAAATGACCTTCTAAAGCCTACCCATCAAAAAGATCGTTGATGCTTGGTGATTTTTCTTGGCTGACGTATCTTTGCCATGTTCTCAATAAGGGGTGCCTAAATGCTGTACAAGCAGCACTGGCTGAGATCATACCCATTGAACCTGGGCAGGTAATGCTGCCAAGGAACTTGGCTTAAGGCTAGTAGTCTAAAGCATATAACAATTTATATTAACCAAGAATAATGGCCCCTTTTATTCGTAAATATTAGTTACGAATGAAAACTTTATTCTATCAATTTGGGCGTGCCCCCGAACATTCGGGGTCGGGCTTTTCGTTCCGACCTTTTCTTCAAAAAGGATTTCTACTGCAATCCCTCACGCTAGGGTTGCTGCTCTTAACTACAAACTCTTTTGCGCAACAGGAAAAGGTGAAAGATTCGTTACAAGGCACACCAGTAGTACTCGACGAAGCAATCGTGTCGGCGGTTCGTGTAAGTGCAGATTCACCGATCACACACTCGAATCTAGACAAAGACCAATTGGCCGAGAGAAACCTAGGGCAAGACCTGCCCACTCAGCTTAACTTCTTGCCGGGAGTGGTCACCACCTCTGATGCCGGTGCAGGAATCGGCTATACAGGCTTTAGGGTACGCGGAACAGGAAACCAAGGCATCAACGTTACTATCAACGGTATTCCCTACAACGATTCTGAAAGCCTAACGACATTCTTTGTGAATCTTCAAGATTTCACTTCTTCGGTAGAGAACCTTCAACTGCAGCGAGGGGTTGGCTCCTCCACCAATGGGGCAGCAGCATTTGGTGCTAGCCTTAATATATTGACCGATGCCGTCTCGGAAGAGGCCTATGCGGAAACTTCTCACTCGATAGGCTCTTTTGGCACACATCGACATAATGTGAAATTCAGCACAGGATTGCTGAACGACCAGGTCGAGATCTCAGGAAGATTGTCACAGATCAAATCAGACGGATATATAGACCGCGCCTCCTCTGACCTGAAGTCCTATTTCTTGCAAGCGGCCTTCCAAGACGAGAATACCTTGATCAAACTGATCAACTTTGCAGGTTCCGAGGTTACCTATCAATCGTGGTTCGGTATTGATCAAGCTACTTTGGAAACAGATCGTACGTTTAACCCAGCCGGGATTTATACAGATGATGAAGGCAATACACAGTTTTATGACAATGAAGTAGATGATTACAAGCAAGATCACTTTCAATTGCATTGGAGTCAGGGTCTTGGAGAATATTGGAGTACCAATTTAAGCCTGAATTATACCTACGGAAGAGGGTTTTTTGAGCAGTATCGAGAGGATGAGGATTTTGCTGATTACGATTTTGAACCTATTGAACTGGGAGGCGAAACGATCAACACCACCGATCTGATCAGAAGACGATGGCTAGATAACGACTTCTATGTGGCCAATGCCAATGCTACATACAGGGACAACAGGCTAGAAGCTATCTTTGGTGGTTTGTATAGCACCTATTCTGGTGACCACTTCGGAGAGGTGATCTGGGCACAATTCTCGGGAGGGTCTTCGATACGAGACCGATACTATAACGGAGATGCCGTGAAGAATGAATTCTCTCCCTTTGCCAAAGTCACCTATAGGGTTGACGATCGTTGGAGTGTCTACGGAGACGTTCAAGGACGCTTCATTAGCTACGAGACCGATGGCACCAATTCGGATAGAGCTCTTTTTATCATCGACGAAACCTATGATTTTTTCAACCCCAAGGCCGGAGTTACATTCGAGTTGAACGATCAGAACCAGTTTTATGCATCCTATGCTAGGGCCAATCGTGAGCCCAATCGTACCGACTTTGAGAATGGCAATCCAGCACCTGAAAGGCTGGACGATTTTGAGTTGGGTTGGCGTCATACCGATTCGTCCTTGCAGTTGAACGTTAATGCCTACTACATGGATTATCGCAACCAACTAGTGCTTACTGGTGCAATAGATGATGTAGGCGCTCCGATCAGGGCCAACAGTGGAGAAAGCTATCGTTTAGGGCTAGAAATTGATGCCAATGTCAAGCTATCCGATAAACTTTCCATGATGCCTAACCTTGCGTTAAGCACGAACAAGAATAGAGACTTTTTCTTCCAAAGAGATGGCGTGTTGACCAATTTAGGGAATACCAATATTTCTTATTCGCCCGATATTGTGGCGGGTAATATATTCACATACAAGCCTATAGAAGGGTTGCAATTGAGCCTACTTTCAAAATATGTGGGCGAGCAGTATATGGGGAATATTGACAGTGAGACCTCTAAGCTCGATGCCTTCTTCGTAAACGATATCAACATCATTTACGAGTTGAAGAATGTACCCGTGTTCAAGTCTATTGTATTGAATGCATTGGTGAACAATGTGTTTGATGAGACCTACGAATCCAATGGATACTTTTTCACCTTCGATGATGATTTCTCAAACCCAGGAACGGTCACAACGGTCGAAGGTGCTGGATTTTATCCACAAGCGGGCATCAACTTTCTAGCTGGGGCTACTTTCAAGTTCTAGTTGGAAACGACCACAGAGTTTCCACTCAATCTTGCACTGTAGTTCAATAGCGGATATTGGCCAGCTTCACCCGTCTCAGGGTCAGGGATCGCCCCTCCCGTTCCCAGGCTGTACTGATAACCATCACAAGGACAGGTGGCCAGGCCACCGCTTGCCTCCATGGTAGAGCAAGCATTGGGTGTTTGGTTAGGGCAGCTCGCTTCCCATGCTAAGAAAGTGGTATCATTCAAATTGAAGATAATGATGCCTCGAATTCCTGCTTCGGCTACATAGACACTGCCACCTGGAAAGCGGATGTCGTCAAATTGGGGAAGACTTAAGTTGGCCTGGTATTGAAAGCTCAGTTCGTTCAAGAAAGGATTTCGTTGCCCATTGTCATCACTGCTGCACGCAATGCATAGTGATAATATAAAAAGAACAGCTAACATTCGCTTCATCAATAACATACACCAAGGCACTTTTAAGGTTGAAAATCTAAAAAATCGTATATTTGCTTCAAAGATATGATAGAAAATCCGCTCTCTGAGGGGATTTTTTGTCTTTATAAACGAAGAAGTCATGAGTAAAGTATCATACTACACTGCAGAAGGGTTAAAAAAATTACGTGATGAGCTCAATCAACTCAAAGATGTCGAGCGACCAAAGGCATCGCAGGCCATTGCCGAAGCTAGGGATAAAGGCGACCTAAGTGAGAATGCCGAATATGATGCGGCCAAAGAAGCACAAGGCCTGCTAGAGATGCGCATCTCTAAATTAGAAGACACACTGGCCAATGCACGATTGATAGACGAATCGCAGCTAGACACCTCCAAAGTATTGGTGCTTTCTACGGTAAAGATCAAGAATACGGTAAATGGGATGGAGGTGAAGTATACGCTAGTAGCAGAATCAGAAGCCGATCTAAAATCTGGAAAGATCTCAGTGAACTCTCCAATTGGCAAGGGGCTTCTAGGGAAAGAGGTAGGCGATATCGCAGAGATCCAAGTGCCCAACGGCACCATGAAGTTCGAAGTGGTTGAGATCACCAGGGATTAAACAAAAGTGTTGTTAATAACAGCATAAAAGATTCCTGCTTGTCGGGAATCTTTTTTATTTTGGCCTCACATCATAAAACACTCCCTAATGCCGACCATTTTCACCAAGATCATCAATAGAGAGATCCCGTGTTATCGGATAGCAGAGGACGAACATTTTTTCGCTTTCCTAGACATAAACCCCAATGCTATTGGCCACACGTTATGTGTGCCAAAAAAAGACATGGATAAGCTATTTGATCTGGATCAAGAAACCTATGCAGGATTGATGCAATTCTCACGTAAAGTGGCTTTGGCGCTAGAAGAAGCTATTCCTTGTCTTCGTGTAGGCGTGGCCGTTATCGGTCTGGAAGTCCCGCATGTGCATGTGCACCTCATTCCTTTGAATGACATGAAGGAAATGACCTTTCAGCATAAAGTAACAATGAGTAAAGAGGAGTTTGAAGCTACCGCTGAGAAGATCAGAGATCACCTTACGCCTTAAAAAGATAGTGTTCCTGTGGCAAATAGATAGATGCCTGCCGCCAGCAAAATGGGCAAGGCCAGCAACAAATATCCCCATTTGGTCAGCTTGAATGACGTCTTCTTCGCCTTGACCAGCTTTGTATAGTAGTTGTGTACGCGTTCTATATCTTCTGTCCATTGCACCGGGTAGATCGTACTACCACATTTTTGGCAGTCCATTACATTGCTCGTTTCAGTGGTCAGCCGTTTGAAAAAAGCATTCTGTATGTGTTTCTGGAAGAATCGAAGCCTAAGCCCGTCTTGTGAATAGCACTCTGGGCAATTGTTCTGCAATGCTATCTCTTTAAGTAAAATATTCGATTCTTTAGACATAATGACCTTTATAAAGCGTTTAATACAATTTCCATGGTGGTGCCTTTGCCAACTTCCGATCTTTTTACCCTGACCTTTCCTTCGTGATAGGTTTCGATGATGCGCTTTGCCAATGAAAGCCCCAGCCCCCAGCCTCGTTTTTTAGAAGTGAAGCCAGGATCGAATATCTTGTTGTGCAATGCTTTTGGAATTCCTTTTCCTGAGTCTTTTACCGTTAGAGAAACCAGCGTCCCCTTTTCTTGTAATGTTAGCGTCAGTTTTCCTTTTCCCTTCATGGCGTCGATGGCATTCTTCACTAGATTCTCAATGGTCCATCCATAGAGCTGAGAGTTCATATTCACCTGTATCTCCTTGGAAGGGAGCGAGATATCGAAGTCGATGAGTTTTGAGCTTCTGGTTTTCAGATACTCATAGCTTTGTCTGGTTTCGGCCACGATGTCTAATGGTTCTAATGCAGGTAAGGAGCCGATCTTAGAGAAACGCTCGGTGATGGTCTTCAGACGATCGATATCCTTTTCGATCTCGCCAAGTGTGTCCTTTGGCACATTTTCAGTCTTCAAAATTTCCAACCAACCAAAAAGGGACGACAGCGGCGTGCCGATCTGATGGGCAGTCTCTTTGGCCATGCCGGCCCACAGCTTGTTCTGGTCAGATATCTTCGAGGTTTTGTACAAGAAGTAGATCACAGCCCCAAACAAGAAGATGATCAATAATAAAGCTAGCGGGTAGTACTGTATCTTTTTCAATAGAGGAGAATCGCCATAGTACAATCGTTGGTTCACGATGTCCTGATACTGGATCACAATAGGCTCATTTTCTTTTTTTATCTGTGCCAGCACTTGGGTCAAGTATAGCGAATCGGTCTCTCTAACGTGCTGCTCATCGATATTGTTAAAGAAGACAATGTCGCCGTTTTGATCTAAGATGATGGCAGGAGTGCTTGTGTTAGAGATGATCACCTCAGTGGTAAGATTGCTGATGTTGCCTGTGAGGTCACTGGTCCTGGCAATTTCCTTTTGTGCCTCGGCCCAGAGTTGCATCTTTTTTCGTTCCTCTTTTTTCATGGTCTGAAACAACGCATTGGTATTCCATAGGATCAAAGAGACTATTACGAACGAAATAAAGATCAGTATCCAACGAGTGGCAGAATTTTTATCACTGAAATTCACTATGGTTTTACATCTAAAGTTGTCTAAAGATAAACGAATTCTAAAAAAATTATTGTTATAGGCATGTACATCGCGTTTTCTTCACATGCCATGATTGCGTACCTTTGTAGCAATGACCTCGATTGACCCAAAAGACATTCCAACGGCAAAGTTGCATGCATATCTGCTCAGTGCAGTGGCACCTAGGCCTATCGCGTTTGCTAGCACGATAGATGCCGAGGGCAATCCCAACCTTTCCCCGTTTAGCTTTTTTAATGTGTTTAGCGCCAATCCACCGATCCTTGTCTTTTCGCCTGCAAGAAGGGTGCGCGACAACACTACAAAGCATACGCTAGAGAATATTATAAGAACGAAAGAAGCGGTCATCAATGTTGTGGATCATGCCATCGTACAGCAGATGTCATTGTCGAGCACCGAATATCCAGAAGGTGTCAACGAGTTTGAAAAGGCAGGGCTAACGATGCTGGCTTCCGAAAAGGTGCGTCCTTTTCGTGTGGCAGAGTCTCCAGTTCAATTTGAATGTAAGGTGAATGACATCATCCATTTGGGTGAAGAAAGAGGCGCTGGCAATCTGGTGATCTGCGAGGTGGTGAAATTTCACATGCACGAAAACATACTTTCTGAAGATGGAAACATCGACCAGAACAAGTTAGACCTTGTGGCTAGGGCAGGAGGCAGCTACTACTCTAGAGCTAAAAATGGCTTTTTCGAGATTCCTAAACCGCTCTCAACATTAGGCATAGGTGTTGATAACATCCCTGCCGCGATACGGAACAGCAAGATACTTACAGGAAACGACCTAGGCATGCTAGGCAATGTAGACAAGTTGCCATCGGAGGTCGAGGTGAAAGATTTCATAGCAGATTCTTCGGAAGCGAAGGCTATTCTGAATGCAGAGGATGTTGATAAAATTCATCAACGCGCACAGCAATTTTTAGACAAAAAAGATGTAGCTTCGGCGTGGAAGCTACTGTTAGCAAAACACAATTAGAACACATGGAAGTACAAGGAAGAATCAAATTGATCGAAGAGACAAAGACCTACGGAAGCAACGGCTTTCGAAAGCGCGAACTCGTCATCACCACCGAAGAGCAATACCCACAACATCTACTGATAGAGTTTGTGCAAGACAAGACAGACCTACTGAACAGCTTTGAGGTTGGCGACCAAGTAAACATCAGCATAAATCTACGCGGTAGAGAATGGATCAACCCAGAAGGGCAGGCCAGATATTTCAACTCCATACAAGGATGGCGCATTGAGAAAGTAGGAGCCCAACCTTCTGAAGGAATGCCACCGGTACCACCCGCTGATGCCTTTGAGCCTGTTTCAGAAATAAATGATGAAGATCCAGACGACCTTCCTTTTTAGATAAAGGGATTCTGAATAATTTTTAAGGAGGCTTGGTGCCTCCTTTTTTGTTTTCAATCGAAATTGCAGTACCTTTTCTGTATGAATGTCACAAGAGCTATCGAAACGTTGTTCAAACGTTTTTTGCCTTCACCCTTTACCATTGCGGTTCTTTTAACATTGCTCGCCATTGTACTGGCTTTGCCGCTTGTGGTCGCAACAGATGAGGAGCCTCGCCTACTAAAAGTACTCTCGTTCTGGGAAGATGGCATCTGGAATGATGGGCTTTTGGTGTTTGCGTACCAAATGATGCTCATTCTGGTTTTAGGTCACGTGTTGGTGCTTAGCAGACCAGCCAGCAGCCTCATAAAGTTGCTGACAAACTATGTGAATGATACCAAAAGCGCTGTGATACTGGTGAGTGTCTCTACCATGTCGTTGGCCTTTTTCAATTGGGGGTTGGGATTGATATTTGGTGCCATCATGGCCAGAAAAGTTGCCGAAAGCGCTCAGATAAGAGGATTCCAGATCAACTACCCATTGGTTGGTGCGGCTGGATATATGGGATTGATGATCTGGCACGGTGGCATGAGTGGCTCGGCACCGCTGAAAGTTTCCGAACCAGGACATCTAAAGGACCTGATGAGTGGAATTTCGGAGGCAAGTATAGTAGCATCATTGCCAGATGCTATTTCTACCTATCAGACTGTCTTCAGTTGGTGGAACTTGTTATTGTTTCTTGTGTTATTGATGATCATTCCAATAGTTCTTTCACTGATCGCAAAACGAATGGCACCCACGCCACTTGATCTCCCTGTCTACGACCATAAGATAGACGAGGAAGGAACTAGGGGAATGGCAAGGCTAGAACACTCAATGATGCTGCCAATGATCTTTGGTAGCTTTATACTGTTAGCGCTTGGCTACAACTACTGGGATCAATTACGCTCTTTTACGCTTACGCCGAACATGCTCAATTTTTTTATGCTAGGCATGGCAATGCTCATGCATAGAAGCATACGAAGGTTTTTAAGCGCGGTGGAAGAAGCGATCAAAGGCACTTCAGGCATTTTGATCCAGTTCCCGCTATATTTCGGGGTCATGGGTATCATGAAGGGTAGTGGCATGATACAAGTGATATCTGACTTCTTTGTCTCAGTGGCAAACGATACGACATTGCCCATCTTTACCTTCTTCAGTGCTGGGCTGGTAAATATCTTTGTGCCTAGTGGCGGCGGACAATGGGCAGTACAAGGCCCCATTGTTGTTGAGTCGGCGTTGAAATTAGGAGTGCCTTTGCCTAAGATCGTCATGGCATTGGCCTATGGCGACCAGGTCACCAACATGCTGCAACCCTTCTGGGCATTACCGCTGCTAGGGATCACAAAGTTGAAGGCCAAGGAGATACTGCCATATACATTGATGGCCATGTTGGTAGCCTCAGTGATCTTCATCGTAGGACTGCTGATGGTATAAAAAAAAGGCCGCTAGTGGAAACGGCCTTTCATATTGTGGTTTTAGGTTTCGCCTTTAAACAAACTCAAAAAGCAATGATGAAAATACTATTGTTAAAAAGGCTACTCAAATTTCATGAAAAAAAATGTAAAATCAAAGTAATTTAGAATGAATTTAAGAGCTTCAAATTGTTAAAGACCATGTTTTTCTTGAACGATAAGATAGAGTTCCCCCCATTGCAGAGTGCTACACCAGAAGGAATCGTAGCCATTGGAGGCGACCTTTCGGTTCCGCGATTGTTGTTGGCATACCAAAGCGGCATCTTTCCATGGTCTGAGAATGATGACCTGATCCTTTGGTGGTCGCCACCAAAGCGTATGGTGCTATTCCCTGAGAAGATGAAAGTTTCTAAGAGCTTGCGTCAGTTGTTGCGCAAAAAGGTCTTTGAGGTCACCTTTAACAAAGCTTTTGATGATGTCATAGAGCATTGCGCTGTAACGAAGCGCATAGGGCAGCAAGGAACATGGATAACTACTGAGATGAAACAGGCCTATAAGGAATTGCACAGGTTAGGTCATGCTGCTTCTGTCGAGGTCTGGTCGAACAACAAACTGGTCGGCGGACTTTACGGTGTGGATCTAGGGCATGTATTCTGTGGCGAGAGTATGTTCTCAAAGGTAAGCAATGCTAGCAAAGTAGCATTGCACCATTTGGCCGAAACGCTACAGCAAAGACAATGTTCTTTGATCGATTGCCAAGTATATACAGATCATTTGGCAAGTCTGGGAGCCGAGGAAATAGACAGGGCCGCATTTCTTGCGTATCTAAAATGACTTTTGTCATATACCATCTAACATCAAGATTGCATATTTGTCAATCAATAGGATGCCTATGCTTTCACAAAACGACTTCAAACTCTACAAGGACCGAGATAAATTTTGGAATGCACTGAAGAGAAAGCTTCCCAAAGAAGAATTCTATGAATTAGATAAGGCCGTACATTACAACAAAGAATTATTAAGACTACAGGCAGAGTTGGTAGACTTACAACAGTGGATAGCTAAGCATAATAGGCGTGTTTGCGTCATCTTCGAAGGACGTGATGCTGCCGGTAAAGGAGGTGCCATTCGCCGTTTTACCGAACACCTTAACCCACGATCCATGAGGGTTGTAGCCCTGAACAAACCTACCGACGTAGAAAAAGGACAATGGTACTTCCGAAGATATATCAAAGAGCTTCCTAACCCAGGCGAGATCGTCTTTTTTGACCGTAGTTGGTACAACCGGGCCGTGGTAGAACCTGTGATGGGTTTCTGTGATAAGGCCGAGTACGATCAGTTTATGGTACAAGTTCCTGAATTTGAGCACATGCTGTACGAGGATGGTGTAGAAATCATAAAGTTCTGGTTCTCCATCTCAAAAGACGAACAGGCCAGACGTTTTGATTCCAGGTTGAAGAACCCATTGAAGCGGTGGAAATTCAGTCCAGTAGACAAAGAAGGGCAAAAGAAATGGGATGATTACACCTACCATAAAGAACAAATGTTTAGTAAGACACACACCTCTTTCAGCCCTTGGATCGTCATAAAGACCAATGAGAAGAAGTACGCTCGCATAGAGAGCATCCGGTACGTGCTTTCCAAATTCGACTATGACCGAAAAGGAAGCTCTGGTGCGACAATTCTCCCTGACCCAAATATTGTGCAACGCTACCACAGGATGGTAAAACAAATGGACTGAGGATATGGAAAAGCTATCGGATAAAGACATGAAGCGTTTAAGCGGGATAAAAAGTCTAAGACTGTTCTTCATAGAAGAAGGCATCACGCCCGAAAAAGCCTTACGTGTTGTTAAGTACGAAGAACGACTGAAGAAGCTCCAAGAAGAGCTCATAAAGCTGCAGCATTGGGTAGTGACAAATAACGAAAAGCTGGTGATCTTGTTTGAAGGTAGGGACGCTGCCGGGAAAGGAGGTGCCATCAGGCGAATAACCCAACATTTGAACCCTAGAGAATTTCGTGTGGTGGCTTTGCCGAAACCTACAAGCGAGGAAAAGGGCCAGTGGTATTTTCAGCGATACATAAATCAATTGCCCAAAGAGGGCGAGATCGTCTTTTTTGACAGGAGCTGGTACAACAGAGCAGTGGTTGAGCCCGTCAATGGATTCTGCACAGAGGATGAATATGTAACGTTCATGGATCAAGTGAATGATTTCGAGAGAATGATCATCGAATCGGGTATTCGCCTCATAAAATTCTACTTCTCGATCTCCAAAGATGAGCAGATACGCCGATTCGAAGAGATCAAGCAAAGCCCAGTGAAAAAATGGAAGTTCAGCCCGGTAGACGAACGAGCGATCGAGCTCTGGGATTCGTATACCGAATACAAAGAGAAGATGTTCCTTAAGACCGATACAGACCTTGCTCCCTGGAAAGTGATCAAGGCCAATCGCAAATCAAAAGCCCGAATAAATGCGATTGGACATATTCTTGAGACCATTCCTTATGACTTCAAGGACAAGGAAGTACTTCAGCACATAGGGGTCGAGTGATTTCCTATAACGAAAATACAGCCGAAGTCAATAAAAAAGTGGTGTGCTCTACAGCAATGTTACTTTGCTCCAGGCGGTGCTCCAAACCTAGTTGAAGCTTTGCCTTGGCAGATAGTTTCCAACCCAGCTGAGCCGTAAAGCGTTGGTCATGTACGGGTTTAGAGCCTTTTCCGAAACTTGATACACTTTCTACGGAAGCCACGAAATACGATTCACCTATATCTAACTCTTCACCTTCAAGAGGAAGGTCCAAGGCAAAGCGGTATCTAAATCTGTGAATGGTACGCTCACTGAAGATACGTTGCTCGGCACGGACACGATGTCCAAATCGAACCACATTCTTTCTATTGGCAGCATTGTATTGCTGTGTAAGGCGCAATTCGTCACTATCGCCATCAAAGGCCTCGCGGAATCGATATTTAACACCAAGCACCAAGCTCTGACCACTACCAATAGACCATTTAGAGAAATGATTGAAGTCTATATGCCGTACGCTAAGCTCGGCAGTGTTGTCCCTTAAAATGAAGTTTCTATTCTCTACAGAGAAGTTGTGCGTGTAGTTTTCGCTCACCTTGTAATTCAGTGCGATCTGTGGTTGCCAAAACCCTACATCTTGGGCAGACAGATGTGCTGATGCCAAGCATGCTAGCAACAGAAAAAGTGCTCTAGTACAATACATGGTCATACTTTGGCGTAACGATGGTTCGTGTGCTTATGTGATTGCCTTCCGAATCAAATAGAAGCTCGAAAGACCGCCAAGGACCTTTGCCTCGTCCGTTTACGATCAGTTCGTATCGCAACTCAGGGATGAGCAGATTCTGGAAAGCATTCCGTAAAGTCTTGGCAGGGCCTTGAGAGTCGTTGAAGTACTGCTGCTGCATCTTTTTGATGCGATGCTTTTTAAACTCATTGCTTAGATAGGCTTCAACACTTCGAAGCACATCACTGGGAAAATCGTTCTCTTTGATAATGAATTCTACATCTTCTAGCTGGCCAGTGCTATCAAACTCTACACTATACTTCAATCTTCCTTTCTTGAACTTGGCTTCGAAACTTTGCTTTTCACCATCCTCTTCCTTGTAGAACCGAATTCGTTTTGCGTCTTCGAGATACGGTTGCAGGATCTTGTATGAACTACTTGGGAATTCTTCCAGGTCTATACGATACTCGCGTTCGCGCTTGGTCTGACCAAAGACCGACCCGCCGACCAATAGGAATATTAGTAAGTTTCTTGCCATCATACTTCATGGTATCTAAAACAACCTACCTCATGGTCATTCACCATACCGGTGGCTTGCATGTGCGCATAGACTACCGTTGAACCCACAAACTTGAAGCCCCTCTTTTTCAGGTCTTTGCTGATCGTGTCTGAAAGTAGGGTATTGGCAGGAGCATCTCGATAGTCTTTCCATGCGTTCTCAATGGGCTTTCCATCTACAAATCCCCAGATGTATTCGCTAAAACTGCCAAACTCTTCTTGCACCTTCATAAAGGCTTGGGCATTGGTGATCGTGGCTTTGATCTTCAGCTTGTTTCTGATGATGCCTTCATCGTGCAAGAGACTTTTATACTTGGCGTCATCATAATTTGCGACTTTTTTATAGTCGAAACCATCAAAGGCCTTTCGGAAGTTTTCACGCTTGCGCAATATCGTGATCCAACTTAACCCTGCTTGGAAGGTCTCTAACATTAAAAACTCAAACAGCGCATCGTCATCGTATATGGGTGTTCCCCATTCTTCATCATGGTATTGTTCGTACAGTGGGTCGCCGACACACCATCCGCAACGGTGTTTTTCCATGGTTGTAAGGATATTTTTTTTCTTCTACTAATGTAATGATTGTTACAGAACGATCAGAGACCAAAGATTATTTTTGTAGAAAACCAGTAAAGATGGAAACACTTCACGATACCAGAACGACTAAGCTGATAGAGGCTGGTCTAGAAAAGGCGATGAGTTACCAAGAGTACAGAATTCTTGTAGACGAATTGGTTGCCAAAAACACGACAACTGGGAAAGACCAGGCCGAGTCCTTGATCAACTATACCTTGTTGAACGATCGACGTATGAAGCGATTGGACAAGACCGTGAGATTATCTGAAGCAGTTGAGCAAAAAGCCGCATCATATGATAAGAAAGTCACTTGGTTGGTGCTTACCGAGAGCTGGTGTGGCGACGCCGCCCAGACCATGCCCGTGATGAATAAGGTTGCCGCTTTGAATGAGAACATCGACCTTAAAGTTGTATTGAGAGACGAGCATATAGAACTCATGGACCAATTCTTGACCAATGGCAGCAGATCCATTCCTAAGTTGATCATGTTAGATACGGAGACCAATGAAGTTTTGGGCGAATATGGCCCAAGGCCGAGTATTGCTACAAAAATGGTTCAGGATTTTAAAGCAGGACATGGAACGCTAACTCCAGAATTCAAGCAAGACCTGCAAGTGTGGTACAACAAGGACAAAGGGCAAAATACTGCTGAAGACCTAGTTGAGTTTCTTTCGAAATAATCGTGTGGGTGCAATGTCACCTCGAGCGCAGTCGAGAGGTCCCTAAACGACATATCAAGTAACTTATAGAGAGGACTTCTATTTCCCCTGAAAGTAGTAGGTGATCGTGCCTAACTGAGAGGATTTCGCTGGGTCTGGATCGAATTTGGCCCTTAAGGCATAAGCAATAGCATTGTCTACATGGCATCCGCGGTCCGATGTAGAAGAAGCTTCGTTCAGCGTAGCCTCATACACATCGCCATAGCTATTCACTTTGATGTTGACCACCACCTTTCCCGATAGCATACACGTATAGGTTGGGTTTGGTAGCAACCCTATCTCCGTTCTATCCACCAACGAGTACGATATAGAGCTGTCCCTATTGGCAGCATTGTTTCTGGCTTCAAGTTTCGAAGTATTGTCACCGGATGATCGTGCACTTTTCTTAGAAGAAGTGTTCATCGCCAGATTTCCGGATGCATTGCTGTCATTTTCAGAAGGTAAGTCGTTTGCCATTTCCTCTGAAGCTTGCGAGGCTTCATTCTGCCTGGCTTCTTCACGGAGTTCGTCTAGCGTCTTAAAGTCATCGAGTTCGCGTTGCAAAGACTTTTTCAATTCGTTGTAAGACCTGTTGGTCCTGATGTTCTTGGCAACAGTTTCTTTAGGAGTCTCTTCCTTTGCAAGTTCTTCTTTAGGGAGTTCTTCTGAATTGAGCTCGTACAATTGCTCTGCGAGTTTGCGTTTGGTAGACAGATGCACATTGAAGACCACACTCACCACGAATAGGCCAATAAGCACTGTAAGTGCCATGGACAGGTATTTTGGGGACAAAGGCATGGCGCAAAAATAGAAAAATAAAGATAATGTCTTCGTTTAACGGCGATCAACCTAGATTATTGACGAATTTTTCGGGTGAAATGGCATCTTCAACCGAATGACCACCGATCTTGGCGCGTCTCAGCGCAGACAAATGTGCGCCACTGTTCAACGCCCTACCATAGTCGTGCGCTAGGGATCGTATGTAGGTGCCTTTGCTGCAGCTGACTTTGAAGTCTACTTCGGGAAGTTCGACCCTTGTCAACTCAAAGGCGGAAATATGTATCACCCTTGGTTTTATTTCCACATCTTTTCCTTCTCTGGCAAACTCGTACAATCGTTTGCCATCTTTTTTTATGGCTGAAAAAACAGGCGGATACTGTTCCACATCTCCAATAAAGTGCTTTGTGGTCTGGTGGAGCAATTCTTCGGTAATGTGGTCTACTGAGTAATTTTGATCTATTTCGGTCTCGAGGTCGTATGAAGGTGTTGTAGCACCCAAGGTGATGGTGCCTGTGTATTCTTTTGCTTGCCCTTGTATTTGGGCTATTTTCTTGGTGAACTTCCCTGTGCATATGATCAACAGTCCGGTGGCTAATGGATCTAGCGTGCCTGCATGTCCGACCTTTATCTTTTTTAGGTTGAATTTCCTCTTGATGGCCCAACGTACCTTGTTCACCGCTTGGAAAGAGGTCCAATGCAGTGGCTTGTCGATCAGCAGCAATTGCCCTTCTTTGAATGTTTCCTCAGTATACATTACAGGCTGGTCCAGGCAATTACAGCGGCAAGGATACCGACCACAAAGCAGTAGATGGCAAAATAGGTGAGCTTACTTTTCTTCACCAACTGGATCATCCAAGTGCAGGCAATAAGACCGGAGAAGAAAGCAGCAGCAAAGCCAATGGCCAAGGGCAAGGTTTGCCCACCTTCAAAAGAAAGCTCACCTCCCAACAGGTCTTTGGCAATTTTTCCAAAGATCAATGGGATTACCATCAAGAACGAGAAACGAGCAGCCTTGGTCTTGTCGTTGCCAAGCAACACCGAAGTAGAGATGGTGGCGCCACTTCTTGAAATTCCAGGGAGTATGGCAATGGCTTGTGACACCCCAATGACAAAGGCATCAAGATAGGATACCTTCTTTCCAGTGTTTTTTGCTCTGTCTGCCAAAAAAAGGAGTAATGCCGTAACGATCAGCATCAGACCGACCAACAATATTTGTCCACCAAACAGTTGCTCTAATTCCTTCTCGAAGAATAAACCCACCACTACTGCCGGAAGCATGGATAGTGCAATGTTGGCTATGAATCGGGTTTCCTCGTTCCATCGGAATTTGATCAACCCTTGAATGATCTCCAGGATATCTTTTCGGAATACAACGATAGTACTCAATGCAGTGGCAAAATGTAAGACCACAGTGAACAATAGACTTTCCTCAGGCAATGAGTCATCGCCTAGCAATGCTTTCCCTAACTCTAGGTGACCGCTAGAAGAAACGGGCAAGAATTCAGTAAGGCCTTGGATGATCCCAAGTAAGATAGCGTCGATGACCTCCATAGATTACTTGCCTTTGGAAGATTTCTTGTTAGGGCTTAACAAGATGGCATACACCTCGATGGCAAAACCGATCAGTACCAATGTAGGCGCGACCCGAATTCGTTGCGTGTTGAAGATGGCAGGATTCCATACATTGGGATTGTCACTGCCACCGCCTACCATCAGGATAAAGCCTAGCGCGATGACCACCAGGCCAATGAACATCCAGAAGTAGTTCTTCCTTTGGAAGATGAATTCGGCGTTGGGCTGTTTGCTTTGTTTGGTCTTGCTCATGTTTTTCTTTCAGGGTTAATAATAAAGGTCATCGGTTCGCAAGTTCAAAAACCGTTGCGTGGCTATAAAGGTACTTACCCATGTGATCAATACACCCAGCAAAAATAATGAAACGAACAGTGCGACCAGCAAAAGTGGTTGTTCAGTGAGCTGTAGCTCTGGGTAGCGGTCTTGTAAAAAGTACAGGACCACTGCAATGGCAATTGAAGCCACTGCTGCACCAATAATGCCTAGCGAGACACTTTTCCAAATAAAAGGCCTGCGAATAAAACGCTTGGTAGCACCAACCATTTGCATGGTCTTGATGATGAACCGTCTGGCATATACAGCTAACCTGATGGAACTGTTGATCAACAGCATGGCGATCACCGTGAAAATAGCACTGACGATAAGCACCCAAAAGCTGATCTTGCTGATATTCTCATTGATGAGCGTTACCAAAGGTTTATCATAGGACACCTCGTCAACAAAAGCTTTGCTGCCGATCTCTTCGGCAATGGAAGCTATGGAGTCCTTATGGACGTAATCGGCCTTTAGATACAGGTCAATAGAATTCTTCAGCGGATTATAACCAAGATAGTCGATGAAGTTCTCGCCAAGGTCATTCATATGTTTTTCAGCGGCATCTTCTTTAGATACATAGTTGGCCTCTCTTGTGTAGTCTGCCATGGCCAAACTTTTCCTTAATTGTTGGATCTCTACTTCCTTGGCATTTTCCTTTAAAAAGACGGTCATGGCGATCTTTTCCTTAAAGCGATCTGCTACCTTTTTGGCATTCAACACAAACAATCCAAGCATCCCTAATAAAAATAGCACTAGAGCTATGCTCAGCACAACAGAAAAGTAGGAAGAGATCAATCGCCGCTTTTGATATTTGTCAAAGGATTTGCTCAATTCCAAGGTAGTTTTAGATTCATCTTAGCTAACAACG
Source organism: Flavobacteriaceae bacterium (assembly GCA_028284745.1). GTDB lineage: Bacteria > Bacteroidota > Bacteroidia > Flavobacteriales > Flavobacteriaceae > JANQRC01. The sequence goes on from JANQRC010000062.1 coordinate 23,190, forward strand.
TATCCTTAAGGTTTATTGCATTAGCATGGTCGGTATTCATGGCCGATGCATTGTTGAGATCGTCCAATGCTTGGTCGTTTCTTGTAGCGAACAAAGTTAAGGTAACCTCGCGCATAATACAACTTGGCAAGGTCCTTCCGTTTGCGCGGGCTTTTACGATCGTATGGGATAGGGTAGCTAAAACCTCATCGTCCCAGTTGGTGAGGTCGTAGAAAAAAGTACATCCATAAATGACAAGCGCAAGCGCGATCGGCCCAACAACATACCACCTAAACTTTGTGTCCATAGAATTCGGAAAGCGTATTTGGCGCAAGATAAGTGATCTAGGTTTCTGTATTTCTTCTGGAAACGCTAATTTTAAACAAAAGAATTCACATGAGGATTGCAGTCATTGGCATTGGTGGTGTGGGTGGTTATTTTGGCGGAAAGATCGCCAAAGCAGGTTTTGAGACCACCTTTATTGCGCGTGCGGCACATTTGGAAGCTATTCAGCAGCATGGCTTGCAAGTGAAAAGTATCAACGGAAATTTCATTGCGAGACCAACCGTAGCAACCGACGACCTAAATGCGTGTAGCGAGGCTGACCTGATTCTGCTCTGCACAAAATCATGGCAGGTAAGTAACATTGCCCAACGCTTGAAGCAGATCATCGATCCCGAATGTATGGTGTTGCCTTTGCAGAATGGTGCCGACAACGAAGAGAAACTATTGGAGCAGCTATCCAAAGGGCAGGTCTTGGGCGGTCTGTGTCGCATCATTAGTTATATTGAAAGCCCTGGCGTGATCCATCATCCGGCTTTTCATCCGCAAGTGATCTTTGGTGAACTCAACAATGAGAGGTCATCAAGAGTTGAAGCCATCAAACAGGTCTTTGATAAAGCAGATTTTGATAGTGTTGTTGCCGAAGACATTTGGCGAGCTGTTTGGCAGAAGTTCTTGTTCATTGCCACGATCAGTGGGATGGGCGGGTTAACACGTGTAGAAATTGGCAAGATGCGATCCGACGACCATATTCGTGATCTAATGCTTAAGACGGCCAAAGAAATTGTGGCAATTGCCAAGGCCAAAAGTATCAGCCTCTCTGAAAGTGATATCACCAAGGCATTTGCAGCTATTGACGAGCAAGACCCAAGTACTACGGCTTCCATGCAGCGCGATATTATGGCAGGCAGACCTTCTGAGTTGGAAGAGTTTAACGGCTATATTGCAAAAGAAGGGAAACGCTTAGGCGTGCCCACACCTGCGAATGAGATGATCTATCGGTTGTTGCTTCCGCAGGAAGAAAAGGCAAGGAACTAACAAACTTATTTGTCATTTCGAGCGCAGTCGAGAAATCTGAATTTACTAGCTGCCGAAATTAAAGATCGCAATTCTAAGATCCGTTAATCGCTTTCAAGATCTTGGGCATTTCTCTCAAAGCGTTTTCATATCCCAAATTATAGGCTTTGTTAATCATGCGCGTGTCCAATAGGCCGATCTTCAGTACCTCCTTGGGCATGAACACATAGTGGCATTTCACGATTTTCTTGTGATGATTCGCTTCTAGGCTGATGTGGTAAACACGTTGGATCAGTTTCAGAATATTGTTTACCTCTTTAGGTTCGATCGGCATTACTGGATTCACAAAGCTTCCCAAGATCACATCACAGCGTCGACGCATCAGAGGTTCCGTTGGAAAGTTATTCAACACCCCCCCGTCGGAATATAATTGCCCATCAATAGTTACAGGAGAAAAATAAGGCGGCAAGGCACTCGATGCAATGATGGGTTTGATCAGGTCTCCTTTGTTGAAATACGCTAAAGTGCCATCCGTGATATTGGTGGCAGTTACCGTTACTGGATATGAGAGTGCTTCAAAGGTTTCTAAACCAAATGCTTCTCTTAAGATCTTTTGATATTTTGCACTGTCTACGATCCCAGCTTTATTCCATGTGATGAGCGAAAACTTGAAAAGAGGTGTTCTTTTGAAGAAATCTAGCATTTCTTCGGGCGACTTTCCAGACGCATACAAAGCAGCTACCAGAGCGCCGCCACTAGTTCCCGAAAGGATGTTGGGAGTAATATTGTGCTCTAGCAATGCCTTTATGAAACCCACATGTGCCAGTGCTTTTACACCACCACCAGAGAGTGCCAGACCAATTCGTTTGTTCGCCATTGGGTTGCGTAATTCGATACTAAATGTAAGAAATAATGAAATTCTACAAAGTGATAGTTGTCAATCTTCTGCTTTTCAAACTAGTGCAGTATTTGTACTTTTGAGGCTTAGTTTTTTATGATGAGGTACGATTTCAGCAAAATAGAAGAAAAATGGCAAGAATACTGGGCTAAGAACAAGACCTTCAAGGCCGAGAACACGTCCGAAAGGCCTAAATACTATGTGCTCGATATGTTTCCTTATCCATCAGGGGCAGGCTTGCATGTTGGGCATCCGCTAGGCTATATCGCCAGCGATATCTACGCGCGTTATAAGCGCCATAAAGGCTTTAATGTATTGCATCCGCAAGGCTACGATTCCTTTGGGCTTCCTGCCGAGCAATATGCCATACAGACGGGTCAGCATCCAGCCATCACTACCGAGACCAACATCAAGCGCTATCGCGAACAGTTAGATAAGATGGGCTTCTCTTTCGATTGGAATCGGGAGGTACGCACTTCAGATCCTAGCTATTATAAATGGACCCAGTGGATCTTCATTCAACTTTTCGGATCTTGGTATTGCAAAGAGCATGACAAGGCTTTGCCGATCACAGATTTGGTCGCCATTTTCGAGGGAATGGGTAACAAGAACTTGAATGCAATCTGTGACGAAACGGTAACTCCCTTTTCTGCAGAGGATTGGAAAGCCTTCTCTTGGAAAGAACAACAAGAGATCCTTCTAAAATATAGACTTGCGTATTTAGCCGAGACAGAAGTGAATTGGTGCCCTGCTTTGGGAACTGTGTTGGCGAATGACGAGATCGTCAACGGTGTTTCGGAGCGCGGCGGGCACCCTGTTGTCCGCAAGAAGATGACCCAATGGAGCATGCGCATCACAGCGTATGCCCAACGGTTGCTAGATGGTCTGGATACGATCGATTGGCCACAGCCGCTCAAGGATTCCCAGACCAATTGGGTCGGTCGTTCTGAAGGCGCGTCAGTAACCTTCGATGTCATTTCGAGCGATGGCGAGAGCTCTCATCATACGATCGAAGTCTTCACCACGCGTCCCGACACCATCTTTGGAGTTTCTTTCATGACCTTGGCACCAGAGCACGAATTGGTGGCCAAGATCACCACACTTGAACAGAAAGAAACGGTGGAAGCCTACGTGGAAGCTACCGCAAAACGTAGCGAACGTGATCGTATGGCGGATGTGAAGAGCATTTCAGGAGTATTCACGGGTGCGCATGCCGAACACCCATTCACCAAAGAACCCGTGCCGATATGGATCGGTGATTATGTGTTGGCAAGCTACGGAACAGGAGCCGTCATGGCGGTGCCTTGTGGAGACCAGCGCGATTACGATTTTGCAAAGCATTTCGATATTGACATCCCAAATATTTTTGAAGGTATTGACATTTCGAAAGAAGCTTTTGCAGACAAGGAGAATACCATCATCGCCAATTCTGATTTTTTGAACGGACTGAAGTACGAGGATGCTGTTCGCAAGGCGATCGATGAGTTGGAGGCTATCGGTCATGGGAAAGGTACGATCAACTACCGCTTGCGCGATGCGGTGTTCAGTCGTCAGCGCTATTGGGGCGAACCGTTCCCAGTGTACTACAAAGATGATATGCCGCAAATGATCGATGCAGCGCACTTGCCGATCGAGCTGCCTAAAGTAGAAAAGTACCTCCCAACCGAAACCGGGGAGCCTCCTTTGGGTCGCGCTGCGATTTGGGCTTGGGACACAGATCAGTCTGCAGTTGTCAGTAATCAGTTGATCGATGACGAAACGGTGTTTCCACTCGAGTTGAACACCATGCCAGGATGGGCAGGAAGCTCACAGTACTTTAATCGCTATATGGATCCGCAGAACGACCAAGAGATCTTTAGTCAAGAGGCGATCAACTATTGGGAGAATGTCGACCTGTACATCGGTGGTAGCGAACACGCCACGGGCCACTTGCTCTACGCGCGCTTTTGGCAGAAGTTCATGTTCGATAAAGGACTCGTGCCGGTAGACGAGTTTGCCAAAAAACTGATCAACCAAGGGATGATCCTGGGGACGAGTGCTATTGTATATAGAATTAGCGGAGAGAACACCTATGTTTCGAAAGGATTGAGAGAAGAGTATGAAGTGGAAGAACTACGTATAGATGTTAACTTGATAAACACTTCAGATGAGTTGGATGTTGAAGCCTTGAAACAATGGCAGCCTCAGTTCAAAGATGCAGAGTTCATTTTAGAAGAAGGTAAGTACATCGTAGGTCGTGAGGTCGAAAAGATGTCAAAGCGATGGTTCAACGTGGTCAATCCCGATGCCATCTGCGAGCAGTACGGTGCCGATAGCCTGCGCTTATATGAGATGTTCTTAGGGCCACTAGAGCAATCCAAACCTTGGAATACCGCAGGGATCACAGGTGTGCATTCCTTCTTGAAGAAAATGTGGAAGCTCTATTTTGATGACAATGGTGCGAAATTCAATGATGCCGAGCCTGCGAAAGACAACTTGAAAACCTTGCACAAGACCATCAAAAAGGTAGAAGAAGATATTGAGAACTTCAGCTTCAATACCTCGGTATCTACCTTTATGATCTGTGTGAACGAGCTAACGGCGCAAAAATGTACATCTAGAGCGATCTTAGAACCCTTGGCAATTTTGGTATCACCCTACGCGCCACACATTGCTGAAGAGTTGTGGAAACAGTTAGGACATAGCGGGTCGATCGCCTATGTGCCCTTCCCGATCTTTGACGCGTCGCATTTGGTAGAAAGCACGAAAGCGTATCCGATCTCTTTCAACGGAAAGATGCGCTTCAAGCTAGAACTTTCCTTAGACCTTTCAAAAGAAGAGGTCGAACAAGCGGTGCTTCAACATGAAAAGACACAGGCACAACTACAAGGTCGAGAACCTAAAAAGGTGATCGTTGTACCAGGAAAGATCGTGAATGTAGTAGGCTAACCCAAATTGGGGCACTCTGAACGGGTTTCAGAGCCTCATGCAGTATCTGTTCGAGTGATCAAGCTTGCTTGATCGTATCGAGGACTTTATGTGGGGCTACTTCGACTGAAGCCGAGATCACTCGAAGTGGCATAAAAGAATGACAAAACTTCCGATGAACGATACCTCGCGAACTATGGCGAGGTTTTTGTCTTTTCTGTTGTATATTTAAAAGCACAAAAACTAGAAAATTATGTTTGGATTTGATATAGGCTATGTAGTGATCGCAGGGGTGTTTGGTTTGGTGAGTATGCTGGTAAGCGGTCGCTTGAAGAGCAAGTTCAAGAAATACTCGAAAGTACATCTGCGCAACGGGATGAGTGGCGCAGAGATTGCTGAAAAAATGCTGGCCGATCATGGAATCCGTGATGTCAAGGTGATCTCCACCCCAGGAATGCTAACAGACCACTATAACCCAATGAACAAGACAGTGAACTTAAGTGAAGGGGTTTACTCGCAGCGTAATGCCGCCGCCGCCGCCGTGGCAGCCCACGAAGTGGGGCATGCGGTGCAACACGCTACCAGTTACCAGTGGTTGCAAATGCGTTCTAAGTTGGTGCCTGTTGTAAGCATGGGCTCCAAATTTTCGATGTGGGCAATTTTTGGAGGTCTAATGCTCATGCAGACCACAGCCATCGGCGGAACCATTGCCTGGGCAGGTGTAGGACTGTATGGATTGGCTACGCTCTTCAGCTTTATCACCCTGCCCGTAGAATACGATGCGAGCAATCGTGCTTTGGCTTGGTTGAAAAACAAGAACATGGTGAGCCAAGAAGAGTATGCTGGTTCGGAAGACGCCTTGAAATGGGCGGCGCGCACGTATGTAGTGGCGGCCATTGGTTCGTTGGCAACGCTGATCTACTTTGCGATGCGCGTGGCGGGAGCCAGTAGGGACTAGCGTAGTGTCTTGATTACATGATTACGATTGGTCATTTCGAGGGAGGTAAAACGACTGAGAGATCCATTTATTATGATGAGATTTCTCGTTTCGCTCGAAACGACCAAACCTTTTTAGAGTTCAATCTGTCGATCGATCTGCTGCTTTAGCGAGATAAAGGTCTCAGTGCGTGAGACCCCTTCAATGGTCTGGATCTTCTTGTTTAGCACATTCATCAGATGCTCGTTGTCTTTGCACAGGATTTTGACAAGGATGCTCCAATTGCCGGTGGTGTAATGACATTCTAGTACTTCGGGGATCTTCTCCAATTCTTTCACAGCTCTGGGATTGTTCATCGCTTTGTCTAGATACACCCCGATAAAGGCCATGGTCGTATACCCCAATACTTTTGGATTCACAACGAACTTTGACCCGGCGATCAACCCTGATGCCTCTAATTTTCGCAAGCGTTGGTGAATAGCCGCGCCCGAGATGCCAATGTTTCGGGCGATTTCAAGAATGGGCTTTCGGGCATCTTCCATGAGATGACGGAGAATCTCCTTGTCGATTCCATCGACCTCAACGATGTTATTGGAAATTTTCATGCGAGCTTATTTCAAACGTTAACCAAAAATACAATAGTTATTTCATTTTGAAATAGTCTACCCTGCTACATTGTTCGGATTGTAACCCAAATAAGGTGCTTTCTTTTCATTGAAAACAACGCCATAGGCCTCGAGCTCCTTTAGTACGGGCTCATAGACTTCTTTCTTCAAAGGAATTTGAACGCCCTTGGTGCTCACTTTTCCGTTCAAGATCAATAACGTGGCCATTGCCAGCGGGAGGCCAACGGTCTTGGCCATAGCCGTGTACGTTTGATCTTCGCCAATCACTACCATGTTGGAGTCGATCTGTCGTTTTTCACCCTGATACTCATAGCCAAACTTGTGGTACATGACGATCATGTCCTTGTCTTCGGGTGCTAGATGCCAACTGTCTTCCAAGATCTTCTGCAATGCTTGGGCAGGTGTGGCATTCTTGATGCCAATTTTCTTGTTGGGATTGAAGAGGTCTATCTCACGTAGCTTCTCCCACATAATATCGTCTTGGTCGATCTTCAGGTAATGGCGCATCTTCAGTTCTACGGAATCGGTCGGGTTATATGCCAAGAATGCATTGGTGAAGTCACGATAGCTCATTTCTTCTGAGCCTTCCATGGCATAGCTGTCGTCGGTCATGCCTAGCTGCACAAACATATTCCACGCTTTAGAGAAGCCCACACGGCGCATGGTGCCGCGATAGAGCGTTAGGATGTCCTGTAGGCCATATTCCTCACGATATTTTAGCGAGTCTCGATTAGCATATGCTTCAAACTTGCCGTAACCATCGACATGTAGAAACTCTGTCCTTCTGAATAGCTTATTGTATGGAATGTACTTGTAGGCGCCTTCTTGGATGAATTTAGCTGCACCGCCTTGCCCTGCCAAGACGACATTTCTTGGGTTCCAGGTGAATTTATAGCTCCATAGGTTATTGTCGCTCTCCGGAGCCACCAAACCACCTGTAAACGACTCGAAGAGCAATAGCTTGCCACCATTGTCACGAATTCGATCAATGACCTGCATGGCACTCATATGGTCGATGCCAGGATCTAGACCGGTCTCGTTCATAAAGATGAGTCCCTTTTCCTTGACTTGAGTGTCCAAGGCCTTCATCTCTTTGCTGACATACGAGGCGGTAACCATATTCTTGCCGAAGAAAATACAGTCTTCAGCAACTTTTGTGTGAAATCTTGAAGGAAGCATAGATACCACGATATCTGCATCTTTAATGGCGGCTCTTCGCTCTTCATCTATGAAAATATCTAGCTTTATGGCTTTGGCGTTGGTATGTTCCTTAATTTTGTCCAACGCATTAGCGATAGAGACATCACCTACGGTAATATGAATATTCTCTGCATGGGATCGATCAAGCAAGTATTTGATGAGTGATGCCGATGAACGGCCCGCACCTATGATAAGGATGTTTCTCATTAATGTAAAAATATAACACGAATGTACCTAAATGTTATATTTATAAAAAATAAATGTTCCTATGAATAGAAGAATTGCCATTATAGCTGCACTGTTTGGCCTTACGGGGGTCATATTAGGGGCTTTTGGGGCTCACGGATTGAAAAAGCTTGTGGATGTCTCTGCGGTCTCCTCATTTGAGACCGGTGTGCGCTACCAGTTGCTGCATGCACTTTTTCTATTGTTTTTAAGTAATACGTCGTTGATGCTTCCTCATCAGAAAAGAATAGTTCTGTGGCTTGTAATGGTAGGAGTGTTGCTGTTCTCAGGATCCATATATCTTTTGGCAACAAATGAACTGATCGGGTTGGATCTTAGAAAAATTGCATTGCTGACCCCAGTAGGTGGTATGATGTTGATCATGGCGTGGACACTACTTCTGGTATATCTGCCAAGTAGAAAATAAGTACAATAATTTCTTCGACTATAACGTTTTCGTAAAATATTTTTTAGTTTTGCGCAACGAACAAAATCGCTCATCTATGCTAACAGATGCCCAAATTTCGAGAACGATTTCGCTAATCCCTTATGGTATCAAGGATGCCAACGTTAGGTACGACCTTTCTCCCGAAGAATTACATAGCATTACCATTGGTGAAGGCCAAGGTGTAGAGGTCAATTCAGGGGCCTTGGCAGTCAATACAGGAGAATTCACAGGCCGTTCGCCAAAAGATCGATTCATAGTAAAAGATGACATCACCAAGGATAAGGTCTGGTGGGGAGACATCAACATCCCTTTTGAAAGCGAGAGATTTGATGCGCTATATGTTAAGGTGACAGAGTATCTTTCTGGCAAAGAGGTCTTTGTGCGCGATTGTTATGCTTGCGCTGATCCTAGCTACAAGACGAACATAAGGGTGATCAATGAGTATCCTTGGTCTAATATGTTTGTCTACAACATGTTCTTACGCCTTTCGGAAGAAGAGCACGAAAACTTTCAAGAAGAGTGGTTGGTGATAAATGCACCTGGTTTTATGGCCAACCCAGAGGTTGACGGTACGCGTCAGCATAATTTTGCCGCCCTGAACTTCAGTAAAAAAATTGCCTTGGTAGGTGGTACAGGGTATACAGGTGAAATAAAGAAAGGAATATTTTCAGCGCTGAACTTCATATTGCCAGTATACAAGAACACCTTCCCGATGCATTGCTCTGCCAATGTTGGTAAAGATGGCGATACTGCCATTTTCTTTGGACTTTCAGGAACTGGAAAGACCACGCTTTCTGCAGATCCTGATAGAAGGCTTATTGGAGATGATGAGCATGGATGGACTGCCGAGAACACCATCTTTAACTTTGAAGGAGGTTGCTATGCAAAAGCGGTCAACTTGAGTGAGGAGAGCGAACCAGAGATCTTTAATGCAATTCAGAAAGGTGCTATCTTGGAAAATGTGATCATTCATGATGGTGAGGTGGATTTCGCAGATACCACCATTACGCAGAATACACGCGTAAGCTACCCTATCTATCACATTGAAAATATTCAAACGCCATCGATTGGTTACAACCCTAAGAACATTTTTTTCTTAACAGCAGATGCCTTTGGGGTATTACCTCCCATATCAAAACTGACCCCTGGTCAGGCGGCATATCACTTCATTTCAGGGTATACGGCCAAAGTAGCAGGTACAGAGGCTGGTGTAGATGAGCCACAACCTTCATTTTCTGCTTGCTTTGGCGCTCCATTCATGCCCTTGCATCCAACAGCGTATGCTGAAATGCTCATAAGAAAGATGAACGATACCGATGTAAATGTTTGGTTGGTGAACACAGGTTGGACGGGTGGCCCGTACGGTATTGGGCATCGTATTAAACTGAAATACACGAGAGCTATGATCGCGGCTGCCTTGGCAGGTGAATTTGGTGAGTACTCGTATGAGAAATACCACATACATTCTGTGTTTGGATTGGCCCAGCCTAGAACGTGCCCAAATGTGCCCACTAGCGTATTAAGTCCAAGACAGACCTGGGGTAATGATGAGGCATATTACAAGCAAGCCAAAAAGCTCGCAAAAACCTTTAGGGACAATTTCAAGAAGTTTGAGACGTATGCCAACGAAGAAATTCTAGCTGGCGCGCCTCCGCTATATGAGCAATAGCAAACTTTAAGTGTCGTCGACCCAAGAAATTCTTTATTGCTCAAACGAAGAAGAGCGCGCATCCTCAGGATGCGCGCTCTTCTCTATTTCAATAATCCTTTTGAAATTATTTTCTGTTGACAGAATTTATGTATTGCTCTAATGCCATTGACATGGATGGGGTCTCAGGTGTTGGGGCTTGAATATCAATTCGAAGTCCAGCATCCGTGGCTGCCTCTACGGTCGAGTTCCCAAATACCGCGATACGTGTATTGTTCTGCTCAAAATCTGGGAAGTTCTCAAACAATGACTTTATGCCCGACGGACTAAAGAATACGAGGATATCATAATACACGTTTCTTAGGTCCGAAAGGTCACTGACCACTGTCTTGTACAAGGTTGCTCTTGTCCAATTGACTTTGAGGTCGTTCAAAGTTTCTGGCACAGTTGGCTTCAGTTTGTCTGAAGCAGGTAACAAAAACTTCTCGTCTTTGTACTTTTTGATCAGAGGCACCAGTTCTTGGAAAGTACGCTGACCCACATAGATCTTTCGTTTTCTGTACACGACGTATTTCTGAAGGTAGTATGCTACGGCTTCAGACTGGCAGAAATACTTCATGGTATCAGGCACCTTAAAGCGCATCTCTTCAGCAACTCTGAAGAAGTGGTCGACGGCATTCCTGCTGGTAAGTACGATGGCGGAGAAATCGTTGAGGTCTACTTTCTGCGCTCTTACATCTTTGGCATTTACCCCTTCTACATGGATAAAAGGCCTAAAGTCAACCTTTATTTTTTGCTTGTCAACGAGTCGCGCATATGGTGAATTTTCAATTTTAGGTTCGGGTTGGGATACTAAAATGGTCTTCACTCTCATAGATCATCAAATTAATTTATTATCAGAAACTAGCACCTTGTACAAAATGACAAAGGGTGCGATTTCGAGAGCGCAAAGGTACAAAATAAAATAAAATAAATTGGGCAGGAAGATGTTTTGATGATTCTTGAAGACATTGTATAAACCAATGAAATTAAGTAAGATAAAGATGGAGATCATTGCATAAAATGCAACCATTTCACCAAAAGGCGCATAGGTGATAAACGCTATAAAGGGTATCAGGAATAGTGAGAAATAGTTCAGATACGTGTTTTTTTGAAAAAGATAGCTCTCAGATATCCTATCGAGGGACAAGATGGAAACCAATAGCTTCTCGAAGAAATACTTGATCCCGAATAGGGTTGCCAACATGGTCAAGACTCTAACAAAAGCTATGAGATCTATGGTTTCCGATATACATATCTTAAGAAAGTAAAAGATAAGGAAGGATAGCACCAGTTGCCTCAAAAACCAACCCAAAAGGCTGAACTGTCGGGTCTTCTTGTTGATCTCTTTGCCATAGGATACGATATATTTGTTTGACGTAAGCAGTGATGAGAAAAGTGTAAAATGCTCACTAAAGACCGCCTTGAGAATAGCCATGCCCAACAACGACAATACCAATGCCAGTGTGATCCAGTCTGTTTCTGTATATGCTCTTTCTAGAATGTTCACAATTAGTTTTTTATAGGGATGGCATTGCCTTGAAACCCAATGTTTAGATCGTACTCAGAGATGGCGACCCTAAAATACTTCGCGTTTTCGTCCTTTGGAAGCTCTCTCAGCTCAAAATCAAAAACTAGGCTGTCATTGGCCTTCAATATTGAGTCTTTTGAAGCTAACTTAAGCGAGGGTTCGATGATAAAGGTCTGACTAGGTCGTTGATTATTATGAACATAGGCGCCATAAAATTTCAGGTCATCTAAGGCTATGGCTTCGGGATACGGATTGTGAAGTACAAAGGATATTGACTCTTGATCGTTTATATCCAAGAGATCTTTATCTATGATACAGTCAAGTCTTCGAGCAGATCTAAAATCGTCGATGAATCTTCCTTTGAAATCATGATGCTCATAGTCTGCAACGAATGAAAAGTCAGGGTCTTTCATCCCAAACCATGATACAAAGGCTACCTTTTTATGCTGAAGGGAAGCTTCAGAATCATCAATGTCGTATTGGCTTTTCCGATAAAACAGATTGTTGAGCGAAAAAGTTGGGATTCCCGTATAGAAGGAATACATGCTGGCATGACGGTACGAGTTCTCGAAGACCACTGGCAAACCGTTTGACCTCTCTTTCAGCTCTGCAACCCATTCCTCGTTGCCAAAGGTCTCATAGGGTAGTGAGATCATTTCCTCATTGGCTAGTGCAAACCTCAATACCAATAATACGACAATGTTAATGGTGGCCAAACGATAGAACCAGTGCTGGTACCCTACATTCTTACGGAGGAAATCATAAGCCATCACAATGAACGGGATCACAGCTACGATGGTCCACTGCACTTGTGCGTTTCTATTAAAACTGCTAATGAAAAAGGCAGTTAGGAATATCCAAGCAACATATTTACAAGTCCTAAGAAAAACATCCTTTGTCTTGGTCCTGATCAACGCCCAGTAGAAATAGAACGATACAAGTCCATAAATAGCAAACTGACCTGCAACAAAGTTCAAGGGCCTTGATATTTTGAATGTGGGTTTAGTTCTTCCTTTGAGGTGGTATTCTAATGTGATGAAATCGGAATCATATAGCCAGTAAATATGTGGGAGATACATGATCAATGCCATAATGCCTGCTAGCCAAAAATATTTGCTCTTAAGAAGCTTTGGATTGGCTATCATAACACTTAGGATCAACAGTGCTGCATGGTATTTGCTATACATCATGGCCGCCATCGCAAAGGCCATGATAAAAGCATTCAACAGATCTTCATTGCCTAAGAAACGCTTGTAACCGTACAAGAACAGTGCTGAGAAGAACAACAAAGGAGTGTCTGGCAGCATAAAGAAACCATAGGCATTCAATAAGAGGGCAGATAATGTAATGGTGCAAAATAGGATGATGTTCTTCTCGTTTTGCTTGTGCTTTAGCATTTTCCAGATAAGGAATACAGTGCCAGCATACAAAAAGGGAGCAAAAAACCGAAGCCCTAATTCGCCATCTAAGAAGACCATGCCTAGTTTGATGAAGGCGGCCATCATTGGCGGATGGTCAAAATAACCCCAGTCCAAGTCTTTGGCAAAGTACCAGTAATAGGTCTCATCAAAGAGCGCGCCCGTGTGATTTGCTTGTAACAGGTTCATCACGGTCATTACTACGAGAAAGCCTATAAGCATTCTGTCTGGAAAGCGCTGGGCGATCATCTTGAAATTCATAACAGCAAAAGTAAACATTTGGGCATTTCGGCAAGCTGTTAAATTGCTATTAAACCTGATGTTGTTCATCCTAAAGTGAATCATTGTGTTATTTTTGTCGAATCTAATTGTACAGATGTCCGATAGCTTAGTTATCATACCCACATACAACGAGATAGAGAATATCGCAGATATCATCCAAGCTGTGTTCTCGCAAGAGAAGGATTTCCATATCCTGGTGGTCGATGACAATTCGCCAGATGGCACTGCAGCTGAGGTCGAAAAACGCCAGAAAACATATCCCGGAGCACTCCATTTAGAGAGGCGGGCTGGTAAAAGTGGGCTGGGGACTGCATACATTCATGGTTTTAAATGGGCTCTGGAGCGGCATTACGACTTCATATTTGAGATGGATGCCGATTTCTCGCACGATCCCAAAGATCTGATACGATTGTACAATGCTTGTGCAACTCAAGGCGCTGGCATGTCGATCGGGTCACGATATAGTATAGGTGTCAATGTGGTGAATTGGTCCATGAAGCGGGTGCTCATGTCCTACTTTGCCTCTAAATATGTAAGGCTCATCACCAGAATACCGATTCATGATACCACAGCGGGATTTGTCTGCTACCGAAGACATGTGCTAGATTTTATCGACCTGGACAAGATACGCTTTGTAGGCTATGCTTTTCAAATAGAGCTGAAGTTCAAGGTCTGGAAGAGCGGCTTCGATATCAAGGAAGTCTCGGTGATCTTTACCGACCGAAGCAAAGGCAAGTCGAAAATGAGTGGTTCCATATTCTCTGAAGCTATTTTTGGTGTGATCACTATGAAATGGAGAAGCTTTTTTTCCAAAATCAAGAAGTATGAGGCATAGGATTCTTATAAAGAATGCGACCATCGTCAATGAAGGCGAAAGAAAGGCCTGCGATGTCCTGATCGAAGACGGGCTAATTGCCGAGGTCTTGCCCAATATTGAAGTTTCTGATCCAGACACAGTTATTGATGCCACAGGAAAGCATCTGCTTCCCGGAGTGATCGACGACCAAGTTCATTTTCGTGAACCTGGCCTGACCCATAAGGCAGACATTGCATCAGAGTCTAAAGCCGCGGCAGCTGGCGGGATCACCACATTTATCGAGCAACCCAACACCAATCCGCAAACAACCACCATAGAGAAGTTAGAAGACAAGTTTGCCATAGCTGCTAAGAGTAGCTATACCAACTATTCTTTTATGTTTGGCGGCACCAATGACAATCTAGAAGAAATTCTAAGGCTCGAAAAGGGCCAGGCCGCTGCTCTGAAGCTTTTCTTGGGATCTTCTACCGGGAACATGTTGGTCGATGATGAGGAAGTGCTCAGGAGAATCTTTAGCAATACCAATATGCGTATTGCTGTTCATTGTGAGGATGAAACCACTATCAAGGACAACTTAGCAAAGTATCGTGCTGAATATGGTGAAGAGATTCCTATAAGGATGCACCCTAAGATCCGCAGCGAAGAAGCCTGTTATCTGTCCTCGTCAAAAGCCATAAGACTGGCAAAGGAGACAGGGGCGAGGTTGCATGTATTTCACCTTTCTACAGAAAGCGAGATGGAACTGTTTGAGAATCAGACTCCCCTAAAAGAAAAACAGATCACCGCAGAGGCCTGTGTACATCACCTGTGGTTTACAGATGCCGACTATGAAGAAAAAGGCACGTTCATAAAATGGAATCCAGCTGTGAAGCAAGCGAAAGATCGGGCGGCGCTCTGGGCGGCACTCCTTGATGATCGGATCGACGTTATCGCTACCGACCATGCACCACACACACTGGAAGAGAAATCACAAGTATACACCAAAGCGCCTTCGGGAGGTCCGCTTGTGCAACATGCCCTGGCAGCCATGCTAGAACATCATCATAAGGGCAAGATATCACTGGAAAAGATTGTTGAGAAGATGTGTCATAATCCAGCAATTCTGTTCGATATAGAAAAGCGTGGATATATCCGACAAGGATATTTCGCAGACCTGGTATTGGTAGACCTCGATGCGCCATCTAAGGTCTCAAAGGAAAATATCTTGTATAAGTGTGGCTGGTCTCCTTTTGAAGGTACTACCTTTGGATCGCAGGTAACACATACTTTTGTAAATGGCCACTTGGTATTTGGCCCTGATGGGTTTGATGAAGAATTACACGGCAAACGTTTAACTTTTGAAAGATAAGTGAGAACATCGTTGCACATAGCATTGTTGGGCATACTTTGCGTTTCATGTGGGGAAAGACCTGCGATAGAGAAGCCCGAAGACCTCATTCCAGAAGATGCCATGGAAGAGATACTGTACGAATTAGCATTGATCGATGGAGTAGAAGGCCAGGATAGGGAGTTATTGAAAAAGCTAGGAAACAACAGAAGCGACTACATCTATGCCAAGTATGCCATAGATAGCTTGCAGTTAGCCAAAAGTAACATATACTATGCGGCTGACCCCGAAAGCTTTGCAAAGCTCTACCAACGTATCGAAGATCGTTTTGCGGCACTTAGAGATACCCTCAATACAAGGATGAAAAAAAAGAATGAAAAAACATCAGCCAACAAGGAGGCCAAGTCGAGGGTCGATTCAGTAGAATGGATCAAGAAGAACTGATGTAGCGTTCACTTCCCTTTTTCAGGTTGTCGGCAATATCACTGATCGCTGCTTTCACAGAAATGAATTCATGATCCAAACGAGCTCTCACCTTATCATTGCTATAATATGATTTGGCCAATGCAGACCTGGCATTTTGCTTGGATAGCGACCGCTCACCTCTAAAGAAGGACCACCTCAACCAATCGAGCCTCCAGGCCAATGATAACATCCATGGTCTCAAAACGATCCTAGGTCTGGTAACATTCATTTGAGCTGCCATTTCATCACAGAACATGCTAAACGACCAATTTTCAGACACTAGGATGAAGCGTTCATTCTTTATGGCGCTGTTCATTAGTTCAACCATGCACGTGGCAACATCTCTGACATCCACATAGCCAGTAACCCCATCTAGTCGGTACTTGAAACCTTTGGCTACCTCTGCGATCATCTTCCCGCTTCCCGAATCATAAAACCCACTTCCCAAGATCAACCCCGGATTTACAATGACCACATCCAACCCTTCTTGGGTGGCACGCCACACCTCCATCTCGGCGCCATATTTAGACAACGCGTATGTGTTGTGGTCCATGTCAGGATTCCATGGAGTTTCTTCGGTGATGGTATTTCCGTCTTCTTTGTCCCCCAGTGTGGCAATAGAACTCACATAGCAAAGTTTTTCTATGCCATGGTCTAAGCAGAGGTTTACAATGTTAGCAGTGCCTTCAATGTTAGCCTTTTTTAGCCTGAAGTAGTCGTTAGGGTCAAAAGAAATAAAGGCTGCGGCATGGTATACATGAGTAACATCACAAAAAGCCTCTCGTAAGCTGGGCACATCATTGATGTCTGCCTTTGCCCATGAGATCTTTCCAAAAAGCTGGCCGTGACCTGAAGTACCGAAAAAAAGCTTCACCTGATCTATTTTATGCTGACTTCGATAGATGGCACGCACTTTTTCGCCCTTTTCTATCAAGGAAAGGAGCAAGTGGGCTCCAACAAGGCCGGTACCTCCAGTAACAAGGATCATGCGGCTAAAATACGATTTACCTTTTATGTTTAGTGCCATAGGTATATCTTTGCCGAAATCATAATGTACCCTAGAAAATGCCTGATAACTTTGTGGGAGAATTACGCTGGCGCGGAATGGTGCACGACATCATGCCAGATACCGAAGAACATTTGCTAAAACAGTCTACGGCGGGGTATATTGGCTTTGACCCAACTGCCGATTCTTTACATATTGGCAGTTTAGTGCAGATCATGATATTGATGCATTTTCAGCGCGCAGGGCATAAGCCCATTGCGCTTGTTGGGGGTGCCACAGGCATGATCGGTGACCCTTCGGGGAAGTCTGCCGAACGAAATCTGCTGGATGAGCAGACGCTTCAAAAGAATATTGAAGGCATCAAAGCACAGCTGAAACGCTTTTTGGATTTTGACAGTGACGCTGCCAACGCTGCAGAATTGGTGAACAATTATGATTGGATGAAAGCGTTTTCACTGATCGAATTTGTGCGAGAGGTCGGCAAGCACCTTACTGTGAACTATATGATGGCCAAGGATTCTGTGAAGAAGCGTCTAAGTGCTGATTCTAAAGAGGGCATGTCATTTACCGAGTTTACCTACCAACTGTTTCAGGGGTATGACTTCCTTCACCTGTATAAAGAGAAGGATTGCCTCTTGCAAATGGGCGGTAGCGATCAATGGGGAAACATCACCACGGGAACAGAGCTGATACGACGAAAAGCAAGAGGCAAGGCCTACGCAATGACCTGTCCGTTGATCACAAAAGCTGATGGCACCAAGTTTGGGAAGACCGAAGGCAGCAATGTGTGGTTGGACAAGGAAAGAACATCTCCTTACAAATTCTACCAGTATTGGTTGAATGCTTCAGACGCAGATGCGGAAAACTATGTGAAGATCTTTACGTTCCTGCAAAAAGAAGAGATCGGGTCCTTGATCGAAACACACCGTGAGGCTCCTCACTTGCGATTGCTTCAAAAGAAAGTAGCCGAAGAGGTCACTAGGATGGTACATAGCGAAGAAGACCTTCAGAATGCGGTGAGGGCAAGCAACATTCTCTTTGGGAGATCTACCTCGGAAGACTTAAAGATGCTGGACGAACAGACGTTCCTAGATGTTTTTGAGGGTGTTCCACAAGCAGCGTTGCCCAGAACTGAGGTTGACCATGGGTTGGACATGGTCGGAGCATTGGCCGCCAAAACAGGTTTTTTATCTTCTAATGGCGAAGCGCGACGCGAGTTAAAACAACATTCGATCTCCGTGAACAAGGAAAAAGTTTCAGAAGGCAAAGTGATCACTTCAGAAGACTTGATCATGGATACCTTTGTCTTGCTTCAAAAGGGAAAGAAGAACTACTTCATCATCAAGGTCGTGTAGGCCAAAGGTCAACGGTCGAGACCTTTCCAATTGCTATCCGCTAGTGGGATCAGCTTTTCAGGATCTTCATTTTGCCAAAGGGTCAGTGTGTTCGTACCCCATGCATTGTAAAATAGGTACAGCTTTCCGTCTCTTACTTCAAACGTTTCGGGATCTATCTTCACCTTCTTGCCTTTGGTAGCTACCGCATAAGCACAATACCCGCCATATTCTGGAAGATACTTCTCTGGGTCCGACCGAAAGGCAATGCTATTTTCCTTGGAGGCGAACAAGAATATAACTCCTTGATGGGCTACTTTAAAACTGGCATCTCCTTTTTTAGCTTCCCCCGAAAAATAAGAGACCACGTCATACCCGGCAATTGCGAGGCCTTTTTTGCTGTAGAGATCTCCTTTCTGTGCGGATAGGCTTCCTGATACTAGGAATAGTGCGATAAGTATTCTCATTGTCTTTCGATGTATTGAGGAGTTGGTCGTAAAAGCATTTGCTCATTACATGACCATGAGGTTGCATCCTCTGATATCTGAATGGTCAAAACGTCCCAGCACCTCAAAAGAACCCTTTTCATGCACTTTGCCGAGGTCCTGGGTAGCAATGAATGAGCACGAGTTTATATTCGCTAGGTCTATGATGTTCAGCCCACCGGTTTTTCCTGCTTTTTGTGGTGCGAGCGGATCATCGGGATCTCTAGTGAAGACCTTCATCCAGGGTGGGCAATGGAAAGTACCGCCTCCTGTGGAATAGGCTTGCGAGAACAATTCGGTCATGCCATATTCTGAATGAATTGTCGCAACGCCAAACCCTTTCTTGAGCTGTTGGTGTAGTGCTTCGCGGATGATCTCCTTGCGTCTTCCTTTCATGCCACCTGTTTCCATGACAATGGTGTTTTCTAATTGAAAACGATGTGTTTCTACCAAGTCTAACAAGGCAAATGAAACTCCGATAAGTACTACCTTTTTACCTTGGCCATCTACTGTTCTCAACTTCTCAGAAAGCAGATCGAGTTCGTTGAGGTAGAAGCCGCTTTCTGGCCTTTCGGAAGCTTTGATGAGGTTGTCTACCATGTGGATCAACGAGGAGCCGCTTCGCTCCAGATAGGAAGGCAGCAAGGCCAAGACCGTATAGTCTTTGATATTTCCGTAGAAATGGTCAAAACCTTTTTTGAAGCTTTCCTCATAGATCGAAACATCGGTCACCAAATGCTTGCTGACCGTACTTCCTGTAGTGCCGCTGCTCGTGAAAGTCCGTTGGATACATTCTTTTGAGGAAAGCACATGGTGGGTCTTAAAGAACTGTATGGGCAAAAAGGGAATTTCTTCGATAGTACTTATATCGCTGGGATGTTTGTACAACAGATCGCAAAAAGAGCGGTACACGGGATTGTTTTCAAACTGAAACTTGAAAACATCCATGGCTGTGTCTCGGAATGCTTCTTCCGAGGTGATCTGAAAGATTTGGCTGTGCAACGCCATGCATGCAAAGGTAACAAAGAAAGAGCGTCCCGAGATCTCGGGACGCTTTCACATTACAAAACTTAGAAGGTTGTTATCTGATGATCAGCTTTTGAGTAGCTGTTTTGTCTTCTTCAGTAATTTTTAGAATATAGATGCCAGAAGTAAGCGCACTTACATCTAAAGGGCTATTCTGTACTCGAGTAGCGATCACACGCTTGCCTAGAATGCTGAACACTTCTACCTGAAGGTCAAGACCTCTGGCTGTAGTGATGTTCAAAAGATCGTTGGCAGGATTTGGATATACGGTAAGCTCTCCTGCTTGAAAGTCTCCAAACCCTAATGTGAGATCGGCTAGGTTGCGAGCATGGATCTGTGAAGTCCCGTTGAACTCACCGGCAACACCAATGAGATTCAAAACGTCTGAAGGGATCACTTGACCAATGTAATCTGCAGAAAAGAAATCGGTGCGCTTGACAGTCGTGTTTACCCCATCACTTACGTCATAGTTCGTGCCTGTTGTAAACGTAGCGACACCATCTGCAGCCGTGAATGTAACACCATCCAATTGGATTAATCTTGACTCGTAGGTGTCAGGGGCTGCATTCAAGTCGGGAATGCTGACCACTAGAGGTATTACGGCATTACCTGAAGAATCAATCGTTCCTGCATCGGAGGTTGGTATGAACCTGAGTACTTCATTAACTATTTCTGTAGTCCCTCTAAGGCCAGAAACTAAATCGCCAACACTATATGTGGTAACGATTGCACCATCTTGGTCATAGATAAGAACCCCGCTATTGGCATCTTGGATCCATTTGCGATTTCTAAAACCATCGGTATGAGTTACAAGCGAAGCTCCAGTGATTTGGTAAAAGCCACCTTCGCCGTTGGTAGTTACGTCTGCTCTTAAAGCAGTTACATCAGCAACAGTTACAAGTGAGCCTACACTGAAACTGATACTTTTAGAATCGAGCACTCCACCATCGATCAATTCTACTGTGACATTGTACGTTTGCCCATCCATTACGGCGATAGGGAACGGGCTGGTTGCATTATTGGTGGTGCTGCCATTTACAGTGACAGAGACCGTTTCTGATCCACCACCATTTAAAATAGCAAATTCTAGATCTACTGATGTGGTGCCAGGAGAAAATACACTTCCACCGGCTGGAGAAATTATGTTTACTGAAGGACTTCCTCCTGTAGCGCTGTAGGTGCCTATTGGAAACTGAGAGCCACAAGAAGCATTCGTACTACAACCATCTATGGCATTAGGTCCGCTAAAGGTCCAGTTGCCAATGACAAAAGTGCCGCCATCAGGGCCAGTGCCGTTGGCCCTGTAGGCCCATCCGTCTAGGTACTCCCATGCTTGTCCTGTGCCGTCTGTGTTGATGTCGCCAAAAGTGTCGATGACGCTCCCATTTTGAAATAATTCCAGCGCGTCATCTCCATTAACATTGGCAGCACTATCAAGATAGTCGGCTGTAATTCCAAAATAAGCATTCACAGAACCAGGATTTGACCCCTCACTTGCAAGGTAGATGAAATCACCAGCTGTAGCAGAGCCGGTAAAGGCTAGCTCTTGATTGTCAGTTCCACCACCATTGTTGGCAGATCCAAACCCATAAATAGAAAGGTCAGGAATGTCATTGATCACATAGACCTCGACTAATTTTGGCGTTCCACCCGATAGTGGCCCGTCAAATGCACCAGTGATCACCATATCTTGGCCATATGCCAGGGCACTTAATAAAAAGATAAATAAGAAGTAAAGTTTTTTCATCTTGGTATTGCATTAGATAGTTAGAGGTTAAATGTACAAAAACATCTGCTTTCTAGCTAAAGATCAAGGTGTTTGATAATGTTTTTTTGAAATAATAAAGCCCTTGCTGATTTGGGCAAGGGCTTTTATAGAAGTTTAATGTTTTAATTACTCAATTCCTATGGTCCAATTGGCGCCCCAGGTAGCCACATCGGTCCCTGTTCCATTGCCAATGCCAGTGACGAGATCTGCTTCTGTATACACACGACCATCAATGGCAGTGTTCGTAGTTACATCGGTGAAAGTTGCATCGGTGAAAGAGAGCGTGTCATCTCCTATATTCTGGGAGGTAGGAGTACCTTCATCATCATCAACTGAAATACCAGTGTCTTTGCCTATGATCTCTACATTGCTAAAAGTGCCTTGGGTGCCAGCACGCAATAAGAAACCTCTTGTGCTATCGGCATCACTTAGACTTTCTATGGTAACATTGCTAACAGTAGGATTAGAGAAATTGCCAGTTGCATTGGTGAAGTCTGTGTTGAAGCCGTCGCATTCAAAAGCCTCATCACCAATACCATTGCCTTGAAGTACGTATGCGTCTGTGATTTGGCCAGCATAACCTTCGGTCCAATCGATGGAATCATCCTGAGCATTGACAACGGCAACGAAGCTAGCGTTTACTGTTCCGCCAAAAAATTCTACGCCATCGTCAGCGCCTTCATAGACCTGAATATATTCAACAGTGGTGCCATTTCCTACTCCGTAGAAGGAGAAACCATTGTTTTCGGACTGTCCATCTGCCGCACCACCGGAGTATTCCACACGAACATATCGCAACGTTCCCGAATTGTCGTCTTCGACATTGCCGCCATAAGGAAGGTTCCCTATTTCTGAGGTAGCAGTAGCGTCACCTGTGACGGAGTTTACAGGAGCCTTACCTAGAAGAATGAGACCTCCCCAATCACCAGCACTAGGATTTGAACCAGCAGAAGTGAAAACAATCGGAGCGTCGGCTGTGCCATTCGCTATGATCTGCGCGCCTTGGGAGATGGCAAGGTACACACTTGTGCCAGCAGCCTGTGCTTTTACAGTGGTTCCTTCAGGAATTGTTAGTGTTGTCCCATCAGCCATAATGGTAGCGCCTGCAAGTGTGTAGTCAGTGTCTGCATCCAAGGTTAGGTCTTCTGTGTAAACACCACTTAGTCTTACTTCTGACCCGCTGCTACCAGAATTATCATTGTTGGTGATCGTATCGCCAACACTATTGTCATTGATGATGATGTCTGCGGTATCGTCGCTTTCACAAGCAATGAAGAGAGAAGCGGCCATACCTAAAATTAAAGACTTGTTTTTCATTGTTTTTGAGTTTAGGAGAAAATTAAAAGATTGTATCATTATTAAAATTTGTACTTCAGAGTTAGACCAATGTTTGTCCCTAGTTTGTATTCTCGAATAGCAATGTCACCACTGCCAGTGCCTTCTCGGGTCAATGTGATGTCTGGGTCTAATAAGTTTCTGGCACTCAGGTTGGCTTCAAAGTTTTGGCCTATTTCGTTCTTCAATACGAAATTTAATGAGGGCACGGCTTTTTCTACGATGTTTCCGAGGGAGCCAGCTCCCAATGCAAAGATTCGGTCCGAGAAATACGAGAATACCAAACTTGCCTTGGGCTTGTAACTTTCGAATATGGGACTGTAGTTGATGTCTGCATTAATGATAAAAGGAGATGCTCCTTCTAATTCGTCAGAAGTT
Organism: Flavobacteriaceae bacterium; assembly: GCA_028284745.1. Taxonomy (GTDB): domain Bacteria; phylum Bacteroidota; class Bacteroidia; order Flavobacteriales; family Flavobacteriaceae; genus JANQRC01. The sequence continues at coordinate 46,568 of JANQRC010000062.1, forward strand.
CTGTCGAAAGAAGTTCCGAATGAATTTTCATCTCCAGCTTGGATTTCCTTTAGGTCTTGTTCAGTATGGGTGTAAGCCGCGTTTAACCCCATTGACACTGTGGCGTTATCATCTGCATCGGTAATGATATTTTTTCTCAACTCGAACTCAACGCCGTATACATCAGCTTGGTCTCCAGTTCTGAAGAAACGCTGTGTTCCTGTGGCATCAGCAGCAACTACTCGGTTTACAGGGTCTTTTATGTTTTTCGCGAAGGCAGATAGCGACAAGATCTCACCACGGTCAAAGAACCATTCGTATTTCAGGTCAAAATTGTAGATCTCGGAGAAGGTGGCACCATCACCATTTCTTCCGCCGAAAAGATCGGGATTACCACCCACACGCTGAGTTACCCCTTCATAGACAAAGGGAGCTACCTCTTTGAATTCTGGAAAGGAAGCTGTTTTACTGGCAGAGAAACGCAGGTTAGAATCCTCACTCAGGGCATAGCGTATGTTCAAACTTGGTAAAAATACATTCTCATAGGTGTCTCTAAAACGTGGGTCGTTTGGAGGTAGGTTTATCACATCATACACAACACTTTGTCTAACAGACTCGGCCCTTAGTCCAGGTACAAATAGCCACTTTTCCCCTAAATTGATGTCAGCCGATATAAATCCTGCATGGATATCTAGATTCCCTTTGTATGTGTTGTCAGGGAGCCCAGGCCTGTTTACGGACCCTATTTCATTATTTATTGGATTTAAGTTGCGAAGTTCCCAGATTGCATTTTCACTGCCAGTAAGGCTGCTGTTTTCAATACTTAGTATTTCGCTGAAGTTATTTGTGCCAGTAACTGGAGTCGTTCTGTCGAATATCCTGTAACCATATCGAATGCTGTTGAAACGACGCTCTTTTCTTCTGCTGTTATACCCAAATGTCAATTTAACATCATCCGAGGCTTTATAGCTCAAGTTCATAAAGCTATTCAACTCATCATCTTCAATACTTTGGAAGAAGCGTTGGTTCTCGAAGGCCGTGTTGGTAAAGAACACCGGATTGGTATTTGGGTCGCTGTCCAGTGCAAATTGATAGTTTTCGAGCGTGATGCGTTTGCGGTCTGGTTCGTCTGAGAACACCTTGTTGAAGCCGACCCCCCAATCTAGACCCCATTTTTCATCAAACTGATGTTCGCCATTCAATTGGTTCACAAAGATCATGTCTTGGTTGAATTGGACATTCATCACAAAAAAACCATCGTCTGAGGTGATGCCATCTCTGTTGAAACCATTTCCATCAACCCCATAAAGACCAACTGCATCTGCAGAGCTGTTGACAAAGAGCGAAGTGAATTTTACCTTGTGGTCATCATTTATTCTGTAATTAATGCTGGCTAATGCTGTAGTTGTCGTCTTGTATGCAAACTCTCTTGTGTTTGGGAAGTCGAACTTCAATACGTTGGTAAAGTCTCTAGCTGGGCCTTCCCATAGCTCATAACCGTTGCTGAAACTGGCTGTGCCAAATAAGCTTAGCCTAGATTGGTCATTTAAGTTGATAGAATAGCCACCTTCGAAAGAACCCCTATAATTGACGGGTGCTGCCGCATCTTGAGGGTCTACGCCATGTGAGAGAACAATAGCAAAGGGATCGTTGTCATAACGGTTGTAAAAGCCAAAATAGCTGGGACCTTCGCTGCGTAGAAAATCTTCACCAGTAGCATTCGAATTGATGCCGGCACCTAATGAGATGGCCCAGTAACCGTCACCCGTGTATTCTTTAGAATCAATATTAACATTGCCTGCTGCAAAATCTCCATAAAAAGCCGGGGTGTAGGCTTTGCTGACAGAAACGTTCTCGATCACATCTGCGGAGAACAGGTCCAAGTTGATGTTTTTCTTGTTGACATCGTTTGAGGGCAACGATAAGTTATTCATGGTAGTGTTCTGGTATCGGTCGCCCAGACCACGGACGTATACATTGCTAGAACCTTGTTGCTTGGAAATGCCAGATATCTGAGCAACTGCGGCAGCGGCATCATCGATCCCCTTTCTGGTCAATACTTCCGCGCCAATACTTTCTTTTATTTCGGTAGCGTTCTTTTGGTCTAACAGAAGCGCTATCTCAGAATCTTTTCTAGAGCTAACGGTCAAAACTACCTCATCTAAAATATTGGCATCGCCTGCCCCCATGGAAACAGTGAGCTCGGCAACTTTATCTACATCAACGATAACATTGGGCACTTCAATGGTTTCATAGCCAACAAAACTGAGGACAATACTATAAGTGCCTGGCTGAACATTATCCATCTGAAAGAGACCCTCAAGATCTGTAGTCGTCCCTTTTGTAGTGCCTTTTATTAGCACATTGGCAAATGGAAGTGGTTCATTGTTGGTCTCTCTATCTGTCACCCTCCCTACGATAGTGCCAGTGCCCTGAGCAAAAACCACTGAAGATATTAGGATTAGTACAAAAGTTATCGTGCTTTTCATGAGTTCGATTAAAATGCTGTGGCAAAGAAACAGGCGCTCGGTAAAGATGGCGTTACACGCACGTTAAAGATCAGTTAGGGTCAGGTTAGCTAATTGTTACCACATTAAATCAACGTTAAGAGGTTTTGCCCAATTAATATTATCTTTACTTTTGGGCAGCAACCATAAGCTTCAGGCACAATGAAAAAGAAAGACATTAAGATCCTATTGGTCGATGATGAGCCAGATATCCTAGAGATCGTTGGGTACAACCTTTCCAACGTAGGATACAATGTCTTTACAGCCAAAAATGGTACGGAAGGTGTCGCTAAGGCTAAAAAACACAAGCCACACCTTATCATTATGGATGTGATGATGCCCGAAATGGACGGTATTGAGGCCTGCGAATTGATCAGACAGGAATCCGACCTTTCTGATACGATGATCACCTTCTTAACGGCTAGAAGCGAAGACTACTCGCAAGTAGCAGGATTTGATGCAGGTGCTGATGATTACATTACCAAGCCCATCAAACCAAAGGTCTTGGTGAGCAAGGTGAAAGCCCTGCTTAGACGTTTGAAGAAGGAAGAAGCTCAAGACCAAGTTGTCACCGTAGGTGACTTGGTGATCGATCGTGAACAGTACAGGATCGTACAAAATGGTGAAGAGAGGTCGCTGCCTCGAAAAGAATTTGAATTACTCTCTCTGCTTACTTCAAAACCCAACAAGGTATTTAAACGCGAAGAGATCTTAGACAAGGTGTGGGGCAATGAAGTGATCGTCGGTGGCAGAACCATCGATGTGCATATCAGAAAACTTCGTGAAAAAGTGGGTGACGATCACTTCAAGACCGTTAAAGGAGTAGGCTACAAGTTTGTCTTGTAATGGAAAGAAAATTAAAGAGGTCCTACAGATTTGCCCTTCGCTCTACATTGTTCATCACACTTTTTGGGACATCTTTACTGTCGTTGCTATTATATTTATTTGGAGAATTTGACATCTGGCTGGTCACGATCTTTACGGTGGGCTGCTTTGGTTTCTGTTTCATCATTTTACAATTCAGGGTCGAACGTTTCATCTACAAAAGGGTGAAAAAGATCTATGATGATGTCTCGCTGCTGGAGTCTACCTCATTTCAAAGCCAACCTATCACTACCAACATGGCAACCTTGACCCGAGAGGTGAATAAGTTCGCCCGTGATAAGAAACTAGAGATCGAGACCCTGCGTATTCGTGAGAACTACCGAAAAGAGTTTCTTGGCAACGTATCGCATGAGCTAAAGACCCCACTTTTTACAGTTCAAGGATATATCTTAACGCTGCTGGATGGCGCAATGAACGATAAAAGCCTGCGGAAGAAGTACCTACAAAGGGCCAATAAAGGAGTAGAGCGCCTAATTTTTATCGTGAAGGACTTGGACATGATCACCAAGTTGGAGACGGGAGACCTGAACCTTGAACTGGAAGAGTTCGACATCATCGAACTTGTTGCAAATGTCTTCGAACTTCTGGAAATGCGAGCTGCAAAGAAAGACATCACACTCACCTTTGACACCAAGTACAATCCCATCATGGTCTATGCCGATCGTGAGCGTATACAACAGGTGGTCACCAATCTGGTCGTGAACTCTGTAAAATATGGCAAAAAAGGCGGAACCACTGATGTAAGCATCAGTGAATTAGAGCGCAATCACATCTTGGTCAGGGTTACAGATAATGGCGAAGGCATTCATGAAGACCAGATACCCAGGCTTTTTGAGCGATTTTACCGAATAGACAAAAGCGGAAGCCGCAAAGAAGGAGGTTCAGGCTTGGGCCTTTCCATCGTAAAACACATCATAGAGGCGCATGGCGAAAAGATCTATGTAGAGAGTGATCCAGGTGTCGGGTCAGAGTTCTCCTTTACTTTGGAAAAGGGAAAACAAACTACTTAGTTCTTGGGAAGCGCTAAAGTGCGTCAATCCTTTGTAAAGATCAATTTCAGCTAATCGTTCTATTGTGAATCGTTCTTGCGAACATTTGGGAGCGATACCAAGTTTCTTCAATCGTTTTGCTAAGTACTCCTGCTCATATTGCCCGGGTGTGGGAATAAAAAAGGCCTTTTTTTCAAGTTTGGCGAGGTCCATTACAGTGGTATAGCCTGATCGGCTAAGCACCACATCACTTTGGTTGAAAGCGACCTCCAATTCTTCCGAGGTCATAAAGTTGAAGACGTCCATGTTCAGATGCTCAAACTGTTGTTGCTTGCGCTCTACCTTGCCACGCACGAAGAGCACCTTTCCATCAAAATGCTTCACTTCTTCAAAGAGCATATTCTCTAATAGCGTACGTTGCGGTTCAGGACCTGATAGGATGACCATGAGGTCGTACTTCTTCGGCAAGTCATTTTTGCCTAGGCGACTTAACGGGCCAATATATCTGACATTCTTTTTTGGCTTTTTCAAATGGCCCAACTTGCCCGTAAGATTGGGCGACCCTTCAACATCAGGCACCCAACATTCGTCAAATTTTCGGATGATGCGCTGGTGCCCCTTGCTGCTCAGCCAGGTGGTCTTTCCCGTGAGCACATTCAACTGATGTGTGATAAATACCGAAGGCACTTTTTTGTGGTAGACGCCAAACCGATTGTCAGAGATGATTCCGTGGATCTTCCCATCTTTCACCAGCTGTTTCACCACTTTTCTTTCTTTGGCAATGGCCTTCATCATCTTTGGCGAATCCTTCAGAAGTTTCCATTTGAGATGCTTGCCCTTTTTAGCGTACTGTATCTTGTACCCGGGCAATTCTATAGTTTCTAAAGTCGGGAATTCTTTCTGAAGCAATTGCAACGCAATTCCATCGGAAGCTATTAACGGGCTATATCCGCTTTCTCGCAATGCGCTAATGATCGGGATACAACGCGCGGCATGGCCCAAACCCCAATTCAGCGGGGCAACTAGAATCGTTTCGGAACTATTCATAACTTCAAAAGTACACAAAATAAGGTGTGCTGAAGATTTCCTTACTTTTGCGCTAATGTTGATTTATTGATAGATGTTTGAAGACAGAAGATAGCAAGATCGAACAGTTGTTGGACGATGAAGCAATAGAGTTTCTAACACATGCTTTAGAGGCTGTTTACTGAAGACTGCAAACTGCAAACTGAATGGGAAGCAAGAACAAACTCAAGCGATTTAGAGAGAACGAGACCTTTGCCAACGTGGTACAGCCCACACGAGAAGAAGCATTGTCTGGTAAGTTCGCGTTGAAGGGCAAGTGGCGCGAACACTTCTTCAAGAATGACAACCCAGTAGTGTTAGAGCTTGGTTGTGGCAAGGGAGAATATAGTGTGAATCTAGCACAGAAGTATCCCGAGAAGAATTTTATTGGCGTCGACATCAAAGGTGCTCGCTTTTGGCGTGGGGCAAAGACAGCTCTAGAAGAAGTATTGCCCAATGTGGGCTTTTTAAGGACCCAAATAGAGTTGATCGAATATTTCTTTGAAGAAGATGAGGTAGATGGGATCTGGATCACCTTCCCAGACCCGCAGATCAAGTACAAGCGCACGAAACACCGATTGACAAATGATGTGTTCCTGGAACGCTACAAGAAGATATTAAGATCAGGAGGCATTATTCATCTAAAGACCGATAGTGAGTTCATGCATGGCTATACTCTAGGATTGTTGCACGGATCGGGCCATGAGGTGTTATACGCCAATCATGACGTGTATAAAAATTCGGGCAGCCCTGAAGAGGTCACCAGCATTCAGACCTTTTATGAAAGTATGTACCTGGAAGAAGGGAAGCCGATTACGTATATTAGATTTAAACTGTCACCCTGAGCTTGGCTTGTCATCAAAGACAGGCGAAGACGAAGAGTCAATAACTTGCCCTCCCTGCCTGTGCTGAGCACAGTCGAAATAGGTAGAGGGTCGAAGTGAGGAAATTATGAAACATCAAAACTTCTTTGAACGTGTTTACGAAATAGCACGTCAGATACCCTACGGTAGAGTCACTTCGTATGGCGCGATTGCCAAATACCTTGGGGCAGCACGAAGTGCGCGCATGGTCGGCTGGGCCATGAACAGTTGTCCAGAAGATGTGCCTGCACACCGCGTGGTAAACAGAAAAGGTATATTGACGGGAAAGCATCACTTTCACGGGATCAACCTGATGCAGCAACTACTAGAGAGCGAAGGCATTAAAGTCGAGGACAATCAGATCCAAGACCTTGACAAGGTGTTCTGGGAGCCTTCAAAAGAGACCTGATATGATCTTATCATAAACAAAATCAATCCAACGCCTTTATTTAGATCGCCTCACACTGTATCTTTGTAATTTAGAATGAGTTTAGAGAAATTGCTGAAGTAGTATCCATGAAGCTGAACAAACAAGACATTCGCGAGGCCCTGAAGAACATTACCGTTCCAGGTGAAGGGGCAAATATGATCGAAAGCGGTGCCGTGACCAACATCATGACCTTTGCCGATGAGGTTGTGGTCGATATCACGATCAAGAATCCAAGCCTACAGGCAAAGAAAAAAGTAGAAGTAGACATCCTGAAGACCATTCACGAAAAGGTATACCAAAAAGCGCAGGTAAAGGTAAATGTCAAGGTAGAGGCTCCTGAAAAGAAACCCTCCATCAAAGGCAAGCCCATTCCGGGCATTCAAAATATCATCGCAGTCGCTTCTGGCAAAGGAGGCGTAGGGAAGTCTACCGTTACTGCCAACCTGGCAGTCACCATGGCCAAAATGGGCTTTGAAGTTGGTGTGCTCGATGCGGATATCTATGGCCCATCCATGCCTATCATGTTCGATGTAGCACAAGAACGACCACTTTCTGTGAACGTCAATGGTACTTCTAAGATGAAGCCTGTTGAGAATCATGGGGTAAAGATGCTCTCCATCGGGTTCTTTACCAAACCAGACCAAGCAGTGATCTGGCGAGGTCCTATGGCAGCCAAAGCGCTCAACCAGATGATCTTCGATGCCGCTTGGGGCGAACTGGATTTTCTGTTGATCGACCTACCTCCCGGAACGGGCGACATTCATCTAAGCATTATGCAATCTCTGCCGGTAACGGGTGCTGTAGTGGTAAGCACCCCACAGAACGTAGCCTTGGCAGACGCGAAAAAGGGAGTGGCAATGTTTCAGCAAGAGAACATCGATGTTCCTGTGTTGGGCATCATAGAGAATATGGCCTATTTCACACCAGAGGTCCCGATGGCTAGCGGGATTCCTAACAACAAATATTATATCTTTGGAAAAGAAGGTGCAAAAAATTTAGCTGAAGATCTAAATGTCAGGTTCTTAGGCGAGATCCCATTGGTGCAAAGCATCAGAGAGGCAGGCGATGTGGGCAGGCCAGCGGCCTTGCAGATTGCAACACCATTGGAGGAAGCCTTTGGACATCTAACACGAAATGTGGTGGAAGAAGTGGTGGCAAGAAATGAAAACCTTCCACCAACCGAAGCGATAAAGATCACAACCATGGCAGGTTGCTCATCCGTTAAAAAGTAAGCGATGACTACAGAAGAATTGAAGATAAACGTAGAAAGGGCATTGGCCGAGATCAGACCATTTTTAGAATCTGATGGCGGAAATATTTCCCTGATAGCTATCGAGGATGATAAACTTGTAAAAGTACAGCTCGAAGGAAACTGCGTAGCTTGTAGCGTTAATCAAATGACCTTGAAATCGGGTGTAGAGATGACCATCAAGAAGTATGCACCACAGATCGAGCGAGTGATTAACATCGATCCCTTGAGTTGATAAAAGTCAGTTTTTAAGCAGACCTTCCTTGTTATTTTCGCCCAATCTATTCGAATAGTTTTCATGATCTCAACAGATATACTCATCATTGGGGCAGGCCCTACGGGACTTTTCACTGTTTTTGAGGCCGGCCTGCTAAAATTGAAATGCCACCTGATCGATGCGCTCCCGCAACCTGGAGGGCAATGTGCAGAGATCTACCCGAAGAAACCCATCTATGACATTCCTGGATTTCCCGAAGTGAAAGCCGGAGTTCTAGTAGAGAATCTCATGGAGCAGATCAAGCCATTCGAACCTGGGTTTACGTTAGGAGAACGTGCCGATACGCTAGAAAAACAAGAAGATGGGACCTTTATCGTAACGACCAATAGAGGAACAGAGCACCATGCAAGAATAGTAGCCATCGCAGGAGGCCTAGGTAGCTTCGAGCCGCGAAAGCCTCCGATCGCAAATATTGGTGATTTTGAAGACAAAGGGGTTGAATACATCATCAGAGACCCTGAGATATATAGAGACAAAAGGGTTGTCGTTGCTGGTGGAGGCGATTCAGCCTTGGATTGGAGCATCTTCCTTACCAATGTGGCTTCCGAAGTAACCCTTATTCACCGTCGCAACGAATTTCGCGGTGCATTGGATTCTGTCGAAAAGGTTCAAGAACTTAAGAAGCTGGGAAAGATCCAGATGGTCACACCTGCTGAAGTGGTTGGGCTCCATGGTGAAGATCACCTAAGGCTGCTGACCGTAAAGAATGGACAGGATACCGTTCAGTTAGAGACCGACCATTTTATCCCACTCTTTGGGCTGGCTCCTAAACTAGGCCCGTTGGCAGATTGGGGCCTAGAGATCGAACGCAACGCCATCAAGGTGAACAATGCCCTCGATTATCAGACCAACATACCGGGAGTATATGCCATAGGTGATGTCAACACCTATCCTGGTAAGTTGAAGCTGATCCTTTGCGGGTTTCATGAGGCAACCTTGATGTGCCAAAGTGCCTATCAGCGTATCTTCCCAGACAAAAAGTACGTAATGAAATATACCACAGTAAGTGGTATCGATGGTTTTGATGGCTCTAGAAGAGAAGCAGAGAAAGCCGTTGTAAAGAAGATCGAATGATGGGTATTCAAGAGGTCATAGCCTACGTATTACAGGACAAGCTTACATTGTTTGCCTTGCCTGTTTTTTTTGTGGCAATTATCCTCGAGGCTTACATAAGTAGAAAAGAACATCTAGACCTATACTACGGCAAGGACACATTGGCCTCGATGTGGATGCTTGTCTTTTCTGCTATCGTCGAGTTTATTCCTAAAATAGGGGCGTTTGTCGCCTTTTATTACCTACATGAGATCAGCCCGCTGCGAGATATTGTGCAGCGACAATGGTGGGCATGGATATCGTTGTTCTTTGTTGAAGATCTTAGTTACTACTGGTTCCATCGCGCCAACCATGAAGTAAGGTTGTTATGGGCAGGGCATGTACCGCACCATTCCTCTATGAAGATGAATTTTGGCACAGCATTGCGCCAAGGCGTAGGCGAACGTATCCATAAGTTCTTCTTTTGGTTATGGCTCCCATTGCTCGGCTTCGACCCCTTGATGGTCTTTACAATGATGGGCATCAGCCTGATCTATCAGTTCTGGGTGCATACCGAGTTGGTAGATACCTTGCCTAAGCCCGTCGAATATATTTTCAACACACCTTCGCACCATCGGGTTCATCATGCCTCTAACATTCGCTATTTGGATTGTAACCATGCAGGCATCTTGATCATCTGGGATCGCATGTTTGGCACATTTTCTGAGGAAGTAAAGACGCAAAGACCCATATATGGTCTCACACAAAATATCGAATCTTATGATCCGATCACTGTGGCCACGCATGAGTATGCAGCCATTGGTCGTGATGTAAAAA
>JANQRC010000065.1 GCA_028284745.1 Flavobacteriaceae bacterium
CCATCTTAGAGTCTGAGTATTTGTTCCCCATGAAACGCTTGATGGAGTAGATCGTCTTTTGTGGGTTGGTCACGGCTTGACGCTTGGCAGGGTCGCCCACCTTGATCTCACCGCCTTCTACAAAAGCAATGACAGAAGGTGTCGTTCTCTTTCCTTCTGAATTAGTGATCACAACTGGCTCGTTACCTTCCATTACAGAAACACACGAGTTTGTTGTTCCCAAGTCGATTCCAATAATCTTGCTCATTAGTTATGTGTTATGTCGTTTAAACTTTGTTTCAATGATTCGACAAACACATGACAACTTCCATGCCACCCAAAAAAAAGTGACAAGGTGTCATAAACACACATTAACGAACGGCGCCTTGAGCCATGAGCAAGTCTTTTATGGCTTTGCCCTTTGCCAGCTTAAGAGGTGTCTTTCCATCATTATTGACAATATTGACATCGGCATCAGCAGTGATCAAGGCCTTGACCATACCTAGATTTACATCACCCATACGAACAGCCAAGTGCAATGGTGTGTTGCCATCATTGTCCTGACGGTTGACGTCTAGACCGAAAGTGAGAAAAGTGCTGATCATGTTGGTCTTGTTTGCTTGCTCGCAGATGAAGTGCAGATAATTTCCTTGGTCTGAAAAAATATAATTGACGTCTGCCCCACTCTCATAAAGTGTTTTGGCAACTTGTGGCTGGTCTTCGCGGATAGCATTGAAGAGGTATGTGGTCGAGCTGACATCGACCCCACCTTCGATAAGTGCTTTCACGACTTCTATATGGTTTTTCTTCAATGCGACCGAAAGTCCCTGGTTAGGATCTTCGCCCTTCTCTATCATCTTTTTAACAATGGCCACATTGCCTGATGCTGCCGCGTCTCGCATGAGTCCTCTCGTACTTGCCCCGCTTTCAATAAGCATCAAAGCTATCTCTGTATCAGCTTTTTGAATGGCACGCTTTATGCCCAACTGGGGGTTTGCCTTGTATTTGAGCAGTGTCTTCATCATTTCGGGATTGCTCTTTTCAGTCGCTACTAGAACAGCATCGTTGGGGTCGGCCTTCCCTTTTTCGATAAGTACTTTGGTCATTTCAACATTGTCTGTATCAACTGCTTTTTTGATGATCTCCGGATTTGCAACAGTAGCTCCCTTGTCTAATAAATACTCGGTAATTGGCACACTCTCTGCCTCAACAGCCTCGACCATTGCTAGATTGGGGTCAGCCTTGTTTTCTACAAGAAGCTTTACCATGTCTAGATTGATGTTCTCTACCGCCATGGTCAGTTGATCGGAAGTATTCAGGTCTTTGCCAAGACCAATTGCCGACCGTGCTAGACGCAACTGATCCTGTTTCACAGCTTCGGCCAGGGCTTTGTTGGGGTTGCCTTTGTAGGTGACCAATGTTTCTTCGAACAGTGTTAAGTCATTGTTCTTGGCCGCATATACAAACGCCGCCTCTGGTCTGGCTTCATTCTTCAAACTTACCTCAATGGCTTCTTTGTTCTCTTTTTCAACGGCATATTCCAACGCCTCTGTTGCATCAGCATTATTCTCTAAAGCTAGCCGCAGGATCTCTACATTGTTGTTATCGATGGCTGCTGCTACGGCCCTGTTATCTGTGAGCACAGCGCCTCTGTCGACAAACTTCTCGAACAATTGTGTATCATCCATTAACGCCACGTGTTCCATCACATCGTTGTCTGGGTCCGTAACTGGTATGACCACCTCTAGGAGCTCTCTTTCCTTATTCTCTGCCGCTTTAGAGAAAGTTTCAGCATCTGCACGCGCGCCGAGGTTTACAAACCTTCTGGCCATCTCTGCATCTTCATTTTCGATTGCAAGTCGCAATTCTGGCGTGCCAGCAACAAAATTTTTGAAATCAACCTCATTCATCAATGCCTTCACAATGGCATAGCGCTTTCCTTTAACGGCATAGGTCAAATCATTATTAGTTGGTCTTGCGCCTTCGCGCAACAGTGCATACACCACCTGCGGCGAACTATAGGCTACCGCCTTGAAGATCATGTTGTTCTTAGGCTTTGCGCCACGCTCTAATAACGATAATGCTATTGCTGGGTTGAAATGGTCTGGCACAAACACGACGTCTAGGTCTTCATTCGAGGGCTTAACTCCCATGTCGGTGATGGCGTTAACAACTTTTACAGACTGGTGTGCCTCTATGGCTGCCTTTATGAGTCCTCTGGCATGTTTATTTCCGCCACTCTCCAACAGGTTCCTCAATTTTTGGATGTTCCCTTTCGCAGCTGCCGTAAGCAACTGTGAGTCCATTACATCGCCAAAGCGATAGGAGGTATTGTCTATCAGGTCTCGCTCTTGAAGTTGCTCTATCGAATAAGACACCTTATACACATCCTCATCTATCGTCGTGATCATTATGTCGTTAGAAATGCGTTTGCCGATAGCATCCTTGAGCTTTATCTGGGCATCTTTAGTGCCTGAGTACCGAAGTCGTGTTCTATCTTTGCTACGCGTAAGTTTCTTGGCATCATCCCAAACACTTACATAGCCTTTCTCCAGGTCTTCTGGTGATATCTCGACATCTATCAATTTATCCACATTGATGACCTCATCGGTGATCAACGTTGCCGTATTGATATCCCCATGATCGAAGAGTGGCTGCATCGCTAAAATGGCGTCGTCACTCCCGTGAAAACCCATTACCATAAAGCCCGTGTAGTCACCGTCCTTATCCTCAGACTTTCCAGAGATGACCTTCTCTACTGTGGTGACGCGTTGCCTGAACAGTAGGTTCTCTTTCTGAAAATAACCATGCTTCTTCTCTGTGCTGAGCATTTTCTTCGCAGCTAGTTCCATGTTCCCAACGACCGAATCAAGCAGGTATTTCTTGGCCTCGATCAAGGTATCCCCTGCGAAGAGTCTCCTATTGAGCAATGAGCTTACCCTTCTCAACGATATGGAAACAGGCGTTGGGTTGAGATCTACACTAGCCGACCAACGATTGGGGTCTTTAATACTTTTGGTGCCGCCAACTGTAAAAGTTGCCGGATTTCCTATGTTTATCTTTGTATCGATACCATTGTTATGGGCCAACAATTGTTGCTTCAACGCTGTCTTGAATCCTTGCTCATCGTAAGCAGAATTCACATATGTTTCTTTTTGTATCGCATTCCGCATCAAATAATTGCCGCCATAGGTGACCTTGCCAACGAAATGTGTGCCGTGTCGATAGAGAAATCCTTCAGCAGTGATGTCGCGTCCCAAGGCACGAACATCTTCTTTGAATTCATCGGGAATGGTATTAAGCACCGTTGCATCCTCTACCTGAAGCGTCAACGCATACTTTTCAATATACTTGTTCGTATACGCATGCATGGGATAATTGGCGCCTACCCACCTCTTGTACTTGTCGTAAGCACGCGTACTTCTTGCAGAAAAAACACTGTCTATGCCCATATTGGCAATCCTCTTGGACAATACTTGTTGCTCAAGATCATAGTCTGTCACTACAAAATGATGCGCTATTGGCGATTGTGTGTCGATCCATGTATACTGCACTCCCAGAGGTTTCACCTTTTTCTTCTTATTGAAGACCACAGGCTTTCGTTCGTCCCTGTATACCTTGAAAAGGTACTGTTCAGATTTGCTGGGAAGCGAGGGCTTTGTGAGGTCTAAAACGTCTAGGTACCTGAAGTCTACACTAGCGCCAAGCAGCGATGCATTGACCTCATTCTTTTGTGAATCACCAGAATATGGCTTAAGGGATCTCTGCGCAAAGACCGTGGTTAGTCCCGCGATGAGAAAGAGGGTAGCATATTTTTTCTTTGAAAGCATAGTGTTCCCTATTTAGGGCAATCCACTATTACTCAACGACCACGATAAAAATAGTTGAATTTAAAGGAACGGGAAACTAATGATCGTTAAAATGGGGGTTATTCCCTGCATGTTGCTCTTCGGCGTGTGTCTACAAGATAAATGACTTTCCATCTCCCTACATCATTGATCATTTGAAAGGAATTGACACCACAATGGCTGAATTCATCATTCAGGTAGAATTCGTAAGGTATCCATGCGTTGGCCATGTTGGCATCGATCTTAATTGAGTAGTCTAACAACTTCTCGGTCCACTTTTGCCCTTCAGGTTTGTTCGCAATCGCTTGCACCCACTTGGCAACGTCATCATGACGAAGAATATCCACGCCTTGCTTGTTCTTGTATATGGTCTGAAAGATCACATCCTTGTGTAGCACAGATCGCAACAAGGTCGTGTCTCCTTTATGGAAGGCCTCAAAGAAAGTGTCGACAGTTTGCTGCACGGCTTGCTCTTGGTCGTTTCCTTGTGAAAAACCTAAGAATGAGCTCATGATACAGAAGACCAGGCAATAGCCATCATAGAGTTTCATGGGTTGACGTATTTTGCCTGAAAGTACTGAGACCTCTTCAACAAACCTCTTCCTTCAACAAAAATTTAACAAGAAAACGTACATTTACCACAAACAAGACCCAATGTCAACAGCAAAAAAGGAATACAAACGCATTACCACCAAATCGTTGGTGGAGATGAAGAAGAACGGCGAGAAGATCTCCATGCTAACGGCCTATGACTATACCATGGCAAAAATAGTAGATGGCGCAGGCATCGATGTGATTCTAGTGGGCGACTCGGCCAGTAATGTCATGGCTGGGCACGAGACCACGTTGCCCATCACACTCGATCAGATGATCTACCATGCATCTTCGGTAGTTCGTGCCATCAACCGTTCGTTGGTGGTGGTTGACCTGCCCTTCGGAAGCTACCAATCTGATCCTAAGGAAGCTCTACGCTCTGCCATTAGGATCATGAAGGAAAGTGGTGCGCATGCGGTGAAGATGGAAGGTGGCAAGGAGATCAAAGAATCCATCAAAAGGATCCTACATGCTGGTATTCCTGTGATGGGGCATCTAGGCCTTACACCTCAATCGATCTACAAGTTTGGCACCTACACCGTACGTGCAAAAGACAAGGACGAAGCAGCGCAATTGAAAGACGATGCCAAAATGTTGGAAAAGGCGGGTTGTTTTGGGATCGTCTTGGAAAAGATCCCTGCTGCCTTGGCCAAAGAAGTTGCAGAAAGTGTCTCCATTCCTGTAATTGGTATCGGTGCTGGCAATGGTGTGGATGGACAGGTCTTGGTGTTGCACGACCTTTTGGGAATGACGCACGAGTTCAATCCGCGATTCTTACGCAGGTACATGAACCTCTATGAGGACATGACCGCTGCCATCAAACAATACTCAGACGATGTGAAGGCGGTAGGTTTCCCGAATGAGAGTGAGATGTATTGACTTAGTTAAAAGTTAAAAGTGATTAGTTAAAAGTTTTGACCTGAAAATGGCACTTTCTAAGTTTTTAAAATTGAAGAATAACGACATTGTCGATTTAAAGTGTCAAAAATCGTTTCTGCTAAAATCTCTTGAAGATTACATTGAAGAAGATTACCTCGAATTAAAAAATTTGTGAATTCGTGTCTATTTCAAAAAACCACTCCACTCTCAAGAATCTTCAGGTAGTATACGAAGACAATCACATCATTGCTGTCAACAAACGTGCTGGTGATATTGTGCAAGGAGATAAAACAGGAGATACACCGCTAAGCGAGATTGTCAAAGCCTATATCAAAGAAAAATACAACAAGCCTGGCGCTGTGTTCTTAGGTGTTGTGCATCGGTTAGATCGCCCCACGACAGGAGTTGTCATCTTTGCCAGCACTTCCAAAGCATTGACACGACTTAACAAACTATTTGCCGAGAAGCAAACCCAAAAAACGTATTGGGCCATTGTAAAAAATCAACCACCCAAGCAAAGTGACCGACTTACACATTGGCTAAAACGCAACCCTAAGCAAAACAAAAGCTACGCATATATCAAAGAAGTGCCTGAGAGCAAAAAGGCCATCTTGGATTATTCCGTGATCAAAAAGTTGAATAACTACTTTTTATTGGAGATCGCTTTGCACACAGGTCGCCATCACCAGATCCGAGCGCAGTTGGCTAAAATTGGCTGCCCGATCAAAGGTGATTTGAAGTATGGCTTTGACCGCAGCAACAAGGACGGGAGCATTCACCTACATGCCAGAGCATTGCGCTTTATCCATCCTGTGAAGAAAGAACCCATAGAGATCATAGCTTCCTTGCCGAAAGATGCTACTTGGGAGGCATGTGTGTAATGGTTTTTTGTATTTTGGTCGAAGTAATATCAGATCCTTGGATTTCTCGACTGCTTCGCAGTATACTTTCAATGAAAGTATATTTTCATTTCAGCAGTGCTCGAAGTGACCATGATAAAAGTTTCAATATGAAAAGAACAACAACGCTTTTCCTTTTTAGCCTTTTCCTCCTAACCTCCTGCGGAAGCTATTACTCGATGAATTCGTTCTACAACGATCATAAGAACGACTCTAATGTAACAGCCGTTCGTGTGCCGCAGTTCATGTTTGCGGTGTTGAGCGGGTTGTCACCCGAAATGAATGGCCTGATGGGCACGGTGAACGACCTTCGCTACATTCGTCTGGAAAAGAATTCTGGCTATCGCATGCAGCTGATCGATCAAGAGGTGAACCAGATCCTTGACCAAGGATTCATCGAGGCGTTCAGAAAGAACAAAGAAGATGCCAAGACGGTCTATGCCGTGAAGGAAAAAGGACCTGTTGTACACGAAGTGGTCACCTACACCAACAACGGAACCGATGTGTCGGTGCTTTACCTAAAAGGCAACTTTGATGGCAATAAGGTACGTGAGATGATGCAAGGCAATGACTTTGAATCGCTGACCAATGCATTGAACGCTGAGTACAAGTTGAGCCCACTGACATCTGGCATCATAAATTAACGCATCAATCTATTCGCTTTTTCCCTGATGATCTCGCCAACGGGACGATTCTCGATCTTGCTCTCTAGCCACGAGATGATGTCTAAGTACAAAAAGGCGCGGCGTTCGTACGGATGGTCCTCATACTTCTTCAATTCCTTATGGAGCTTACTAAATTCCTTCTTAAGGTCTTGTGGGTATATGTCGCCCAGATTGCGTAAGAACTTGATCATCTCCTTTTGTACCTCATGCAGGTCATTCATCTTCAACAAGAACTTATATGTACTCTTCAGCTGTACTTCTAGATGATAGTCCATCCCTGCTTCGTAATGCGCAACCAGGCTGAGCACACGGGCAAAGCACATCAGATCCTCGCGCATCTTTAAACTGGTGTTCTTGATGATCTTGTTGAGGTATTCAATGCATTGCTTGTGGTTGCCCATACCGAAATAAAGACAGGCGATCTTGTAATAGAACACCATGACATGATGAGGGTCTATTTGGTTGCGAAATTCCTTCAGCCCTTTTAAAATAGGTACAACCCACGCCTCGCCTTCTTCAAAGGTGCCTTCTAAAAAATGTAGGTTTAGCCGATTGTTATCAAGATATAGAAAGCAAAGCGAGTCCACATTGTCGTTACTAGCAATACCACCGTCATTTATCGTTGTCTCCAATCGCTCCAACACTTCTTTGAACTTGGTTCGATACTTCAAGAGGTACAATGCCTCTAGCAGGTAATTATTCCCTTTCAGGAAAAAAACAGGGTTCAGTCTAATTTGTTTCGGGTGGTCGTAAAACAACTCGACATACTTGTTTGCAAATTTGAAGCACGCTAAAAAATCCTGTGTCAAAAAGCTATACCATAGGTGCGCCTTGTAGTACCACATCAGCTCGCGAAAACCAAGTGTGTCAGGGTCGCACTCCGGAAGACGTGCATTGAAATACTGAGTGATGTATTGGTATTCGGCATCGCTACGTACGTACCCCGTCTTTAGCATGATACCATACAACTGCAACGAAAGGTTAGAAAGCTTGCTGGCCAGAACATTCTTTTGGCTCAATTCTTTTGTTTGAACTGCCAATTGGTCCGCTCTGTTGCTGATACTCCGAGTAATGTATTGCGTTTCTATGACCTTCTCTAACTCGACGATCTCATAGGCCAAGTTGTTCTCATCATTGTCCATCGCCATGGTCTTCGCCTTGTCCAATGTTTTCAAACTCTGTTTATAGAGTCCTTTTTGATATAAGATGGTAGCAAAATCAAGTTGCTCACGTATCTGCAAACGAATGTTCTGATGTGCAGGATTCAATCTTAGACTGATAAGGATCTGCTTGTATAGATGCGCTTTTAGATTAGACAATTGCTGCTTCTTCACAAAGCCCTTGTTCAAAATAACGGCTTCGTCGTATGCCTTCATCTTATCCAGTGTATTGAAAAGCATCAAAAACTTGGACTCGGCATTCACGCCCAACCGGCCTACGTACAGCTTAAACTGCCGCTTCTCTGACTTGGAGAGTGATCTCACCAAAATGAACAAACTGTCTTTCTGCCCGTTAGTCATTGTAATGTTTTTCAATGTAATGCACTGATTAACTGCTTATTATGTATCAACAAGTTGTGTTAAGCATTGTAATGGAAAAAAGGCCAACTAAAACTTACAAACTACCAAAATATTAAATTCGTAATTCAAAAAAGAAGAAAAGCCAACAAAACACTATGAACAAAGATAAAGTATACATATTCGACACTACCTTGAGGGACGGTGAACAAGTGCCCGGATGTAAGCTGAACACCGAGCAGAAACTGGTCATTGCAAGCCGTTTGGACGAATTAGGTGTCGATGTCATCGAGGCAGGCTTCCCAATCTCTAGCCCAGGTGATTTCAAATCGGTCGAGGAGATCTCCAAAGTTGTAAAAAATGCCACAGTCTGCGGTCTAACACGTTCTGTGAAGAAAGATATCGAAGTCGCTGCCGAAGCATTAAAATATGCCAAAAGACCTAGAATACATACAGGTATCGGCACTTCCGATTCTCATATCACCCACAAATTCAGAGCCACGCGCGAAGAGATCATCGAACGTGCCATAGCGGCGGTGAAACTCGCAAGGTCTTTTGTTGAGGATGTCGAGTTCTATGCAGAAGATGCAGGTCGTACTGACAACGAATTCTTGGCAAAGGTCTGTGAAGAGGTCATCAAAGCAGGAGCCACAGTGCTAAACATTCCAGATACAACAGGATATTGCCTACCAGAGGAATACGGTGCCAAGATGAAATATCTAAGAGAGAACGTGACCGGGATCGATAAAGCTATCCTTTCTTGCCATTGCCACAACGACCTTGGGTTGGCCACGGCCAACTCGATCTCAGGGGTGATCAACGGGGCTCGCCAAATAGAATGTACCATCAATGGTATTGGCGAACGTGCAGGAAACACCTCGCTCGAGGAAGTTGTGATGATCTTACGTCAACACCCTTACCTTAATTTGGACACCAGCATCAACGCCAAACTTCTCTACGATACTAGTAGAATGGTTTCTGAGAGTATGGGCATGCCGGTGCAGCCCAACAAGGCCATCGTAGGCTCTAACGCCTTTGCTCATAGCTCTGGCATTCATCAAGATGGTGTGATCAAGAACCGTGAGACCTACGAGATCATAGACCCAAAGGATGTGGGCGTCTCAGAATCTGCCATCGTACTCACGGCACGTAGTGGTCGTGCTGCACTAGCCTACCGTGCAAAAAATGTCGGGTATGAGCTGACCAAACTTCAACTAGATGAAGTGTATCAAGAATTCTTGAAGTTTGCAGATAGGAAGAAAGAGGTCGTTGATGCGGATATCCATCAAATTGTTAAGAATACTAAAGTCTACAAAGAGATCATTGCCTAATGGGAAAGACCTTATTCGACAAAGTTTGGGACAGTCATGTGGTTCATACCATCGAAAATGGCCCACAAGTACTGTATATCGATAAACATCTGATCCACGAAGTGACCAGCCCACAAGCTTTTAGCGAGCTAGAGGAGCGTGGAATTCCTATCTTTCGTCCCGATCAGATCGTGGCCACTGCAGATCACAATGTACCTACCCAAGACCAACACCTTCCCATCCAAGACCTATTATCGCGAAATCAAGTGAAAACACTCACTGAGAACTGTAATAAACATGGTATTACTTTATTTGGTCTAGGCCATCAGTATCAGGGTATTGTGCATGTCATGGCGCCCGAGCTAGGTATCACGCAACCAGGCATGACCATGGTCTGCGGCGATAGCCATACCTCTACACACGGAGCCTTTGGCACTATCGCATTCGGAATTGGCACGAGTCAGGTTGCACAGGTATTTGCAAGCCAATGCCTATTGCTTCCCAAACCCAAGAGCATGCGCATTACGGTAAATGGCAAACTAAAGAAGGGCGTACATCCCAAGGATGTCATTTTGTACATCATCGCAAAGCTGGGCACAGATGCTGGCACGGGTTATTTTGCCGAGTATGCCGGTGATGTATTTCGCGACATGTCCATGGAAGGAAGAATGACCGTTTGCAATATGAGTATCGAAATGGGTGCCCGTGGTGGTATGATCGCGCCCGATGAAACTACTTTCGAATATGTGAGAGGAAGAACGTTTGCACCAAAAGGTGAAGATTTCGAGAAGAAGGTAGCCTATTGGAAGACACTTCCAAGCGATGAGGATGCTGCATTTGACGAAGAATATCATTTTGATGCAGAAGATATTGCTCCGATGCTTACCTATGGTACCAATCCTGGCATGGGCATCAAAGTATTTGACAGCATTCCGCAGGAAGAAGGTGCATCTTTTGAAAAGTCATTGCAATACATGGGGTTCCAAAAGGGAGAGAAACTCATCGGAAAACCGATCAACTATGTCTTTATCGGCAGCTGTACCAACTCGCGCATCGAAGATTTCCGTACAGCAGCCAACTATATAAAAGGAAAACAAAAAGCACCCAATGTCAATGCATTGATCGTTCCTGGCTCACAACAAGTGGCGCGCCAAATTGTGGTGGAAGGTTTAGATAAAGTTTTCATGGAAGCTGGATTTGAATTACGTCAGCCCGGTTGCTCTGCTTGTTTGGCCATGAACGATGATAAAATTCCCGCTGGGGAATATTGCATCTCTACCTCTAACCGAAACTTCGAAGGTCGTCAAGGCCAAGGGGCGCGTACTATTTTAGCAAGTCCCCTGATGGCTGCTGCAACAGCTGTTGAAGGCAAGATCGTTGACATTACCGAACAATTCTAACCCATGGAAAAGTTTACCAAACTAAACACATCGGCAGTACCATTGCCCATTGAGAATATTGATACCGACCAGATCATTCCAGCACGCTTTTTAAAAGCCACGGACCGAAAGGGCTTCGGCGACAACGCATTTCGTGATTGGCGTTTTGACAAGGATGGTAGTCTCAAACCAGACTTTCCACTGAATGACACCAAATTCTCTGGACCGATCCTCGTGGCTGGTAATAATTTTGGCTGCGGAAGTAGTCGTGAGCACGCTGCTTGGGCATTGACCGGATATGGGTTCAAAGCAGTGGTATCTAGTTTTTTCGCAGATATCTTCAAAGGAAATGCCTTGAACAATGGGTTGCTTCCTGTGCAGGTGTCTCCAGCATTCTTAAAGGCCATTTTCTCTGAGATCGAGAATGACCCCAAGACTGATATCGAAATAGACCTTGACAGCCAGGTCATCACCATTCTTTCTACAGGAAAACAAGAATCCTTCGACATCAATCCTTATAAAAAGACCTGTTTGCAAAATGGTTATGACGACATTGACTATCTTGTAAATCTAAAAGACACGATCGAAACCTTCGAAGTTTCAAAAAACAACTAACAGACGATTATGAATTTGAAGATTGCCGTACTAGCGGGTGACGGTATCGGGCCAGAAGTCACTGCGCAAGCCATACAAACACTAAATGCCATTGCTGAGGTCTATGACCACGAGTTCACATACACAGAGGCATTGGTTGGCGCCATTGCTATCGACAAAACAGGGGATCCGCTCCCACAAGGAACTTTGGACGTTTGCGAAAACTCAGATGCCGTTTTGTTCGGTGCCATTGGCGACCCAAAATACGACAACAACCCTTCTGCCAAGATACGCCCAGAGCAAGGCCTGCTAAAGCTTCGAAAAACATTGGGGCTATTTGGCAATATTCGCCCAATGAAGGCCTATGCTACCTTGCTAGACAAATCTCCATTGCGAAGAGATATTATCGAGGGCGCTGATTTCACAATTTATCGTGAATTGACCGGTGGCATCTATTTTGGGGAGAAACAGCTTTCAGAAGACGGCAATTATGCCAGCGACCTATGTGCCTATGCTAAAGAAGAGATCGAACGCATTGCCCATTTGGCCTTTAAGGCGGCAAGAAATCGAAGAAAAAAGCTCACCCTGGTCGACAAGGCCAATGTGTTGGAGACCTCTCGCCTCTGGCGAAAGATCGTGACAGCTATCGGTAAAAGCTATTCGGATGTACAGCTAGACTTTTTGTTTGTAGACAATGCGGCCATGCAGATCATCCTGAACCCAAAACAGTTTGATGTGGTACTCACCGAGAACATGTTTGGCGATATCATTTCTGATGAGGCCAGTATCATTGGTGGTTCTATCGGGCTGATGGCCTCTGCCTCTGTGGGCAGTGAGATCGCGCTCTTTGAGCCGATCCACGGCTCCTATCCGCAAGCCAAAGGGAAGGATATTGCCAACCCGGTCGCTTCTATCCTATCGGCTGCCATGTTGCTGGAACACTTCGACCTTGTTGATGAGGCAGAACTGATCCACCAGGCGGTAGAACGCTCTTTAGAGCTGGGTATCGTGACCCCAGACCTAAATCCTGAAAGTCGATACGGTACAGCCAAGGTTGGTGCCTTTATCGCTGATTACATTCAAAACTATGATGGCGAGTTGTTTATCAACAAAGACAACATCGACATGGGACAGTCGACGATCATTTGAGATATAATGACCCTAATAACTAAACCCCAAAGAACTACCATGGATCAAGTTCTTTGAGGTTTTTATTGTTATTCTAGCGGCTGTGCTATCATTTACTACCTCTACAAATGGTCTTACGCGCCTACAGCATTCCTTAATATATCATATAGTATATCTATTCTACTATACCACAAATTTCTACTGACCATCTGTTTTCTACTGACCATCTGTCTAGTACTGAAGAAAAATAAAATCCATCCATGTTAGGAGCTTCAAAAATCAGGTCGATTATTGTTTTTGTCTGATAAGCTCTAGCGTAATCGTGTCGAACACGATTTTCAATAATCTTGTATCATTCTTACAATTGCTATCTGTACTAATATCCCAGCCTCCAGTATCTCCTACCAATTTTATGAGGGCGACATGCCCCTTGTCATCTAGACCATTACCTACGGTTAGGTTATGAGGTGTGCCGTCGCCACCGCCAAAGATCTCGTTCTGACCACCACCTTGCAATACTTTCTCGAAGTTGGTCTGAGAAAAAGGCTTACCTACTATTCCGTTGATGTACGTGCCATAAGGAGCACGATAAACAGGTATCTCCCAAAAGCCCTTAACTTCTGACCTACCCGTTATAAAGTCGCTCTTTGTCTCGCGTGCATTAAAATGTATACGTGCAATAAGTTCTTTATCATTATCACTACGATAAAGAAATACAGAACCGAATACCTTAGGCCCATTGCCGCCAAACTCAAGGTCTCCACCTACTAATGTGCTTGGGCATAAATTAGTAATTGGTGCAAGCTGCACATCTTCTTTGAAAAATTCTAGTTTATTGCTAGGAAGGCCATCTAGTGAAACCTCAGGCTTATAGACGTTCTTCTTTGGGACTTCTTTGAATCTCCATTGTTGATTTTTCTGTTCGTTAAACTTCCACATCCAAATAGGTGCGCCGTCGTGCTTTTTGGCATCTTTCACCTCTAAATAAGTCCCTTTCTTCGAACGAATAAAATAGAACCCGTCTGACGCAGGAATAAATGACCATTTTGTGTTATCATTACCTTTTCCTTTCCAGATCAAAGGTCTAGCCTTAGGTTTGTCAGAACGGTTTTCTACATGCAGATACATATTGTCTGCAACCGCAGATTTGATGTAGAAATAATTATTGCCAGCATCTTCTAATGCAAATTGTTGTGCCTGTTTACCGTTGTAGGGCCATAAATGGAGTGGTGTCCCATTGGCTGTCTTTGCCCATTGTACGTCTAAGTACTTATCTACAATAGCGTTTTGCAGATAATAGGTCTTTCCTGATTCTTGTGCCGTATTGAAATTACAAATTAGCGATACTGCGCATAATGTAATTAGCTTGATGCTACTTTTCATCTTCTAATGTTTTATTGATTATTATATCCTTTAGTAAAAACTTGCACTAGAAGGTTAACATTGAAAAGAAATAAACCTCTATGGATTTAAAAACGATATTTTTAAACAAGAATGAAATTCTTTGTACACATAACCTCCCTTTATCCCTCTAAAGGAGGGGAACTTCTCCCCTTTTGGGGAGATAGAGAGGGAATGTGATTGAAACATAGAAAGTTTAGAGAAACTATAGTAACTGCAATAAAAACCTGCCACGACTGGCAAAGCTGGTTGCAGGGTTTTAACCTTTAACTGGAAAATAAAAAGTAGCAATGACGCTATCTATTGCGACTAGCAAAGAGGGCAACCATTAGGATTATGATACTTCTCTATCTGAGACCTAGTGACCATAAACGTCTGAACAGTAGCATTAAATATACCTTTTTAAGTTTTTTTCGAAAGACATGTTAACCTTTCATAAAATGGGCAGACCAAGTGACGTATTAATCAAAATCTTATTAAAATGAAAACTTTACAGACACTAATTACCAGAACTGCCTGTTTCTTAGCAGTATTAATGACAATTTTTACCGTAGCTTGCTCTGCCGAGGATGGTATGGACGGCGCCATTGGCCCTGAAGGCCCGCAGGGTATCGCTGGGGTAGATGGACAGGATGGTGCTGACGGCCTAGACGGCAATGCCAATGTAACGGCCCATACCTTTGATGCGTCTACGTTCAGTGGTACTTTCGACGGAGTTTCCTTGTCTGCATTGACTCAGGAGGTCATAGACACCTATGCAATTTTGTCATACTTACAAGAAGGCTCCTCTCAAGTATGGTTCCCAGTTCCATGCCCTGCAGACGATTTTGGCTTTCCTCACGCAGTTGATGTAAACATAGGTCTGGGAGGAATCGATTTTGACTATGCTGATGCATCAGGAGTTCCCGTATCGATCAGTGCAGGTGATCTAGTCAAAGGAAGGGTCATCCTGATAGAACCCACTAGTGTAGATCCTGCCAGTCGTGTTAACAACTCTTCCTTATCTGTGCTTAAAGAAGCTGGCGTAGATGTCAACGACTACTATGCCGTCTGCGACTATTATGGGTTGTCTTACTAATTTAACGAAGAGGCATTACAAAAGCCGAAGCAACTTGCTTCGGCTTTGCATTTTTTATATCTTTAAATATATTAAGTATCTATTGTCAGCTATTTGTCTTCATTTATTACGCATTTTATTGACACAAAGAGCTGATGTTTATTTCCAGTCATTGTTAACCTTTTCCTTGCCCCAACAGACTCACTACAAACTATAAAAACATGTACTCATGAAACGATTTGCATTTATTTTGATATTGTTTGTAGTAATGACCCCGTTAAGCAGTTGCAGTGAAGACGGCGACGGAACTAACAATGAGCAACCTTGTGGTTTTCTCGATCCCACAAACCAGCTAGTCTTTCGCTTTCCCCAGGAAGATCTGACCTTCATACTTTCTGGTGGTCCTACAGGAGAGCTAAGCAGGGTTGAAGCCACTAAGGCGGTACTCCAAAAATACTATGATCTGAATGTTGACAATGCAGATGCCGAAGACATAAATGCTCTTCTTGAAACCATGTCTGAGGTAGAATTGTGTTCTTGCGGTGGTGTTTCTCCCGTCTTAGTTACTTTTGAGCGAGCTGCACTCGATTTTGGTATTGAAACCAAACTTGACAATCTTAAGAATGAGGATGGTGGAGATGCAGATGTAGAAGGTGACTTAAACTTTATATTCGGAATCGGCTCCAACGAAATCCCAAATAGTACTATGAATTTTAATCTCAGTGGCCAAGGTGCTGATGGTTTTGAGTCAGACTCTCAGAATGTGATAGCCATTTTGGATACTGGAATAGATCTGGCTGGGCAATATCCTGATCAAAGCATCATATACAATGGAGCTGCAAACAGTTACATCAATGATTCTTTACCCTGTGAAGAAGTATATGATGGCCTAGGATGGAACTTTGTAGATGGAAATGATAACTTTTTTGATGATCACCAAGGTATAGGCCACGGCACATTAGTAACCAAAACCCTAACAAACGAACTTGAACTACTTACTGAATCTAGTGAACCTATAGATTATAGCATCTTACCCCTAAAAGTGTTTGATTCTCAAGGGGTAGGCAGCTATTGGAATATTGTCTGCGCCATGGCATATATCAATGAGATCCAACTTGCAACTAGCCAAGATGGCTCAAGAGGAGCGATCAAACTGATAAACGCTAGTTTTGGAGCCACTTCGAATCCCGGAGAAATAACCTCCTTTGGAGTGATGAAAAGTTACATCGACGACCTTAGTGATTCTGCCCTTTTTGTAGCTTCTGCAGGAAATTGTGGAGAAGATACCGACGCATCTGTGTCTCATTTACCATCTGGATATACGTCTGAAAATATTGTTGCCGTCGGCGGGTATGAAACAAATGGCAATACCATTGATAAGGACCCTTTCTCCAATTTCGGAACCATAAGCATTGATGTAGCTGCTCCTTTTACCTTGAATGAAGTCGAGGTCAACTTACTCAATTCACAAAGCGATAGCAGTCAAGGGGCTATCGTTGTATCGGGAACCTCATTCAGTGCTCCTCTGGTAAGTGCTCGGTTGTTTTGGATGATGGTAGAAAGACCTGATCTATCTCCATTAGAAATAAAAAGTGCATTCTTTACAGACTTTACAAGCAACAACACAAACCTCGACACTTACTTTGCTGGCGGCAGAGTTTATGCACCGAAACAGAAGTAACTATCACGCACACATATTAGTAGTCTAAAGATCATATTACTATCTTAGTGAAATGATCTTTAGGTATTTGCTTTTTTTTATCTCTACAATACTTCTTCCTCTTGCCGTTGTTGGTCAAACCGAGTCACTTAGAGAAATCATTGGGTCAAACATTGAAAGCGAAGTCAAGCAGTATAAGCTCGATTCCCTTTTTTCATACTTGATACTAAATAATGACAAAAATGTGTTAGCCGAAAACTATCACGACCTTGGTAGCAAGTGGTATTACAAAAAGTGGAAGGACGAAGGCCGAAAAGATAGCCATACACTTAGTCTGGCTATCAAAGCGACTAGGCAATCAATCTCATTAAAAGAACAATTGAGACCTGTCAACGTTGCTTCACTTAAAAAGTCATTATACAATCTGGGAGTATTTGAAAACTTTCAAGGAAATCCGTTCAAGGCTATTGAAGCATATAACAAATTGATAGGATTGGGTAAAGAAGATAAGAGGACCCAAAATGCGAATAGAGAAATAGCATACTTATATGAGAAGATAGGCGATTATCAAAAAGCAGTTGAGCGATTCAAAAATTGTGTCACTTATTATTCAAACAATAACGAATCATCAATCAGATTGATAAAATCACACATTTATTTGGCTGATATATATGCCACTATGGGCTATACGGCATTTACATCAGACATCATTCAAAATCTACACATTGCTGACTCCTTGTTGATCATTAATAATATAAGAAAACCGTTGGTAGAAGCAGAAATTTCGCAAATACATGGGAACCTATCAATTGAACTAGGCGACTATGTTAGAGCACTCAATAATTTTAATAATGTGCTATCTGCTAAGAAAAGTTTCTCAAATAGAAATCTAGCAAGAGTATACAATAGTATAGGTGTTTGTTATCAAAAATTAAAACATCAACAGGAGTCATTACATTATTTAAATAATGCTATTGAATTAGACAGTTTGTATAGTTCTCCCTACGAAAACCTCGGTGACTTCTACATTGAACAGAATCAATTTTCGCGGGGTATGCAATATTACCAACAAGCTATCGAGTTGGTTACAGGTCAAAAAGGCTATACCCAAGACATTAAACGTTTACCGGATGCAGAGACCTTAGCACTTACTAGCGACAAGCTTTCGCTGCTCAATCATCTTACCACCAAAGCAAACGCCTGGCTCACCTACTATGAACATGACAACGACAAAGCCCACTTAGAAGCCGCTATGGCCACTTTTGAGACTGCGGATCAACTGATCGACATCATTAGAGCATACAGCTCGGAATTTAGATCAAAACTCTATTGGCGCGAGCAAAGCGCCAAATTATATGGCAAAGCTGTGGAAGCCTGTTATCTGTTGAACCGTTCAGAGAAGGCCTTTTACTTTATGGAGCGCAACAAGGCGCTGTTGCTGTTGGAAGATATCACTCATGAGAAGGCCAAAGCATTGTCGCAACTACCCGACAGCATTGCCAAACAAGACTTCACCCTAAAGCGCACCATTGCCCTTACTGAAAGCGCATTAAAGAATACCGAATCCGCAAACGAAAAACTGACGCAAACCCTCAGAGATTCTATTTTTAAAGTCAAGAGAAGGTATCACCTCTTTTTGGAAGAGATCACCAAAACCTATCCAAAATACGCCCAATACCGGAAGCAATTACCTATCATTGATCACGTAACCTTCAGAAACCATTATGTGACCAATGATGATATCGTTGTTCACTATTTATTGGGAGAAGATCAAGCCTATGGTTTACTGACCGCAGAAGATGGTTCCGAGCTCTTTAAAGTTGGAGGTGAAAACTTCAAGGAAGACCTGAGCAAGATGATCAAATTGATCAGAGAGTATAACTACAGTTCTAACTTATCATATTTTGACGTGTCGCAAGCAGTCTTCAATGCTTTGTTCCCAAAAGATATGCTTTCGAAGCTCAAAGGAAAGAATGTATTGGTCATTCCTGATGGAGCTTTACAACAATTGCCGTTAGAGGCCTTGCTGATCTCTCAAAGTCCTGAACGCTATCTTATTGAAGAAGCAACCATCCGATATGCATATTCCATTTCATTGCTAGAACAAATGGCCTCTTTGATGTATGATACACCCGATCAATTTTCTGCCTTTGCTCCCGTAGACTTCACACGATTGGGATTGAACTCCTTGCCAAACAGTAGTAGCGAAGCTAGTGACGCTACTAGCTTGATGAAAGGAAACTTGTTTGAGAATGCCTCAGCCACAACCGAGGAATTCACTCAGCAACTAGATAAGAACCGCATACTCCATCTTTCTACGCATGCCGATATGGGTGACAATGACAATCATTGGATAGCTTTTGCGGATAAAAAGTTTTTTATGGATGAGGTCTATGCCTATAAGACGCAAGCAGATATGGTCGTGTTAAGCGCTTGCAATACTTCCGTTGGAGAAATTCAGCAAGGGGAAGGTGTAATGAGTTTGGCACGAGGTTTCTTCAACGCTGGTACCAAAAGTGTCGTTTCCACTCTGTGGACGGTCGATGACACATCAAGCAAGGATATTGTTGTCAATTTTTACGAGCAGCTGAACAAAGGCCATTCAAAATCTGAAGCCTTACATAATGCAAAATTGGAATACCTTAAAACTACTCAAGAACCCGAGTTGAAGCATCCTTACTACTGGGCAGGCTTTGTACTGATCGGCGATAACAGCCCTATTGCTTCATCTACCCCATGGTGGTATTGGGCATTGGGAATCGTATTCGCCTTCTGCGTGTTGGGATCTCTGTACAAAAGGCGATCAGTCTAATTGCTGCAAGAGTTCTGCTGCCTTCACATGATTGTACTTCTGGGCTCCAACAATCTGCTGTAGGTGTTCTTTTGCCTTTTCTGTGTCTTCTACTTTTAGATATGCCAATGCCAAATACCATGCTGAGCGATCTGCAAACTCGCCCAGTTGATCAGATTTTTGCAAAATGGCAATCGCCTCATCATTGCTATTCAGTTCTAGAAGTGCATTGGCCTTATAGAAGAGATAATAGGGTTGGCCTTCTTGTTCATACAACTTGTCAAACAATGTGATCGCGTTATCGTATTCCTCGTTCTGATAGGCTAAAAATGCTTGGGTCTTCTCGTCTTCAGCAGGTTTACCGCGCGTGATGGGATGCACTACATTTCTGTAGGGTTCAAAATGCTCGGCAAACAAATCTTCTGGGGAAGTCTCAGCATTCAATACAAAATATATGCTGAGGCCAAGTAGGATAACAAATGATGCAGCAATTGCCATCCATCGATATCGCGGTAGCTTGATGACTGGCTTTTCTTCGTCTATGGGTTCTTCCTTTTCAAACTCTTTTAACATGGAAAGGAAGTTAGCGTCCGCTTCTACTTCAGCAACCTTTTGTACATCTTCGGCAAACGATACTTCATCACGAAAGGTAGCATCTGTTTCTAACAATCGATCAAACTCTGCTTGCTCTTTGGGTGTCAAACGTCCTTGTATGTGTCTATCCAATAAATACGCTCTTCTCATGCTATTGCCGCGTTACGAATCTTCTCTTTTAAACTTTTCATGCATCGTGATTTCTGGGCTTTCACCACATTTTCACTGGCATAACCGGCATGTACTACGATCTCTGCAATACTTAGTCCTCTGTAGTAGAACAGGGTTAACACCTCTTGGCATTTTTTCCCTAAGTTATTGAAGTGCTCCCGTAACAAGGCTTGCTGAGGCGTGAGCATTGAAGGCGGCTCAGAGAATTCAATGTCCTCTTCTCCTTCTTGCCATTGCATGGCATCATAGGGAACATGCAATTTTTTCTCCTTAGCCATATCGTAGATCTTATGTTTTCCGATACCAAAGAGATAGGTCTTCAAACTACTTTTTACCTGGAATAACTTACCATTCAATGCCTGTTTGCGAAGTGCCAAAAATGATTCTTGATATACATCCTTCAATTCGTCATCAGTAAGGCCATAACGCCTGCCAAAGCCTATGAATTCTGCCTTAAAGCTATTGTAGAGTGCTTTGATCTTTAAGCGATCGTCAGAAGCAAGGTCTTTAACATCAGTATGGTCCATAATTCTTTATTGTACTACTTAGCCGTATCTTACTATAGATACGCGATATGCGTTTAGCAGCAAAATTGAAAGGTCTTGAATCCTTTGGGCTATAAAATGTAATCCGTACTCACAAAGTTTGACACTTTCGTCTCTAGCAGTTTTTTGAGAATCTCATTGTTATGCTCGTTGTCCTTAGAAGCCACAAAGGTTCGGATGGAGAACGAACGCAACGCATCGTGCACACTTAACGTAGCTACGGCAGAGTCCTTTCTTCCTGTAAACGGATACACGTCTGGTCCGCGTTGGCACGAACTGTTGATGTTCACGCGACACACAAGGTTGACCAAGTTGTCGATCAGCGGCGCCAAGGTATACACATCCTTGCCAAAAAGGCTTACTTGCTGACCATAATTGTTCTCTTCGATGTCGTCGATGGGTTGTTGAATATCTGAGAATGAAATAACAGGTACCACAGGTCCAAACTGTTCCTCATGATACACACGCATCGCTTTGCTCACAGGATACAACACAGCGGGGAAAATATAGTTCTCTGAACGCTCTCCTCCCTTTTTATTGAGCACCTTTGCCCCTTTTTCGGTGGCATCATCGATCAACTCTTGGATGTAGTCTGGCTTGCCTGGCTCTGGCAGTGGTGTAAGCTTTACTCCTTCGTCCCAGGGGTTGCCAAACTTCAGGTTATCTACTGCCTTGCAATAACGTTTCAAAAATTCATCTTTGATCCCATCATGCACATACACGACCTTCAAAGCCGTACAACGCTGCCCGTTAAAGGAAAGCGTTCCGGCAATACATTCGTTCACGGCCAGATCCAGATCAGCATCTGGCAATACGATAGCTGGATTTTTTGCTTCCAAGCCTAATACCAAACGTAAACGATTTTTGTTAGGGTGCTGGTCTTGCAGAGCGATGGCCGATTTGCTGTTCCCGATCAAGGCCAGCACATCTATCTTTCCTGTTTTCATGATGGGTGCAGCTACTTCTCTACCGCGCCCATATACAATATTGACCACGCCCCTCGGAAATGCTTTGTGAAATGCTTCCAGCAGTGGAGATAATAACAACACACCGTGTTTTGCAGGTTTGAAGATACAGGTGTTTCCCATAAGTATCGCTGGGATGAGCAGTGCAAAGGTCTCATTAAGCGGATAGTTGTAGGGCCCCAGACATAATACCACTCCCAACGGACCACGACGAATGTGTGCACGTACACCTTCATGCAAGTGGAACTTGGCACTTTTGCGATCCAGCTCTTTGTAATCTTCTATAGTATCGTAGATGTAAGCTACTGTTCTGTCAAACTCTTTTTGAGAATCTGGCAAGTTCTTACCAATCTCCCACATTAGGTACTTTACCACTTCCTCACGCTTGGTCTTCATGATCTCTACGAAGGTCTCCATGGCCTCGATGCGCTCTGAAACCTTCATGGTAGGCCATGCCCCATTACCTTTGTCATAAGCGTTGCAGGCTGCGTCTAACGCCTCTGCGGCAGCTTCGTCTCGCATTCTCGGGATGCTTCCCAATAATGTTGGCAACATCTCTCCTTTGTCATTAAGCGTACAAATGGAAGAATGGACCTCCGTCATTTCGCCTGTCCATTGCTTCAGCTCACCATTTACCAAGTAGGTGTCTTGATGTACAAGTGATGTGATCTGAAAGGTCTCGGGTATGTTGGTTTGCATGTCGTTAGCTGTTAGTTGATGGTTCAGTTAAAAGCTTGAAGCAAAAAGTTCGAAGTACTTGTTGTTTCGCTGTTCCTTTGCCCACTTCATTCTTCAAAAACCATTATTGTCATTCGCTAATGGTATTGTTTGTTGTTTCTGGTTTCTTGTTACTTTTCACTCGTAATTCGTACTTCTGACCTCGTACTTCAGACAAGGTATTGAAACAAGTCCGGCTTGTCATTCAAGTAATCCCCAAAGAAGTTATGCTCTTTCATTCTGGTTACCAATGGTTCGAAATCTTCGGTACGCTTCAACTCAACACCTACCACGGCGGGGCCGTTCTCACGGGAGTGTTTCTTAGAGTACTCGAAATAGGTAATGTCATCATCAGGCCCCAGGATCTCTGCCACAAACTCCTTTAGTGCGCCAGCCCTTTGCGGAAATCGTATGATGAAATAATGTTTCAATTTCGCATGAAGCAATGCGCGCTCCTTGATCTCTGCCATTCGCGTGATATCGTTATTGCTTCCGCTAACGATACACACTACATTCTTTCCTTTGATCTTATCGGCATATTGATCTAGTGCGGCCAAGGTCAATGCTCCCGCAGGCTCTACAACGATTGCATCTTTGTTATACAGATCTAGAATGGTCTGACAGATCTTCCCTTCAGATACGACAAGCATATCACTTAGGTTTTGTTGACAGATGGCATAGGCTTTTGTACCCACACGCCTTACAGCAGCTCCATCCACAAAGTGTTCGATATCAGAGAGCGTTACGATCTCTCCTTGCTCTAACGAAGTTTTCATCGAGGGTGCGCCCTCAGGTTCAACGCCAATGATCTGAGTTTTAGGTGAAAGCTCTTTGAAGACAGCACTCAACCCAGAGATGAGTCCGCCACCGCCCACGGGAACGAATAAGTAATCTATGGGAGTATCGGTTTGATGATAGATCTCTACACCAACCGTTGCTTGTCCCTCAATG
Source organism: Flavobacteriaceae bacterium (assembly GCA_028284745.1). Lineage (GTDB taxonomy): Bacteria > Bacteroidota > Bacteroidia > Flavobacteriales > Flavobacteriaceae > JANQRC01. Next base: position 23,645 of record JANQRC010000065.1, read on the forward strand.
ACTTTCTCATCATCGAACGGGTGAACAAATACTTTTTGAAGCTTCTCACATTCGGACATAGCTGCATGGTACGAATCATCAAATGCATCGCCTGTCAGGACGATGTTGACGGCATCTCCTCCAAACATGCGTACTTGCTCTACCTTCTGCTTTGGTGTGGGTGAAGGCATAAAAATAGTGCCCTGTATTCCCAGCTTCTTGCAAGATAAAGCTACGCCTTGTGCATGATTGCCCGCACTGGCACAAACGATGCCACGCTTTTTTTCCTCTTCAGATAGTGAAGAGATCTTGTTGTATGCGCCTCGTATCTTATAGGACCGCACCTGCTGTAGGTCTTCGCGCTTCAACGATACATTGGCCTCAAATCGATCAGCGTACGTGTGATTCTGCATCAAAGGAGTTTGCATGGCAATGCCCTTAAGGCGCGAAGCTGCCTTTTCTACATCCAATAGATGCGGTATGTATGTTTGTAGCGTCTTGCTCATTTACACGATCTTCTTCATCGCTGTCATGGAAGCGCGTAGCACTTCGCCTATAGCTTCCACCGGATGGTTTCTGATAGCGGCATTGACAGCGATCAATTTCTGATTGTCGACACCATTGTCTCCGCTTGAAAAAGCCTTCCCTATGATATCTGTATCAACTCCTTTCATAAAATCCGTAAGCAATGGTTTGGCAGCATGGTCAAAGAGATAGCAACCGTATTCAGCGGTATCTGAAATCACCCGATTCATCTCATACAATTTCTTTCTAGCGATCGTATTGGCGATCAGCGGAGTTTCGTGCAATGACTCGTAATATGCTGACTCTTCTATGATCCCCGCTTCTGTCATAGTCTCGAAAGCCAACTCGACCCCTGCCTTCACAAAAGCGACCATCAACACTCCATGATCAAAATATTCTTGTTCAGGAATGTGCGCATCGGTAGCTGGAGTCTTTTCAAAAGCAGTCTCCCCTGTGGCGGCACGCCAACCTAGCAAGTTCTTATCATCGTTCGCCCAATCTTCCATCATGGTCTTTGAGAAATGACCAGAGATGATCTCGTCCATATGCTTTTGGAATAGTGGGCGCATGATCGCTTTCAATTCTTCGGAAAGGTCAAAGGCTTTGATCTTGGCAGGATTGCCCAAACGATCCATCATGTTGGTGACACCACCATGCTTTAATGCTTCGGTGATGGTCTCCCAACCATACTGGATGAGTTTTGCAGCATAATTTGGGGCGATGCCTTTTTCTACCATCTTATCGAAGCAAAGGATAGAGCCTGTTTGCAACACCCCACAAAGGATGGTCTGCTCGCCCATAAGGTCGCTCTTCACCTCGGCCACAAAAGAAGATTCTAACACACCGGCACGGTCACCTCCAGTAGCAGCCGCGTAGGCCTTAGCCTCGCTCAAGCCTCTACCATGCGGGTCGTTCTCTGGATGCACCGCAATAAGTGTCGGCACACCGAAACCACGCTTGTATTCTTCACGCACTTCGGTACCAGGGCATTTGGGTGCTACCATGATCACCGTTAGGTCTTTACGGATCTGTTTTCCTTCTTCAACAATATTGAAGCCATGCGAGTATGCAAGTGTGGCATCTTGCTTCATCAAGGGCATCACAGCATCGATCACCGATGAGTGCTGTTTGTCTGGTGTGAGGTTACACACCAGGTCTGCCGTAGGAATCAATTCTTCATACGTACCTACGTTGAAGTTATTCCCAGTAGCGTTCTTGTACGATTGGCGTTGCTCTTTGATGGCACCCTCGCGTAAAGCATACGCAACGTCCAGGCTAGAATCTCTCATGTTCAGACCTTGGTTCAAACCTTGTGCGCCACAACCTACGATGACTATCTTTTTTCCCTTTAATGCTTGCACACCTTCTTCAAATTCCGACCTGTCCATAAATCGGCATTTGCCTAATTGCTCTAGTTGCTCACGAAGTGAAAGCGTATTAAAGTAGTTGCTCATTTTTTCTAGTTTATTAGTTGATATGTTCGATTCGAAAATTAGTCTAGATGAAATTCTTTCAATAATTCTGTGATCGGCATTTCGGTCTTTGATACCGAAACGCGTCCGGAACGTACAAACTGCATGATCCCATAGGGTTTCAATTCGTCATAAAGCGCTTCGATCTCGCTTCTTCTTCCAGATTTAGAAATGACAAAGAAGTCGCGTGCGACCGTCACGATCTCTGAATAGCTCTCTTTAATGATGTTCTGAATTTGTCGTTCGTCGAATAACAGGTCGGACTTGATCTTGAACAAGGCCGTTTCCTGGAAGATCGTCTCTTCATCGGTATGGTAATAGGCGCGGATCACATCTACCTGTTTTTCGATCTGGCCCACAATGCGTTTCACCCACTTCTCGGTGGTATGTACCACGAACACAAAGCGAAAAACGTCTTCGATCTCTGACTCAGAGACATTTAGGCTATCGATCCCGATATGACGTTTTACAAATATCCCTGAGACCCTGTTCAGTAGACCTACTGTGTTCTCGCTGTAGATCGATATGGTGAATGTTCTTTTCTCTTCCATGATCAGCTTAATCTTATATCTGAGACCGATGCACCAGAAGGAATCATCGGAAACACATTATCTTCTTTCTCGACACAGACTTCTAAGAAATAGGCATCCTTGCTAGCGATCATCTCTTGAACAGCTGAGGCCAACTCATTGCGTTTTGAAACACGCTTGGCCTCGATGTGATAGCCTTTGGCGATGGTCACAAAATCTGGATTGGTCAATTCTGTCGAAGCATAGCGCTTATCGAAGAACAGTTGCTGCCACTGGCGCACCATTCCTAAGAAATCATTATTCAGCACCACCACTTTTACGGGCACTTTGGTTTGAAAGATGGTGCCTAGTTCTTGAATGGTCATTTGATAGCTTCCGTCTCCAATGATGGCCACCACCTCGCGTTCTGGTGCACCCATCTTTGCCCCGATAGCAGCTGGCAATGCGAAGCCCATCGTTCCTAATCCTCCAGAAGTGAGGTTGCTCTTGCTGTGGTTGAACTTGGCATAACGGCAAGCGATCATCTGATGTTGTCCCACATCGGAAACGATCACAGCATCACCACCGGAAGCATTGTTGATCTCCTTGATGACCTCTCCCATCGTCAATCCTTCCTTTTCGGGATATAGGTCGTTCTTTATCACCTTATCGAATTCTATGGCGTCTCGCTTTTTGAATTCTTCGTGCCATGCCTGATGAGCGTTCTCTTTGATCAATGGCAATAATAGTTGAAGTGTCTCCTTCACGTCGCCAAGTACCACTACATCTGCTTTCACGTTCTTATCGACTTCTGCGGGATCTATCTCGAAATGCAATACCGTAGCCTGTTTAGCATAGGTATCCAGATTACCTGTAACGCGGTCATCGAAACGCATGCCCAATGCGATGAGCACATCGCATTCGTTGGTCAGCACATTAGGTCCATAGTTACCATGCATCCCAACCATGCCCACGTTTAGTGGATGTTCGGTTGGTAATGCCGAAAGTCCAAGAATTGTCCATGCTGCTGGGATTCCAGCTTTCTCGATCAATGTTTTTAGTTCTTCTTCTGCTTCGCCCAAAATGATGCCTTGACCCCAAACGATCAGAGGTTTCTTTGCTTCGTTTATCGCTTCGGCAGCTTCTTCAATTTTGAACATCGCTGGTTTGGGCGCAGGTTTGTAACTTCTGATCGCTGTACATTTCTTGTACTCAAAATCAAACTCGTCGAACTGGGCATTCTTCGTGATGTCGATCAACACTGGTCCTGGTCTTCCAGACTTGGCTATGTAGAATGCCTTGGCAAATACTTCAGGAATCTCTTCGGCTCTTGTGATCTGGTAATTCCATTTGGTGACAGGTGTGGATATCCCTACGATATCTGTTTCTTGAAAAGCATCAGAGCCAAGCAAATGACGTGGTACCTGGCCTGTTATGCATACCATGGGCGTAGAGTCTATCTGTGCATCTGCAATACCCGTAACAAGGTTGGTTGCCCCTGGCCCAGATGTAGCAATCGCCACGCCTACTTTTCCAGTAACCCTTGCATACCCTTGTGCTGAATGTGTGGCACCTTGCTCGTGCCTAGTTAGCACATGGTGCAATTTGTCTTGATACTTATACAACTCGTCATAGACAGGCATGATGGCCCCACCTGGATATCCGTAGATGGTATCAACCCCTTCGGCCAGTAGGCAGCGGATCACTGCTTCTGCGCCAGAGATCCTTACAGATCTCTCTAACGCTTCTTGTGTCTTGATCAATGTCTTTGTTCCCATAAAATACAATCAGTTAATGACCCTTCGACCGCGCTCAGGGTGACAGCATACTCTAAAACTCGTCGGTTACACAGCCTTGCGAGGCTGATGAAACAATCTTTGCGTATTTGTATAATGAGCCCTTTTGGATGCGCAACGCAGGTGCTTCCCACTGTTTTTGGCGCGCTGCTAGCTCTTCATCTGAGATGTGAAACTCGATAGAGTTCTTCTCTGCATCGATCGTGATCTGGTCACCATCCTTTATCAAGGCTATGTTACCACCTTCTTGCGCTTCTGGACAGATGTGCCCGACAACGAAACCATGTGTGCCGCCAGAGAATCTTCCGTCGGTGATCAATGCCACATCTTTGCCCAGACCGGCACCCATGATCGCTGCGGTAGGCTTCAACATCTCGGGCATACCTGGGCCACCTTTGGGGCCTTCGTAACGAATGACCACTACATCGCCTTTCTTCACTTTACCGGTACGAATACCGTCATTCGCTTCAAATTCACCATCAAACACACGCGCACTGCCAGTAAACTTGAGTCCTTCTTTACCTGTGATCTTTGCCACAGCTCCTTTCTCGGCCAGGTTTCCGTAGAGAATACGAATGTGCCCTGTTTCTTTGATAGGGCTGCTTACGTCTTTTATTACTTGCTGCCCTTCTTGAAGGGCTTCCGCTTCCAATAGATTTTCTGCCAATGTCTTTCCTGTGACCGTCATACAGTCGCCGTGTAGCATGCCCTTCATGAGCATATATTTTAACACACCAGGGATGCCTCCTACTTCATGCACATCTTCCATGAGGTATTTACCGCTAGGCTTTAGGTCGGCAAGAAATGGTGTTGTGTCGCTTATTCTCTGAAAATCATCAATAGTGAACTCTACCTTGGCAGCTTTTGCGATCGCTAAAAAGTGTAAGACCGCATTGGTAGACCCGCCGAGCACTGTGATCAAGCGCACTGCGTTCTCCAATGACTTTCTTGTTACGATATCGGAAGGTTTGATATCTTTCTCTATCAATAAGCGCAATGCCTTACCTGCTTTGAGCGCATCCTCCTTTTTCTCCTTACCTGTGGCCGGGTTTGAAGAACTGTATGGCAATGACATGCCCAATGCCTCGATCGAAGAAGCCATGGTGTTGGCCGTATACATACCACCACAGGCACCAGCTCCAGGACAGGCTTTTTGCACTACGCTTTTGTACTCACTCTCTGAAATGCTCCCTGCTACTTTTTGCCCCCAAGCTTCAAAAGCTGAAACCACATCCAGCTTTTTGCCAGCATGGCAACCAGAATCTATGGTACCGCCATACAATAATACGGATGGGCGATCCAATCGTAACATGGCCATCAATGCTCCTGGCATATTCTTGTCGCAACCCACTACAGTGACCAGACCGTCATAAGACATGGCCTGGACGACTGTTTCCATGGAATCGGCAATGATATCCCTTGAAGGCAGTGAATATCGCATTCCTGGGGTTCCCATGGAGATACCATCACTTACGCCAATTGTATTGAAGATAAGCCCAACAAGGTCTTCTTCTTGTGTGCCTTGCTTGACCAGCTTTGCCAGATCGTTCAGGTGCATATTGCATGGATTGCCTTCGTAGCCTGTACTGGCAATGCCCACGAACGGTTTTTGAAAATCTTCGTCGGTTAGTCCGATCGCATGCAACATGGCTTGTGCCGCTGGTTGCGTTGGGTCTTGTGTTACGCGCTTACTATACTTGTTTAATTCCATTAAAGATCTACTTCTAATTCGAAATTACTTTATCAACCTTTTTGTTGACCATAGGTTTTGTTCTGCTCATTAAATTCAATCAAAATGAAAAAACAATAATCATCTGTAAATCAGAATCTTATTTATTTAAAAATTATTATTCCCAATGACATCTTTCCGTCTCAAAAAAAAACCTTCCAAGATCATGGAAGGCACTGATACTATATATATAATACCCTCATCATTCGTAAACAATGACGATATCTATAATGAAGGTATTTGTGGTTATCGTGTTCATTAGGCAGTACAATATTATCTAGAATCGGCATGTTCTCAAAAACCGCATCATACTTTTAAGGATATCTCAATAAAGAAAGGGGTTGGCAGCTTTTTATTCACGCCAAACCCTTTTCAATTGACAAGTTGATGATCATGGAACTCAGCTGTTCATCAACTTGAAGTTAATTGGGATGCTAAAGCCCATGCTAACTTTCTTTCCGCGTTGTTCACCAGGCGTGAACTTCGGAAGTTTAGCGATGATCCTTCGAGCTTCTTTTTCTAGTGTCTTGTCTGGACCACGCATGCGTATGTTGGTCACATTGCCTTCTCGGTCTACCACAAATTGCACATAGACCCTACCTTGTATCCCTAGTTCCTTGGCTACGTCAGGGTATTTAAAGTGTTTCTGGATGTGTCGGTTCATCTTTTCATTGAAGCATTGGCGAGCCTGGGTCTTTGAAAGTCCTTCACATCCTGGAAACATCGCAACCTTTTCGATCACAGCAAAAGGCACTACAATATCTTCCACCTCTTCCTCTACCGCAACGTCATCCACATCAACAATGGCTTCAGCAATTACCTCATCCTGATTGGTCTCGGTAGATTCAATGACTGTTTCCTCGATCTCAGAATCATCTTCAACGACCTCGATGAGCACTGGAGCAGCTGGCGGTGGCGGTGGTGGCGGAAGGTTTTTAAGGTCTACGACAGGGATCTCTTCTTCGGGCTCTTGCTGAGCTACGTATTCTTCTACATCGAAGGTTTGCTTCTCATAGGTCTTCATCTCCAAAGCTCTCCATGTAAGGAAGAGGATCAGACACAATCCAAAGGAGAAATACACTCCCGAATTTCTCTTAAGGTCTACTTTTGGGTTTTTTTTGAGTTCCATGACATTGTAATTTTACTTAAAGATACCCGGCAAGGCATGGAAAAAATATGACATTTGTCAGTCTGACATTCAGAAGTGTCGTTTGTGTCTTAGATCGTATCTTCGCATCACCATTCTCAATACAAACCAGATGCAAGAGAAAACCGTTACCGAAGCTATAACGTACCGAAGGTCGGTACGTGTTTTCAGGGCTGATGCTGAAATAGATACTGACCTTGTGAGGCAGTGCATCGAAAATGCTGTATTGGCACCCACGAGTAGCAACCTTCAGCTATGGCAGTTCATCCATATTATTGATAAAGCTACCTTGGAAAGAATGACCGAAGCTTGCTTAGGGCAGAATGCTGCGAGGACGGCCAAGCAACTTGTGGTTGTGGTCGCGCGAAGAGACCTGTGGCGCAAACGGGCCAAGGCAAACATCGCCTTTCTTAGGTCTGCCATAGGAGACAAGCCTGAATCTGAGTACAGCAAGCGCGAAAAGTTTGCCATCAACTACTATAGAAAGTTAATTCCCACGATATATACTGAATTTCTAGGGCTACTAGGTTGGTCTCGCTATGCATTGTTTAACATAATAGGGGTCATGAACCCTACCTACAGGCAAGTTCGCAAAAGTGACCTGCGAATTGTCGCTCACAAAAGTGCTGGTCTGGCTGCACAGAACTTCATGCTGAGCATGGCCGCCATCGGGTACGATACTTGCCCTATGGAAGGTAGTGACACGCTTCGCGTGAAGCGCATACTTGGATTGCCTAGAGGTGCCGAGATCAATATGGTAATTGGATGTGGCATTAGAGATGCTAAGGGCATATACGCGGAACGCTTTAGAGTTCCTCTTCATGAGGTCTATCAGCAAGTCTGAACTTCACCTTGTCGCCAGCTCGCTTTTGGGCCAATCGGTCGATCGACGCTTCTGTGAGTTGCAATACCCTTGGATAACCGCCTGTTACCTGTGCGTCGCGCATGAGCGCCATTAGTTGCCCGCAAGGTGTAATTTGTACCATACCAGGTGCTATCGATGCAGTAAGAATTTCAGACGATGTACTCTTCAATGTCTCTTCAAACTGATAGGCCATGCGATTGCTGCTCGACTTAATGGTGAAGTGCTTATCGAACAGCAGTCCTTTGTTTTCAAATACTTCAAACTCAGGCCCCGGACAGACTGCTAATTCTTTGGCATTGAAATGGCTATACTTTATTTGAGTTTCTGAAAAGGTTTTCTTATGGTCTTCAATACCATTGAAGATCTTCAGTACGTCTCCTTTTTTAAGACTGGATGAATCAGTAACTGGCCAATAGTAGCTTCTACTGTTCATGATGAGAGGAACATCAAATCCTCCTAAAACGGCCAGGTATCCTCTAGCCCCATAGTACATCTTCCCAAAGGAAAGCACATCGCCAGCCCTTAACTCGATACACCTGTACATCGGCACTTCGACCTCATTCACGAGAACTTCAATTCCTGCTCCGGCAATGGCCACAACAGTTTCAGCGGAAAAAAGCAATTTGGGGCCTACCAAGGCAAATTCCATGACAGCAGCACTTTGGTCGTTTCCTAATAAGTCATTGCCTATTTTTGCTGAAAGCGCATCCATGACACCAGCCCTTGGCACACCGTGACTGCGATAGCCCACTCGTCCCATATCTTGTATGGTCGCAAAGAATCCAGGGTCAATTATGGTAACTTTAGACCTCAATCTCAACACTCTTTGGGACATATATACCGTTCTCTACCATTTTTTTGATGTTCTGATGCTCCCGCATGGTCACCGGCACAAACTTGACCTGG
>JANQRC010000041.1 GCA_028284745.1 Flavobacteriaceae bacterium
AATACTCAGAGTCTAAGATGGAAGCTGATCGCGTCCCTTATAGTGTGGTAAAGGGCGACAACGATACACCCAGGGTAGATATCGACGGAAGACTATATACACCACAAGAGCTTTCAGCCATGGTGCTTCAAAAGATGAAGAAGACCGCTGAAGAATTCTTAGGGCAAGACGTAAGCGAGGCAGTGGTCACCGTTCCTGCTTACTTTAACGATGCACAACGCCAGGCAACGAAAGAGGCAGGTGAGATCGCTGGCTTGAAAGTTCGTCGTATCATCAACGAACCAACAGCTGCTGCCCTAGCGTATGGACTCGATAAATCTGGCAAGGACCAGAAGATCGCGGTGTTCGACTTCGGTGGTGGTACGCACGACGTTTCTATCCTAGAACTTGGCGATGGTGTTTTTGAAGTACTATCTACGGATGGAGACACACACCTTGGCGGTGATGATGTAGATCAAAAGATCATCAACTGGTTGGCTGAAGAATTCAAGTCAGACGAAGGCTTAGACCTTAGAGAAGACCCCATGGCACTTCAACGTCTAAAGGAAGCTGCTGAAAAAGCTAAGATCGAGTTGTCTAGTACCACTTCAACAGAGATAAACCTACCTTATGTCACTGCAACGGCTTCTGGACCAAAGCACCTGGTGCGCACACTGTCTAGAGCTAAGTTCGAGCAGTTGATCGACGATTTGGTAAAAAGAACCATCGAGCCTTGTCAGACAGCGTTAAAGAATGCTGGGCTGTCTACAGGTGATATCGATGAGATCATTCTAGTAGGAGGTTCAACCAGAATACCTGCTGTACAAGAAGCCGTTGAAAAGTTCTTCGGAAAGAAACCCTCTAAAGGAGTGAACCCAGATGAGGTCGTAGCCGTAGGTGCTGCCATTCAGGGTGGTGTACTAACGGGAGATGTAAAGGATGTACTTCTTTTAGATGTTACACCACTCTCATTGGGTATTGAGACCATGGGAGGTGTGATGACCAAGTTGATCGACGCCAACACAACAATTCCGACGAAGAAGTCGCAGGTATTCTCAACAGCAGCCGACAATCAACCCTCGGTCGAGATCCATGTATTGCAAGGAGAACGCCCAATGGCACCCGACAATAAGACCATCGGACGTTTCCACCTAGATGGTATTCCGCCTGCACCAAGAGGGGTGCCTCAGATCGAAGTTACCTTTGACATCGATGCCAATGGTATCATCAATGTCTCTGCAAAGGATAAAGGGACAAACAAAGAACAGAACATCCGCATTGAAGCTTCTTCAGGCCTTACAGATGAGGAGATCGAGAAGATGAAGCGAGAAGCCGAAACTAATGCCGAGGCAGACAAAGCAGCCAAAGAAAAGGCAGACAAGCTCAACAATGCCGATGCCATGATCTTCCAGACAGAGAAGCAATTGAGCGAGTTCGGCGATAAGTTGTCGGCAGACAAGAAATCAGCGATCGAATCTTCATTGGAAGAGTTGAAGAAAGCGTATGAGTCTAAGGATGTTGCAGTGATCGAACCTGCCTTGGAGAAGATCAACGAGGCTTGGAAAGCCGCTTCAGAAGAGATCTACAAGGCACAAGCCGAATCTCAACAATCAGGAGACGCAGAAACCCCTTCTGACAGTGATGCCAAAGAAGGAGATGACGTGCAAGATGTAGACTTCGAGGAAGTTAAGTAATTACTCTTCTATTGATATAGACTTTTAAAGACCCCATCGGGGTCTTTTTCTTTTTCAAGAATATTGGTAAAAACAAAATCTTTTGTAGTATATTTAGTACCGTTATTTGATAATGTTTTTTGTGGCATTCATATGTTTCTTGCGTATGACCTATCCCCGAACTACCATGCCCAATAAGAAAATTAGGATACACCTAGCCGATGACCATCAAGTTTTGATAGATGGCCTGTCGGCCGTTTTAAAGCTTCAGCCCAACTTCGAAGTGGTGGGGTTTTCACTAAGTGGCATTGGCATACGCGAACAGATACTAGACAATGAAGCTGATGTGCTGATCATGGACATTAGCATGCCCGATAAAGATGGGATAGAGGTGTTGCGAGAGTTTAGAGAAAACGGCTTCCCTTGCAAAGTCGTCGTCCTTTCCAGCTATGATGACATAAAGACCATAAACGAAGTGTTACAATTGGGCGCCATGGGTTTTCTATCCAAGAACTCTGCCAGCGACCAAATAGGCAAAGCTGTAGAAGCAGTGTATGCAGGCGATCAGTATTTCAGCAATATCGTAAAGGATAGGATCATCAACTCATTTGCAAACCCTAAGGGGCAAAAGATAAACCTTTCTGATGAAGAAAAAGCAGTTGCCTCGTTGACCGATAGAGAACTGGAAGTAATAAAGCTGATCGTGGATGAGCACAGTGGTCAAAGAATTGCAGAAAAACTGAACATCAGCAAGAATACGGTAGAGACCCACCGAAAGAATCTCTTTAAAAAGCTAAATGTTAACAATACCATAGGACTTGTGAAGATTGCCCTCAAATATAAACTGTGAATTTATTTCTAACCATTAAAACTAGCACTATGAGCAGATTACTAAATTACGATTATCATGTTACCGCAAATGGATGTACATTTGTTTTTACCGTCATAGATAATACGGCGGTCAACCATTACATGGACGGCGATGTCAATGTTTTTCAGCTATCTGAAGGCCGTGGCCATAACAAACACCGATACAACTTAACTTGGGATGCAGACAAAGAAATTAAATGGGCCTTTGAAAAAGATAGTAGGGGGGTTAGAGAACCTAACGGTACAATCAAAGACTGATCTAGCTAAGAATAGATATTTAAAATATAAGCTGCTGTTTCTTTTATTCAGCAGCTTTTTTTATGTGAAAGGCCAACAGAAAACATTGGTGAAAGCAGATAGTCTAATTGCTATAAATAACAATGAAGCTGCCGTTGATCTATTATTGAAAGAATATGATTCCCTAGAAGGCATTAATGACACTCTATCATCAATATTATACGCCGAAAAGATAGGTAGGGTCTTTTCTTCAAATTTAGATTATAAGAATGCGAGGAAGTATTTTTTTAAGTTGCTACATTTTTCAGAAGCTAAAGCGGATACAGTACATTTGAGAATGGCTCACTATCTCCTAGGAAACACTTACCTTAAAAAGTATAATGAAAAAGATGATTGGGGAGATAGTATTGATAACTTTCTTGTTGCCGAAGCTAAGGGCCACTATGATATTGTGATCGATAAGTATGCTTCATATGGTCATGGCAAACGTCTTATGGCAAATTTGTATAGCAATTACTCGGTGCTAAAATCACATAGAGGAGAGCTGGATGATGCTGAAACGTATGCTAGGAAAGCACTTGAGATCAATATGACCTTGTTTGATACACTTGATATAATTGGGGACAGAAACAATCTTTCCTTGGTGAAACTCTATAAAAAAGATTATACAGGAGCAATTCATTTATTGAATGAAAACCTTCAAAGTGTAAAAATACTTGATTCAACAGATGCTCAAGTACTCTCAGTTAAAGCATCTATCTATGGCAACCTATCCTATGCATATAAAATGTTAGGAGATTATGAAAAGGCATATTCATTTAATAAAAAGAGTGTTGAAATATCTAATGCTTATAGAGACCAACAACAGCTCGAAGCCCTTAACGAAATAGAGGCCAAGTACAATGCAGACAAAGTGCGCCAAGAAGAACAACTGAACACCGCACGCGAAGCCACTAAAAAAGCCACCTTCCAAAAATGGACATTGGTTCTGGGGATAGCATTGCTAGGGTTGATATTGACACTCTATTTGGTAGGTCGCGCAGCAAAACTCAAGCGTCGAAACCTGCAACTTTCTCTGATCCAGCAAGAATACGAGAAAGAGCAGCAGATCAGTCGCCTTCAGGCCGACAACCAGGACAAAGTATTAAGCGCCACATTAGATGGACGCGAGATAGAGCGCAAGGAGATTGCACACACCTTGCACGACAACGTGAGCTCGCTATTGTCCTCGGCCAACCTGCACCTGCAAGTCACCAAGCACAAGGCTGGCACGGGGATCGAGGAACTGGACAAGGCCAAGCTCATCATCCAAGAAGCTTCAGAGAAGATCCGCGACCTGTCGCACGAACTGGTATCCTCGGTCCTGCTGAAGTTTGGCCTGGCAAAGTCGCTTCAAGACACCTGTGAGAAGTACTCCAATACCGAGATCCGTTTCAACTGTGAGGTGGACAGAGAACTGCCACGCTACGACGAGGACTTCGAGATAAAGGTGAACAACATGGTCGTCGAATGCTTGAACAACATCCTCAAGCACAGTGAGGCAAGTCAGGCCCATGTAGTGATCAGGCAGCAGGCAGGCCAGCTGCTGATCGACATCGAGGACAATGGCCGTGGGTTGGATACGGCAACCACGGCATTGCATCACAAGGGAGGCATAGGGCTCGGACAGATAAAGGCACGCGTAAAGGCACTTGGAGGTAAATTCGCGATCACCTCACAGATCGACGAAGGTGTCAAGGTATCCTTCAAGATACCTGTGAAACCTCGCTAACGGTCTTCAAATTCTACAACTTCTAAGTTTTTGACCTCACCCTTGTCAATAGCAAAGCGCAGCATGGTTCGCTTTTTGTGAAATCCCTTTCTCCCTACGGCGCCCGGATTCATGTGGAGAAGCTTCAATTTATGGTCGAATTGTACTTTTAGAATGTGCGAATGTCCACAAATGAAAAGTTTTGGAGGCCGCTTGCGTATGGTTTCTCTGATCCGGGCATTATAACGATTCGGATAGCCACCAATGTGGGTGATCCACACATCGACACCTTCACGCACAAAACGTTCATGCTCTCTGAATTCTCTTCTAGCTTCTGCGCCATCAATATTGCCGAAAACAGCGACCAATGGCTTTTCTGCCTTGATACGATCGGTAACGGCCAGATCGCCTATATCGCCGGCATGCCAAACTTCGTCTGCATGTTTCACATGCTTCATGATGCGATCGTCAATATATCCGTGAGTGTCAGAAAGCAACAGTATCTGCTTCATTGTATTGCTAGCTTAAAACTTCGTTAAATATAGATTTTTAGAATGAAACGAGCCATTCAATATCCGTATATTTGAAAGCCTGACACAAAAGCAATGCTGTGCGCTACTTTTTGGAAATTTCATACGATGGAACCAACTATCACGGTTGGCAGCATCAACCCAATGCCATTTCGGTACAACAGACCATCGAAGAAGCATTGTCTACCTTGTTAAGAGAGAAAATAGCCGTGGTTGGCGCTGGCAGAACAGACGCTGGCGTGCATGCGAAACAGTTGTTTGCCCATGCTGATATCGATGTAGGAATTGACGAACTATGTTACAGGTTGAATGCTTTCTTACCAAGTGATATTGCCGTGGGGTCCATCAAGCAAGTGAGCGACCAAGCACATGCTAGGTTTGATGCTACAGCAAGAACCTACGAATATTGGATCTCCCGAGGAAAAGACCCATTCTTGATGAAGAAAGCATATGAATTTACGCAAGCACTCGACATACGTGCCATGAATGAAGCAGGCGATATGCTATTGAGGCATCATGATTTTCAATGCTTTTCACGCTCAAGGACCGATGTGAAGACGTATCATTGCAATATAGAGAAAGCCGTATGGGAGCAGGAGAGAGAACGATTGGTCTTCACGATAAAAGCGGATCGATTTTTAAGAAACATGGTGCGTGCCATTGTGGGTACGATGCTTAGTGTAGGTCAAGGAAAGTTATCTATGAACGATTTTGAGAGAATAATCTTGAGCAAGGACAGGAAACAAGCGGGCGCATCTGCACCTGCTCACGGCCTGTACTTGACCAAGGTCGACTATCCAGAAGATATTTTCAGCAATGGCAGAAGTTAGCGGTAAGGCATTCGATACAAAACTCTTTAAAAGACTAATGGTCTATAACAGACCTTATCTTGGCATTTTCATTTCTGTATTTGCCACTGCGATATCACTATCTGTGTTTGCGGCATTATATCCTTACTTGTCAGGAAGGGTGATCGATGATTACATAAAGGTCAAAGACATGCAAGGCTTGATGATGATGATCGGTCTGCTACTTTGCATAAAGCTTTTGCAAGTGACTTTTCAGTTTCTGTTTATGTTTTTTGCCAATTGGCTTGGGCAAAGCGTGATAAGAGATATAAGGGTGAAGCTTTTCAAGCATTTGTCTAGTCTAAGGATGGCCTTTTACGACAAGCAGTCTGTAGGTCGTCTAGTAACTCGCGCTGTGAGTGATATCGAATCGATTTCCAACATCTTCAGTCAAGGCCTGTTCACGATCTTTGCAGATATTTTGCAAATGCTTTTGGTGCTAGGCTTTATGTTGTATATGAGCTGGAAACTCTCGCTAATAGTACTGTGCATGGTACCTTTCTTGTTCTTGGCTACACGCTGGTTTCAACGGTCGATGAAATCTGCCTTTAATGAGGTGCGCACAGAGATCTCTAACTTGAATTCATTTGTACAAGAAAGGGTCACGGGCATGAAGATCGTACAGATCTTTTCACGAGAGGCGACCGACTATAGAAATTTCAAAGAGATCAATGAACGCCACAAGAAAGCTTGGATAAGAACAGTTTGGTACAACTCCATCTTTTTCCCGATACCCGAACTTACTGGTGCTGCTGCCATGGGACTGATCGTTTGGTTTGGTGGCCTTGCCGTGGTAGATGGTAAAATGGAGATAGGCACCATTTTCTCATTCTTGCTATATGTGCCCATGTTGTTGCGACCACTTCGACAAATAGCCGACCGCTTCAACCAACTGCAGATGGGGATGATCGCGGCCAACCGCGTGTTCGCAGTATTGGATACGGATAGTAGGATAGAAGATCGCGGTACGATAGAAAAGGTAGCTACACGAGGTGATATCGCGTTTAAGAATGTACGTTTTTCCTATGTAGAGGATGAAGAGGTGCTTCATGGAATCTCTTTTGATGCCAAGGCAGGGCAGACAGTTGCCATCGTGGGGTCTACCGGAGCAGGAAAATCTACGATCATCAATTTGCTGAATCGCCTGTATGACATCAATGGCGGAAGCATCTGTGTCGATGGGGTTGACATTCGCGAATATTCGCTGAGGTCATTGAGAAGCCAAACAGCTTTGGTACTGCAAGATGTTTTCTTATTTGCCGATACCATACTCAATAACATCACGCTTCGCGACGATTCGATCACCGAAGCACAAGTGGCCAATGCAGCCAAGGAGATAGGCATCCATGACTTTATTATGACCTTGCCGAACGGATATCATTACAATGTGAAAGAACGCGGTGTAATGCTTTCTTCAGGTCAACGACAACTCATCGCCTTTTTACGTGCCTATGTGACCAATCCATCGATCTTGATACTCGACGAAGCTACTTCATCTATTGACTCTTATTCTGAGGAATTGATACAAAAGGCAACAGACAAGATCACCGAAGGCCGAACCTCCATTGTGATCGCGCATCGTCTGGCCACCATCAAAAAGGCAGATAAGATATTGGTGATGGACAAGGGCCATATCGTTGAAGAAGGTACGCACGACGAGTTGCTACGCAAGCAAGATGGTTACTACAAACGTCTGTACGAAGTTCAGTTCGAAAAGGAAGTGGCTTAGGATAACAAAAAACAGTATATTCGTACAAAATAATATTATTAATCTTAATTTTTTACTATGAAACAAAAGATTAGACTTAACGAGCTAGAAACTCCTGTATTTTCTAATTCATCTGAATTTTCTGATACAGCTGACCCAGTTGTTCTTGGTTCTTTGGCAATAATAGCTGCAGTATCTGTAGCGACTTGGGTTATTGATTAAATTTCAATCAAGTAATAAGGAGAAAGGGCATGACTACCAAAATTTGTTTAATGGTCATGCTTTTTTCAGTTATTAACATTTTGTTTTATCATCAAAAATGAAAAATAAGATAAGTGAATTCATAAAGAATACTAAGAATATCAATGTTTTTTTGGATATGAGAACTCACTTCTCTGAACTTTCAAAAGAATTTTCAGTTCTTCAACTAAATAATGAATTACTTGATGCGATAAGTGGTTTAAAGATTAGCATAAAATCATTATTTGATGGCTCTCAAGCACATATAACTTTAATTGACAATGATAAATTTCAATTGTCACTTGTTTGGCCTCATAGAGATTTAAAAGAGGATACTAATAATAGAATTATTTCATATCCCTCTGATACATTTGTTAGCTTCATAACAGACATAAATATTACTTACACCATATATGAATTACCAAGACATTTGAAGAACAATGTTTTTGATAGTTCTTGTGATCTTAAAATATATAAAGAAGGTAAATCCAGATTTGGAGATCCAATCTTCATTGAAAAATTCTATCAAGTTTTTAGGGTTGATAAGAGAACAAATTGGGCTGCTTTAATTTTATCAGATAAAAGACAACTTCCTTATAGATGGGAGTTTAACTCAGAGAGCCTAAAACCTGTAAAAATCATTAGTGTAAACAGTATTGATTCACGTCTCAAAGTCACCTTGCGTATTCTATCTGAGATAGGAGACTTCCATTCAATTGATACTGTTTTAAAATTATGCTCTCATGAAAGTCATGACGTAAGGTGGGAAGCCATAAATACTCTAATTAACTTAGATTATTCATTAGGTTTAAAGATATTAGGGACTTTTCTTGAGGACCCACACCCTGAAATATCAAAAGCTGCTAGTAAGTCAATAAAAATGTTAAAAGTGTAAATATTATGGCTTATTCCTTTTATTTAAAAGACAGTTCATCAATATCATATAAAGAGTTTATCGAGGCTATTACCTCCAAAATTAAATTTGGTGATGAAAACTCGTTACTCGATTGTGTTGATGATTTATTAATGCTATGCAACAATAAATCGTTTTTTGCTGACTATTTGAATCAAGAATTATCTAAAAACCTCGAACTTTTTCAAAATAAAAATACCTATGGAGAACAAAGTTACATGTTGTATGACCATGATAATTATTATGTTAGGGTTACTTATTGGCCTTTGATTTCACAACAGCCATTAATAAAAGAGGCTCAAATGAAATCATTTTCATATGACTTTCCGCATGACCACAACTTTTGTTTACTAACAGCGGGTTATAAAGGGGAAGGTTATCGAACTAAATTATGGGAATACGATTATACTAAAGTTATTGGTTATAAAGGTGAACATGTTAAATTAAATTTTTTAGAGGAAACATTCTTAAGTGAGGGAAAAGCACTTTATTACAGGCCATCTAAGGATATTCATTCTCAATTTGCCCCACAACATGAAGACTCGCTTGCGGTTAATATTATTTTAAAAGATTTAAAATATCGTTTGAATAGGCAGTTCACATTTGATGTTGAAAATAACCTGATTAAAGGATATCTAAGTGACAGTTATTCTAGTTTACTAGGCTTATTCGATTTAGCTGTCAAATATCATGATTCCAAAACGATTGATGTTTTATTAAAAATATTTGAAGTAAACGCTTTTCCCGTAATTAAAAGAGAAGCTATAAATACACTTTATTCTATTACTAATGATTCCCAGTTTTTAATTAAAGGGGTGAACGACAAAGATTCTTCTAATTCTAAATTCTTCAAAAAACGAATAGAAGAATTATCATGAACCTCTTTCGTAAAACATCTTTTTAGGGTTAATTACATTTGAATCTTATCCAAGCTTGAGGACTAAAAAACCTGTGAGTATTGTGGGGATTGGCCAAAAGAATATTGTCGGCAGTTACGTCTCACAACGAGTTGCTACGCAAGCAAGATGGCTATTACAGGTGCCTTTTACGGAGTTCATACTGAGAAAGAGGTTACTGTGATTATTGACCAACTTTAAAAACTAACGCCAATAAAACTCCTATTACAAAAGGAATTGACATTATTAATATTGATACCCCAAAGAAAAGGAGAGTTTTAAGTGTAATTCCCCAAGAACTTAAGTTATACCATCTTTTTAGACAGTAAGCAGTATATAAAATTTGTATTGGAATGCTATATACAGCTCCTTCCCCCATAGTAGTTCCAAGAGTGTAAGATATTAGTTGTGGAAGGAAAAAAACGATAGATATTTCGGCTACTGTGTATAGGAAAAAAATAATGTGCTCGATATAGTTATATTTTTTATTTCTAAGAAATACAAGCCTTGATGTCAATGCATACAATGGGATATTCATCATTACCATAATAGAAGAATAATCACTCATCATATTTACAGTGGCCTTACCAACGTCTAAATCCTCACTTTTCTTGTTACTTGGTCCAAAATCAAAAGTAGAGAAGTCCATAGCTTCTGGGAACAATTTTTGAGTAATGAAGATGGAGATGCCTGTTAAAGTTAGCGCAACTGCAAAGAAGCCTATTGGATTCATATATCTTTTTCGAACTCCGCTGACATATCCGCCAATAACTACTTCCGGTTTTCTCACAAGATCTATGAGGGTTCTTAAAAACTTATTGTCGTAGTTGAAAAACTGTTCTAAAAAATGCTCAAAGAGATTTATAATGGTTAACCTGTTCTTGACCACTTTCCCACCACAGTTAGGGCAAAAGTTATCGGATTCTCGCAGTGTGGTTCCACAATTCTTGCAAGCCGTCATACTAGATCGTTCTTGATCTGTTCTGCCAAATGGCTTTCGTCTTCATTCAAGGAGAACTCACCGTTCTTGATGTATGAGATCTCACCGGTTTCTTCCGAAACAGTGATGGCCATGGCGTCGGTCTTCTCAGTAATGCCAATGGCCGCTCTGTGCCGAAGCCCAAATCGCAGCGGGATGGTACGTTCGTTAGAGACAGGCAGGATCACTCGTGTTGCCGTTATCCGATTGCCTTCAATGATGGTGGCGCCATCGTGTAGCGGGCTGTTCTTGAAGAAGATGCTCTCTAAGATGGGTGTGGTAACTTCGATATTCATGGGATCGCCCGTGTTCTTTACGAAATCTAATGAATTGGTACGGCGTATGACGATCAAAGCGCCTGTCTTAGAGAACGACATCTTGCGACAAGCAGCTACAATGGCCTCTACATCAGTGATGGTCTGCGCTTCCTCTTGACGTAAGAACTTCAAATGCTTCAAAAAACCACGTTTGTTTGCTAAGTTGGTAGAGCCGATCATCAACAAGAACTTGCGGATCTCTTGTTGAAAAACGACGATCAGTGCAATCAGTCCTACGTTGATGAAATTCCCCAGAATGCCGCTGAACATATCCATGTTCAAAGCCTTCGCCAATTGCCACACCAAATAGAATACAACAATGCCAATGAAGATGTTGATGGCTACGGTGCCTCTAACGAGCTTGTAGACGTAGTACAACAATACGGCAACGAGAATGATATCTACAACGTCGGTCAAGCCTATGTTCAAGAAGTCGAAGCGTTCTAGCATGCGGTGGGTTTGTGTAAAAATAGAAAAATTCTAATCATAAAAGCTCAAACAGGCACTTAGTTCATTTGCTGAAACAGTTTTGCACATTCTATAGCTTCCTTGACGTCATGTACTCTCAGGATGTTGGCTCCTTTTAGTAAGGCAATGGTGTTCAAGGCGGTGGTACCATTCAATGCTTGGGCTGGAGTTGTTTCCAACACTTTGTAGATCATAGACTTGCGCGATACTCCCACTAGAATAGGAACTTCTAAAGCTGCGAAGAGGTCGAGGTTCTTTAACAACTCATAATTATGCGCTACGGTCTTTCCGAAGCCAAAGCCGACATCGACTACAACATCGTTTATTTTGTGATCTCTGGCGCTAGCGATCTTTTCTGAAAGAGACCTGCGTACTTCAAAGACCACATCCTCGTAGGTAGGGTTGCTTTGCATGGTCTGCGGATTGCCTTGCATGTGCATGGCAATGTAGGGCACTTTCAATTCGGCCACAGTGCTGAACATTTCAGCATCTAGTTCACCTCCCGAGATGTCATTCACCATAGCAGCGCCTTCTTCAACACAAGCTTTCGCAATTTCACTTCTGAATGTATCGATCGATAGGATGGCTTCAGGAAAATGCGCAGCAATGCTTTTCACGGCAGGAAGCACACGACCCAGCTCTTCTTCAGTGGAAACATGCGCTGCATTCGGTCTAGAGCTGTGACCGCCAACATCTAAAAAAGTAGCACCTTCTTGAAGCATTTTCTCGGCTTGCGCCAACACATCATTCATGGAATGGTAGGCGCCACCGTCGTAAAAAGAATCGGGCGTGATGTTAAGGATGCCCATTACTCTGGGCGAAGAAAGATCGATAAGCGTACCGCGACAGTTTATGGTCATTTATTTGGATTGTTAGATTTTAGGATGTTTGAATCTTTAGTTGAAGAGTGAAAGAGAGAAGGAATTCATGAACTATCTCTATACTTTTCAGCTACTCAACCTTTAACTTTTACTTCAAACTTTTCACTTTAAACTTTAAACTTCTCAAGATTTTCCCCGAAATTTACGCAAAATCAATGCAACCTATGCAGCATACCTCAGCGCAATACGATGCGGTGATCACTACCTGTCGTAACCTGTTCATTAACAAGATGAAGGATTATGGTAGCGCTTGGCGGATCTTGCGTTTGCCATCGCTCACCGATCAAATATTCATAAAGGCACAACGCATACGAAGTCTTCAGGAGAATGAAGCGCGAAAGGTAGATGAAGGCGAGTCTTCCGAATTCATTGGCATCATCAACTATGCGATCATGGCACTGATACAATTGGAAAAGGGAGTTGTCGAAAATCCGGACCTTGATATAAAGAAGGCGACCGCGTTGTATGACAAGCATGTCGCTATCACGAAGAAGCTGATGGAAGCTAAAAACCATGATTATGGTGAAGCGTGGCGTGATATGCGCGTAAGCTCCTTAACAGACCTCATACTGCAAAAATTGTTGCGCGTAAAACAAATTGAGGATAATCAAGGCAAGACCTTGGTCAGCGAAGGTATCGACGCCAATTATCAAGACATGGTGAATTATGCGGTATTTGCCATGATCCATCTTTCTGAAGAAGAGAACCGTATGAAATGAGCATACACAAATTTCATCGTTGCATACCAATCGATGGGATTGATTTTTTTATGCGAATTACTGAATGTGCAGAAATTTTCAGTTTCTTCATTTTCAGCAAACTATAAAATTTTAAACAGGTGAAAGTACTGATCGCTATTTCCAGAGTTTTTGTGGGTGTCCTCTTTATCTTTTCGGGATTTATAAAACTCAACGACCCACTGGGGTTCTCATACAAGCTGCAAGAATACTTCGGCGCCGATGTCCTTGGGTTAGAGCCCTTGATCCCTTATGCCTTGCCAATGGCCATATTCCTAGTGATCGCTGAGGTGGTGCTTGGCATTTCACTGCTATTGGGCTTTCGGGCAAAGTTCACGATATGGAGCTTGCTCATCATGATCCTGTTCTTCACATTCCTGACCTTCTATTCTGCGTATTACAACAAGGTGACCGATTGTGGCTGTTTTGGTGATGCGATTCCGTTGACACCATGGCAATCCTTTACCAAAGACGTCATATTATTGGTGTTGATCTTGCTCCTTTTCTTCTATCAAGAGGAAATAAGACCATTGTTCAGAGGAAAGCCGCCAACAGTCTTGGTCGTGCTTTCAACTGTAGCTTGCGGTTGGTTTGCATACCATGTGCTGAATCATTTACCGTCATTAGATTTTAGACCGTATAAAGTTGGAGCAAACATCGCTGAAGGAATGACCATTCCGGAAGATGCACCAAAGCCAGTCTTTGAATACCGTTGGAAGTTCAAAAACAGTGATGGTAGCGCAGAGGTCATCGTGAACAATGGTGCGTACCCTGTAGTTGATGGGGATTTTTTGGATGTAGAGACCGATATGATAGAAGAAGGGTACATTCCACCCATACATGATTTCTCTATAGAAAAAGCAGGGGAGGACCTGACCCAAGATTTCCTCTCGGAAGAAAAGCTGGTGGCAATTGTTGCCTATAACCTTTCAAGGTCTGATGCTGAAGGTTTTGCGAACATTCGCCCTAAGATCGAAGAAGCAAGACAAAAAGGATATAAAGTTATCGGGTTAACGGCTTCAGTGAATGGGAAAGCCCCAGAAGGCATCGATTTCTTCTTCTGTGACGAAACAGCCTTAAAGACCATCGTACGCAGCAATCCGGGGATACTAAAGCTCTCTGAAGGAACGATACAACAGAAGTTGCATTTCAATGATGTTGACCAACTAGAACTCTAACCTATCTTTCTACTGAAGAAAATAGCGTATGCCTTTCTCACACTTCTAGGAGTGGTGACCGTTATTTTCTTTCTTTTCAATGTATTGCCAGGTGATCCGGCACGCATGATGCTAGACCAGAACGAAGACAGCGAGCAGTTGGCCGCCATCAAGGCCAAATACGGTTTTGATAAGCCCATTGCAACGCAATACCTATATTACCTCAACGACCTTTCTCCTTTGTCATTTCATTCAAAGAATGATAACGATCATACGTTTTTCAGCACCGATAAATACAAAGGATTCGCTCTTTTATCAATTGCGAACAAAGATGTGGTGTTGAAGACACCTTATTTGCGCGAATCTTTTCAAAAAAATGGGAAAAAGGTAACACAAGTCATTGCCGAGACACTGCCCAACACGTTTGTATTAGCGATAAGCGCTATCGCTATCGCCATGACCATTGGGATGATGTTGGGCATTATCTCTGCTTTACTGAAGGATTCTTGGGCAGATCGACTCATTCAGTTAGTAAGCACTGTAGGCATGAGCGTGCCTTCGTTTTTCAGCGCCATACTTTTCGCATGGATCTTCGGCTTCTTACTGAAACAATATACAGGCCTTAACATGACGGGCAGCTTATATGAGGTTGACGATTTCGGGGAAGGTACCTTCATTCAATGGAAGAATCTTATACTTCCCGCCATTACGCTGGGCATTAGGCCCTTGGCCGTGGTAACGCAGCTGATGCGGAACTCTTTGTTAGAAGTGTTAAGCCAAGATTACATTCGTACAGCACGAGCGAAGGGGCTTTCTATGGCCCAAGTAGTACGCAGACATGCCTTGAAAAATGCTTTGAACCCTGTGGTAACTGCTATCTCAGGATGGTTTGCATCGATGCTTGCTGGCGCTGTGTTTGTTGAGTATATCTTTGGGTGGAATGGCCTTGGCAAGGAGATCGTAGATGCCTTGAACAATCTAGACCTGCCTGTGATCATGGGCGCGGTACTGATCATCGCTACCATGTTCATCTTGATAAATATTCTAGTGGATATTGTCTACGGTTGGTTAGACCCGCGTGTGAAGCCTCAATAACTTTTCTATTGATCATGGATCATTGGATCAAGCAGATGACTGGAAGTATAGCGTTCGCAGTTGATCAATTAAAGAAATTCTTTATTTAGTTTTCAGAATGAGCACAGAAGATTACTTTTGCTTTCCAACCTTAAGATAATAGCATGAGAAAGAAAATAGTAGCCGGTAACTGGAAGATGAACAATGACCTTGCACAAACAGATCTGCTATTGACAGAGTTGATGCAAAGAATGCCTTCTACAGATGCCGAAGTTATGGTGGCACCTACATTTGTCAACCTACGATACGCATACGAACTTACACGCAAGAGCAATATCGAAGTGATGGCCCAGAACATGCACTTTGCAGATAGCGGGGCATTTACAGGCGAGATATCAGCAGAAATGCTCAAGACTGTTGGGGTCAATACGGTGATCCTGGGTCACTCGGAGCGACGCTCTATCTTTGGTGAAGACGATGCTTTGCTAACCAAGAAAGTAGATACGGCGCTGGCAAAAGGCATGAAGGCAATGTTCTGCTTTGGTGAAGAGCTGGCCGACCGAAAAGCTGGCAGTTATTTTTCAGTGGTAGAAACGCAGTTGAGCAACGTGTTGTTTCACTTAAAAGAAAAAGATTGGCAACAGGTCATACTAGCTTATGAGCCAGTTTGGGCCATAGGCACAGGCGAGACGGCAACACCAGAACAAGCACAAGAGATGCACGCATTCATTAGAAAGACCATTGCTGAAAAATACAACGAAACCATTGCAGGCAACGTGTCGATCCTATATGGTGGCAGTGTAAAGCCAGCCAATGCAAAGGAGATCTTTGCACAACCAGATGTCGATGGGGGTCTTGTTGGCGGAGCTTCGTTGAAGGCAGACGACTTTGCAGCCATTATCGCAGCGATCTAGTCGATGGCAAATTACATCGAATACCACTTTACCATCAGTCCGCCACAACCTGCCTCAGAGATTCTCATCGCTGAGTTAGGCGCTGTAGACTTCGAGAGTTTTGTTGAAGACGAAGAAGGTGTTCTTGCTTATATTTCCGAAGAACTTTGGCATCCTAACATTCTAGATGAAGTTTCCATACTGAATTCAGAGGCGTTCGCCATTACGTTCTCACGCAGGGCGATCCCACAACAGAATTGGAATGCTGAGTGGGAACGTAATTTTCATCCTATTGTGGTAGATGATACGTGTACAGTTCGCGCACCGTTTCATCAAAGACCAGAGACCACATACGATATCATCATAGAACCGAAGATGAGCTTCGGCACTGGCCATCACGAGACCACACACATGATGATCCAACAACTATTGAGTTTAGACCTTTCAGGAAGACGCGTGCTAGACATGGGTTGTGGTACAGGTGTTTTGGCGATCCTTGCGGAAAAACTGAAAGCCAACCCCATAATGGCCATTGATATCGATGAATGGTGTTACCTGAATACCCTAGAAAATATAGCGCGAAACAATTGCCAGCACGTCAAAGCTTTTCAAGGCGATGCTTCGCTCTTAGAAGGGAAAATGTTCGATGTGGTGCTTGCCAACATCAATCGGAATACCTTGTTGCAAGACATGAAAGTGTATGCAGCAGCAATGACACCGGAAGCGAGCTTGGTGCTAAGCGGTTTTTTTATGACCGACCACGAGGATATCACGAGGTCCTGTGAGCAATTTGGTTTTCAACCCATGAAGACATTACAGCGCAACGATTGGATTTCTGTAAGCTTCCAGAGATGATGAATTGGCATTTTTTTTAAAGCTAATCATTTCATTTTTAGGGCATTTATCAATATTTTAGCTAAAAAGTCCTGCTATGCATTTTCAAACGAAGACATTAGAAGAAGTTTTACTTCAGGAAGAGGTTGTAGACCAGTACGAGTTGGTGCTCTTCAATGACGATGTGAATACTTTTGACCATGTTATAGAAACCTTGATAGACGTGTGCGAACATTCGCCACAGCAAGCCGAACAATGTTCTATTATAGTGCATTACAAAGGCAAATGTACCGTTAAGACAGGCGAATTAAGAGACCTTCAACGCCGGTGCACGCAATTATTGGATGCCGGGTTGTCTGCTGAGGTCATGCAGTAAGAAGCTTCTCTTCTTCTTTCTTTAGCATAAAGAGAACGAACAACATTTGAGCAATGCCGTAGCTGCCAATAATGACCGCTGAGTAGCTTTCATGCTGAAGATGGAATTTGTTCACGGCGATCATAGAGTCTGAGAAGACAAAAGTTACAGCGGCTGTCAATGCGATCGCGTGAATGCCATTCTTTTTAGATAGAAATAGTTTTAACGATAAACTCCCCATTAGGCTTATGGCCAGGCCATAGACAATTACTGGGATCAGAAAACTGCCAAGATCGTTAAGAGTGAGTGTTACCAATGAAGCCAATAACAGCAAAAAAGGTAACAGGCACAGTAGCCATTTCTTCATATTGAATTCTATGAGCACGCTCTTAGAAGATCTGCGCGCATAGTGCGCTATTAGAAAAGAAGACAAGCCAGCAATAAAAGCGCTCGCTTCTTCCGACAACAAGAATACATCGCCAAAGAATGAAAATGTCAACGCCAGGAGGAAGATGTTAGAGCGCACGCCAGTTTTCAAAACATACCAAAGGACAAGCATTGGCATTAGCAAAGGTTTCACAAACACTTCAACACCGTAGGTCTTCAAAGCAGCCAATACATTGGCGGCAAGAGCAATAAGTAGGCAACTGTGAGGTACGGACTCCCTTTCATAGCCACAAGTTTACTACTTTTACATAGAAATACACCGCACATGACCCAAGACCCGCAAAGCCTATTAAAGCTGGCAAATTCTTTTACTAAGAATACATTGATGGAAACTCTTGACATTGAATATGTTGAGGTAGGAGAGGATTTTTTAGTGGCACGAATGCCAGTGGCCCCTAAGGTGCACCAACCCGATGGAGTATTGCATGGTGGTGCCATGGTGGCCTTGGCAGAAAGTGTGGGCAGTGCTGCTTCCATGATGTTTTTGAATGCCAAAGAATTCTATATCCGAGGCATTGAGATCGCTGCAAACCATGTGAGAAGCATGCGTGACGGTTATGTGTATGCCAAAGCATCATTACTGCACAAAGGAAGAACAACACAGCTTTGGGACATCAAACTCAGAGACGAGCAGCAAAATTTGATATCGGCCGTGAAATTGACCACGATAGCGATTCCAAAGAAAAAGTAATGGACGTGCTTGGCAAAGATATCGAAGCGCATTTCGATGCAGGCATTCCTTTTGTGGCCTATAGAAAGCCCTTGGAAGACGGCATACATTTGGTGTATCAGACAGATGATCAACTTCATACATCGAACATTCTCGACCAGCCGAGTTTTGTTTTCGCTCCATTCGACCCAGGTAGACGTATGCTACTGCTGCTAAACACACACCGAAAGATGTATCGATTTTCAGTTGCGGAATCAACAAGAAGCTCAGCAAGCGTCTCAGATGTTCAGAGAGCGTCACACATCGCGCTAGTAGAAAAAGGCATTGCCGCTATCCAGAAAGAAAAGCTGCAAAAGGTGGTATTGTCTAGAAAGGAAGCGGTCGATACGAAAAAACGACCATCAACTATTCTCAAGCAATTGCTAAGTCAGTATAAAAAAGCGTTCGTATACCTTTTTCACCATCCTAAGGTAGGGACATGGCTCGGCGCTACCCCCGAAACACTGGTCAAGGTAACGGAAAGAGATTTCGAAACAGTTTCTTTGGCCGGCACTATTCACCTACAAGATTCGGAAGATGTGGTATGGGGTAACAAAGAGTTGGAAGAGCAACTTGTTGTTACGGAGTCTATCGTGAATTCTTTGCAAGACATCGCAACCCTGAATATAGGGAAACTTGAAACTGTACGTGCTGGCGAATTATTGCATTTAAAGACCAAGATAAAGGGTACTTTTTCTGAGAAGGTCGTATTAGATGACCTGGTTGGTCGTTTGCACCCAACACCTGCCGTTTGCGGTTTGCCTGCTGCTGCTGCAAGACAATTCATCTTTGATCACGAGGGGTATGACAGAGAATTCTATACGGGTTTTATGGGTGAGGTGGATCCCGAAGGAAGCACGGCACTCTATGTGAATTTGCGATGTATGAAATGGCTTCCTGGAAAAGCAGAAGTATTTGTAGGTGGTGGCATCACTAAGGATTCCAGCCCAGAGGCTGAGTGGTTAGAGACTGTCAACAAGTCTACGACCATAAAGAGCGTTCTGTGAGTATGTGCTTTTTTGAAACACAGAACCTATCCGTTTTACTATTTTTGCTTCCCGAATGAAGTACACTAAAATACCCGTTGCTCAGACTCTTGTGGCTTTGTGTGAAGCTAAGGGAATCCATGACATCGTTATCTCGCCCGGTTCTAGAAATGCTCCGTTGACCATTGGCTTCACAGAGAACCCGACCTTTAGCTGTTACAGCATTGTAGACGAGCGTTGCGCGGCCTTCTTCGCGTTGGGCATGGCACAACAATCACAAAGACCGGTAGCCTTGCTCTGTACTTCTGGGTCTGCAGTATTGAATTATTACCCTGCCATTGCCGAAGCCTTTTACAGCGATATTCCGTTGGTGGTACTCTCGGCCGATAGACCAAGATACCGTATCGATATAGGCGATGGCCAGACCATCAGACAAGATAATGTATTTGATAGGCATATCTTGGGCTCTTTCAACCTACGGCAAGACACCGATCATGCTTCAGAGCAGATATTGTCAAGAGAGAAGCACAAAATGCCGCCTTTTATTACAGAGAGGTCATTGGTAGAGATGCAAACTTCCATCCAACAAAAAAATGAGAAGGATATCAATGCGGCATTGAATTTGGCCATCGAGCAACAAGGACCAGTTCACGTCAACATTCCCATGGAAGAACCTTTGTATGAGGTGGTCGACAAACCTTCGGTTTTGCCAGCGAACATTGCACATGCTCCTTTTCAAGGCAGGCTCGTTACGGAAGAAATAGATCGGATGGCCAAACTTTGGAATGAAGCAGAAAAGAAAATGATCGTCGTAGGCGTTCATCAGCCGAATGCGATAGATCAAGCTATGATCAACCAATTGGCTAGCGATGCCTCGTTATTGGTCTTTACAGAGACTACGTCTAACATACATCATGAGCATTTTTTTCCGAGTATCGATAAGCTCATAGCACCAATTGAGAAACACACAGAAGGCGAACAAAACTTTAAGGGTCTACAACCTGATCTGTTGTTGACATTTGGCGGCATGGTCGTGTCTAAAAAGGTGAAAGCTTTCTTACGGAAGTTCCAACCCAAGGAGCATTGGCATGTGGGGCCAAAGAAGGCGTATGATACCTATTTCTGTTTGCAAAAGTTTGTACAGGCTTCACCTAATGATTTCTTCAAAATCTTTTTGCCCAAGATCGTAACTAGGCGTGCGGGTTATCGAGACCATTGGAGCACAGTTATGCAGAATCGTCGTATAAGGCACGAGAAATACCTGGATGACCTTCCGTTCACTGATTTCAAGGCTTTTGAGGTCATTTTACAGCACCTGCCAAAGAATAGTAACCTTCAACTGAGCAATAGCTCTACGATTCGGTACATGCAGTTATTTGATGTCGACCCAACCATCAGGCAATATTGTAATCGAGGCACAAGTGGTATAGACGGTAGTATCTCAACAGCCATTGGCGCGTCGCTGGCTAGAGATGAGTCAACGACATTGATCACCGGTGACCTGAGTTTCTTTTATGATAGCAATGCACTGTGGAATGGTCATTTGCGTAACGATTTCAGGATCATAGTTATCAATAACGGGGGAGGAGGGATCTTCAGGATCCTTCCAGGAAATAAGGACACACTGAATTTTGACACCTATTTTGAGACACAACACCAACTAACGGCCAAGAGCATTGCAGAAATGTATGGGTTTGAGTACGTAAGCACCAGCGAAGGAGAAGAACTTGAAAAGATGCTAGAAGATTTCTTTGAGCCCACTATACGTCCTAAAGTTTTAGAGATATTTACTCCTCGCAAAACAAATGATAAATACTTGTTGGAGTATTTTGAATACTTGAAAGACTAAGCGCTTTCTAACCTTTTGTCTTTGACTAAGCCACTTAACCAAAAGGAGGCTTTTTCAATGGTCTGGAATCCTTTGAAAGGAGCATTTAAGAAAAGTTTTTCGATTTCTAAAGCGCCCTTGTATTGGTTGTATATGACGACAGCAAAACCAGCCAAATTGGGGAAAGACTCCTCAACCTTATAATATCCGGTCGGGTCTATAGAATATGAATTGATTCTGTTGGAGAGATATCCGAAAGGGCGTTCGGCATAATAATCCTTGATGAGCTCGATGAGCTCTAGTGTATCATCAAACACCAATGTGACCCCTTCATTTATCTCAGAAATGACGAATTCATCAAAGAAATAGAACGTGCCAAATTCAAATTTGTACACTTCATTGCAACTGCTTTTATGTGACTGAAAATAGGTCATCGATCGATCTTGGCGATACTCTAGATCTAAAGTTACAATGATCGATGATGTTTTGGCTGCATGAAAAGTCATATGGTTGTGTTTTTCGATGAAAATGCAAAATATCCGATGAAATTGTTTTTCACTACTGATAATTAGCCACTTGCATAGGTGTTCTTCTTATCTATGAGGTAAAGTGTCGGTCATTCGGGTGCCTTCTTCAAGCTTTGAGAAACAAATAAAAGGTCTACGCTCATATGTTTTCAATTGCCTAATTTTACAGATCTTAAATTTCTTGGTAATGAATACTGCTAATTGGAGAATTGCAAAAGAATTTGAAGACATCACCTACAAGAAGTCGAATGGTGTGGCCCGAATTGCCTTCAATCGCCCAGAAGTTAGAAATGCCTTCCGGCCAAAGACCACCAGCGAGTTGTATCAGGCCTTTTACGATGCTCAAGAGGATAGCTCGATAGGAGTTGTATTGCTCTCAGCGGAAGGACCATCACCAAAGGATGGTGTCTATTCGTTTTGCAGTGGCGGCGATCAAAAGACCCGAGGACATCAGGGATACGTAGGCGATGATGGGATGCACAGACTCAACATTCTAGAAGTGCAGCGCTTAATTCGTTTTATGCCAAAGGTGGTCATTGCTGTGGTGCCTGGATGGGCAGTTGGCGGCGGACACAGCTTGCATGTTGTGTGCGATATGACTTTGGCTAGCAAAGAACATGCTATCTTTAAACAGACCGATGCTGATGTTACCAGCTTTGATGGTGGATATGGCTCTGCATATCTGGCAAAGATGGTGGGCCAGAAAAAGGCACGCGAGATCTTTTTCCTGGGAAGAAACTATTCTGCGCAAGAGGCACATGAGATGGGAATGGTCAATGCAGTGATTCCGCATGATGCGCTAGAAGATACTGCTTATCAATGGGCACAAGAGATCTTGGACAAATCGCCAACGTCCATAAAAATGCTCAAGTTTGCTATGAACCTTACAGATGATGGTATGGTAGGGCAGCAAGTGTTTGCTGGCGAGGCCACACGCTTGGCATACATGACAGAAGAGGCTAAGGAAGGGCGCAATGCTTTCTTAGAAAAGCGCAAGCCTAACTTTAGGGACATCAAATGGATTCCGTAGTATCATCATCATGAGCAATAGCTTTAACTTTAAGGCTTGGGTGCAAGCTGCGCGTCTGCGTACACTCCCGCTATCGGTTTCAGGCATCATTGTTGGCGCTGCCATGGCAGACATGGACGGGTACTTTCGATGGGATATTTTTGTGTTGGCCTTGCTTACGACAATGGCTTTTCAGGTACTTTCCAACTTTGCCAATGACTACGGTGATGGAGTGAAGGGTGCCGATAGCGAAGAGCGGATCGGCCCAAAACGTGCCATACAAAGCGGGGCCATCTCCTCATCCGTGATGAAAAAAGGAGTTGTCATTACAGCAATAGCATCATTATTGTTGGCAATGTTGCTGATCTATGTTTCTTTCGGGAGAGACCATGTGTGGTATGGAGCACTGTTCCTGCTTTTAGGATTGGCAAGCGTGGTGGCGGCGATCAAGTATACAGTGGGTGGCTCAGCTTATGGTTACCATGGGCTAGGTGATGTCTTTGTTTTCTTGTTCTTTGGTCTGGTGAGCGTTTGTGGCAGCTATTTCTTGTTCGCCAAGCATCTTAGTTGGGCAGCGTTTCTCCCGGCAGTCACGGTAGGGCTGCTTAGTGTGGCGGTCTTGAACTTGAATAACTTAAGAGATATTGACAGCGATCTGAAGGCAGGCAAAAGAACACTTGCCGTACTTTTGGGTAAAAATGCTACAAGAAACTATCATTTTATCATTGTTTCTTTGGCTATGATAACATCAACCCTTTTTTTGGTGATTGAATATCAGCATATTGCGAATGCACTGTTTCTAGTGTCGTTTGTTCCAGTTTCAATGCATCTGAACCGTTTCCTGAACGTTTCAACTGCCAGGGCGTTAGACCCCGAATTAAAAAAAGTAGCGTTGTCTGTATTTCTTTTCAGCATACTATTTTATCTAGGATTTAATATTTTTTCGTAGATTTAGCGTCATTCAATAACCCCCTAAATACGATTGGATTGAGCGATTCGATTAAGATTTTGATTGTTGAGGATAATGTTGTCATAGCTGATGACATGCAAGAAATGCTTGAAGAGATCGGCTATGACATCGTGGACAACGTAATATCGTACGAGAAAGCCGTAGAAGCGCTGAGCGAGAATGATGTAGACCTGGTGTTGATAGATGTTGTTCTCGCTACAGAGAAGACAGGCATTGACCTAGGAAGGTACATACGCGAGAACTTTGACATTCCATTCATTTTTGTCACTTCAAATTCGGATAGGTCTACAGTAGAGAAAGCAAAGCTTGTGAATCCCAACAACTATGTGGTAAAGCCTTTTGAGCAGAGCGATCTTTTTGCGGCTATCGAGATAACACTATCCAATTTCACTCCCTCGACAGACAAGCCTAAGGGAGGCAACGAGCGCATTTTGAAAGATTCTATCTTCATAAAGAAGAACAACCTCTTCCATCGCGTCCCTTTTAGCTCTATACAATTCATCAAGGCCGATAATGTATATCTAGAAATTACCACGGAAGAAAAGGATTTTCTGGTGAGGTCTTCACTCAAGGACTATTTGCTGAAACTTCCCGATGACAAATTCTTTAGAGTGCACAAGTCTTACATTATCAACATAGATCATATTCAAGCTATAAATTCTAAGGATGTAGTCATCAAAGGTGAAACTATTCCCATCTCGAAAGATTTCAGGGATTTTGCGCTTTCTTCTTTAAATCAATAATTTGCAGGGTTTCTCTTACCATTACATCAATTCGTTAGCTTTTTGTAACACAATTTAGGGGCTATACAACATTTATTTCCATAAACATCGATAAACGCATATGTTTGAGGTGGTTATTGGTTAATGAGTGTTATACTGTTTATGCCCCAACCTATAAATAGGAGACACTTAGACAGGAAGCCCCGAGAGATCGGGGCTTTCTTTTTTGCAGACACATGTTGACACCAATGTTCTCTCTCTTCCATATAGGCAACAGAACAGTACTGAAACACAACCACAGCCAAATGCCGCTATACAACGACATATAAGCACTAGGCAACAATTATTTTAGTGTAATATTGACATGGCCGTTATTTGTGATGTCAAATACTGATATAATGTTCAAAAAAGATTGTAACCACATGATCAATAACATCTTTTTTGATGTATTTTTGAGTGCCGAGCATGAACCTCAACCTACTTATTAGGAGACATACCATCTTTTTTCTTAGCACAGTACTTCTCTGTGTAACTTCCTCATACTCACAATCTAGCATGGTCTTTGACACTTTTCATGAAATGGAAGACGCAGAGCAACGCTTTGTGTATTTCTTTCAGGTGAAGGACAAGTACAAAGAGACCACGCCAGAATGGTGGTTGAACGCTACCGATGGGTATATTAACACGTTGAATAAGGGGGAAGCGTCCGGTCGATCAAAAGAAGTCAACTTTTATAGGATCATCAAGGCCCAAATATTGCTGGATCAACGTCAATATGAAAACTCATTAAGAGAGGCAACTGACATATATCAGAAGAAACCCGAGCTTACCAACCTTCAATTGTCCAAATTGATGGGAGTGATGGACAAGACGTACAAAGCACTTCACCTGTATGGGAATCAGCTGGAGTTACGTAAAGAAATGAAGGCCCTATTCGGTACAGAGCCGAGACTTTACGACATATACTCGAACCTTGGTCAGCATAGGGATGCACGAAAGAATTACATACAGGCCCACAGCGGAGTGCTAGATAATGGTACAAACCTGGAGAAAGCGATGTATCACAATGATATAGGGAAGTTTCTACTAAAGGAAAAATTAACCTTCAATGCTGAGCATAACTTCACCGTGGCCTCAAGCCATATACAGCTATTCTTGTCCCAGAACCGAGTAGATGATGCCAATTATCGAGAGGGCCTATACCTAGAAGGGATGATCAACGGTAACCTTGGGCAAGCTAAAATAGACCAAGAGAATTACCTGGAAGCAGTGCCACTTTTGGAGTTCGCTGTAGACAGGATCCAAATATATGATGAAGGTGCGTACCAAGAAGAGCTTATCGATTACTGGAAAGCCTTGGTCAAGGTAAACATCAAACTGAAACATCTGAACAAGGCCAAGTTATACTTGGACAGAATTAGCGCCTATTCAGGAAACTCGTACGACTATGATCGCCTGTTGGCAGATTACTACCTAAGCAAAGGAGTAACAGATTCGGCATTCTATCACTACAGAAAGTTCATCAACGTAAAGGACTCCGTCTTCGAGGCGCAACGCAATAATCAATTGATGGGCCTTGTAGTGATCTCGGACCTTGAGAACCAACGTCAGATGAGCGAACGTCTCGAAGAAGACATCAGAAAGACCAACGAACTGGTTGAGGAGCGAGACCGAAAGCTAAACCTTGGTATGATCGCGCTCTTCTTCTCGTTGATCGGTTTTGGCGGCGTTGCCTATGCCTACGCCAAGAAGATAAAAAGCCAGAAGCTTATCGAGCACCAAAGCAAGATCATCGAAGAGTCTTTGAGAGAAAAGGAAAGCCTGCTGAAAGAAATTCACCATAGGGTGAAGAACAATTTGCAAATGGTGTCCAGCCTGCTAAACCTTCAATCTAAGAATGCCATAAACGACGAAGTCTTGTATGCATTGCAAGAAGGAAGGAATAGGGTCAAGGCAATGGCGCTTATCCATCAAAAGCTATATCAAACAGAAGGTTTGTCGGTCATCGAAATGAGAGGCTACATCGATTCACTCGCTAAAAGTATCGAATCGGTATACAAAAAACCTGATGAAGATGTAGAGATATTGATCAATGCTGACAATATAGAGCTCGATATCGACTCGGCGATCCCTATCGGGCTAATACTCAACGAGCTAGTGTCTAACTCCTACAAGTATGCTTTTGATGGAGTTGCTCACCCAGAAATTCACATAAAGATCATAAAGACCGATAGCGGCTATGATTTTGATTACCGTGACAACGGTCTAGGTATCCCTAGAGACCTGGACGTCAAAAAATCTAAATCATTGGGGCTGCGTTTGGTGAAGCGACTCACCAACCAGCTCCGTTCAGAACTTAATTTCGAGAACACTGGCAAAGGTTCTCGATTCTGGTTCAATTTTACTTGATCATATAATTTTCGTACGAGATATAGACGCGGTTGCCAATTTATACTTATTTTGAGCCAACCTATGCTACTAGCCAGTTACAGACCCTATATTCTTCAATTCAAGCGGCCAAGCGGAACCTCTAGAGGCATCATGACCGAGAAGGAGACCTGGCTCCTGATCTTGGAGAAGGATGGGAAAAAGGGTATTGGCGAATGTGGCCTGCTTCGCGGATTGAGTATTGACGACCGACCTGATTACGAAGCCAAGTTACGATGGGTATGTGCTCATATTCATGAGGGCCTGCCTTTTCTACTAGAAGGTGTCAAAGAGTTTCCTAGCATTCGGTTTGGTCTAGAGCAAGCCTTCTTGTCTCTCAAAAGTGAGACACCATTTCTGCTGTTTCCATCTTTCTTCACTACTGGAGACGACAACATACCCATAAACGGTTTGGTCTGGATGGGAGAAAAAGCACTTATGCGCTCTCAGATAGAAGAGAAGGTCGCATCAGGGTTTTCCTGTATAAAACTAAAGATCGGAGCAATAGACTTTGAAGAAGAACTAACGCTACTTCGATATATTCGAAACGAATTCACCGCTAAAGATATCGAGATACGCGTAGATGCCAATGGTGCGTTTGCGCCAGCGGAAGCCTTGGAGAAATTAAAGCGCTTGTCATCTTTCGATCTTCATTCCATAGAACAACCCATCAAACCCGATCAGTGGGAGGCCATGGCACGCTTATGTGAAGTATCACCGTTGCCCATAGCATTAGATGAAGAATTGATCGGAATATTCGATGTAACAAAAAAGAGAGAATTGCTACAAACCATACAGCCGCAATACATCATTCTAAAACCAAGTTTGGTGGGCGGTTATGCCGCATCCGATCAGTGGATCGATGTTGCAGCTGCCAATAACATCGGTTGGTGGATAACAAGTGCTTTAGAAAGCAATATAGGTCTGAATGCCATTGCACAATGGACCTATACGCTTGGCAGTGAGATGCCACAGGGGCTAGGTACGGGTAGCTTGTTCGCCAATAATTTTGAGAGCCCATTGCATGTGACTCAAGGGATGTTGTGTTACAATACCGATTTACAATGGAATACGAATCTAGAAATATAGCATATGTTCATTCAACAGGCATTTAAAGTACAGCACGAGTTTTGGAGATACCTCATTGTCTCTGTATTGCTCTTTGCAGTGCATACCATTGCACAAATACCATTCATGATAGCGATCTTTATGAAAGAAGGGCCCGAAGCACTCTCTGGTATCAGTGACACAGCCGACCTGCTTTCCATCTTAGAGTCTAACACCACGTTGTTTTTGATCCTTTTGCCTTTTGCAGTGGCCTTGTTGGCATTTTTTCTTCTGCTGAAGCCTTTTCATAAGCAGAGCATTCGTTCTGTAACAACAGCTAGATCCAAGATCGATTGGGGGCGTGTCTGGTTTGCATTTTTGTTATGGGCGATCCTGACCATAGTGTTGACGGGAGTGGATTACTTCTTATCGCCCGAAGACTATGTTGTAAACTTCAAACGGGTACCGTTTCTTATTCTCGTTTTGATCGCATGCTTGTTGGTGCCGCTTCAAACTAGCTTTGAAGAATATCTCTTCAGAGGCTATCTGATGCAAGGATTTGGCGTATTGGCCAAGAATAGGTGGTTCCCACTGATGATGACCTCAGTGATCTTTGGAGCGCTTCATTTTGCGAATCCCGAAGTAGACAAGATCGGAAATATCGCGATGGTATACTACATCGGTACTGGACTGTTCTTGGGCATCATGACCTTGATGGATGATGGCATTGAACTGGCCATTGGCTACCATGCCGCAAACAATCTGATCGCAGCGTTATTGGTCACTGCCGATTGGACGGTTTTCAAGACAAATTCTGTACTGCGGGATATCTCAGAGCCTTCGACAGGTATAGACATCTTAATTCCGGTACTTGTCGTGTATCCTATCCTGTTGTTGGTCTTTGCAAGAAAATATAAGTGGAAGAACTGGGACGAGAAGCTCTTTGGCAGGGTAATACCGCCTACTGAAAGTGAAGTCCAGCCTTGAAGAAATCATCGCGTATATTTTAGATAGAAGTTGTACTTTTAGAGTATGACACCGACCTATAACAAGATCCACAATCGTTTTACGCTGAACGGCCTTCACTTTACACGGGAGGAACTCAAAGAAGTGGCCTATAGTTTTGTCAAGGAGGGCGAACCTTACGAGCAATCTGTAGGAGATTTTTTGATCGACTGGCTCAACGATTGGGATTTTATCCATGTGAGGACCTCAGGTTCTACAGGCCAGCCAAAACTTATAAGACTGAAGAAGCAGCACATGGTCAACTCGGCCATTGCCACCGGGGATTTCTTTGGCATCCATATAGGGGATAAAGCACTACATTGCTTACCATCTCGTTTCATTGCCGGAAAGATGATGCTTGTGCGCGCTATGATCTTGGGGTTGGAGTTGACACTCGTAGAGCCTTCTTCACAACCCTTGGGACTGGTAGGGGGCAACTATGATTTTTGTGCGATGGTACCACTTCAGCTAGAACGCTCACTTTCTGACATCAACCGTATCAAGACCCTGATAGTCGGCGGAGCCCCTGTCCCAAATGAATTGAAGGAAAAACTTCAAACGAAAAAGACCAGAGTCTTTGAGACCTATGGCATGACAGAGACCATCACGCATGTTGCAGCTAAAAGATTGAATCACCTCACCGAACATGATGGCGGCCAAAGCTTCAGGCTTTTACCAGATGTTACAATCACCAAAGATGCGCGAGGTTGCCTTATCATCGAAGCTCCCAATGTTATAGAAGATGCTGTTATTACGAATGACATGGTAGCTCTTACGTCTGCCGGCGAGTTTGAATGGCTTGGCCGCTATGACAATGTGGTAAACAGCGGAGGCATTAAACTAGTGCCAGAACAGATAGAAGAAAAATTGAAGGCTGTCATCAATGAACGTTTCTATGTGATCGGTGTTGAGGATTGTGGGCTAGGCGAGAAGTTGGTGTTGATGGTAGAAGGCCCTTCAACTAAAAAGCAGGAGCTTCGTGAGGCCATAGACAACCTTAACACTCTGGAGCGATTTGAGGTCCCCAAGGAGATCTTCTTTCTGGATCAATTCAAGGAAACAGAGACCGGTAAAATAATTAGGCAGCTATGAGTTTGCAGAAGGCTTTTCTTCTTTTGATGGCCATTGCCATCTCCTTTACAAGCAATGCACAACAGATTCTTCCTGAGAAAGAAAGGGCACAAGTGGTCGATGAGGTCTTAGCGGATCGCTTCAACGACCTTCTTCCAAAGCTCATGGACAGAACAGGAATTGACATGTGGGTCATCATTTCTAGAGAATACAACGAGGACCCTGTGCTCAAGACCATGCTGCCAGCAACTTGGTTAAATGCGCGTCGCCGTACCATTTTAGTTTTTTATAGAGATAAGGAGAACGATGCCATCGAGAAACTGGCTGTGGCACGATACGATTTTGGTGACAATATCATTTCTGCTTGGAACAAAGAGGAACAACCCGACCAATGGAAGCGCTTGGTCGAATTGATCGAAGAAAGGGACCCAAAGGTCATTGGGCTCAACCATTCAGAGCATTTTAATATCGCGGATGGTCTTGTGAAAACGGACCACGAAGAATTCATACAGCATCTACCTACTACCTATCAAGACAGAATCGTATCTGCCGAATCCTTGGCAGTGGCTTGGATAGAAACACGCACAGACAGCGAAATGAAACTGTATGAAGGTCTGGTGGTGATCACAAAGCAGATCATCCAAGAGGCTTTCTCCAATGCCGTTATCGAAGTGGGTAAGACCACAACGAGCGACGTAGAGTGGTGGATGCGAGACAAAGTTACTCAGCTTGGCCTGGAAACCTGGTTTCATCCAACGGTAGATGTGCAAAGAACTGCTGAGAAGTTGGTTGGCCACCTGTATTCCTTCTCTGGGAGACCAGAAGATGAGGTGATCCTTCCGGGAGACCTGTTGCATTGCGATTTTGGCATCACGTATCTCAGATTGAATACAGATTGTCAACAGTTGGCTTACGTACTTAGACCCAACGAAAAAGAACCCCCCTCATTTTTAGTTGATGCATTGGCAAAGGGAAATCAGTTGCAGGACATCCTGACTTCGAATTACATGACTGGCCGAACCGGGAATGAGATTCTGTTAAAATCTCTAGAAGAGGCCAAGCAGCAAGGGCTAAGGCCTTCGATATACACACACCCATTGGGTAGTTATGGCCACTCTGCGGGGCCAACCATCGGTATGTGGGATGCCCAGCAAGGTGTTCCGGGAGATGGCGACTATCCTTTGTTTCCGAATACAGTGTACGCCATTGAGCTAAACACTACCGTTCATGTTTCTGAATGGAAACGTGACATCAGGGTGATGCTCGAAGAAGCAGGTTTTTACGGCGAGAACGGATTTCGGTATGTAAATGGAAGGCAGACCAGCCTGCTAGTCCTTTCTAACTAACTTTTCGTAAATTGTAGTAGACCCGTCGAGTTCATTGCCTTTTGGTATGTTTTTTGATGCTTTTTTATTGTTTTTAACCAAAAACCCACCCTCATGAGAAAGCTGCTATCACTACTACTACTTCTCCTTACAGGATCTTTGCTGCTTGCCCAGACAGATGGCATTGACGGTACCGTAATGTTCGAAGACAAGCCTGTTGTGAATGCTAAGGTCGAGAACCTCTCAAAAGAGGTGATAACCTTGACCGATGCTGAAGGTAAATTTGCCATTGATGCTAAATTTAAGGACAAGATCAGGATTTCCCATGCAGGGAAAAGGGACTTTATCTTTACATTGATACAGACCAAGCAGTCATTCACAATTCATATGTCTTCTGAAGAAGTAGAACTTGATGAAGTTGTTGTTGCTCAGAGGAAAAGAAGCGCGCTGGCTAGAGAGAGAAGAAAGAAGCAAGAATTTTATAGTGCTTTTGGTACGCGCAATTTTCCTGGCGTGAGTTTTGCCAATATCATCACAAAGGAGGATATATGGGCATCAGACGTAGACCTCCTATCAATTCTTAAAAGGATTCCCAGACTCAGGGTTTTCAATGAAGGCTCTGTGAACCCAGAGGTAGTGCTGGCAAGAGCATTCAATTCTAGGTTCCCAACATTGGGCAGAAGCACTATTGATAGCGGCAGAGATGGTGATGGGCATGTGGTAAGTTGGGATGTCGATGGCCTTATAACAAAACAAGTACCACTTTGGCTCAATGTTGACCAGATAGAAAAAATGGTCATACTAGATAGGCCCAACCAAACTATCCTGTACGGCTCTCAAGGCGGGGCAGGAGTTGTCGTGATCAATACCACACTTGTTTCCGATCGCGAAAGAATTGAAGCCTTGGATAAGATGAAGGAAGAACGGAGGTTCAAGGAAAGAATGGTCTCCTATAATACAGTAAACACTGGAGAACTTGGTTACATTTCAAAACTAAAAAGTGCAGACGATCCCTTTTTAGCATATGACGACCAAGCATCGTATTGGGGGCATCATCCACATTTTTATGTAGATGTTCACGATTTTTTCAATGCAGAGAATGGATATGGTGAATATAATGACCAGATCTTGGACAAGATCAAGACGACGTTCCCAGATGACATGCAAGCGCTACGATTATTGGCGTTCAAGCTAGAGGAAAAGAATTCGCTAGCACAAGCGAGGGAGGTATACCGGATGATCGCTAAGAACAAGCCCAATAGTATCCAGGTACTTAGGGACCTGGCCAATATCGAGGCCAAATTGGGGAACAAGATACTATCTGACCGTCTGTACTTGGCAACAATCAGTAAAATAATACTCTCTGAAAGTGCTGAATTGGCAGACATGCTAGATTTTGTGCGGTCAGAGATGAACTATCATTCAAGCAAGTTCATCCCCAATGATTATGAGGCAAGTGATATAGAGATCATTGTAGAATGGGACGACCCCACTGCAGAGTTCGAGTTGCAATTTATCAACGAGGAAGGTTATTATGACTCTTGGAAACATACTAGGGATTCTAACCCTGTCAGAATCAATAATGAAAGTATCTACGATGTAAGTCTGCAGCGATTCTACATTGATTCTTTGGAAGACCTATGGAATGTGAACATCAAGTATTTTGGCAATGAGTCGCTCACAACTCCCACGTTCATGAAAGTGACGATCCGCAATACTCGAAAGAAGCAAGAGAAGATAAAAGTGTTCAGGTTGAAAGCAAAGGACCTTAGCCAGAACTTTGCCAGGATCGCAAGGAATCATATCATGCTTAATTAGGTCTGTATCACACCCAAATTGAATTTCTTTTCGATGGGCGCGTGATTTGCTGCTTCGATGCCCATGCTGATCCATGTTCTGGTTTCTAGCGGGTCTATGACGGCATCTGTCCACAACCTTGCTGCAGCGTAATAAGGCGAAACTTGCTTGTCATAGCGGGACTTGATCTTGTCAAAGAGTTCCTTTTCTTTCTCTGGAGTAATGGTCTCGCCTTTCTTCTTTAGGGATGCCGTTTCGATCTGAAGCAATACCTTGGCAGCTTGCGCGCCACCCATCACAGCCAGTTCTGCGCTAGGCCATGCAACAATGAGTCGCGGGTCGTAAGCCTTTCCGCACATGGCATAGTTGCCTGCACCGTACGAGTTGCCAATGACAACGGTGAATTTCGGTACCACTGAATTGCTCACTGCGTTGACCATCTTTGCACCATCTTTGATGATACCACCATGCTCACTTTTGCTGCCCACCATGAAACCAGTTACGTCTTGCAAGAATACTAAAGGGATCTTCTTCTGGTTGCAGTTAGCAATAAAGCGTGTGGCCTTGTCCGCTGAGTCGCTATAGATCACTCCCCCAAATTGCATTTCGCTAGGCTTTGTCTTGGCCTTGGCAGTCTTTACGATCTTTCGTTGATTGGCTACAATGCCAACAGCCCAACCATCGATGCGTGCATAACCCGTGATGATGGTCTGCCCATAGCCCGCTTTGTACTCTTCAAAATTAGAATCATCTACCAGGCGCTTTATGATCTCCATCATGTTGTACTGGTCACTTCGCTTTCTAGGGAGGATCCCAAAGATATCTTGTTCTTGATCCTTTGGTCTCATTGATTTTTTTCGATCATAGCCGGCCTTGTCGTGATCCCCTATTTTATCAATGATGCCTTTGATGGTGTCTAGGGCGTCTTTATCGTCTTTTGCCTTGTAATCGGTTACACCACTTACTTCGCAATGTGTTGTGGCGCCACCCAGCGTTTCGTTGTCTATGTCTTCGCCGATGGCAGCTTTTACGAGGTAACTTCCCGCCAAGAAGATACTGCCTGTCTTGTCGACGATAAGTGCTTCATCGCTCATGATGGGCAGATAAGCGCCACCGGCAACACAACTTCCCATCACGGCAGCAATTTGTGTGATGCCCATACTGCTCATTACGGCATTGTTTCTAAAGATGCGTCCAAAATGCTCTTTATCAGGAAATATCTCGTCTTGCATGGGCAGGTACACGCCAGCGCTATCAACCAGATAGATGATCGGTAGCCGGTTTTCGATGGCGATCTCTTGAGCGCGAAGGTTCTTCTTTCCGGTAATTGGAAACCAAGCACCTGCTTTTACAGTAGCGTCATTGGCCACAACGATGCACTGCTTACCGCTTATGTATCCTATCTTTATGACAACGCCTCCAGATGGGCAACCACCATGTTCTTTGTACATTCCTTCACCGGCAAAGGCGCCGATCTCAATGGCGTTGGCTTTATCGTCCAGTAGATAGTCGATACGCTCTCTGGCTGTCATCTTGCCTTGCGCATGAAGCTTTTCGATTCTTTTCTTACCGCCTCCGAGCTTTATTTCGGCGTATTTTCTTTTCAGGTCTGAAAGTAAGAGTTTGTTATGGTCTTCGTTCTTGTTGAAGTTTAAATCCATGCGGGTGATGATTTCAAGCTAAATTACGAAAACGCCACTGAAGTCTTTCAACAAAAAAATACGATATTTGTGAGGCGAAACATAAAAACGCTCTTGATGGGAATGAATAAGAATACTGTACTGGCCTGGGCCACGTTTATCATGATATTTGTCGGATTCGGTCTAATAGCACTTGGTGCATTCAAGTATGAAGATGTGGCGGGCTATGGCTTTGGTGCAGTTGGAATAGGGTTCTTTGCCATTGCATGGGTGTTCAATGCCTTAAAGGGTAGGGTCTAGCTTTTCAAGGTCAATTCCATTTTTATGTCGCCTCGGTCATAGGGACCACCTTTTTCAAGCTCGATCTCTTCAAAACCATATTTTCTGTAAATATATATGGCATTCTCGAGTTTGGTGTTTGAGTATATGACGAGTTTTTCCCATTGTCGATCCTTAGCGAGGTCAATACACTTTTTCATTAGTTTTTGTCCGACCTTCATACCTCTGCATTCGGGCAGTACGGCCATCTTGCTAAGTTCGAACACATTCTTACTCATCTTTATCAAGGCTACTGTACCAATTACCTTGTCTTCTGCTATAGCAAAGAAGATATGGCCCCCATTGTCAATGATATGCGTTTTTGGGTTGCTCAGGACTTCCTCGTCATGGTCTTCGACATAGAAGAAGGTTTGCAACCATTCGATGTTAAGGTCGTA
Organism: Flavobacteriaceae bacterium; assembly: GCA_028284745.1. Taxonomy (GTDB): domain Bacteria; phylum Bacteroidota; class Bacteroidia; order Flavobacteriales; family Flavobacteriaceae; genus JANQRC01. Next base: position 35,566 of record JANQRC010000041.1, read on the forward strand.
GAAGTGTGTGTCATAGCTTGTTTGGTATGGAACAATTTCTACAGCGTTAACCATGGTCAGTTTTTTTGATGAAGTCTGAAACAAGATAGGAAAGAAGCTTGCCGACTTGCGATGTTTCATCTGGGTCATCAGGATCGGGCGCAGCCTCGCATATGTGCAGGTATGCGACAGTGTCTTTCTCTTTGAAGAAATCCACGAGATTTCTTGTATTGTTCACGCTAAACCCACTCGGGGTCATCGCACTACTGGGCATATTCTGAATAGCATCGCAATCGATCTCTAGGCCAAACGGTTGTTTGGTAATGAAAGATTCGGCACGCTTTAACTCCTCTTTATAGGAAGTTTGCTTTCGTATTTTCATAGCTTCAAAAGTGTTGTATCGTATGCGCTCTGCCTTTGAGTCAATTTCATCAAGGATAGCTTGTGAAGTGTAGTTTTCATGTAGCCCAAAGACAAAGTACCTATTCAGAAAGCCCTCGTGCATCGCGTACGAAAACCCATTGCCACTATGCCTTCCTTCTATAGGTCTAAGATCTGTATGGGCATCAAGGTTCAGCACATTGATGGGTTTTCCGAGCGCTAGGGCGCATCCTTTTATTGTGCCATAGGCGTTGTTGTGCCCACCACCAATGATAACGGGGATTTTATTGGCCTTGACGATTCTAGAAACTAAGTAGGCTACTTGTTTGTCTATGTATTCTACAAGTTGTTGATACGCTTTTGTTTTTTCCTTGCTGGGGGTCTGTGATTCGATCTTCTTCACCTCATCATCAAAATCCAAGTGCCCTAACAATACCACTTGTTCGGCATTGCTATACTTGTTGTGCTGTATGTTCAAAAAGCTTTTGAGAAATGCATTCCAAGCGAGTTTTGTTCCAGGTCTTCCTTGGTTGGCTACCACACCACGATCTTCTGCAATACCGAAAACGACATATGCTGCTTCGATCGCTGCCAATTGTGCCAGAGGATCGGTATTCTCCCTGACCAGTATGATGCGTTCTCCGACCTTGGTCTCTCCAGCTCGCTTATTGGTGAGTTTGTTAACTGTAGACTTGTTGTAGGTAGTGAGGTTTCTCATGGTTCTATTAAGTAAAGCTAAAGAAAAAGTTTCAAGTGGTTGTACAATGTACTTGAATTAGGAAATCCAAAATCAAACGATCAACGTATATGATTAAGACCGAACATTTGGGATTATTGTACAAGATTATCTGATGATGTTCGTTTTTAGCATATATTGTAACCCATTAACCCAGAAATTATTATTAAACCTAGAAATTATGGCAGATTCAAGTAAAAGCAACGGACTAAAAGTAGCAATAGGCATATTGGCCGCCTTACTTGTAGGAAGTATTGTTTTTGGCACAAAACTCTATTCTGACCAAAAAAAGGTCTCCATGCAGTTAGAAGAAGACAAACAAGATATTATTGCTGACCTGGATGATATCAAGGCTTCGTATGAAGATGCGCTGGCCGAGAGCGACATTGTCAATCAAGAGCTGGCAGATGCCACAAGCCGAATCGAGTTATACATCGACTCGCTAAAGAGTGCAAAGGCAGATGTGGTGTATCTTAGAAGATTTAGAAGGCAAGTTTCTATTCTAAAGCAAGAACGCGAACGCCTGATGGCGGAGAACGATTCATTGCGGTCATCTAACCAGTTGCTGACACTTCAGAGAGACAGCACCGCATTGGCCTTGGTAGAGCAGACAAAGTACAACGATTCGTTACTTGTGCAAAATCTAGACCTTGCCAGGCAGGTCGAGGTAGGTTCTAACGTGGGCGTGTCAGGATTTAAAGCAGAAGGCGCACGCGTTCGTTCTTCAGGGAAGATCGTTTCTATGTCAAGAGCGAGTCGAGTGAATAAGATCCGTGTTTGCTTTTCTTTAGGTTCGAATACCTTGGCCGAAGCAGGTGATCGCGAGATGCTCATTCAAGTATTGGACCCCAACGGTGACCTGATCGGCGAGAACGCCGCTTATACAACAGAGGAAGGAAGTGTCAATTACAGCAAGAGGACCAAATTCTACTACGAGAAGAATTCTCTGGATGTTTGTGACTACATCGATCCTCCGGCTGAATTGGCAAAAGGTAGATATACCGTTAACCTCTATGATAAGTTGGCGATGATCTCGACAACTTCATTTGAGTTGAGGTAGCAATTACAGGACCATAAAATGTATTTGGGGCCACAGCAACGATCGTTGTGGCTTTTTTGCGTCGTATTGTTGATAAGCTCTTGATATCTCATCCTCTTAAAAGATGGGTCGGATCAAGGCCAAACAATATAATTTTTATAGTTTTGACAAATTAACCTAATCGATATCCTTGTCCCAAGTCGATATCAATATGCTGCCCGCAAATCTTACTGAGCTGTGTAACACAGATTTTAGTAAAACTATTGATGGCAAAATCATCCATAGGCTTATATGTCTTTGCTAGCTTTCTTACGGTTTCGCTGATAGGAAGTATTGCTTTTGGGTACAATCTCTACAACGAAAAGAAAGAGGTCAAGGCACAATTAGAACAAGAAAAATATAATCTTATTGAAGACCTCGAAGACTTGAATACCGCCTATAGCGAGTTGAAGGTCGAGAATGTGATGCTAGACCAGGAACTGTCTGATGCAAGGTCTAGGGTTAGAAGATATATCGACACTTTGCGTTTTGCCAGTTTAGACCTTGTCATGCTGCTACAGTTCAAGCAGCAAATAGACTCTTTACAGACAGAGCAGCTCGAATTGATCGAGCAGAACGATAGACTCACATATTTGAACAGAGTTCTTACCAAAGAACGCGACAGTTCAAACTTAGCCGTTGCAAAGAAACAGAAGTATATCGATTCTCTAGAGCAGTTGACTTCCAAACTCAATCAGACCATAGCGCAAGCAGGAAGGTTAAGAGCAAGTGCCATCAACGCAGATGGTGTAAAGATACGTAGGTCTGGCAGGGTGGTGACCACAGAGCGTGGTAAAAGGGTAGAGAAGGTGAGAGTCTGTTTCTCACTTGCAAAGAATAACGTTGCAAAAACTGGGGATCGTACGTTCCATATCACTGTTCTAGACCCAAACAACAGGATCTTGGGCGACAATAGGATCCTCTCGGCGAATGGTAAGACCATAAAATATAGCAAAGAGTCTAAGTTCTATTACGAGAAGAACGAACTAGACTATTGTGATTATATAGATGTTCCAGAGGCAGAAACGCTTCCGAGAGGCCGTTATCTTGTGAATGTTTTTGAAGACTTCAGGCTGATCTCCCAAACAGACTTTACACTTCGGTAGGTTTTCCGTCTATCCAAACCGTTTCGATATTGTTGCTTCCAAAGGCATATGGCAAAAATCCATAGCTCGGGATGGGCTTTGTGATGATGAAGTTTGCTTTTTTACCAGCGGTAATGCTTCCAACCCTATCAGATGATCCCATGGCATAAGCTCCGTTTATGGTAGCGGCATTGATAGCCTCTTCGGGTGTCAACCTCATTTTCATGCAGGCCAGGCTCACCACCAAGTTCATGTTGCCACTAGGAGTAGACCCTGGGTTGTAATCTGTTGCCAAAGCAAGCGGAAGCCCACTATCTATGATCTTTCTTGCTGGTGTATAAGGGATTCCTAAAAATAGCGAGCAGGAAGGTAGCGCCACAGGCATGGTGTCGCTTTGCTTTAGTGAATGAATGTCTTCATCTCGCATTTCTTCTAAATGATCTACAGAAAGTGCCTGGTGTTTCACGCTTATCTGTACTCCGCCAAGCGCATTGAACTGGTTGACATGCACTTTGGGTCGAAGCCCATATTTCTCCCCTTCGGAAAGAATGCGGTCGGTATCTTCCACAGAGAAATATCCTTTTTCACAAAACACATCGATATAGTCGGCCAAATTTTCTTTTGCGACCTCAGGAAGCATCTCGTTCATGACCAAGTCTATATAACCATCCTTATTATTTTTGAAGGCAGAAGGAACAGCATGTGCCGCTAAAAAGGTAGCCTTGATCGGGATGTGGAAATGCTCCTTCATTCTTTTGACCGCACGAAGCATCTTCAGCTCTCCGTCGGTAGTTAGCCCATAACCACTTTTTATCTCTATGGCACCCGTGCCCAACCGAATGACTTCTTCAAGTCGTTGAGCAGATTCCCTGTACAGTTCTTCTTCGGGCGTGTCCCCCAGTTTCTTTGCCGAGTTTAAGATGCCTCCTCCTCGTTGTGCGATCTGTTCGTAAGAGAGTCCATTGATGCGATCAACGAATTCTTGCTCACGATTGCCTGCGTAGACGATATGCGTATGGCTGTCGCACCAAGTGGGCAGCACTATTTTTCCTGTAAGGTCTACGACCGCGTCTGCTGGAACCTCTTCTGGCAGATCTTGCATTTTCCCATAGTCTAGGATGTGGTCGTTTTCTATGAGCATATAGGCCTCCTCGATCGTTGGGAGTATCGCCATATCTTTTCCTGCTACTTTTGTTACATTGCACGCACGCACCTGTAGCAGTTCTTTGATATTTTTGAAGAGTGTTCTCAAACGGTTACTTTCTTCAAAGTTGACGATTATTTCAACAATAAAAAAACGCCGGACAATTCCAGCGTTTGATAATACGATGCTTGGAGGTGTCATTTCATCGAACCGGTCATGTCTTCTGGCTTCACCCACTGGTCATATTCTTTGGCAGTGACATAGCCAAGACGAATGGCCTCTTCTTTTAGCGTAGTGCCATTTTGATGTGCTGTCTGTGCGATCTCGGCAGCCTTGTAGTAGCCGATCTTAGTATTCAGGGCAGTGACTAGCATGAGCGAATTGTTCAATAGCTCGTTGATACGTGCCTGGTTGGGCTCTATACCTACGGCACAATTCTCATCGAAAGAGACACAGGCATCGCCGATCAATCTTGCAGAATGTAGCAAGTTGGCGATCATCACAGGCTTGAAAACGTTCAGTTCGTAATGTCCTTGGGTACCACCGACAGTCACAGCAACATCGTTGCCCATCACTTGGGCACATACCATTGTCAATGCCTCGCATTGTGTTGGGTTCACCTTGCCTGGCATGATAGAGCTTCCAGGTTCGTTGGCTGGGATGACGATTTCACCGATACCACTTCTGGGGCCAGAGGCCATCATGCGGATATCATTGGCGATCTTATTCAGGGACACTGCCAGTTGCTTTAGTGCGCCATGCGTTTCTACCATGGCATCGTGTGCTGCCAGGGCCTCGAATTTATTGTCCGCTGTCTTGAAGGGCAATCCAGTGAATTCAGCAATGTACTCTGCAACGCGCTTCGTATATCCCTTGGGTGTATTTAGGCCAGTTCCTACGGCAGTTCCACCAAGAGCAAGTTCGGATAAGTGCTCTAGCGTATTGTTCAGTGCTTTTAGGCCGTGGTCTAGCTGCGAGACATATCCTGAAAATTCTTGCCCCAGTGTAAGTGGCGTGGCATCCATCAAATGCGTGCGACCGATCTTTACGCAGTCTTTGAACGCTTCGGACTTTAACTTTAATGTGTTGCGTAATTGCGTCACTCCAGGTATCGTAGTGTCTACGATCATCCGATAGGCTGCAATGTGCATCCCAGTTGGGAACGTGTCGTTCGAAGATTGCGACTTATTCACATCATCATTGGGTTGTAGGGTCTTTTCGCCTTTGCCAATTTTATTGCCGGCAATTTCATGAGCGCGGTTGGCAATAACTTCATTGACATTCATGTTGCTCTGCGTGCCAGAACCTGTTTGCCAGATCACCAATGGAAATTGGTCATCATGTTCCTGGTTCAGGATCTCGTCACAAACTTGAGCGATGAGGTCTCTCTTTTCTACGGGGAGCACACCGAGCTCACAATTGGTGTAAGCTGCGGCTTTTTTAAGGAAGGCAAAACCATATACTACCTCTAGTGGCATCGATGCAGGTGGCCCAATCTTGAAATTATTTCGAGAGCGTTCGGTCTGTGCACCCCAGTACTTATCGGCTGGGACTTTTACTTCTCCAAGGGTGTCTTTTTCGATTCTATATTCCATAGTAGGTATTGATTAATAGGAAAGCAAAGATACGTGATGTAGTTGTTGTTTTCTCTAAAGACCTAGCTATAATTATCCATATTAGATTGCTGAAATTCTGGAAGGTCATCGCTGTTGGTGTCGTAGCTTTGTTTGGCGCGATGCGCAAACGTATATTAGGTTCTAAATAAATCCTAGCTATAATACCGTGCTATGAGATTTTCCTCGTATCTTTGTATGTGAGTTGAATAAATTCTAAAAAACAATGTTTGAATTTGACCAGTATCTTGGATTTCTTGCATTTCTTACCATTTTGACCATCGGCTTTTGGCTGATGATATTCTTACTGACCTTTATGATTCCTTATTGGTTGGGTGGTTCGTTGCTTGAGATGTGGAAAGAGCGTCGCGAGGCCAAAAGAGCTAAAGCAGAAAATACTACTGAATAGAAAAGAAGCTCGTACAGGCTTCTTTTTTTATCCTTCAAATTCAAGGTCTTGCCCGCTGTTTCTAGGCTGCTCTCTTTTTTTCTTCTGGTTGAAGCGGTAGGTAAATGAAAGGTTGTAGCTTCTAACTCTCCACTGAAACTCGCTATCGCTCTCAAAAGACGGTGTCGCTGTTTCACTAACCCTTCTTCTGCTGTTGAAAACATCGCTCACGTTGAATGCCAGCGATGCCTTTTCCTTAAAAAAGTCCTTGCTAAATGCCAGGTCTAACGAAAAGATGCCTTGATTTCTAGTTTGTGCAGTTTCGGTGGGACCTCTATAAAAGATACGTGTTTGCCAATCTATCTTTTGTGGCAATGTGATCTTGTTGTTCAACCTAATGAACCAACTTAAATTTTCGGCATCAAAGTTCTGCCCGTTAAAATCGCCTCTTGTTACCAGGTTGAAGAGATTGAAATTTCCATTGAGGTTCCATTTGCGGGTAGGCCTGTAGTTGGCCGTGACTTCGAAGCCTATACGTTCGTTACTTGTCAAGTTAACGGGTGTGCGGCGAAGGATCGCCACTTCTCGTCCGTCGAAGATCGTGGTCTCACCTGTAGGTTCTGTGATGAAGGTGATTACATCAGTGGCATATTGATAGTAGATGGAACTGTTCAATGTAAGCTTCTTGAAACGTTTCAAGTATCCTAGGTCTACTTGATCTGCGAAAGAAGGTGTGAGGTTCGGATTTCCTTGAAATAGATTGGTAGGGCTTGATCTGGACGGAAAGGGATTCAAGAAGAAAGACCGTGGCCTTCGCACTCTTCGATTGTAGCCGAGCTGGGCGCTTTCGTTCTCAGAAAACTCTAGATTCAGATTTAAAGTGGGAAAGAGTGCTTCAAAATTATTTCTATTGAAATCGTTGGTCTCTAGCTGATCGATGATCAGCCGAGTAGCTTCATAGCGCAATCCTGCCAAAAATGAGAACTCACCTAGCTTGTTGCCATATTGCGTGTAGAGTGCATTGATCGTCTCCTTGTAATCTAGTACATTGCTCGGGTTGGCAATGCCCAACTCTTCTTGCGTGGGAGCGATGAATTGCACATCATAGTCGGTATTCAACTTGTTGAAATCGCCGCGATAACCAAGTTCAAACTGGCCGTTCTCTCCAATGGGTTTCACGTAGTCGGTCTGTAACAGGATTCTACGTTGATCTTCGACAGTGCTTACGGCTTCGCTGTCGAAGCCATTCTGCATGATCACGGAACTTTCGCTTTCATCGCT
>JANQRC010000001.1 GCA_028284745.1 Flavobacteriaceae bacterium
TGACCACTGACCACTGACCACTGACCACTGACCACTGACCACTGACCACTGACCACTGGTTACTGGCTGCCATCTTGAATCGCTTCCTCGACAAGTTGCTGATATAATTGCTGAAGGCGTTTTGTGATGTTGCCAGGCACTTTGCCATCATTGATGGTTCTTCCGTCTACTTCAGTAACAGGTGTGATCCCACCAAACGAACCGGTCACAAAGGCTTCGTCGGCACCATACACATCAAAGAGCGAGAAATTCTTCTGCCTGCAAGGAATGCCAGATCGATGGCAGGCTTGGATCACTTTTCCTCTGGTGATGCCATTCATGCAATACTGTCCGGTAGAGGTCCATACTTGACCGTCCTTCACCATAAAGAAGTTGGTGGCGTTGCATGTGGAAACAAAACCATTGATGTCGAGCATCAGGGCTTCGTCAGCACCTGCTTGCAACGCTTGGATCAATGCTTGCACCTCGTGTAATTTGCTGTGACAATTGAGTCGAGGATCCAGATAATCGGGCGAACCGCGACGAATGGTGCTGGTAAACAACTTGACGCCTTTTTCCTTACTGTCTGGCGATGCCTTCTTATGTTCGGCAATGATGACCACGTTAGGGCCTGAGATGGTGAGCCTGGGGTCCTGTGAAGGTGTTTTCTTGATACCCCGCGTTACCATGACGCGTACATGCACATGGTCTTGCATCTTGTTAGCTTCAAGAGTCTTTTGGATATCTTTCAAGAGCATTTCACGTGTGAAGGGAAGTTCCATGCCAATGGTCGCAGCACCTTGCCACAAACGGTTAAAATGTTCTTTTAAGAAGACCAATACCCCCTGGTGCAAGCGAAGTGCTTCCCATACACCATCGCCTACCAAATAACCGCTATCGAATACGGATATCTTGGCTTCGTTCCGTAGAGACAATTCACCATTTACCATGACCTGAATGGTTTCGTTACGAGGGTCTGTGATCGCGTTGTGCGTGCCGTGCATTGTTCAGAATGAATTTGTTCAACTAAATATAGGAAGAAAACCCTTCATTGTACTTTCTATGATAAAAGATCACACAGGCAACAAAAAACTTTTGATAAAGCGCACGATGCCACTTTTTGCCCTGCCTTTTACATCGGCATCGATCAAGATGAGGTCTTCAGGTTGCTTCTTGAAGTAGATGCCGCTCATAAATACATCTACCACGTTCACCTCTGATTCTACTTGAAAGCGCGTATTGCGTTGCCATGCCAGGATACGGCTGCTGGCCACACTGGTATTGGCACGGGCCTCGTTGGCCAATATGGGTTTCCCTGTGGTGAGCAGTATCAGCTTGCCTGGGCCTTTTGCGGTAGTAAAGATCAATTTGCCGAGTAGGAGTGAAGTCAACCGCATGCTCACCACTGCCGATAGCGCAATGCCTTCGCTCATGCCCACAAAGTCTTTGAAACGAAAGACCACTTCTTCGCCTTCGGCCAGATCCCATTCTACGAATTCCTTTCCACCCATGGCTCGGAAATAGACATCTTCGAGCTCTTGGCCCACCACGATCTTGTTCATTGCGTAGTTGTTGGTAAAGATCCTTCCCAGAGCAGCTTTGCTCCATTGCGGGATCACAAACTTGGGTGCGCGACCGCTAGGCTCAAACGAACGAGAGACATAGAAATTGGTACCACAATCTGCAGGAATCGTGTATTGATTGTCGCAAGGTTGTAATTGCCCACGCAACATATGGTCAGTTCCTTCTAGCAAACCGATGTAATTCTTCGTCCTCGATGAAAATGCTACACGCGAAAAGACGTAGAGAAAGCTTTTCAGAATGACGAGCCCGAACAGAACGTCCATCAATAAGTTGAAGAACAGCACCCCATCGAAGATGCCCATCAATGATTTTCGTAGCAAACGCTTCACATCTTCGGTCTTGTTGGCCACCAATACTTCGGTATTATTGGCCAGTTTCTGAATACTATCGTTGGCGTTGGAGGCCATATCGCGCACATTGCCTTCCAGTTTGCCTCTTCCTTTGCGTCGCTGCTTCCCCCAACTTCGCTCCATTTCGCCTTTGCCAGCATTCTTGGCGTGGCAGAACAAGTTTAATGGAAAGCACTCTTTGGCTTTCAGCCCTGGGATCACTTTGCTCACCGAGTCGGGCACTACATCGTAATAGACTTCACCAGCGATCTTGGGCAGTTCTTTGGATTGGTCTTTTGATTTGGCCTTGATGCGCTTGGTGGAGGCATCGATCTTCATGCGAAGGGTGTCCATGCAGAAGTCTACGGTGCGTACCATATCATGTTGAAACTGACTTCGCTTGTAGCGATTCACACTATCAGTAGATATCACGAGCCCTTGTTCGTAGATGCTGTCGATAGTGGCTTTTTTCGCTTTGTTAGAAAATAGAGCACTTGGGATGATGAAAAATAACAAGGGAGACCAATAGAGCAAGGACTTCAACACAAGACCCAAGCTATTCTTCACGCCTGTTTCCTTGAAGATGGAGAGGTTCTGTTGGATGGCCAGATAGATAAAGCGAATGAGCAAGCTATAGGCGGCAAACAGGATCCAATGTTGCCAATCTAGCACTAGCCAAATAACTGCTAGCATTGCCACAAAAGGCCACGAGCGAATTCGCCCTTCGTCGATGTAATAGAGAAAAGCAACCTTGTAACAGACAAAATGTAGGATGGTGAACAAGCGTACGTTTCCTAACAGTGTATCAGTATTAGAAGCCCACCAAAGCAACAGCGCAAAGAAATAGGGCAATAGCCCTAACAATCTATCGTACTCCTTACTCTTTATGGTGAAGAAGATTCCCAGCGGTAGCAGCAGAAGTGGTACGAAGTACAACAACCGAAATAACGAGGCTTTGTCTGCTTGATAGTTGTAGAGGTCTGTCATTGAGAATCCAAACAGTGCAAAGAGCGAAAAATCGTGAATGGCAGGCAATAGCCCTAACAACACCACAAACAGGAAGCACTCCTTTTCTGTGACGTTGGCCACCCGTTTTCTAATTCGGGACATGAACGGCATGAGTGGTTATGGTTGGTTGTTGGATCACATTCTGACTGAATTTTTGGCAGGCAGGAGTGAAGTTAGTTGAAATTTATGCCAAAATCAACCACAAAGCAGTAAAATTCTTTTTCGTTCCAGAACAAGCTAACTTGCGTTACTGCATTTCGTAAAAAAACTTATTTTTGCATCAATACCATCACACGCATGAGTCACAAAGTGCTACTCTCTTCCAAAGAAGTGAACATCATCCTGCACCGTCTGGCGTGTCAACTCATTGAAAATCACTTAGATTTTAAGAATACTGTCTTGATCGGGCTGCAACCCAGAGGCATCTTTGTTGCGAATCGACTGATCAAGATCCTTCAAGAAGAATATCAGATCGAGGATATTCAACTAGGACAGTTGGACATCACATTCTATCGCGACGATTTCCGCCGTAGCGAGAAGATACTGGCCGCCAATTCTACAGAGATGGACTTTCTGGTCGAAGGCCAGAAAGTGGTCTTCATTGATGATGTGCTGTATACCGGGCGTAGCGTACGTGCAGCACTTACGGCCATTCAGGCGTATGGCAGACCTACCTCTGTAGAACTGCTATGCCTTATCGACCGCCGTTTTAGCCGTCATCTGCCCATTCAACCTAACTACCGCGGTAGGCAAGTGGATGTGATCAATAACGAGAAGGTAAAGGTAACTTGGGAAGAGCAGGAGGGTGAAGATGCGGTCTATTTGATAACCAAAACTGAGCAAGCTGAATGAAAGTACTGAGTGTCGACCATCTATTGGGAATAAAATATCTTAAAGAAGAAGACATCCATTTGATCTTTGAGACGGCCGACCAGTTCAAAGAGGTGATCAATCGCCCGATCAAGAAAGTACCTTCGCTTCGTGATATCACCATTGCCAACCTGTTTTTTGAAAATAGTACGCGTACCAAACTCTCCTTTGAACTGGCAGAAAAACGCCTTTCGGCCGATGTGATCAACTTTTCGGCTTCACAATCCTCTGTAAAGAAAGGAGAGACACTTGTCGATACAGTGAACAACATACTGTCTATGAAAGTAGACATGGTGGTCATGCGTCATTCCAGTCCGGGTGCCGGAGTATTTTTATCGCGCCATGTAGATGCCAGTATCATCAATGCTGGCGATGGTGCGCACGAACACCCAACACAGGCCCTGCTCGATTGTTTTTCGATCAGGGAACGCTTGGGCGATGTTGCTGGAAAGAAGGTGGTCATTGTTGGCGACATTCTACATAGTCGCGTAGCTTTGTCTAATATTTTTGCGCTACAATTACTTGGAGCCGAAGTTAAGGTTTGTGGCCCTAAGACATTAATTCCTAAGCATATAGAATCTTTGGGAATTGATGTAGTGTTAGATTTGGAACGCGCTTTGCAATGGTGCGATGTCGCCAACATGCTACGTGTACAAAACGAACGAATGGACATTAGTTATTTTCCGTCCACAAGAGAATACACCAAACAGTATGGAGTGAGTCGGAAGCTATTGGATTCACTGGATAAAGAAATTGTGATCATGCATCCCGGCCCCATCAATCGTGGTGTCGAGATCACTAGCGATGTGGCCGACTCTGAACAGGCCATTATTCTAGACCAAGTTGAGAATGGCGTTGCCGTCCGCATGGCTGTCATCTATCTTTTGGCTTCAAAACTTAAACAGTAAACAATACACAATGATCATTACCAAACAAGGTACCACCAGTGTAGTGACCCGTGAAGCAACCACCTTTCCAGAATTCATGCAGCGACTTCAGCGAGAATACACAAAGCTCCAGCATGAAAATATGGTCGTCGACCTTTTCTCGTTAGAAAGTGTTACACACGTTGAGGTCGCAGATTTCTTATCCCTTTCACAGAAGCATCAAGAAGGGAACAAGTCTTTTGTGATCGTGTCGCGTTCAGTTGATATCGATAAAGTACCCGAAGCATTGCAAGTGGTGCCTACCTTGCAAGAAGCGCATGACATTATAGAGATGGAAGAGATCGAAAGAGATCTTTTTAGCGAATGAAACTTACGATTCTAGGTTGTTATTCTGCCACGCCTCGTCATGACACCCACCCAACGGCGCAGGTGCTAGAAGTGGCAGGTCACATTTTCTTGATCGATTGTGGTGAAGGGACACAAGTGCAATTACGCCGAAAGAAGATTCGCTTTTCACGCATCAAGCATGTCTTTATCTCACACTTGCATGGCGATCATTACTATGGGCTTGTCGGTTTGATAGGGACTTTCCAACTATTGGGCCGTGAAGCTCCTTTGCATATCCATGGCCCAAAGGGTCTCAAAGACATTATCTTGTTGCAGTTGAAGCTGGGGAAGTCATACACATCCTATGCATTGCATTTCCATGAGCTGGAAACAAGAGAACCCGTGTTGTTGTTTGAAGATGAGAAAGTAACGGTCATGACCATTCCGCTAGATCATCGTATCTATACCAATGGTTTTTTGTTTAGAGAGAAGCCAGGCTTACGGAAGTTAACTATTGACGCCATTCGGGAGGCAAACATTGATCAAGCCTATTTCAAAAAGTTGCAACATGGTTTTGATGTTGTCAATGAAGAAGGCACGCTTATTAAGAATGAGAGCGTCACTACAGGTCCGCCCAAGCCCAAAAGCTACGCATATTGCAGCGACACGGCATATTTTCCGCAGCTAGTCGCGCAGATCAAACATGCGACGGTCCTGTATCATGAAGCTACTTTTCTTTCTAAGCATGAGGACTTGGCCCAAAAGACAAAGCATACCACGGCAAAGCAAGCTGCGGAGATCGCCAAACAAGCCGAAGTAGGGCAGTTGATCTTGGGGCATTACTCAACACGTTATACCGATCTTGGTCTTTTCAAAGAAGAGGCAGAAGTAATTTTTCGATCTGTGCTATTGGCAGAAGATGGTAAGGAGTTTGCCTTTTAGGCGAGTGGAGTATTCCTGAAAGACTGTGCCCAAAATATGTAGCCAAATACGAAACCTGCCGAGCCTACCAAGGTGCGAAGTTCGATAAAAGGTGTATTGTCCTGGCTTTCTAGATAATTGCCACAGACCAGGCCTATTACGACCCCAAGCAGCAATACAGTTAAGAAGCCAAACAGTTTATCATTGAGCGTCAGAGAAATAATCCTTCTTTTCGGTATGAAGAAATGTGCCGCCAGCGCACCCCATAGATAGATGAGTATGAAGAACGAATCATTGGTGAATTCTTGGACGATCTCGCTGATCGTATTGCCACCTATGCCGTCGCTTCCCCAGATCACATCAAAAAGAATTAGTATCGAGGCCAACACGATCAACACGCCTTGGATGAATAGATTCACATTTTTTGTAGAGAACTTCCTGTTTGCTATGACGATCTTGCTCATATTACCCTAGATTTTGTGTCCAAATAAAATGTCCGTAGCAAACACCTAGCAACAACAATATAAGATGCCAAAAGGGTCTTACCCTCAATGTGTCTTGCTTTTCTAGAAAGTAACCGATGCCGATCATGATGCCCACAATGGCAACAACTACGATCACAGGCCACCAATCGCTCAAGAGGTTGGACATAAAATGATCGATAGTGGGGAAAGGCCGTTGCGTGACGCCTAAGAAAAAATGACCGAAGAGAACTCCCCAACCGAAGGAGAGAAAGAAGAATTTATCATAAGACCATTTTTTCAAGATATCACTTACAGTATCGTCTTCTTTGTCGTTGATGAACAGCACGATATTCATGCCCAGCACAAAACTCACGGCAGCGATAATGATCAATGCAACGGTCTGTGGGTTGCCAAATTCGTTAAGTATGAGTAGTTCTCGCATGGTATAAAGATACTGCGATCCGATGCTTCGATACTCCCTACCGATGGGGATTTCTCAACGAATATTTTCTGTCCCAACAATTGTCTGCTGCATTCCAGTATTCTTTTTCAAACTGAAAGAAACGCTCTAAGATGCGAACAGAGCTTTCGTTCTCTCTATTCACGTACGCATGAAGCGTTGGGATGTGCATACTCTTGAAGGCATGTTCAATAAGTCCTTGTGCAACCTCGCTGCCAAAGCCATTGCCCCAAAACTTTTGAAGCAACCGATAACCGACCTCCCATTCTTGTTCATCATTCTTGATGATGGCACAAGTGCCGACAAACTCTCTCGAGGTATCTACAATGGCCCATACCCAAAAAGCATTGTTTGGCTTGTGGTATAATTCAATGACTCGTTCCAGATCTTTCCTGTTTTCTTCGAGGGTCAAGGCCTTACCGCCCACATAGCGCATTACGCTGGCATCTCCTTGCATTTCATCGTAGCATGGAAGGTCATTGACGATGAGCGGCCTCACAGACAGTCTAGCAGTTTTAAATACCATGGTCTTGCTTTTAACTGCGGGATTTTTTATCAATTGGATGCACTTTGCTGGGCTGAGCGTTCGTGGTCTTCATTCTCCTCGGACTTTTTGGAAAGAATCTTTTTATGGTCGTTGTACAGCATCATGTACTTGAAATAGTTGTTGGTGAGGATCATCAACAAACTTGTGAGCGAATTAGGGAAGAATGAAAGATTGTTATAAAACCAATCTTGCGACTTGATCTTGTAGTTGAAGATCAAAAAAGGTATACAATCCGGGTTGAAATAGATCTGCTCAGTATTATCGGTGGTCTGATACGGTAATTTGTTGAATTCTTTAAAACTGAGCTTTTCCCCCTTTTTTGTCTTGTCAAAAATATCAACGGCAGCAAGCACATTGTCCTCTTCATCGTAGAACAGTATACATCTGCTGGGGTCGATGGCTATCCATTTGCCCATCTCTGGGGCATATACTTCGTTAAAGGAATGCCCGTACTTGCCTTCGTAGAAACGATCGATCACACCCCATTCTCTGACCTTTATGCCGTTCAAGACGCAGAAATTATTGAAAACCTGAGAGATGTCACTACACACGCCACCTTTTCCTTCGATAATAGCTTGCATGGCTTTTTCACTAGATGCGCCTACGCCTGGCCCAGGTTTGATGTAATCGGTGATATGCTTAGAGATCTCTTTGGCTTTTTCAAGTGTGCTAGTGTCATCGAGTTGCAGTAAGAGATTTTGTTCATGAAATATTCTAGGAATACTGCTTAAGGAATTGTACCGGTTGTAGTTTTCGGTGACTAACAAATGCTCATCCCTTTTTCTGCTTACCAGAATGTACCTGGCGTAGTATAAGAAAGGATGCCGTTTAAAGAACCAGTGGATTTTTCGCAGTGTTTTTGCCATTGACTTGACGTCGAATATTCTGCCGAAAGATATGAATCTTTATTAAAAGCTTCCCTAAGGTTCAAGGTCATACGATAAAACATGCCATAAAACCGACTAACGGAATCAGGGCTTCTCATCATTTTGTAAATCAGCTAGTTATAATTCATGTCATTTCATCACATGTAAGACCACAAGCATGTGGTTCGCTTGGGTCGCTTCATGAGAGTTTACTACAATTCAGCCATGGTATCTTACAATTGGGTAGATCACTTTTCTACAGGCGTTACTTTTTTTAGAATTTCACACCGAGTTTATCATCAATCAAAACACACAGCATGATCAATCTTATTCTTTATTTGGTAGAAGTCATCATGACCATGATCGGTAATCTGTAATCTGTAATGTGTATCTTTAACTGAATATTTGTCTATGACCTTACGACGCCTTCTCAGAGAACTATTGTTAGCCTTTTTGGTTGGTACTGCCATCTTTTTCGTGTTTCGAGTGATCGAGTATTTCAATGGCGCTAGACACGAGCTGGATCAAGAGTTTGTGATCAAGTTTTTCATTCACCAAGTATATTCTGTGGCCCTCTACATGGCCAATATGGTGGTGATCATATTCCTTTTAAGACGTTATGGGAAAGAGCTTTTCAAGCCACGTAAGCTACTGCTGGCAGGATTGGGCTCAGTAGGTATCACCATGTCAACGCTCTTCATCCTGAATACGTCTTTTATAAGTTACAGGTTAGGTGTAGACCTACAGCATGCGATCTCTATCCAGGGAGCTGTGGATTATTGGCCTTCATTGTTGATCTCGGTAGTGATCACGGCCATCTTCTACGGGGTATACTATTACAAGAACAAGCAAGAGCGAAAGGTAAAGGAACAAAAGATCATTGCTGGCGCAGCATCGGCGCAGTTTGATGCATTGAAGAATCAGTTAGACCCTCATTTTCTGTTCAACAGCCTCAATGTGCTTACTTCCCTTATTGAAGAAGCCCCGCACCAAGCGCAAAAGTTTACCACATCGCTCTCTAAAGTATACCGCTATGTGTTAGAACAGAAGAACAAAGAGCTGGTCACTGTAGACGAGGAGCTAAAATTTGCTCGTACTTATGTAAGTCTTTTGAAGATGCGTTTCGAGGACAGTATCGTCTTTGATATCCCTGAGAGAGCTAGCGATCCAGAGACCAAGGTCGTACCATTGTCATTACAGTTACTGCTTGAGAATGCCGTGAAGCATAACAGTGTTACTCCTAGCAAGCCCTTGCGTATTAAGATCGAGGAGCGAGGTAACGATTTGGTCATACATAACAACCTACAACCCAAACAAGTGGTAAAAAAAGGTAGCGGTGTAGGGCTGCGCAACATTCAGCAGCGATATGCAATTCTTTCAGATCGTACCGTCGACATTCAAAAGACAGGCAAAGGTTTTGCCGTGAGTATTCCTATGCTTACACATCAAGTGAGTACTGCGGTAAAAGCAAAGCCTCAGGAGAATTACCTAGAAGACAAGCGTTATCAACGTGCCAGGGAACGCGTAGAGGCCTTAAAGAATTTCTACGGAAACCTCATGGCCTATTGCATCGTAATCCCTATTCTTTGGTACATAAACTATCGTACCTCTAGCTTTATATGGGCTATCTTCCCAACCTTGGGCTGGGGCTTCGCAGTCTTCATGCACTGGATGGAAGCCTCGGGACGCAATCCCTTTATGGGCAAGAATTGGGAGCAACGCAAGATCCGCGAGTACATGGACGACGAGGAGTTCTAGTTCAGTATACAGTTGGCAGTCTTCAGAAGTAAGATGTTAGTTGAAGGCAATGCCAATGAGCATATCGAAAAGAAAAGATCGATCAAACGTATTCATGGTCAAAATAAATCGTATTTCGAAATATATGAGAAGCACCATCACATTAAAAAGTTCCCTCATTTCTTTTAGGGCGTCCCTTTTTTTGTCATTTTTCTTACTAATGTCAAATCCAGTAAAAGCGCAATCGGTAGGCCCCATAAAGGCAGAGGACGTAACCTTCGAGAGTGAAGGCGTGCGTCTTGCAGGAACCATCTATACCCCCCAAGATCCCCATGCAGCAGTTGTCATTGTTCATGGCTCTGATCCGGTACCTCGAATGACCAAGTTTGCTGAGTTGTTGGCAAAGAATGACATTTTGGTGCTGACTTATGATAAACGTGGAGTTGGAGAGTCAGGCGGAGTTTATGTAGGTCCTCAAGTAGGAACAAACAACATCAGTACAGAAAACCTTGATCTGTTAGCGAAAGATGCAAGTGCTGCTGTGAACAAACTTCACCAGCAGAACAAAAATGTGCCCATAGGCCTTGTTGGTTTTAGTCAGGCAGGATGGATCATCCCCATTGCTGCACACAAAAACCCTATAATAGAATTCATGGTGCTGTTTAGCTGTCCAGTAATTACGACCCTTGAACAGCTTAGGTTTCAGTTTTATACGAATGGAAGAGCTGATTTTTGGGAGCATCATACCGAAGCAGATGCTCGGGAACATGTCCAGAATGACCCGGACAGGTATCAATTTACAAGTACCGATCCCAATATTACCTTGAATGAACTATCAATTCCGGGACTTTGGTTTTTTGGTGAAAAAGACATACAGATCCCGGTAAAGATGTGTATAGAGCGTCTCAATACACTAAAAGGTAACGGCAAGCCATATGAATATACCTTGTTTCCAGCATTAGGGCACAACACCGCATTTGCAGGCGATACAATACCTGTCGATATTTCGGTCCATTGGATAAAGCAGAAGGCCTTGGCTGGTAAGAAGAACAAATAAAGGCACATGCTTATCACATGATGTCTTTCAGTTTACGTTCGCCGCAAAGATCCGATCATCTAACATTCGACAATTCATACGCAAAAAACCACAGTTCGGTCGCAAACTTTTAATAATGCCCTAGATGCTTCCGAAGTTTGTATTGTGATCGGCCAACAAGTTCGATCATCGATCAGCCATAAGGCCAGACAAGTAAAAAAACAGTATCATGAGAGAGTTCAACGAAAGCAGTTATGTAAGGGCCAAAGAGCGTGTAAAGGATCTACGTGATTTCTACGGAAGCTTTATCGCATATATCATTATTATCCCATTGCTCTGGTACATCAACTATGAGTTTTCTAACTTTATATGGTGGGCCATCTTTCCAACCTTGGGCTGGGGAATAGGCTTGGCGTTTCACGCATATCGCGTATTTGCTAAAAACGCCATCCTGGGAAAACGTTGGGAAGAGCGTAAGATCAAGGAGTTTATGGAGCAAGACGAAAGGTTTTAATTTGAATTACGAATTACGAATTACGAATTACGAATGAGGAGATCAGACCATAGGATCAAGAGAAAAGACATGGTCTTCTCGATATTTGATCTCAAAAATCAGAATGATCTAACCATCCAAGAATCCAATGAAAAATACCATGGAAGATTTTAGCAGAGAGAACAAGTACATCCGCGCCAAGGAGCGTGTAGAAGAGCTTAAAAAATTCTACAGCAACCTTGCAGCATACATCGTTGTGTGCATCGGATTAGCGATCGTGAATTACATAACCTATTGGGACTACAAGTGGTTCTTATGGGTCGTGTTTGGTTGGGGTATAGGGGTATTCTTCCACGCTTTGGGCACATTCAGTTTGATCCCTTTCTTCGGAAAGGACTGGGAGCGCCGTAAGATCAAACAATTCATGGAGGAAGAAGAGACAGAATATCCAAAAACCCGGCGTTGGGAGTAGGTTGTCAGTTCGATTGTTTCTCGGAAGAGAAGCATATCGAGAACCTAGGTGCTCGCTGGGCTGCCACTCGATACGATGCTCCGCATCACTCAGTGTCCGAGATTGCTAACGGACCGAAAATTAGGTGGAAGCCATTATCTCGATCGCCAAAAAGGACGAAACGAAGAACAAATACGATGAACGAACCCGATTTCAACAAATACGAACGCGCTCAGAAGCGTGTCAGTGATATCAAAGGTTTCCACAGACATGTGATCACCTATGTGGTCATCAACATTATCATTGTGTTGGCACACATCGGGATCTTTGATGCTTTTGCCATGAAAAACACTCTAGATGAAGATGTCATCACCTGGAATCTGTTTATCACGCCGGTACTCTGGGGTATCGGCTTGGGTATTCATGCACTACGCGTTTTCGTGTTCAAAGGAAGTTTCTTCAAGAGATGGGAAGAACGAAAGATCCAAGAACTTATGGATGAAGAGGAAAACATGTGATTTGAATCACGAATTACGAATGAGTTTTTTTTGAATTCAAGAATCTGAGTGATAAATTCACCAAACACCAAACACCAAACACCAAACACCAAACACCAAACACCAAACACCAAACACCAAACACCAAACACCAAACACCAAACACCAAACATGAACGTCCTGATCATTGAAGACGAAAAACCTGCAGCGCGCCGATTGGCACGATTGCTCAACGAATTGAATGTAGAAGTATCCCAAATGCTGCATTCAGTGGCTGAATCCATCGAATGGTTCCAGAGCAACCCACATCCAACGTTGATCTTCTTAGACATTCAGTTGAGTGACGGGCTCTCGTTCGAGATCTTTGAGGCCGTTGAGGTGAAGTCGCCCATCATCTTTACCACAGCCTACGACGAGTACGCTTTGCAGGCCTTTAAGCTAAACAGCATCGATTACCTGTTGAAGCCTATCGACGATGAAGAGCTGGCGGCAGCCATTCGTCAGTTTGAAGAGCAGGCACCGGCCAGGCAAACGCTGCAAGTAGATTTTGAGGACATTAAGAAGCTGTTGGTAAACCCAGTAGAGCGCGAGTACAAGAAGCGCTTCACCGTCAAGGTTGGCCAGCACCTGAAGATGCTTCCTGTAGACGAGATCGAGTGTTTTTACAGCGAGCACAAGGGGACGTATGCCTACACGCACGAAGGGCGTAACTATTTGTTGGACACAACCTTGGAAGCTCTAGAAAGTGAATTGGCACCTGAGACTTTTTTTAGAGTGAATCGCAAGTTCTATGTGAACATCCACTACATCAAAGACATCATCAGCTATACCAACAGCCGACTACAGATCAAACTGCAGAAATATGCCGAGCAGGACATCATCGTGGCCCGTGAGCGGGTCAAGGATTTTAAGGTTTGGTTGGAGTAGAAGCAAAACGGCACTGCCAATATTTTTTCTGATTTTTTTTCTTTTTACTGTTCTTACGCTTATCTTAGGAAAAGATATTTCTTCCCCCACATTTACAAAAAAAGAAAGCGACATAAGAATTAACCTATGCCGCTTTAAATGTTTTCACAACGGAATAATCCTTATTGTGAATTGCTTTCAGTGGCATAAAGATACAAAACGGATCGTGAATGGCAACTACGATTTTCCGTAATGCATCGCTATAAAAACAAAGTATCTTGAGTAAAAATTAGAATATGAAACGAATTTTAGGTTTGGACCTGGGTACCAATAGTATTGGGTGGGCGTTGGTAAACGAAGCCGAGAATGGCAATGGGCAGTCATCGATTATCAAACTCGGTGTACGTGTCAACCCGTTAACAGTAGATGAAAAAACCAATTTTGAAAAAGGAAGACCGCTGTCAACTAATGCCGAGAGAACCCAAAAGCGAGGTGCAAGACGCAATTTGCAACGTTATAAACAACGCAGAAAGAGCCTGATCGAGGTACTTCTTAAAAATGGATTTATTTCAAGAAATACACCTTTGACAGAGGTTGGTAAAAACACCACTCATCAAACGCTATCGCTAAGGGCAAAAGCTGCAATAGAAGAAATACCACTTCAAGATCTAGCAAAGGTTTTTCTCATCATTAACAAAAAACGCGGTTATAAAAGTAGCCGCAAAGCTATAAATGAGGACGATGGCATAGCCATTGATGGAATGGCGGTTGCCAAGATACTCTATAACGAACGTTTGACACCCGGACAATATGCGCTATCACTGTTAGAGAAGAACAAAAAATACATCCCTGACTTTTACCGCTCTGACCTTCAAGCAGAATTTACTGCTATCTGGGATCATCAACGATCATACTATCCTGAAATACTAACAGATGATCTACACAAAGAACTCCAAGGGAAAAATAAAAAAGCAACTTGGGCTATCTGTGAAAAGCCTTTCAGCATAGTTGGTATTAAGCGTACAGGTAAGGCAACCGAAAAAAAGTTGCAGAATTATCAATGGCGTGTACAAGGACTTACACAACAATTGGATTTAGAATCCTTGGTAATTGTCTTGCAAGAGATCAATAATGAATTGAATAGTAGCAGTGGTTATCTAGGGGCTATTTCAGACCGTAGTAAAGAACTTTATTTCAAAAATCAAACCGTTGGGCAGTATTTATATGGGCAAATTGTCGAGAACCCACACACTTCACTTAAAAACCAAGTATTTTACAGACAGGATTACCTTGATGAATTTGAAAGAATTTGGGAAACACAAGCACAACATCATTCTGCTTTAACATCAAAACTCAAGGAAGAGATCAGGGACATTATCATCTTCTATCAACGTAAACTCAAGTCACAAAAGGGGTTGTTAAGTTTTTGTCAGTTTGAAAGCTGGCAACAAGTGTATATAGATACTAAAACCGGGAAGCAAAAGGAAAGAACAATAGGTCGAAAAGTTATTCCTAAATCGTCGCCATTATTTCAACAAGCTAAAATTTGGCAGAACTTGAACAATGTTGAATATGTAAATGAAGGAGAAAACCAGGGTATAAAATTAAAAGAGTTTGATGAAGATATACGACGAAAACTATTCGAAGAATTAAATGTACGTGGCGATTTATCTTCAACTGCTTTATTGAAGGTTCTTTCAAAACATATGAAGCTTGGAAAATTAAGTGGTTGGAAATGTAATTTTGAAAAGATTGAAGGCAATCGCACCAATCAAAAGATCTTCAATGTCCTGCAAACTATTTCTGCCAACGAAGGCTACGGTATCGATTGGAACAAAGCAACAGCATCACAAATTTTAGAGGAATTGCAACAGACATTACCAGAAACGGGCATAAATCCTAAGATTTTAAACTTTGATGCAAACGTTGAGGATTGGGACAAGCAGCCTTTATATCAACTTTGGCATTTGTTGTATGCTACTGAAGAGGATGACAATATCAAAGAAGAAGATAGACTCGTTTATGGCAATACGAGTATAGGCTTAAAAAAGGCACTGCATCACAAATTCGGCTTTAAGCCAGAGTATGCAAAAATGATGGCAAATATTGTCTTTCCACAAGATCATGGAAATTTATCGGCAAAGGCTCTAAGGAAGATATTGCCTTTTTTAGAGGCTGGACATAACTATCCAGATGCGTGTAAAGAAGCAGGGTACAACCATTCTAACAGTTTTACAAAGCAAGAGTTAGATAAAAGAAAACTCAGACCAAGACTAGAACTACTCAAGAAAAACAGCCTGCGTAATCCTGTAGTCGAAAAGATTTTAAACCAAATGGTAAATCTTGTCAATCAAGTGATCGAAGTCTATGGAAAACCAGATGAAGTGCGTATTGAACTTGCGCGCGAACTCAAAAAATCAGCCAAGGAACGTGCCGAAATGACCAAAGGCATTGCAGATGCAACAAGACGAAATGAAGATATTAGAAAACACATCACAAAAACGTTCGGGATACCCAATCCCACAAGAAATGATGTGATCCGTTATCGATTATACCAAGAATTGGAAAAAAATGGCCATAAGGATATTTTTCGTAATAAGCCTATTTCCCACAGCGAGTTGTTTTCAAACAAAATAGATATTGAGCATATCATCCCCAAGGCTTTGACCTATGATGACTCTTATTCTAACAAAACCTTGGCTTTCAAAGAAGACAATCTCAAAAAAGCAGACCGAACTGCGTATGATTTTATTGCGAACGATTATGCGTCAGAGTTAGAGCGATACACCCAACGTGTTGAAGAACTTTACAAAGCGGGAGCCATAAGTAAAGCCAAACAGATCAAATTGCTGAGAACCCAGAAGGATATCCCAGAAGAATTTATAGAGCGTGACCTGCGCAATAGCCAATACATTGCCCGAAAGGCAAAAGAACTACTTTTCGAAGTTTTTGGAACTGTTACGGCCACATCAGGTAGCGTCACAGATAGATTACGTGCAGATTGGGATTTGATCAATGTGATGAAAGAATTCAACCTGCCCAAATACAGGAAGCTTGGCCTGACGCATTTTGAGGAACGTCTGGATATTAGCACAGAGCAGATTGAAAAATACGAGGTCATAAAAGGTTGGACAAAGCGTAATGACCACCGCCATCACGCGATGGATGCACTCACCGTAGCCTTCACAACGCATAACCACATCCAATACATCAATAATTATAACGCAAGGCGAAACACTCAAAGCGATCAACATCCTGTCATTAAGAACATAGAAAAGCAGATAACGATAGTCAATGACAATGGTAAGCGAGTATTTAAGAAACCGATGCTACACTTTAGAAAAAGTGCAAAAAAACACATTCAAGACATACTCGTAAGTTTTAAAAACAAGAACAAAGTAGTTACTTGGAACGTTAATATTTCCAAAGGAAAAGATGGAAAAGTAAATAGAAAAAGACAACAGACACCACGAGGACAGCTACATAAAGAAACCGTTTATGGCAAGTCAAAACGTCCGATGGAAAAGGCAACGAAACTGAATAAAAAATTTACTCTGAAACAAACCGAATTAATTATTGACAAGTTTGTAAAAAGGCTAGCTTTAAATCATTTAGCACAATTTAACAACAATCCAGAGATTGCTTTTGATACCAAAACATTAAAAAAGCAACCCATCATATATAAAGATGAGCCGCTGAAAGAAGTGTGCTGTTTTGAAGAAATCTTTACCATAAGAAAAGACATCACACCAGAGAATTTTAAAAACGAAAAACTGATCAACAAAATAGTTGATGAGGGTGTGAGAAACGCAATGAAGACACGTTTAAATGATTGTGATGGCGATTACAAAAAAGCATTCTCTGATTTAGATAAAAATCCTATCTGGCTCAACAGAGGAAAAGGCATTTGCATCAAACGAGTGACTATAACTGGCGTAAGCAATGCAGAAGCCTTACACTTCGCAAAAGACCATTTGGGCAATGAACTACTTGATGATAATGGCAGGCCAATCCCAGTAGACTATGTTAGTACTGGCAATAATCATCACGTAGCTATTTATGAAGATACGGATGGCAACTTACAAGAGCAAGTCGTCTCATTATTTGAAGCTGTTGCTCGTATCAATGATGGATTGCCAATCATAGACAAAATGTACAATAATCATTTAGGGTGGCAATTTCAATTTACAATGAAGCAAAACGAAATGTTTGTGTTCTCAAATGATGATTTTGATATGGATACCATTAATTTTTTAGATTTTAAAAATGCTTGTGAAATCAGTCCACATCTATTTAGAGTTCAAAAAATAGCAACAAAAAATTATATGTTTAGGCATCATTTAGAAACAACCGTTACAAATGACTTAGAATTTACAGTTAAGCATATACGGTCATGTAATAGACTAAAAGGTTTGGTAAAAGTACGCTTAAACCATCTAGGCCAAATCGTACAAGTAGGCGAATACTAATCATTATGATTAAGCGCACCCTCTTTTTCGGCAATCCGGCATACCTGAGCACCAAGCACCAACAGTTGGTGATCCACTTCCCGGAAGA
The DNA here is from genome assembly GCA_028284745.1 of Flavobacteriaceae bacterium. Lineage (GTDB taxonomy): Bacteria > Bacteroidota > Bacteroidia > Flavobacteriales > Flavobacteriaceae > JANQRC01. The sequence goes on from JANQRC010000001.1 coordinate 17,920, forward strand.
AGACAAGGAGGAGGCCACCATCCCCATCGAAGACTTGGGCTATGTGGTGTTGGAGCATCCGCAGATCACCATCACCAACGGGCTGCTTATGAGGCTGGTACAGAACAAGACCGCCGTAGTCACCTGCGATAGCCAGCACCTGCCCAGTGGATTTTTGCAGCCCTTGGTGGGGCATACCGAGCAAAGCGAGCGCATGCGCCATCAACTTGGCGCCAGCGAGCCTCTGAAGAAGCAATTATGGCAACAGACCGTGATCGCCAAGATAGCAAACCAGGCCGATCACCTATTGACCAGAGGAAAGAACGCGTTAAAGCTCAAACGCTGGGCAAAAGAGGTAAAGACTGCCGACCATAGCAATCACGAGGCGTTGGCTGCAGCCTATTATTTTCAACATCTGTTTTCAGAGATCGAGGGGTTCAGTCGCAATCAAAAAGGGGTTCCTCCCAATAATCTGCTCAATTATGGCTATGCCATTTTACGTGCCGTAACGGCAAGGGCTTTGGTGAGTAGCGGACTGCTACCATCGGTCGGTATCTTTCATCACAACAAATACAACGCCTTTTGCCTGGCCGATGATGTGATGGAACCCTACCGTCCCTTTGTAGATGCCATTGTATACGAGATCGTTGAGACAGCTTGCCCTATCGCAGAACTGTCTAGGGCGCTGAAGACCGAATTGTTGTTGATCCCTGCCATGGACGTGGTGATCGATGGCAAGCAGAGCCCACTGATGAATGCCATGAGCCGCACTACCAATAGTTTGTATGAATGCTTTCAGGGTAGTAGGCGGAAGATTCTGTACCCTGAGTTTGACTAGGGATCTGATCTGTTTAAGGAACCCTGGATAGGGTTATATTAAAAGCTAATGAATGAGAATCATTTCTCGCGACTAAACCAATATCGAAGCATGTGGGTGCTCGTATTCTTTGACCTGCCCACCGACACGCGTGTGGAACGAAAAGCAGCCGCAAGGTTCCGAAAAGACCTTTTGGATGACGGCTTTGCCATGTTCCAGTTTAGCATCTACATGCGCTTTTGCCCCAGCCGAGAAAATGCGGCCGTTCATATCAAGCGTACAAAGAATGCCTTGCCCAAAAAGGGAAAGGTGGGAATCATGCAGATCACCGACAAGCAGTTTGGTATGATCGATCTTTTCCACGGTCGGAAAGAAGTGGACCCCGAACCGCCCAGCCAACAGTTAGAACTTTTTTAGGAACCCAATTCCTTTATAATAAGGAGTGTAAGATGGAGAGCCGAGTGTCTTTATACGATTCTGTCGATGTGTATAAAACACAGGATACCAGCTTTTTACGGCGAGTATCCTGTGAATCATCCCTAAAGTTAGAGAACTGAAAGCAATTCACAACATGCAGAAAAGTCCATATCAATTAGCAATACCTGTGAATCATCCCTAAAGTTAGAGAACTGAAAGCAATTCACAACTGGCGCGACGGCATCTACATGGCATGCGGGCCTGTGAATCATCCCTAAAGTTAGAGAACTGAAAGCAATTCACAACTTGTCCATCTGGAGCAATAAACCATTCATCCTGTGAATCATCCCTAAAGTTAGAGAACTGAAAGCAATTCACAACTTCTAGAACATAATTCAATGCAACTGTAGACCTGTGAATCATCCCTAAAGTTAGAGAACTGAAAGCAATTCACAACGGATTGATACCCGAAGGACTTGCAATTGATCCTGTGAATCATCCCTAAAGTTAGAGAACTGAAAGCAATTCACAACTTAATGAACATCTTCGCAACAAGTGTTAGACCTGTGAATCATCCCTAAAGTTAGAGAACTGAAAGCAATTCACAACTAGCATATAAAATTGATTTGTTCTTGAGGTCCTGTGAATCATCCCTAAAGTTAGAGAACTGAAAGCAATTCACAACACCCAAGATGCCGCATGGTTCAACGAACCCCCTGTGAATCATCCCTAAAGTTAGAGAACTGAAAGCAATTCACAACACGATCTGAAGAGCATCGAAAATTATAAAGCCTGTGAATCATCCCTAAAGTTAGAGAACTGAAAGCAATTCACAACAGTCGGGGCTCAAGTCTGGGCTCAAGTCAGCCTGTGAATCATCCCTAAAGTTAGAGAACTGAAAGCAATTCACAACGCATATATCAGAGTTTGGACACGCTCAAAGCCTGTGAATCATCCCTAAAGTTAGAGAACTGAAAGCAATTCACAACACACCAAGGAATACTCATGGGAGGAACTAGCCTGTGAATCATCCCTAAAGTTAGAGAACTGAAAGCAATTCACAACACCTAGAAACTTTGAAGTGATGCTCTTAGTCCTGTGAATCATCCCTAAAGTTAGAGAACTGAAAGCAATTCACAACATAACAAAACATAAACAAGCAATTGAAAAGCCTGTGAATCATCCCTAAAGTTAGAGAACTGAAAGCAATTCACAACTCCATTCGACCCATTTAGCTTTCAATTGAACCTGTGAATCATCCCTAAAGTTAGAGAACTGAAAGCAATTCACAACAACGAACAAGTTAAAGAAATAGATGATCTACCTGTGAATCATCCCTAAAGTTAGAGAACTGAAAGCAATTCACAACTAAAGGTATATTACTTTTAAAAATATTTTGCCTGTGAATCATCCCTAAAGTTAGAGAACTGAAAGCAATTCACAACGCCAGTCAAGAGCGTGAATGTGTTCTGAGTCCTGTGAATCATCCCTAAAGTTAGAGAACTGAAAGCAATTCACAACTGTTACGTAGGTTAGAACTAATCCCTTTTCCCTGTGAATCATCCCTAAAGTTAGAGAACTGAAAGCAATTCACAACGCCAAAACTTCGAGGCCCTACGATCACCATCCTGTGAATCATCCCTAAAGTTAGAGAACTGAAAGCAATTCACAACTGCCCTTTCCCTAATCTTTAGCTTTTCTATCCTGTGAATCATCCCTAAAGTTAGAGAACTGAAAGCAATTCACAACTACATATTGGAGAATCAGCGACACGGTTGTCCTGTGAATCATCCCTAAAGTTAGAGAACTGAAAGCAATTCACAACAGATGAAGTTAATTCACTCGGCTTTGGTCTCCTGTGAATCATCCCTAAAGTTAGAGAACTGAAAGCAATTCACAACCTTGATCTCAGCAGCGTCTTTCTGTGAAGCCCTGTGAATCATCCCTAAAGTTAGAGAACTGAAAGCAATTCACAACTGAGAAACTGCCCAGACCTTATGAGAATAGCCTGTGAATCATCCCTAAAGTTAGAGAACTGAAAGCAATTCACAACGCAGATGTACCATACCCCATATCTATCGCGCCTGTGAATCATCCCTAAAGTTAGAGAACTGAAAGCAATTCACAACACCTTCGTTAGACTTTTTTGGTTGCTTTGGCCTGTGAATCATCCCTAAAGTTAGAGAACTGAAAGCAATTCACAACTAATCTGCACCTTTCCATTATCGAACCAAGCCTGTGAATCATCCCTAAAGTTAGAGAACTGAAAGCAATTCACAACTAACGCCTGTCAACAAACGCTGGCCATCGTCCTGTGAATCATCCCTAAAGTTAGAGAACTGAAAGCAATTCACAACTGCGATGCAATCGCACTTCATCGCATTGAACCTGTGAATCATCCCTAAAGTTAGAGAACTGAAAGCAATTCACAACTAGGTTCACTCATCGATGTCGTATTGCTGTCCTGTGAATCATCCCTAAAGTTAGAGAACTGAAAGCAATTCACAACAAGGATCCTTTCATCTAAATGAAGTTTGCGCCTGTGAATCATCCCTAAAGTTAGAGAACTGAAAGCAATTCACAACTATCCCGAAGATTCAGTTCTACCGGGAGACCTGTGAATCATCCCTAAAGTTAGAGAACTGAAAGCAATTCACAACTCCTCACCTGTGAGGCCGACACACGCTCGTCCTGTGAATCATCCCTAAAGTTAGAGAACTGAAAGCAATTCACAACGCAACCGCCATTGTACACCATCTTCATTCTCCTGTGAATCATCCCTAAAGTTAGAGAACTGAAAGCAATTCACAACTACGAATACCTTGATAAAACAGGAATTGATCCTGTGAATCATCCCTAAAGTTAGAGAACTGAAAGCAATTCACAACGGGGGAATAAAACAGATGTGTTTTTTAATACCTGTGAATCATCCCTAAAGTTAGAGAACTGAAAGCAATTCACAACGGGCGTGTACTCCTTATCTCTTCCATGCTTCCTGTGAATCATCCCTAAAGTTAGAGAACTGAAAGCAATTCACAACACATAGTTTCCATTTTTTTATCATTATATCCTGTGAATCATCCCTAAAGTTAGAGAACTGAAAGCAATTCACAACTATCGGCCTCCAGAAAGTCAACGGGAACCGCCTGTGAATCATCCCTAAAGTTAGAGAACTGAAAGCAATTCACAACATCTGAATTAGTAGAGATAGAGCTTGTGACCCTGTGAATCATCCCTAAAGTTAGAGAACTGAAAGCAATTCACAACATAAAGGTCAGAGATCTCTGAGACCGCCTCCCTGTGAATCATCCCTAAAGTTAGAGAACTGAAAGCAATTCACAACAATAATGGAAAATTTTATGTACAAAAATTTCCTGTGAATCATCCCTAAAGTTAGAGAACTGAAAGCAATTCACAACCTGTTTCTTGGCCTATCATAAGAATTACGTCCTGTGAATCATCCCTAAAGTTAGAGAACTGAAAGCAATTCACAACCTAGTTTACTTGATATCAATTCGCCGAATACCTGTGAATCATCCCTAAAGTTAGAAAATTGAACATTGTGGTTGGAACAGTACCGGAAATTCTCTGTTTACAGCTTTCTAATTTATAAGCACACTCTTTTTTACGTGATGCCAGTTTTCGTGTTCCTCTTTTGTTAGATGTCTGGTTTTTCCCTTTCTGATCACGTCTTTCTACGTGAAGGTCACTTTCGTGATCTCCCTTTGTTTGATATCCGGTTTCCCCTGTTTTTCGATCTCCGTAGATGCCCTCTTAGAAAGAGGAGGGGTTGTCATGAACTTTGATACCATCAATGCGGAACCCGAAAAGCAAATAGAGTAGGGACAATCAATCAAAACTTTTTATTATGGCAACAACAGTTGTACCTGTAAGTGAGACCCAAGCGATCATGGAAGAGCTCAAGAAGCAGGCAAATCAGATCTTGTCTAGTGCAAGTGGTGTGGATCTCGAATCTTTTCATGTAGGCTCAGCAGGTAACTTTCCGTACTATTGGCAAGACAGTGCGACGCTCAAGTTCAATCAGAAGACCTATGATTGGATCAAATCGGCCCTGGCCAAAAGGACCGACGGTGAATCAGTCTCTTTGGATGGTGTGTTTACCAACGAGTATCTAGCAGCGATCACTGCGATCACCTATACCCTGTCGCAAGCCGACCAAGTGAAGCTCAATCAGGTGAATGAAGATACTACCGATCAGCAAGGGGCATTGTTGAGGGCTTGGAAACAAGCCTTTGGCAGCTTGCCGACACCAGCATCGGGTGATACGATTCTAGATGCGATCATCGATACGATCCGTACCAAGTGGACAACCAATCCGAGCACTACTTTATCTGAAATGCAGAATGCGCGTGACCTGAGTAGTTTGCTGGCCAATGCTCCTGCATCAGGCCAAGCAGTGATCCCTATTTTTGCGAATTATCTCAATGCCGTTGGTGGCGGTATCTCTTTGATCGATACCATCACATTGAATCAAGGCATCTTGAAAGACCTCCGTAATGCGATCAATGCTCCAAGTGCCCAGAATGGTGGTGTGCAATTGAATGATGGTACGCAGAATTATTATCCGGCTTATCCAGTGGCCACACAACTGAGCGATATTGTCAATGGTTTGAAGGATACCGGCAATGCCATCAACCTAAAGATGCAAGTAAGCAAGTTCAGCAGTACAGAAGCTACGGTGTCTGTCTCTGGTGGTACTTCGTTTAACATCCCTTTCTTGGATTTCTTCTCTTTGGGTGCCAGTGGTCATGCCAGCTATTTCAGAGACCATTTGGTTCAGAATTCTAGTAGCATCGAAATTGAAATGGACTTTACCGGGGTTACCATGGTAGAGTTCGGACCTAAAGAGTACGATGTTTCTAGTAGATTGGGTTGGCTGTATGCGGATGTGATCAAGAAGGCCATCGCCAATGGTTCACAAGACGTATCAGGCTTTAAGTTTTCGCCAGACCCACAGATCGATTTCAGTAAAAATGGTCCCTTTGGCTTTTTGAATGCGGTCGGGATCTGTAATTATCCCACCATTAAGATCACTGTGACAAGCTCGAACTATGAATCGATAAAGTCTGTGTTTGAGCAAGAGAGTAGCTGGACGGTAAGCTTCTTGGGCATTCCTCTCGGAAGTGTTTCAGAATCGTACAAGCAAACCAACGTGAACATCAATGCCTCTACAGGTAGTGTAAGCGTTACATTGAGTCCTCCACCAGAATTAGTGGCAGGCACACAAGACGACTCTGTTGGCTTTGTACTTGGCGTTCAACCTGATTACCCTACGGCGAGCTAATTGTCAATAGCATGAGCCATTGGAATGTTCTTTTCAATGGCTCTTCATCTAAAAACAAAAAATAAAATGGATTTGCGGTTACTCAAAGGAGGTGCCTATTTTTCAGACCTCAATAAGATACGGGATGCGGTTAGAACCAATGGCACGAATGTCAATTGCCAGCATATCAATGTGATACACCCCAACGGTGTGCAAGTAACTTTGCATATGAACATGGCATACCAAGCAAACAGCGCGGTGCCGCCAGCAGCAAGTTCGCTGTATGTAGTGGGCTTTACCAATACAGCTGGTCAGCAATTTGCCCTAAATCTATTGCCTTTTCCATGTCCTGCTTTTCAAGCAGCTTCGCTGGCATTGCACCAAGATGGGTCTTACGCCAGCTTGGGTTACGCCCATGGTTTTCCTAACCTTAGCGATGCTACTTTGTTCAATAGTGTGGCAGTAGTGGCCAATGTAGCTAATGTGGCAAGTTTTAGGTTGGTGCAACGTAATGCGCTGGCCATATTGATCATCACAGTGAGCGAGGCGGTACGCTTTGGTAGTGTAGCAAGCGGCATGAACTCCATCTTGGGGAATCTTGGTCATTATCTCCCTGATTGGAATATGATCCATAATTGGGGCGGACATTCTTTGGGAAGTAACTAGCAATTCCCCTGAAAATATTTTTAATGAACCTATAAAATTATCATCATGAAAGGATTAGCAAATACAAGCGAACAGATAAATCTAGGAGGCGGAGCCCAGTTTTGGGTATATCTATCTCCACAGAACGAGACCAAAGACCGCGTAAAAGGTTGGTCGGTCACTTTTTCACAAGGTAACTGGAGTGATACCATCGACGCCAATAACCCGACCAAAGTAATCAAAACTCCGAATCTTTCGGGTATCTTTGATATAGAGATCACTGAAACGGATTATTCGACCAATCCGCCAAGAAAGGTAGCCATACCCGCTAAACCACCTAGTACCAATAAGATAGGGTGCAACTCTAACTGTGCGGCTATGGTAGGCATTGTAGCAAATGAAGATAGAATTGTAGGTGGTGTCAATGCCACCTTTTGGACAACCTGGGATGCTTTGTGCAAACGATAAATACGATGAGACTAAAAGTGATGTTTGCATACCTGTTGGTGTCGCTGGCCTTTACTTCATGTAAGAAGGTTACTAGTGGCACCAATAGTGCTGAATCAAATGAGATTCCACACGTTGAAGATGGTGTCTTGGATGTTCGTGGAATTGATGTATCACACTTTCAAGGAGTGATTCCGTGGGATACGCTGGCAACTAGATTACAGTTTGCCTTTTGCAAGGCCACAGAAGGCGAAACCTATGTAGACCCGTCCTTTCAAGCGAATTGGGGTCACATCAAAACAGCTGGGTTATATCGCGGTGCCTACCACTTTTATAGAAGTGATGATGATCCGGAAGCGCAGGCCAATTTTTTTATACAAACTGTGGGGGCATTGGGATCTAATGATCTGCCTCTTGTATTGGATGTGGAAGCTGAAGGGCTGGCCCAGCCCCCTAGTGATACCACATTACAACGAGATATATTTCTTTTTTTAGAGGTATTGGAAGCGAATACGGGAAAGAGACCCATTATCTATACCAGCACCAACTTTGCCAACCGGTATCTCACGAATGTAAAGTTTGGAAAATATCCACTATGGATCGCCAGCTACCAAGAAGACAAGCCGAATGTTCCTGAGGCCTGGAAAAATACTTCTTGGGATTTTTGGCAGAAGACAGACCACTATACTGTGGCTGATGAGGCTTTTGATTTTGATGTATTCAAAGGAAATCCAGCAGCTTTGAAAGTATTTGTCGAAAATGATTAGAAACTGTGCCCTTCTAGATTTACCAGCTTGTTTTTAATGGCGTAGACCACCAGACCAGCCATGTTCTTAGATTCGGTCTTCAGTAATAGATTGTTGCGATGCCCTTCTACGGTGCGTGGGCTGATAAAGAGTTTGTCAGCGATCTCGGCCGTCGTCATTTGTTTGCAGATCAACTCTAGCACTTCTTTTTCACGTTTGGTGAAATAAGTAGTGTCAAACGCAGATTTCATTTTTCGCTTTGAGGGGTCTAGCAAGCCTTCATGAATAAAACGCATGACCTTGCCATCGTAATAGAACCCCTTTTCAGCAACTTCTTTGATAGCGGTAAGCATCATGGCAGGTGTGCTGTTCTTGGCCAGATACGCCACAGCACCAATGGAAAGCATGTTCACAATAAAGGGTTTGCTGAAATAGCTGGTCAGTGCGATGATCTTGATAGCTGGGTAGCACTGCCGTACCAGTTTGGTGGCCTCTACACCATTGAGTTCGGGCATCTTTAGATCCATCAGCAATACCTGTGGTAGCACGGAAGTTGCATCTAGTTGCTCCATAAGGTCCTTTCCATTCTCGGCATCAAACAGGATATTGATCTGCTTCTCCTTGCTTAGAATGGCCTTGAGCCCTTGCCGAAACAACAATTCATCATCTGCGAGCGCTATGTGGATCTGGTCAGCCATCAGTATTGCATGTTATAGTGAAGGTACTTCCCTGATCGTGTACACTTTGCATGTGTAGTTCTCCATTCAGGATGGCGGCTCTACTCTTGATGTTCTGTAAGCCGATGCCACTTTCCTTTCTCACTTCAGAAACATCAAAACCAACACCGTTGTCTTTGAAAGCGATCGTATACGATTCGGCATCACTCTGGATCTGGATGTTAAGAAGATCTGCTTTGCCGTGGCGGATCGCGTTATTGATCAATTCTTGTATGATTCGAAATACATGAACTTCCTTGGATTTGTCCAGAAAGGGTAGGTGATCGATGTTATGAGTGATCTGCAGCTCAGAGGTTTCGGTAAACTCCTCGAACAACTCTTCTAAAGCGGGAACCAGGCCGAACTTTTCCAATGTAGGAGGCAGTAGGTTGTGGGCCAACTTGCGTGAATTCTCAAGTGTCTTGTCGGTGACGTTCAAAATATGCTGCAAGGCATTGTTCTGCTTGGGGGTTACTTTGTCATCGGCCTGCAACACATGGGTGGTGAGGCTGATCACATTCAACTTGGCACTAATGGCATCATGCAGGTCTTGCGCAATACGTCTGCGTTCGTCTTCCTGAGCCAGGATGGCCGATTGTATGACTCTATCTTGATATGCGAGTTCCATCGATTTATTTTCTAATTCCTTTTGGATCAATTTCTTCTTCGTCAAAAAGAAGAAGAGTACCAAGGTCAACGCCATGAAAAGCAATAGACAAGCACCTATGGCAATGGCGGCAATGATCTTATTCTCTTCTCCCATATGTGTGCAGATATCAACATATCTAAGTTACATTCTTTTTCGGCAAGTGCCTTAGGTTTTTGTACCATTCCATGAATATCAGTACCTGAAAGACGATATATAATATGGAGTTGATCAACCATAATAACGTATTCAACGTAGCATCGGAGGCATTTACAAAGTTCCCGGCACTAAAGATCAAGGTGCTACTCAACAAGTACAGGCAGATCCCCGAATTGATGTACAGATAAGGGACATCATTTTCCAGTGCCTTGTAAAAGTGAATGATGCTGAAAGCGACTATGGGCAATGAAGTTATGACCACTTCCAGGAGATTGAACTGATAGTATAGTTCAGGCTTCATATAATACTGCACGCCTAGCACAACAAGCACCATAGTGATGATAATAGCGATCATTCGCCTCTGTATGACTTTTTTCCACATCTTTCCATAGAATGCACCTAATAAGACCAATTGCGAGATGAAATAAAAATGCGATAGATGCAGGTTGGGTACTTTATTATAATTCATCACCTTGGATATCCCCTGTATCGCTAAGCATACTAATAAATAGAACCAAAACCACGACAAAGCAACGGTTTTGGCACGATACTTAAAGAACAGCATGAGATTGACCAATAAAAGAATATGACCAATATTGGCTATAATTTTATTCCAAAGCATTAATTATCGTCGTATAGAGGACTTTCTTGATCACAGGTGTTAGGGCAAGGTTCTGTAAAATCATATACACCACTACCATTCAAAGTTGCCAAGTCGGCAGCATATCGTTCGCCTTCTACAAGGTCACGATGCTTTCCGTCCTTACCGATGCGAGTCCCAACGATCAATAGTTTTTCGCCATTACCTTCTTTGACAGCCGGGTCGATGGCTCCGTAGGCACGCACACCGGCATTCTTACGATCGTTTATTTGGTAATGGCCATCCTTCAAGGGTACGATGATCTTCATCTCTTCGAGTACGGCCAAGAGGTCATCTACAGGAATGAGGAAGGCTTTGCAGGTATTACTCTTCTCGCGTCGCCAGTTTTTAGTCCAGGCCTTTGCTTTTTTGATATCAATCGGTTTCGCCATGATATGTAAAATTTTAGTTGGTTACTAGCTATAAAGTTACAAAAGCCGAAGCGTTGATTGCACGTATTTCTACCTATTTTTAAGAACCGTAGGAATGCGCTAACCAGATCATCATTCCTGAGATACATTTGGGGTAAAATTCTTTTACCAACCATTTAAACTTTTTCAATCATGGACGAATTTATTGGAACCATAAAGGCCTTCGGGTTTAGTTGGGCGCCTAGAGGCTGGGCGCAATGTAACGGCCAATTATTGCCAATAGCACAATACCAAGCAGTATTTTCTTTGTTGGGCACCACATATGGAGGAGATGGTCGCACGACCTTTGCGTTGCCAGACCTGCGTGGGCGTGTGCCCATCAACCAAGGTACCGGTGCGGGGCTTAGCAATCGTACCATGGGAGCCAAGAGTGGCACAGAAAGCAATGTGCTAAACATCAATCAGATGCCATCGCATGCGCATCAAGTTAACTTTACGGGGCAAAGTGCAACGGCTAGTGTTTCGATCCCAGCTGTGAACGATGGCGGAACCTTAGAAGAAACAGAAGGAAACATTCTTGCCAATCACGCTGGGGCGTTTGCGGCCGCCACCAGTGCAGATACTTCGCTGTCTGCCTTTACAAGCCCGCTACAGGGTATGGCAGCTACTACCTCGGAGGGAGGAACTACTCCTGTAAACAATATGCCTCCTTTTTTAGCAGTGAACTATTGTATCTGCTTGGAGGGAATTTATCCTTCGCGTAACTAATCGCTTTCAAAAAATGCGTAAATTGCATGAAAACCAACGTATTATGAAGACCAACAAATTATTTATGCTGATTTTGCTACTGTTAGCGACTCAGTACATTACAGCACAATTTGCCTTGGGCGATATCGCATTCTCAGCATACAATTCGGACACTGCTACTCCAGATGATTCCTTTACCATCGTGTTATTGCGCGATGTAACTAGTGGCGAGGCCATTACTTTTACAGAGAATGGATGGTTTGCTCACCTAGGAGGCTTCAGAAGTGGAGAAAGTACCTGTACACTCACGTTTGGAAGCAATTACCCTGCTGGTACGCAAGTCATTATCTCTAGAACTCCGTTTCAAGCAGTAGATAAGGATAACAATAGTGTAGGTACAATGTCTGGTAGTGGATTGAATCTGGCCACGGGAGGCGACTCCATCTTAGCCTATGATGCAGCTAGTTTGCCAACAACCTCTGACGAGTCAGGTTTTGTGGCAGGTATTAACATGACAGGGGAATGGCGTACTCCCGATGGTATGGACAGCACATCAACCACAGAAAGACCTGCCACTCTTATTGACGGAACACATGCGGTATCTATAGAACCCGAGATCGATAATGCGCGATATGCCGCTGCCAATTGTTCCGTTGCAACTACAGTCGACGGCCTCCGTACAGCATTGAATACGGCAACGAATTGGGAGACAGATAACGGAACAGCGTATACACAAGTACCGCCTGTTTGCGATTTTATTGCTGTACTAAGTACGTTAGACCATGACCTCGAGGCTACTATGCAGTTATATCCTAATCCTGTGGAAGAACTTCTGTATATCAGGTCAGACTCATCAAGCGATGTTCAAATAACAGTTTATGACCTCTCAGGGAAGCAATTGATCGTATCAACCGAAAGAACCATCGGTTCGTTAGATATGAGTTCGTTGACTACAGGCATTTATTTTGTTGAAATTAAACGAGATCAGCGTCGAATGACACAGAAAATTGTAAAGTTATAGTATAGTAGCTAGACATCACTTTTTAGGTAATTGAATAGAGGTTATATATACTATTATTAGCCCTCGCATTAATAATTGTGAGGGCTTCTCTTATTTAGCCATTACCTGGTATCTTTTGAGAGGGAACCCCAGACTACCGTAAAGTCTGCAGTTCTTGATTTTGGGCAAGTGGTTTTACAGTTATTTCGATCGCCTTTAGGGTTCTTGCTTTGTGACCAACCATCAAAACCTGCATCTGCCCATTCCTTTGAAGCCTTATAGTTGCCACTTGCAGACGAGACCAAGCCTGGTCCTTTATAGGCATCCACATACTTATGCATATTCTTCTTCGAGAAATGAGTCTTGTAATGAGTGATGTTCTTGAAGTGCTTATTGCACAATGAGAACATCTTTCCAAAAATTACATAGTTAGGAGATCCAGCATAATAACAATTTTTGCCAATTTGTACGGTAGCGCCACAAGATGGTGACTGCGCTACGGTGGCACAACCATGCTGCCTATATTTTTCAGAGATCCAATCTTTTACATAAAGTTGTCTGATGTCCCAAGAGACGGCACCTACTATTTCATTTGTTGCTGTAGCATCATAACTTATTAACGCAAAGCAATGGTCTCTTTTTTCCTTTCCGTTCCACTTGCTGAACATTTTATCTGCAGATTTTATGCTTTTGGCAAAGGGAACATCTACATCAGGGCCGCATACTGCATCTTTTGCAGGGAAATGTTTTTCAGCAAGATCTTTTATGGCCTTTTTGTTCTTGTCTGTGCTCATGTTCTTTATCAGGTCGCCCCTGGTAGTTCCCTTGTGGTCTCTTATCGGCACATCTGCAGGAGTTAGCGGATTGGTCTGGGCAAAGATGAACCCTAGCTCCTTTGTAGATTGCGAATTCAAAAATTTGATGACCGCCTTTTGCTCCTCTTTGGAATAGTGGCCGATCTGTATCTCTTGGACAAGCAAGCTTTTTTGTTTGGGTGATAATGCTATGGATGTATCGGCCATATGCTTTTGTAGAATGCTTACGGCCATATCGTCAGAATCTAACTTGTCTAAAGGAAGCCCTTTCATCGTTAGGTATTTCAAGTATTTTTTTTCAGTGGTTGAAAGCGATCTATTCTCTTTTTTTTGAATGACATCATTAGTGTTGTTCTGTCGTTGTTGCAAGGTATGCGTTAGCTCATGAGCAAGGAGCTTCCTACCTTCGACACTTCTATCATCATATTGGTCCTTGCCAAAATAGATGTCATTTCCAACGGTAAAGGCCTTGGCCTGGAGCCTGTCGGCCATTTGGTAAGAACGTTCATTGTTATGAATGTTCACATCACTGAGGTCTGCTTCAAACGTGCGTTCAAAGAAATGAGAGGTCGTGCCAGTCATTTTGTCACCATTTCCTTGCGTACTTCGTAAACGGCCTTCAACGTTGCCGCCATGTCCCGAAACGTCCATGCCTATATGTGTTGCTTTGGGCCGAATGAATGTATCTGACTGGAATTGCACGCTTGACCTAGGGATCGATCGATCGGTAGTTGAAGAAGATGAACACTTCTGAGAATGGGATTGCATACTAGGCAATTTCAGCTTTTTGACGGTTAGCCCGCAAAAAATAGAGAATGCTTAACACAAACTAAAGGGGGAAAAGCACTGTATTTTCAATTAATAGACGTTGCACTGATCAACTTTGCAGTTACTGTACTACTGTTGGTATGCCAAAATCCCTAGGAATGGGTATTTTACGGCGAGAGCAGGAACACTAGTTTTGGGTAAAACCAAACACATCAAGGTCATGAAGGTATTTACAGTTGTTTTCCTATGCTCTATCGCTTCTATCTGCTATGCCCAAAACATATCCATACGAGAGAGAAATGTTACCAGATCATATAGCATTTCTAATTTTTCTGATGAAGGCTCTAAAGATGTTGACTATGCCACAAATACTGTAAACATAGAAAAAGACGAAAAAAAGAATACAGGCCGTAAGCTAATACTGAAAGATGAGTATATAAATGCACCAATTATCTATCTAGGTGTGTTTCGCAATAAGTTGGAAGAAGAGTCTGAAGAGCTCAGAAAGTTAAAAAAGTATCTGAGAAATCAACGCTCTCAAATATCAGACCCTTCTATAATAAAAACAGATGTGGATAACTATAAGAACAAGTTAAAAGAAGTAAATGCTTATAGGGACACAATTGTTGCCTTAACCAAGTATGAAAGCTTTAGGGCTTGGTTTCCTACATTAACAGGTGATCCAAAAAAGCGAGAGATTGTTTTTGAAAGCCTTTACAGTCAGAATCAGGATAAGAATATCTATCTAGTGAACAACACCTCCTATCAATTTGGAAGTGGTGGTGGCGCATTCAACTCTGAGTTGATAAGTGCATATATGAAAGGGGTTCGATTATCACTAGGCTCTGTAGTTACGACAAATGATTCAGAGCAATCCGATACAGACACGGCAGGGTCATCCGACGAAGAAAGACCTATAAATGAAACAGAGGCTTTTAAACGGTTGGCAAACGGAGGCAACACCTATTTAAAGGTTGAGGTGCCTATGTTAGTTTCAAGTGGAGACATATATACCCTGTATTGGAATGCAAGTCTACAAGGTAACATGGCCATAGAAGGGTTTAGTAGTGACCTGGAAAATACAGTGGCGAACGGTAGTTTGGGATCTAATTTGTATGCGAGTTTGGCTTCTGACCAACGCGAATTTGTATTTCATGCCAACCTTAGTGGTGGCTATTACTTTGGTCAAGAAGAATTTTATGATGATTTAGAGGTAAGTGATGCTTTCTGGTTTGGTCAGTTGCAATTGGGTGTCACAGTTGTCAACAAATTACGACTTACGTTCAACATCAATAGTTTTAGCTCAGAAGATAATTTAAGAAATGGGAAGATCATATTTGGTGCACAATTGCTTACGGACTTCTTTAATAGGTAACGATTTTTAACACTGATTATCTATCTTTGCGCCTCATTTAACGCAAAGACATGGAAAACGGCATCTACGCAAAATTCAATACTTCTAGAGGAGAGATCCTTGTAAAACTTACACACGATAAAACACCCGGTACGGTTGGCAACTTTGTTGGCCTTGCAGAAGGGCAGTTGGAGAATAGCCACAAGAAACAGGGCAAACCGTATTACGATGGTCTTAAGTTTCACCGTGTGATCCCAGATTTTATGATCCAAGGTGGCTGCCCTAAGGGTTCAGGTGCTGGTGGTCCTGGCTATCAGTTCGATGATGAATTCCATCCAGAGTTGACACACAATGGCCCAGGCGTGTTGTCGATGGCCAATGCGGGTCCAGGTACCAACGGAAGTCAGTTTTTCATCACACACATAGAAACTCCTTGGCTAGATGGCAAGCATACCGTGTTTGGGCATGTGTACGCAGGGCAAGAAGTGGTGGATGCTATAAGACAGGGCGATGCTATCAATGATCTCGAAATTGTCAGGGTAGGGGAAGAGGCTGAAAACTGGAATGCCGTCGAAGCCTTCCGTACATTTGAAGGTGCGCGTGAAGAACGTTTGGCAACTGCCAAAGCAGCACAAGAAGAAGCATTAGAGAAGTTGGCTGCTGGATTCCAAAGGACCGAGAGCGGACTTCGTTACCAAAAGATACAAGAAGGCGATGGTGCACAAGCTGAAACAGGCAAGACGGTTTCTGTACATTACAAGGGCCAGTTGCCTGATGGCACTGTTTTCGATTCCTCATACAAACGTAACCAACCGATCGATTTCACTTTAGGCATTGGTCAGGTGATCTCTGGTTGGGACGAAGGCATCGGCTTGCTAAAAGTAGGAGACAAGGCACGTTTTGTGGTTCCGCCACATCTCGGCTACGGAAGCCGTGGGGCTGGTGGGGTGATCCCACCCGACGCAACCCTCATTTTTGATGTAGAGCTCGTTAACGTAAAATAAAGGAATACACCTCACAGGTGCATTTTTTGTATGGTAATTAATATTGGGTGGGTCGGTAAGTCGTAGACATGGCTTCACATCAGTTTGATGGTCTTGCCTGGCCCAATTATAAAAACAGAACGCACTGTGAGATGGCTGTCCGCATTTGGGGGCATGTACACTTATGTCGAACCTTTTCTTGGGTTGGATTTGAAGCACAAGAATACTATTTTCAATAAAAATTTATCGATGAGCGAAAACGAGCTAGAAAAGTTAAAATATCCGATCGGGCGATATGAGAAACCAGCAATATTTGGCACAAAAGAGCGTGCTGAGGCGATTGCTGAGCTTAAGGCACTTCCTGACAAATTAGAGGTTTTGGTGGCAGGTCTCACTGATGAGCAGTTAGATACTGCTTATCGACCTGGCGGGTGGACGGTCCGTCAAGTAATACATCACATTGCCGATAGCCATCACCATAGCTATACACGTTTCAAGTGGACGCTTACAGAAGATCAACCTTTGATCAAAGCCTATGAAGAGAAGGGTTGGGCAGCACTGGAAGATGCCAAAATAATGCCCATTGGGCCATCATTGGATTATTTGAAGGCATTACATGCCAAGTTGGTCATACTGATAGAGAGTATGACTGAAGCACAGTTTCAACGTACTTACATTCATCCAGAAGGCAATGTAGTGGTTGACCTTAATGAACAAGTGTCTAAATACGCATGGCATGGGGCACATCATTATGCGCACATCAAAAATTCACTAAGGGAAGAATAGCTCCTTTTTCGATCTTGCATTCCCATCAGAGTGAATGAACAATGTCCATCGCTCCTGACCACTGATGGTGCCTTTTCGAGAATTCAATTGAATCACGCGATACTTTTCTTTTGTGTATTTCGTGAGGATGTCGGCAATGTCTTGTGCATGTGACCTTGCCGCTGGGTCATAGTAATATACGATTGCCCCCCTTCTCGACGACCACAGGGGCCTTATCTTGCTGTAGTTGTATTTATCATTGAGATAATAGCCATTTGCCCTCAATGCTTTCCCCATGGTATAAAGTAACTTTGTGTCATCATGCGTATATGCACCAATGATGTACTTTGACTTTTCAGACTTTGACAATAGCCTATCGGTTTTTCGCTTCGTGTGATCTTTCTTAGGAGTATTTTCAGAAATTGTCGGTGTGTTTAACTTGTTGATCTGGTCCACAAGAGAATCGTTCTTCGTTTCTAGATCGGCCACGATCATTTCCAATGAGGTCTGTATCGAGTCTGTGTACTGTTTTTGTTCGGAAAGAACATTTCTCTGTTGCGCTATCTGTGTATTCTTCTCCCTTAGGTCTTTCTTATAGTTCATGTTCTGGTAGAAGAAATAAATGGTGGCGCCAATACCCACAATGGCGAGAATGGTAAATATCGGAATGATTCTCTTTTGTGTCTCTAATTCGGGTCTTTCCATGGTTTTTTCATTTTGTGTTATCATTGGTGGCACCTAACACGCCTCCAACCATTTGGTCATCGAGCTCAGCCTTGCTTTTCAGGCGTTTGGCGATCACTTCATACTTCATGAACAAGGTCATTAGTGTAGAGATGCCTCCAATGCTAATACCACCAGCGGTAAGCCGGTCATAAGTGTCTTTGTTGCCATCAATTAAAGCAATGAATAAGAAAATGATCAGCCCCAAGATGAATAGCAAAATGATACCTTTAAAGACAAGACCAAACATTCGGTCATATTTATCATAGGTTTCTGGCATTGTACTAGATCTATATAAGAATTTGTACAAAGCAACGAACTAAGATGAAAATATGTAAGGGGTTAATTACCCGATTTTCAGAAAGTTACAAAGGAAAATTCCCCTCAGAGAACCTTTGGGCAATAAGTTCCTAATTAGCCCTTCCACTTGATATTACAACCAATACTTGGCTTTTGTATCGCTGAGATGGCGTTTCCTGCAAGTAATGCACCTAATGCTACGCGCATATCTTTGCCAGTCACAGACAGCCCATTTCCTGGCCTACTGTCGTCTAGCTGACCACGATACACAAGTTTGAGCCTATTGTCAAAAATGTAAAAGTCCGGCGTGCAAGCAGCATCATAAGCTTTGGCAACTTCTTGCGTTTCATCATACAGGTATGGAAAGGAGAAACCCTCTTGCAACGCGTTGGCTTTCATTAGCTCAGGGGCATCTTGCGGAAAGTTCTCCACATCATTACTGCTAATGGCCACAAAACCGATGTCATGACCTTGGTAGTCTTTTGCCAAAGAAACGATACCTTGGTTCACGTGCTTCACAAAGGGGCAGTGGTTACAGATAAACATGATCACGGTACCTTTTCTTCCCTTCAGCTGATCGAGTTCGAAAGATCCGCCCGAAATGGTATCGGGCAATTTAAAATCAGGCGCTTGAGTGCCTAATGGAAGCATGTTTGAAGGTGTGCGAGCCATTTTTTTGTTGATCTGTGAATTCGTTAGGTTGTCGAGTCGTCGATTTTTTTGTTCAGGGATTTTGTTTTTATCTAATGGTCCAGCAATCTAACGATCCAATTATCTAAAACAGTTCGCGAAAGAAAATAGCATTCATCAGTAGTTTGTTGGTGCCATACCAAAATGCTCTGAAATTAGTGTTGTCTGTAAAGACCATGACACGTCCTTTGCCCATGCGTTGGGACTGGAATGGAACAGTGCCTTTTAGTTGTGCCAGATTCTCTTCAGAAATGTAACCACTTAGCAGCGGTTGTTCGGTATACGTGATCGGATTCTTATAGCTGGTGCTATCTGCCTGTATAAAGACCGTGGTATTACGAAACATGGGCAATCGATCATTCTTGTAACCAAAGTTGATCGGATGTGAGCGGTCTAGCTTCGCTTCGAAGATGGCACCGCCAATGACCTGGGCGCCTCTGTGATTGCGCGCTTGCTCGAAAGATACATTTTTTGCCTTCACATGGGTTTTGTTGAATTTCAATTTGATGAATTTGTTGTCTGCCAACCACTTCACTGCATTGCGGTAGCCGATCAGTGTGCCGCCACTCTTCACCCACGTCTTTAGCTTGTCTTGCTGCTTTTTGTCTAAACTAGACCTGTTGTTTGGCAAGATGAAAACGTTATACTTGCCAAGGTCTACATTGTTAAAATAGATCTCATCGATCTTTGTGACATGTATGTCATAGCGCGTGTCGAAAAGATGCCAGATCTCGCCTGCGTCATACGAGTTAACACCTTGCCCTACTAGCATGGCCACTTTTGGAAGGCGCAATGGCTCGTAATCGTTACTGCCCAAGTCGATGCCTTGTGTTCGTCCTGTGGAAACTCCTGTGATTGTCACGCGACTTTCTTGGGCCGTATTCTGAAGAAAGGAATACAACTCTGAAGGGCTTAACCTTTGGTTTTGCACCGGCATCATCACGGTGCCATAATCAAAGTCTTCCCCTTCTAGTTTGAAAGGCGTACGTGCTACTTTGGCGCGCAACCCTTTCTTCAGAATGGTGTTCAAGGCCTTGGGCGTGTAGTATTCATGCCACTCCATCAAATACGCATAGCTACTTTGCGCTGTGACTTTTCCTGATCTATGCCGAAGGTCTTCAACTTTATTACCAACATTGCTCGATGACGAGATTTCTGTATGGTCCAGATTGAAAGCTAAGGGAAAACTCCATGCAGAGATGTCATAGAACAAGCTATCCTGGAATTGTGTGCGCTTCTCGAACATGGCATTGATCAAACGATGGTTGCGCTGATTCAGGGGTACGATGTAGCTGTGTCCTGATTTGAAGTTTTTTCCATTTTGAGTGAAATCGCTTTTCACTTCATGGAGATCGATCTTGTGGCGATTCAAGATCTCTGCCAGATGATAGGTCTTGGCAGCATCCTTTTCGTCACCAAATACGATTGCTTTGCTTTTAGACCTAGAAGCCTCGCTTCTTGCACTTTTATAGAAATCGCGCTGATAGCTCAAGATCTCGGAGCGTAGGTCTTTGGCAGCTTCAAGGGTAGAAAGTACAGTGGTGAATTGATTTCTAATGGTGAAAGGAAAGGCGAGGATACCATTCTCACTTTGCTGCAAATGCCCACGAGAACTGCCTTGCTCGAATAGGATGCCGATACTTCCATTGATGTCTGGGAACGTAGAGCCTTTCCCGTAGTAGAAGTCATCAAAATTCTCTTCAGAATAGTACAACGAACCAATGTTGTCCAGAGCCTTGGTATGGTACTTGGCAATCTTCTTGGTCAATTCTTGATTCATCCTTGGTGTTAACGGATGCGTCCTAGAGGGCACCCCGGGCTGAAAGAAGAAGGTGCTGTTGGTGCCCATCTCGTGATGGTCGGTCAGGATATTGGGCATCCATTTATGGAAGGTGGCAATGCGCGCTCTGGATTCCGGTAACTGTGCGGGTAGCCAGTCGCGATTCATATCAAACCAATAGTGATTGGTACGGCCGCGTGGCCATACTTCATGAAACTCGCGATCGTTATTGTCTGGATTCAAGTTTTGACTCTTGTTGGTATTGGCCCAATACGCAAAGCGTTGCAGACCGTCGGGGTTGTAAGACGGGTCGAAGAGAATGACCGTGTTCTGAAGCATGGTTTCAATTTCAGGCCCTTGTGCTGCGGCCAGGTAGTAGGCTGCTAATAATCCTGCGTTGGCACCGCTGGGCTCGTTTCCGTGTATCGAAAAACCCATTTGTAGAACGATCGGCATATCGTTCACATTCAAGTTGTCGCCTTCTGATGTGGTGAGCTGCACATGCTCTTCCCTGACCTGGTCTAGGCGTTGATGATTTTGCGGAGACGTGATCGTGAGCAATAGCAATGAACGGTCTTCAAAAGTCTTGCCGCGGTCTTCGATGGTAACGCGGTCCGAAGCTGCTGCCACAGCCTTCATATACTGTGCTAGCTTGTCGTGGCTTACGTGCCACTTCCCCACAGGAAAACCGATGATGCTTTCGGGTGTTGGGATGCTTTGATCGTAAGTGATGTTTTGGGGTAGATAATAGCTGAGGTCGGTATTGCTTTGACCAAAAGAAAACGTGACACAAAGCAATGATAGGATGATGATTCTCATGGATAGTTCTTGATAATTTTCTATAAAAATAAAAAAAACCGCCATGAACTTACGTTGCTAGGCGGCTTTTCGTTATTTGAGTTAGCAAGTATCTTTAAATGTCATCAAAGTCTATATCGGTGAAACTTTCTGTACTTCCGTTCTCGGAAGGTGTGATCGTGACTTCGCCATCTTCTCTTTTAAAATCCTTTTGGTGACGTTCACTGATGACCTCATTGCCTTTTTCATCAATGATGAAGTTTGTGGTCTCTTCTAGTAAGGCCTTAAAGTCTTCAAAGTCTTCTTTGTATAGGTAGATCTTGTGCTTCTTGAAGTGATACGAGCCATCATCGTGGGTAAACTTCTTACTTTCTGTGATCGTCAGGTAATAATCGCCTGCTTTGGTAGCACGAACATCAAAGAAATAGGTTCTTCTCCCTGCTCTCAATACTTTAGAAAGGATTTCTTCTTGTGTCATCAGATCTTTATCGCTCATAATCCTGAAATCAACTGTTTTGGTTTTTCGTATCCCGATATTCACTGCGAATTATCAGGCTTTCGATTTCAAATATGTGAAAAAAAACATAAGGAACAAACTATTTGCCTACAAATCTTTCTCGGCCAATTGTTTCTGGTAGAGCTCTCTGTAATAGCCTTCTTTGTTTATCAGCTGTAGATGAGTACCTTGCTGCGTGACCTCCCCATTTTCTAGTACAATGATCTGATCGGCATTCTTGGCAGAAGAGATCCGGTGGCTTACAATGATGGTCGTCTTGTCTTTGGCTACTTTTTCTAGGTTGCCCAGGATCTCTTCTTCGGTCTCAGTATCAACCGCAGAAAGACAATCATCCAGCAACAGGATCTTTGGGTCTTTGATAATGGCACGGGCAATGGAAACGCGCTGCTTCTGTCCGCCAGAAAGCGTGATGCCTCGTTCACCTAAGATAGTATCGTACCCCTTGGTAAAGCCAGTTATATTGTCATGTATCACTGCATTTTTGGCCGCCGCGATGACTTGTTCGTCTGTAGCATCTGCTTTCCCGAAACGAATATTGCTGCCGAGGGTGTCAGAGAAGAGGAAAGCATCTTGAGGCACCATGCCAATCGCATCCCTCAGATCGAAGAGATGATGTTTGTTGAGCGCTACGCCATCGATACGGACTTGTCCATCAGTAGGGTCGTACAACCTGCTGATCAATTGCAGTATCGTAGACTTGCCCGACCCGGTCTTCCCTAGAATTGCTAGGGTCTTTCCGTTTTCAATCGAAAAGGAAATATTGTTTAGAGCTTTTATGTGGGTGTCCTCGTAGGTGAAACTTACGTTGTCGAAGACAATGTCTCCTTGAATCGTTGATCTTTCTTTAGTGGTGTTTTTGATTTCTGGTTCGACCTTTAAAAATTCGTTGATACGTTTTTGCGAGGCTTCGGCTCGCTGTACGATCGAAGTTACCCAACCTACTGTGGCTACAGGCCATGTAAGCATGTTCACATAGATGATGAATTCTGCCAGAACACCCAGTTCGATCTCTCCGTTGGCATATTGTACACCACCAATGTAGATCACCAAAAGATTGCTCATGCCTATGAGCAAGATCATCATTGGGAAGAACCATGCCTGTACCTTTACGAGGTCCATATTCCTTTCTTTACTGTCTTCGGCAAGCTGTGTGAAGTCTTCCTGTATCTGTGGTTCTAGACCATACGCCTTGATCACTGCGATGCCACTAAATGATTCTTGCGTATATGTAGATAGCTTGGACAAGTATTCTTGAACAACGGTGCTGCGCTTATGAATGGCCTTACTGACCTTGTAGATCAAAAAGGAGAGGATCGGTAGTGGGACCAATGTGTAGATGGCTACCTTGGGAGCTGTGTAGAACATCAAGGGCACCACACACGAGAACAGCGTAAGCGTTTGAATACTATACATCAAGGCAGGCCCGGCATACATTCGGACTTGGCTGACATCTTCACTAATACGATTCATGAGATCGCCCGTGCGATTCTTTTTGTAAAAGTTCAATGAAAGACGTTGGTACTGCTGAAAGACCTCATTCTTGAGGTCGAACTCGATGAAACGAGACATATTGATGATCGTTTGTCGCATCAAAAAGGTAAAGAATGCGGCTATCAGTGCTGTTGCCACAATGATCAAGATATTCTTCAGCAATATGTCCTGGATCGAGCCATCAACTACTTCGGCAGCAAAATGATTTTCGACAGCCGTGATCGAGTTGCCAACAAATTTAGGAGCCACCAGCGAGAACACCCTGGCGACTATCGTGATGAGAAGCCCTAAAAGCAAACGCCATTTGTACTTCAAGAAGAATTTATTGAGAAACTGGAGTTCTTTCATTTATAACAGTTGTAACTTATTTATGAAATCCATAATTATGAAATCAAAAAATTGTCAATAATTCAAATTATGTATAAATTTGAATCTGCTTTTTAATGATTTCATAATTACAGATAATACACAGCAATGATTTCAGAGACACTTCTTGCACCTCAAGACATGAAACAAGATCCCGTTTTTGGACAACGTTCCTTTAATGACCACGAACAGGTAGTTTTCTGTCACGACAAAGATACAGGATTGAAGGCGATCATAGGGATCCATAACACAACTTTAGGACCTGCACTAGGCGGAACCCGCATGTGGAAGTATTTCAACGAATGGGAGGCCTTGAATGACGTGCTGCGCCTTTCCCGCGGAATGACTTATAAAGCAGCTATCACAGGTTTGAATCTAGGAGGAGGAAAGGCTGTGATCATAGGCGATGCCAAGACACAGAAAACACCTGAACTCATGAAACGTTTTGGTGAGTTTGTGCATTCGCTGAGCGGAAAATACATCACTGCCGAAGATGTAGGCATGGAAACTGCCGACATGGACCTAGTTCGCGAGGTGACACCTTATGTTACAGGAATCTCTGAGGCCAAAGGAGGTGCTGGAAATCCTTCGCCAATTACAGCCTATGGCGTGTTCATGGGATTGAAAGCCGCTACTAAGTTTAAATTTGGGACAGACAGCCTAGCTGGGAAGAAAGTATATGTGCAAGGTATTGGCCATGTAGGTGAGACCTTGGTCTCTCATCTGGTCAAGGAAGACGCAGAAGTGGTGATTGCTGATATCAACGAGGCTCGATTGCATGAGGTCAGTCAGAAGTACGGAGTGCACATATACCATGGCAATGATATCTACGCTGAGCAGATGGATATCTATGCGCCATGTGCGTTGGGAGCCACTGTCAATGACGAGACCATTAGTAAGCTTACGGCAAAAGTGATTGCTGGAGCAGCCAATAACCAACTTGCCGATGAAGTCAAGCATGGAGAGCTGTTGCAACAACGAGGCATCGCCTATGCTCCAGATTTCTTGATCAATGCAGGTGGTATCATCAACGTGTATGCCGAATTGGTGAATTACGGAAAGGACGAGATCATTAAAAAGACCGAAAACATCTACAATACGACACTAGATATATTCACCAAGTCAGTCCAAGAGGGTACCACTACACAGCAAGCGGCAATGCAGATCGCTGAGCAGCGTATCCTTCAACGAAAAAAGGAGATGAATTGATAGTCTAGAACAGAATTAGTTTTATTTTTGCGGGCGAAAAGCGAACACTTTCGTCCGCATTTTTTTTGAAAAGTTCTTAGCCATGCTCACTAGAAGACACATTCGGGTAAAGGTCATGCAAAGCATCTATGCATTCTGGAAGTCAGGAACCGCCGACCTTACGCAGACCGAAAAGTTTATAGGCAACAGTAGCGAAAGCATGTACGATCTGTATTTATTAATGCTGTCCTTACTTGTAGAGGTAAAAAAAATGGCTGAGGACAAGCTGCTAAAGTCTAAACAAAAATACTTGGCTACAGAGGCCGAAAAGAATCCCAGTCGAAGATTTGTGGACAATGCTATTTTTTCTTTGTTGAGTACCAACAAAGACCTGGCGGCTTATGTAGAGAAACGAAAGCTTACCAATTGGGCACAAGATGATGAGTACGTACATGTGATATGCGATGCCATCATTCAAAGTGAAGTCTATAACGATTATATGGCCTTGCCAAAGACAACCTTTAAGCAAGACCAGAATTTTATGACAAGGTGCTACCGTCAAGTGATCGCCCCTAACGAAAAGCTCTATGAATACCTGGAAGACAAACGGTTGACATGGTTAGACGATTTCCCGTTAGTGAATACCATTGTGGTGAAGACACTTAACTATCTGAAAGCCAATTCAACGGATGATTTTTTCTTGCCAGAACTCTACAAGGACCAAGAAGACAAACAATTTGCATTAGATCTCTTCAGGAAGACCATACTCAATGACGAGACCATTCTTAAGGAGATCGTGGCCAAGACACCTAATTGGGACAAGGACCGTATCGCAGACATTGATATGGTCTTATTAAAGATGGCCATCTCAGAGTTTTTATACTTTCCTTCGATCCCCGTGAAGGCTACCATTAATGAATACTTAGAGGTTGCCAAAGAGTACTCTACACCTAAGAGTAGCTTGTTCATTAACGGCATTCTTGATAAGCTGGTCAAAGAGTATACAGAAAAGGGCACGTTAAATAAGTCCGGTAGGGGTTTGATGTAACAAATATTCTTTATTTTTGAAGCCATGATTAAACAAACACATATGAAACGAACATTAAGAAATTTAAAAATTACGTTATCAAGGTGATGTTCGAATTTCTTAATGAGAGAACGAGTGTAACGAGAGGTTGCACACGTGCTCGATTTTATAATTAGCTTAAAGTCAAACAACTATTAAAATTTAAACGTGTGAAAAAGATAGTTCTTGTTTTTGCAATTTCTGCATTCGTACTTACTTCTTGTAAGGAAGATGCTACCAAAAAGATAAATGCTGAAAATGTGGCCGAGGCCTCAGCAAGAGACGAAGCCGCTGGTAAATTCCCGGTGATGAGCTTTGATACGACCGAGTTCGATTTTGGAACGATCAACGAGGGCGAGACCGTAGAGACGGTATTCAAGTTTACCAACACAGGTGAAGCACCATTGATGATCGTCAGTGCTCGTGGAAGCTGTGGTTGTACCGTGCCAGAATATCCAAAGAACAAGGCCATTGCGCCTGGTGAAACAGGTGAGATGAAAGTAAAATTCAACTCATCGGGAAAACCAAACCTTCAAAACAAGACGGTCACCATTACTGCGAACACAGAGAGTGGTCGTGAAACCTTGAAGATCAAGGCGATGGTGACTCCAGACCCTGAAAAACAAAAGCAACGTGACGAAGCTGCTGCAAAACGAAAGGCTGCTCAGCAAGCTAACAGCAAATAACAGCTAAGACATGGGAGAAGGATTTGGTGGCATGGCGCCATTGCTGTTGATGTTCGTAGTGATCATCTTCTTCATGGTCATTCCGGCCTTCAGAAGGCAACGAAAGGAGAAGAACTTTGCCAACAGTCTTAAGAAAGGCGACCGCGTGATCTTAAAAAGCGGGCTCCACGGAAAGATCCTTGAACTGAATGACAAGGACGGTACTGCGATCATCGAGACCATGGCAGGCAAGATGAAGTTTGAAAAGGCGGCCATCTCTATGGAAAGCTCACAACGTTTGCAAGCACCCGCTAAGAAATAAGTGTATATATTTTTGTACGATTGAAAAAGCACCGCCTAGGCGGTGCTTTTTTGGTTTTTGTATATGCTGTTGATTGTGAAGGCTCAGCTTAACCGTCTCGGCCACAACCTTCGTAGCATAGCCATGTGTTATAGCAGTAGCTGTTGGTCACAGTATTTTTGTAGTTTCATCAGATCTGTTTTTCAAAGGCAATGTAATGTGTTGTCTCTTGACTATACAATGGGAAAATTTTTATTTCACATTTGTACGTAGAATTATCTTTTCTATGATTTATTATGACATCTTTGAAAGGTTTGTCAAGCGCTATTTTAGCTTTGATCCTGTCTTTGGTCAACGTGGATGTTTCCTCACCTTGCAAGAAACTTGGTCTTTTGTTCAAAGCAAAGGCTTTTGAATAGCCAGTCATTGAAGTGAATCCATCGTTCACCCAGATGATATTCTGATTTTTGTCGGTAATGATCAATGCCTCGTAATCATTTTCGGAAAAAGCCAGGTCTATGTCGTTTTTCCAATCAAACTGTTTGGCAAAGGAAAGCACTTGCTCTAGTTCGCTTCTCTTTTTGGTCTGAGCGACCCTACCATGATAACCGTCCATAAAAATATCCCAGCTCAATAGTGGCATTGTTGATCTAGTAGCGCAGGTTATTATTTTGGACTTGATCTTTTTGTATTCTTTGTTTGATAAGCTGGATAAATAGATATCCAATGTTTCCATTTCAGCAAGATTGTATTTCATAACGGTGTTCTTTTTAATAATGTTGCCAATGGTGTAGATATGATTCGTTCTAATAAATGACATTGTTCGATCTGCTGTCCTGCGTTGAGTGCAAGACCGGTTACAAACGGGTAGAAAGTTAGCAGAAAAATAGCACAAGACCAAGTGCAGGCATGATTTTGGTCAGCCACTGGTCGTTTCCACTTCAATCAATAACAATCGGTCGCCAAACCCCACCATAATTTTCATCTTCAGTGCCAAACGAATGCGTGCTGATGATGTCTTTAGCAGGCCCGGCCAATGATTCTATCTTGAAACCATGAATGTGCCTACCCACTTTGGGGCTTGCGATAACAGCGATCGGTACACTTGCGTTTGAAGTATTGATGTTACCCAATTTATAAATTACAGAGTAGAACGGTCCAAGATCTCCTTGGTCATATGATGCTGTTGCCCATATATTGTTCTCAGCATCGACATATAGATCTGTCAAGCTCCTCTTTGCTTTAGGGTTGGTCCAGTTACCAGGAGCATTTACAGCAATTCCATTCTTGCCTTCATTGCTAAACGTGAAGCTATTCTTTGTAACATCCCATGTTCCCCATCTGAGAATTCCATATGGATGCGCCCGTGAACCGCCCCTTTCTGCAAGGATCAATACATATTCCGTTGACGATCTTCTAATGCAATGCATGCCTTCATATTGGTCTCCTACCATTCCTCTATCATTGGTTTTGATCACTGGAGGTTTGAAAGAGCCAAGAACCGTTGCTTTGTTCTGAGGTATGTCTAACTTGATATGAAATATCCTGCCGAATCTTCCTTGCCAATTACCCGACTCAGCAGCTAAGAATTCATTTTTCTTTCCAGGGATTGCGCAAACACTTTCTAGGTCGTTGGAAATTCCTTCCGGACCCCAATAGCTCACATCTATTGGTGTGATGTCAAGACCGCTGCTTGTTATTTCGATCAAACCGATCCTCGTTCCCGTTTTATGGCCCTTTAGATCATAAACGACTATGAATGTTGAGTCATTTACTCGTGTCATGCCGCTTGAGCCTGAATTTTTAGTTGGTGTGTCCGTTATCTGATGTGAGTACGCTGCGGTATTGTTTGCACTATTAACAGTTCTACATGAAGAAACAAGCAACACAAGTACTAGGATCGTTACATACTTTGACATGATTTGATTTTTATTTTCTGGTTTGAGGGTTAAAATCCTGCTCCCGATAGCTATTGGGATTCATTATAGTTATTTTAGGTTCTATGAACTTTTAAGAATATTTGTCATTTCGAATGTAATGAGAAATCTCATTATAAATTAAAAACGATGAGATTCCTCGTCGCTTCGCGCTGTCGGAATGACATTTCATTCCAAAAGAGAATTTCATTCTTTTGCTCGAAAGCAGCGGATTTTAATCTATGGTGGCTTACTTACTAGTCTATTCAACAGTTTCGGTACTTGTCATTGAGCCCGATCCCATCTAGGACCATCGGGATGATCTTGGCCAAACGTTTTTGCTTGGTGGCCTCACGCTTGGCCTCTGCGATGTACTCGGCGAATTCACGCTGTTTCCCGGGAGTGAATTTTTCAAAGGCTGCTTTCAAGGAAGCATCGGATGATAACTTACCTTTTAGTTCTGGTGGAACGACAAGGGGCTTTTTCTTCTGTGGCGTTACTTCCTTGCCCTGTTTCTGGTTTTGTATGGCTTCTTTTAAATAGGCCAGTATCAGCTTCTCATCGATCTCTTCTTCAGATTGAAAACGCCATTGCCGCATGGCCACGGTCTTGTCTTCCTGCGCGTTGATCAGTACCTTCTTCTCATCTCTTAAAAATACCCCTTGAAAGAACCAGATGCCCACATATTTTTTGAATGCGGCCATGCCCGCTACGTTCTTTCCGTTAATGGTATAGGTGGGAGTGCCCCATTTCAAAGTCTCTTCAAATTCAGTTTGATGAAAAATCGATCGCAAGGCACTCAATGCGGGGGCCCAGTCTTCTTGTGCGTTTATATAATCATCTACAGAAGCATATTTTTTCATAGGAAATGATAATGGTTCAGCCCGTAATATAAAAAAAGACGACCAAAGGTCGCCTATGCTGCTATTGATATGTGTAGGTAAGTGCTTGGATCTTATGTTTTTTATTCCTTGTCAGTTTTGCTCAATTCGACCACTCCTTGCATGTCGCTTACATGGAAACCTGCAACGGGTCTTCCTTTGATGACTCCATTGGGTACGATGAATTTGGTATCGTGCAATGATTTTAGTTTGGTCGAGAACAGTGATATTTCTTCCACAATACTCTTTTCGCCATTGACCACGATGGTGTCACCCACAGAAAATGGTCTCAGAAGGAATAGCTTCATGCCAGAGAGAAAGTGTATCAATGTATCGTTAAGTGCCATATTGATGGTCCATCCTGCGATGGCTATCACGGCTCCGAATATGGCTAAAGGCAATCCCACATTGGCAGCAACGATGATGAATAAGAGCGAAAGCATCACATAACCAATGATGACAAGGAAGAACGTACTTTGATTCCACTCTATTTCCTTGGCCCTGAATACCATTTTAAAACTCCTGAGCACAAACTGTATCAAGAAAAAACCAATAACAAATGCGACAAGACTGCCAAAGAGCTTTACCCCCCAATTCATGAAGTCGTATTCGGCAGCGTTTGTAAAGATGTGTTGT
Organism: Flavobacteriaceae bacterium; assembly: GCA_028284745.1. Lineage (GTDB taxonomy): Bacteria > Bacteroidota > Bacteroidia > Flavobacteriales > Flavobacteriaceae > JANQRC01. The sequence goes on from JANQRC010000001.1 coordinate 48,537, forward strand.
AACTGGGTAATGAGGGGCATTGATGTTAATTACTTGGTATGTCGATAAAATTAGAGGAATTACGGGTAAACCATAAAAATGAACCACTTGTAAACAGAAAAATCGATGAAGTGGTCGAATAATCCGATGAATGTTACTTCTTCGCAGTGATCTTCGCAATGTTCACGATCACTTCAATCGCTTTTTGCATGCTTTCTACAGGAACATACTCATACCTGCCATGAAAATTATGACCTCCCGCAAAGATATTTGGGCACGGCAACCCCATATAGCTCAGCTGTGAGCCGTCAGTGCCGCCACGGATCGCTTTTATCAAGGGTTTTACACCAGTTTGCCTCATGGCCTCTTCAGCAATATCGATGATGTGCATCACAGGCTCGATCTTTTCCTTCATGTTGTAGTACTGGTCGTTGATGTCTAGCTCGATGACTTCTTCTCCATACTTTTTGTTGATCATGTCGGCGACTTCTTCCATCAATTCTTTTCGTGCTTCAAATTTGTCACGGTCATGGTCACGAATAATATACTCGAGCTTGGTCTCCTCTACAAGGCCTCTTATGGAATACAGGTGAAAGAACCCTTGATAGCCTTCAGTTTCTTGCGGAATCTCTTTTTTTGGTAAGGCAGCAATCAACTCATTGGCAATCAACATGGAGTTGACCATCTTGCCCTTGGCATAACCGGGATGTACGATCTTTCCGTTCACTTTTACTTTGGCACCTGCAGCGTTGAAATTCTCGTACTCCAATTCACCCACTTGGCTGCCATCCATCGTATAGGCCCAGTCAGCATCAAATTTCTTCACGTCGAACTTGTGAGCACCACGGCCAATTTCCTCATCTGGAGTGAATCCCACACGGATCTTCCCGTGTTTGATCTCCGGATGCTCGATCAAGTATTTCATCGCTTCTACGATCTCTGTGATCCCCGCCTTGTCATCAGCACCAAGTAAGGTCGTACCATCGGTGGTGATCAGGGTTTGGCCTTTGTAAAGCAAAAGGTCGTCAAAATGATCAGGCGAAAGCAAAATGTTTTCAGTTTCATTCAAAATGATATCACGACCATCGTAGTTTTCATGGATCTGCGGCTTCACATTGGTCGCCGTATAATCTGGCGACGTATCAAAATGTGCGATGAAGCCGATGGTCGGCACTTCGTGGTCTACATTGCTGGGCAGTGTGGCCATGATGTAGGCATTATCGTCAATGGTCACCTCCTGCATGCCGATCTCTTTTAGGTCTTCGACTAATTTGTTGGCCAGACCCCATTGTTTTTGAGTGCTGGGCGTAGTCTGGCTTTCGGGGTCGGATTGTGTATCGATAGTGACGTAGCTTATGAATCTGTCAATGATATGTTGCATTGGTGAAGTTTTTTCAAAAATAGTTCTTTCTGCAGTTTCGATAACAAAGTCATATCTTGAAGTAATGAAAGAACGAAGCACTCCTATTAAAGTTGAAGTCTTTATTGAACGGACAGTCGATGAAGTGTGGGATGCCATCACCGAAAGAGACCAAATGATCCTATGGTTCTTCGAGAGCATTCCAAATTTTAAGGCTGAAGTTGGTTTCACTACTGAATTCCCTGTTCATGTAGAGGAAAGAACGTTTACCCACATCTGGAAGATCACCGAGGTCATTCCGTTGCAGCGAATCGTCTACCGCTGGTCTTACGAGGAATACTCAGGTGAAGGCCTGGTGTATTTTGACATTGCCGATGAAGGCAAACACACCAAACTCACACTCACCAACGTAGGCTTGGAGACCTTTCCACGGGACATTCCAGAATTCTCCAGAGAAAGTTGCCAAGGCGGTTGGGATTATTTCATCAAAGAACGGCTTGCAAACTATCTCTCATAGTGTGTTCTACCATTGATCGGTAGCTTGTCGAAATTTCTCCAAAGGCAAATTCACACGATTCAGCCTGTTTTTATGACGGTTCGGTAAGTAATAGATGCGCAGAAATTGACACCTGTATACATTTGTTACAGAAATCATTGAAAAACGAATCACCAACTATAAACATCGACCATCATGAAAACAGTAGCAGTAATTATCGTAACAAGTCTAATTTCGACCTTCACACACAACGACGCTAATGTGGGCGACAATGTGAACACCAACGAGATCACCTTCGAAGAAGTCTTCGGAAGCTATGATGCGCCCGTATTTACACCAGTAGACTCCATCCAGGTGATGGAAGAGGTAGAAGACGTAACGCTAGGCCAAGACATCGAGGACCTGGTAACCTTGGAAGCATTCCTTTCTGAAGAAGAAAAAGAAGTGAACTTCTGTGATGTCTTCAGAAATGTCGAAGAACCAGTCTTCACGCCAGTAGATGCCATCGAAGTCTTAGAAGAGCTATAGCCATCCATCAGACCCATCGACCGAAAGGAGTTTCTTGACAAGAGAGACTCCTTTTCTGTGCACTGCCATTTCGAAAAGAGGAACGAAGAGACGATTGAGGGATCTTAATGATGAGATGTCTCGACTGCGCTCGACATGACATCAAGACCCAGGCATGCAAAAACCATCTTCTCTTTGTACTTTTGCACAAACCCAACAGGATGTACACCTTTTTCTTGAAGCCCATTCTCTTTCTCTTCGACCCCGAGAAAGTGCATCACGTTACATTTTCACTCATCAGGCTTCTACATAAGCTTGGTCTTGGAGGGATCTTTCGAAGTATCTATCAGGTTGAAGACCCACGATTAGAACGTGATCTCTTTGGTTTGAAGTTTAAGAACCCAGTAGGTTTGGCCGCAGGTTTTGACAAGGATGCAAGATTGTTCAACGAACTATCAAACTTTGGCTTTGGTTTTATCGAAATAGGAACACTAACTCCCGAGCCTCAAGCAGGAAACCCCAAGAAGCGCTTGTTTCGTTTAAAAGCTGATGAGGCGATCATCAACAGAATGGGATTCAACAACGGAGGCGTAGCTGCTGCTGTAGCAAGATTGAAGAAGAACAAAGGGGTTCTGATCGGTGGGAATATCGGTAAGAACAAAGCGACACCTAACAACGAGGCAGTTGAAGATTACAAAAAGTGCTTCCGTGTGTTGTTTGACCATGTCGATTATTTTGTGGTGAACGTGAGCTCGCCCAACACAGCAGGGCTGCGCGAGTTGCAAGATAAAGAGCCACTTGCCCAACTGCTTCGAACGTTGAAGGAAGAAAACGAGGAGTTGTCACTTCGAGCGCTGCCTGGAGATCAAAAGCCGATCCTCTTGAAGATCGCACCAGACCTTACGGACGAACAACTTTTAGACATCATCGCTATCGTTTCAGAGACCAAGATAGATGGGGTCATTGCCACGAATACTACTATTTCTAGAGAAGGACTTCGATCAGACAACAAAGAAGAAATGGGCGGCCTTAGTGGAAAGCCATTGACCAGGCGCTCTACAGAAGTGATTCGTTTTCTGTCGGAAGAGAGCAACAAGGCATTTCCGATCATTGGAGTAGGGGGAATTCACTCTGCACAAGACGCTATAGATAAAATTGAAGCCGGTGCTAGCTTAGTGCAACTATATACTGGGTTTGTTTATGAAGGACCAGCACTAGTGAAAGCCATCAACAAAAAGTTACTATCCCTTCAGTAGATGAATGCTTACGGTGGCCAAGTCTGAATTGGGAAACCTCACTTTATACGCTGGATCACTGACCAAGCCTGCCCTCTCAGCGATCTTTACAAACTCGTCCACTTCAACAATGTACTGATCCGAGTATCCATGTGTCGCATCATAGGCAGTAGCAGCAGTTTTGCCGATGTTGGCAGCGGTCAACAATGGGGCTATCGTGTGAAGCTCAATGACCAGCAAGCCATACTTTTGCACATAGGGATACCATTTTTCGAGGTGTTCTTTCAGGTTTTGCAGCACCAGGTCATTACCGATTCGTTTCCCGCGGTATGCAAAGGCTCCCGTGGACCTACTGTGCGTTGAAGGCTCTTTTTTTGGGGATTCCCAGATACGATTGTGATCTAAGAATGTACGTACGTTGAGCAATTCGTGCAGGTCAATATTGTAATGCTCTTTCAGGTCTTGGTTCAAAAGCTGGGGATTTCCAATATCTCCCCAGATCACTTTTGCCCATATATCGGCCTGGATGATATTGCTGCGGGTAACCTTCAATGCTGTCTGGTTATAATCCACACCTACCAAAAAGAGTGGGTATTCTTCAAGTACCTTTCCGCGTTTGGTACGGTTTTCAATAAGGTCGAAAAGATGGATCAAAAAAGCACCATTGCCACATCCCATATCTAAGATCCCCTTGGGTTGCGCTGCGATAGGCTCTCTGTTGAAAATATCGATGATGATATCATCTATTCTGTTGAAGTAGGCGGCATGGGCACCGCCACTTCCCCATACATTCATCTCTCGGTCCACATGGATCTCTGCGGCATGTTCGGGGATGTCCCTTAAGATCGCCGGGTTTCCAAAAAGTAGGTCGTCTAATTTTCTTAATGTTGGAATGTATGATACCGTAACGCCGTATGCGCTGGCGCGCTTGGCAAAGAACAAGCCTTTTTCTGTGAACTGATACGTGTCGTTCTTTTTAGAAAACCATTCCAAATGGTTTAGAAAACTTAAGATCTTGTCAAAGCTTTCGGGATCCTTATGATACTCCTCAGGTCTGAAGGAGGCTTCCATGAAATACTTGTGGAACATGCCGCCCATGCCTAAAAGTACTGTCGTTGGGCCAACAAGAATACCTTCTATGTGCTTTAAGACCTGTTGTTGTACACGCCTCACATTTTCGTCACCCGAAAAAGAAATCCCATAGTTGCGTATGTATGTGTCAAAGATCTTATCAAGTACTTGAAAAGGCTCCTTTTCAAACTTTCTAGGATGAAAATTAGCCGAAAACTTCATGAGGTGCACCACATCCTCGTACAAGGGCATGTGATCGACAGCGATCTCGGTGAGCGCATTTGTAGCAATGGTCACTTCGTCCTTTTCATTATCAACGATATGCGTCAACCAGCCTTGCGAAGCCAACACACGAAGCGCTACGTTCAAATATCCTTCATTGGCATCGAATTGGGTTGTGATCTGGGCAATTGAGCATGTTTTTTCCTTCAAAAGAAAAGCCATCACTCCTTTCTTCAAAAGAGCATAAGCGGTGGGCGCGGTTACGATGCCATCGAGGTGGCTAAACAGGTCTGCACGATACTGTTGTTTGGTTTCTTTAGAAAGCATTGGGCTTCTATTCCAGTGGATCACTAAAATACAGCTATTTTAAACAGTAGCGTAATGATCTATGTTAGCTTCTAGAAGAATTTCACTGGATGATCACTCGTCGGGTAGAGACAGCCTCATCATCAGAAGTGATCTGAAGCAAGTAAATGCCTGAAACTAATTGACTGAGGTCGATAGTTGCTTCGGTGGTGTTGTCAAGGTTTTTAGTTGAAACCAAACCACCCAACATGTTGTAGATCTTGGCATTGGAAAGTTGTGTGGTTCCTGGAGCATTGATCTTAAAGATGCCGTTGCTAGGATTGGGATATACTTCAAACCTATTTTCGGTAATATCTTCATTGCTTAAGACTGGTTTCAGTGCAATGGTCAGTGTTCCTACCTTTTCATTTGAAAATGGGATCACATTCTGCAGGCTTGATATAGGATCTGGGTCAGCGTCAGGCATATCACTAGAATTATAATGTGTGCCCAGGTCAGTCCCAGCATCGTAAGGATATAGGTCCATTGTGATAACGGGAATCCAATTACCTTGATCGTCTAGTAGTGAAATGCTATTGACCGCGATCATCCAATCTGGGCTGGGCGCGATCATGGCGGCTAGGCTCAATAACGGATGATCAGCACTAACCAACACATCGCTCATGGTGGCCGTACCAATGGCGCCGAAAGGCGAGAAGGGGGCTCTTAACCATTGATCGGCGGTACTGGCATTGATGGCAGCAGTTACTTCGGCTTGAAAGTTCGTGTTGTCGCCCAATTCTGCAACATCCTTGATGCCTGTTGTGGCCGGTTGTCCCATTTCTACGAAGACCACACTGCTGTTGTGGGTGGCACCTACCAGATCAGACCAATGTGCGCTGCCAGGGAAGTTTGGGTCAGGATGCGTGGCGTTGCTCCAAGTGCTGGTGAACGAAATGTCGTATTCAGCCGTAGATTGTGACATGCAGAGTTGAAGTGTTGTCAAGAAGAAAATACTGAGAAGTAGTTTTTTATTCATGGTCATTGGATTGTTGTTAGATGTCTTTAGTTGAAAGCTTCAAGCAAAAAGTTTGAAGTTGCTTGTCGGGTTCTTAGATCATTTGGAACTTGGTTTTTTTGAGTTGCTTACAGCTTGCAGCTCACTACTACATAGTAATTCGTAATTTGTCATTCCTAATTGATGATTGACACGTGAATACAGAAGTGCTTATCTCATTTATAGTCGCATCCATGGCCCTCACCCTTTCACCTGGCCCTGATATTATTTATGTATTGTTGCAAAGTATTGCCCATGGGAAGAAATATGGCATCGCCATGGCCTTGGGGCTGGTCTCAGGGATCATCGTGCACACAATGCTTGTGGCCTTTGGGGCGTCTGCGATCATCAAACAGAGCGACACGCTGTTTTTTATCATAAAACTGTTGGGAGCTTTGTACTTGTTCTATTTGGCATATAAGGTCTTCAAAGCCTCCTCAGAGTTAGATATTAGTGCTTCGGGTGTACCCAAGAAGGCCTTAAGTGCTTTGTACAAGCAGGGTTTTGTCATGAATGTGTTGAATCCGAAGGTCACCATCTTCTTCTTGGCATTTTTTCCAGGCTTTCTGTTCAGTGAAGAGCTGAGCAATGAAAAACAATTCTTCGTATTGGGATCTCTATTCATGTTACAAGCCTTGTTGATTTTTTCATTGGTGAGTATCCTAGCTGGAAGAATATCATCCTACCTAAAACGACATCAGAATTTTGGAAATGTGATGAAATGGTTGCAAATCGTTGTGTTTGTGGGCATTGGTATCTTTATTCTCCTTTCAGAAAAATAGTGAGCGAAATCGTTTACGTTGGCTATCTTTGGCGGTAGATGGAAACGGTAAAGCTCATCGAATGCCCAAGAGATGCTATGCAAGGCATCAAGCAGTTCATTCCAACAGAAAAGAAGGCACAGTACATACAGGCCTTGTTGCGTTGTGGCTTCGACACCATCGATTTCGGAAGTTTCGTTTCTCCAAAGGCCATTCCGCAAATGGTCGATACTGCCGAAGTGCTATCGCGTCTAGACCTTTCAAAGACCGAAAGCAAGTTGTTGGCCATTGTTGCCAATGTACGTGGTGCCAAGGATGCGAGTATGCATCCGCAGATCGATCACTTAGGATATCCGTTTTCGATCTCGGAGAACTTTCAAATGCGAAATACACATAGGACCATTGCACAATCCGTCGAGGTCTTACAGCAAATATTAGAGATCGCAGATGCCACAAACAAAGAAGTGGTGGCATATCTCTCGATGGGCTTTGGCAACCCGTACGGTGATCCTTGGAATGTAGAGGTCGTGGGGGAGTGGACAGAAAAGCTGGCGGGCATGGGCGTTAAGATCCTGTCGCTTTCTGATACCATAGGAAGCTCTACCCCTGAAGTGATCGACTATCTTTTTGCGAATTTGATCCCCAAGTTTCCCCAGATAGAATTTGGAGCTCATTTGCACACCACACCCGCCAAATGGCACGAAAAGGTAAATGCGGCTTACAAGGCCGGTTGCCGACGTTTTGATGGAGCTATCCAAGGATTTGGTGGTTGCCCCATGGCCAAAGACGAATTGACGGGCAACATGCCCACCGAACGCATGGCATCGTACTTTACAGCTGCCAAAGCTGATACGAACGTGAGTCCGATGCCCTTTGAAAGTGCCTATAACGAAGCGTCAAAGATCTTCCATCACTATCATTGACCATCGGTTCCCTAATCCAAAGAGGTTCCGAATCCAGCGATAAGGGCCAAAGGTTATCAAAGTATCTGACTTTACTTAAGGTTGAATGTTGAAGTTGCCTGATCGAACAGTCAATATACCCCATAGTTCGATCGCCAAGCCCAAGATCGAGATCGGTGTCCAGGGAAAGTCAACAAGGAAATGGGCATCGATCACAAGAAAAATCAGTATTGCAGCCTGTAACGTGACAAGGATCAAAGATTTTGCGGACATAGAACAAAAACACAAAGCCTTGTGATTTAGTACATTATGATTGTCCAAATGTTAAATCTTAAAAATTATTTAAAATTAATCTAAATAAGTTTTGTTGGTGTCGTTCACAAAACTACATTTGCACCAACTAATCACAATTATTTATAATAAGTCCAAATACAATTATAATGAGAAAATGTTTCTTCATTCCTATGGCACTTATCGCCACAGTGGCAATCAGTTCATGTTCATCTGATGATGATACTATAGCAGACCAAGGGCCACAGATCGACAATCCAGTAACCTTCGTATTCGAGAGAAATGGTGAAAGTTCTGTGAACTTCAGTGGGCAAACCACAAGAGTCCTAATGGCTGAAGAGATCATAGATGCTTTAAAAGACAACAGTCTTGACGCAGATACGATCAATGCCATGTTCGCTCATGTTGAAGGTGCAGACGACTTTTCGGACCTTGAGTTGAATGCTTCCGATAAAAGCGTCCGTAGCAAGACGGCAGCGTCTAACGATTTTTTCTCCAACAATGCTACAGACCAAGCGTTGATCCGTGCAGATTTTGAAGGATGGATACAAACCCAAGTAGACGAAGTTTACCCAAGATGGGGAGAACTCGCTTCGGCCGGTGTTGCAGGTCAGATTGCCGATGGGGCGTCTACACGCTACATTACGGGGAAAGGTTTGGAAATGAATCAAGTATTCAACAAATCGTTGATCGGTGGTTTGATGGTAGACCAGATACTGAACAACTACATCAGCAGCAATGTATTGGACAACTTTGAAGCTGCTAACGATTCGGAGACTTTGGTGGATGGAAAGAATTATACAGACATGGAACACGATTGGGACGAGGCGTATGGCTATGCTTTTGGTACCGCTCAAGACCTTGCTGACCCAAGGCCGACCATTGGCGATGATGATAGTTTCTTGAACAAGTACATTGGCCGTGTTGAAGGTGATGAAGATTTTGCAGGGATCGCCGATGACATCTATCAAGCCTATAAATTAGGCCGTGCGGCTATCGTCGCAAAAGATTATACGGTACGCAATCAACAAGCAGAGATCCTAAGAGAGTTGATCTCTGAGGTGATCGGTGTCAGAGCTGTGTACTATCTACAACAAGGGAAGGCTGCCCTTGAGCAAGATGACCTTGGTGGTGGCTTCCATGACCTTTCTGAAGGATATGGTTTCATCTACAGCCTACAATTCACCAGACAACCCAACTCAGAGGCACCTTACTTCACAAAAGCCGAGGTAGATGCCATGTTGGCAGACCTAATGGATGATGGAGAGAATGGCCTTTGGGATGTAACCTCTGAAACCTTAGATGCATTATCTAATACGATTGCTGCCGAATTTGATTTCACAGTTGCCCAGGCGGGAAACTAGGTCACATGGTTGGGTGTAATTTTTTTGAAAGTGAAAAGAGGTGGTGTTTCTGAGGAATTCCCACCTCTTTTTTTACCTTTGCTACTCTTTTAATTAGAATAAATAAAAATAAAATACATGAAAAAGTTATTGGCGCTAAATGTTGTGGTCTTCTTCATTTTTGCCTGCTCCTCAAGCGATGATTCAGACCCAACACCCGCAGCCTTTGATCGAGGTGTCATGTTGGCCAATTGGGCAGACAATATCATCATTCCATCCTACGAGGCTTTTTCTTTAAGTTTGGACGACTTAGAGGCTGCATTTGGTAATTTCAACACGACAACAGACCAGACCAACTTGGATGCCCTGCGTGCTGCATGGTTAGAGGCCTACATGGCTTGGCAATATGTTTCTATGTTCGAGACAGGCCCAGCAGAAACGATAGGATACCGTTCACAGATGAACACATACCCTACAGATGTTCAGTTGATTTTAGACAACATTACCAATGGCGGATATGACTTTGCGCTACCGTCTAATCGAGATAGCAAAGGATTTCCAGCTTTGGACTACCTCTTATATGGATCGGATAGTGACACGGCCATCGTGGATGCCTTTGACACGGCCCGATTAGCATATGTGCAAGACATCATAGATGATATGCAAGCCAATACAGACCAAGTGCTTTCAGAATGGAATACTACGTATCGCGATGCGTTTGTGAACGATGACGGTTCTTCTGCTTCTGCTTCGACTGATCGTATGGTAAACGATCTTATTTTCTATTATGAAAAGTTTTTAAGAGCCGGAAAGATAGGAATCCCTGCTGGTGTGTTCTCAAGCACTCAAGAGCCTACCACGTTAGAAGCATATTACAATGGCGAAGTTTCTAACGAGCTCTTTCAAGAAGGATTGCAGGCTGTTCAGGATTTTTTCAACGGGAAGCATTTTGGTTCTTCTACAACAGGGGAAAGTTTAAGTTCGTACCTAGCAACCTTGGAACAACAGAGTCTACGTGATGATATCAACGCTCAGTTAACTACCAGCAGAACTGCTATAGAGAGTCTGGATTTCTTCCGTGTAGAATTGGAGACAAACAATCCTGCCGTAGACATGCTGGCCGCTTATGATGAGTTGCAAAAGGTAGTACCGCTACTAAAAGTAGACATGGTCTCGGCGATGAGCATTCGTATAGACTTTGTAGATGCAGATGGCGATTAATGCTAATGCAGCAAACTCAGACATATTTTAGCAAAGACACAGAGGCCGCTCCTTTAGCGGTCTTTCGTATTCTTTTTGGCCTTCTGATGCTTCTTGGCATCGTACGTTTTTGGGGCAATGGATGGATAGACAAGCTCTACATCCAACCCAAATTTTTCTTTTCATACTATGGTCTTGAATGGGTGAGACCGATCGGGAATTATACCTATCTCCTTTTTGTTGTCTGTGGAATTGCCGCTACGATGGTGATGCTGGGATACAAGTATCGCTGGGCGATCGTTGCCTTCTTTTTGAGCTTCACCTACATTGAGCTCATGGACAAGACCACATACTTGAACCATTACTATTTTGTGAGCATCCTCAGCTTTCTGATGATCTTCTTGCCAGCTAATGCCTATTTCTCGGTAGATGCCTTCAAGAACAAGAGGATAGCTTTTCAAAGAATACCCCGATGGACGATCGATAGCATCAAGCTCTTGCTGGGCATTGTATATTTCTATGCGGGGTTGGCAAAACTGAATTCAGATTGGCTTTTGAAGGCCTTACCATTGAAGATATGGCTGCCAGCGAAATACGACCTTCCGGTATTGGGGCAGTTTTTGAGTGAAACTTGGGTACATTATGCCTTTAGCTGGTTTGGTGCAGTCTATGACCTTGCCATTCCTTTTCTATTGCTCTACAAGAAGACGCGTCCGTTTGCGTTTGTCGCGGTGGTGGTATTTCATGTGTTGACACGCGTACTCTTCCCGATAGGAATGTTCCCATTGATCATGATCTTTGCCACATTGATCTTCTTCGGGTCAGGACTTCATCATCAGATACTGGCATTTCTAGCTAAATTATTGAAGATCGGCAAAGAGCGATTCGACAATGGACGCATACCTCTTGCCAGTGCATCGATCGTACAAAGGACAACAAGAGTCGTGCTCGTTAGCTTTTTTGTCATACAGTTGCTATTCCCATTTCGCTATCTGTTGTATCCAGGCGAACTATTCTGGACAGAGCAAGGCTACCGCTTTTCCTGGCGCGTGATGTTGATGGAAAAAGCCGGGTATGCACAATTCAAGATCGTTGATGGAAGGTCAGGCAAGTGGTTCCATGTGGATAACAGCGACTTTCTATCACCTTTTCAAGAAAAACAAATGTCGTTTCAGCCTGATTTCATTTTAGAGTATGCACATTATCTTCGCGATCATTTTGCTTCGCAAGGCCACCAGAACGTTGAGGTGTATGTAGAAAGCTACGTGACACTG
>JANQRC010000007.1 GCA_028284745.1 Flavobacteriaceae bacterium
CGGGAGAAATCGTACGGATCGGAGGTTGGTTGTCTTCCATATAGCGCACCTGTACAGACGAGGTGTGTGTGCGCAACAGAATGTCTGGGTCTGTCTGAATGAAGAAAGTGTCTTGCATATCACGTGCAGGGTGATATTCAGGAAGATTCAACGCAGTAAAGTTGTGCCAATCGTCTTCGATCTCCGGACCTTCCGACACATTGAAGCCAATGCGCGAAAAGATATCGATGATCTGGTTCTTTACGATAGAAATAGGATGTCTGGCCCCCAACTGGATCGGTTCGCCAGGACGGGTAAGGTCCCCGTACTTGCCTTGGTCTTCTTGCCCTGCTTCGAGGGCTTCTCTTAAAGCATTGACCTTTTCCGTAGCGGCTTGCTTCAGTTGATTGATGGTCTGCCCATATTCCTTTTTCTGCTCGTTGGGCACGTTCTTGAACTCGGCAAAGAAATCGTTCAGCAATCCCTTCTTCCCCAAATACCTGATGCGAAATTCTTCAATAGCCTCTCTTGAAGTAGCTTGAAACCCTTCAACCTCGGCAATATGTCCTTTGATCTTGTCTAGCATTGCTTAGAAATGAAGGGCAAATTTAGGGATTCTAATCAATAAATTCTCTTTCGAGAAAGTAGTTCACGATGGCTTCCTTCATTAGCACAGACTGCTCGCCTGCCTTCAACGGCGGCAGTTGTTCTTTTACTTTGTAGTGAGGCCACCCTTCTTCATCTACAAAATCGAATTCGTAATAGCCATAAGGTTCTAAAAGTCGACAAATGGCAATGTGCATCAGATTCACCTTCTCATCTTTCTTAAAGCTACGATGTAGCTGGCCAAGCTCTTGCACGCCTACCAGGTAGATAATCGCATCCAACTCCAATTCTTCCCCATCAGCAAACTGTGCGGAAAGGTTCTCCACCAAAAGGTCCCAGCGCTGTCTTAAGATCTCGTCTCGTGCCATTTCTATGTAAAAAACACCACAAAAGTAGTGCTTTTTCGACCAACAGAACCATAGTTCAGGGGGCTCACTTAAAACGCATACTTGATGCCAAGGCCTGCGTATTGATTTCGATATCCTCTGAACGAACGCGCATTGATGTCCGAGTAATTTGTTTGCCGCACTCTGCTGAAGGCTGTTGCTGTCAGAAACAAATTATCACTCACTTGATGTTCGGCTTTCAGACTTAGGTCTGCATAGCCATATCGGATATTCTCTCCGATGGGTCCGGTATTGTCTCTTGCTTCGAAAGAAGCATAGCTGCGCATAAGGTATTCGGCTGAAGCTCTGATCCTGGTTCGGTCATTGTCAAAGACAACCTTAAGTTTAGGGCCATACTGACGGAAGCCAGAGCGGTCTTCTGCATTGTCTATTCGCTGATAATAGGTGAAGCTGGGCTCTAGCTCTAGCTTTTCTCCGAATGGGAATTCGTAATAGACCGAGGTCTTCCAGTAGCTCCAATCACGCACGCCATCGGACACTACCTCCGAAGCATTGAAGGTGTCGTACAGACGTTTCTTTATGTAACCGGAAAGACCGTAGGTGTGCGTTTTGCCGCGTACCCTATGGTCTTGCTCTGTTTTGAATTGAATGCCAAACTCATCATACTGCAAGTCGCGAATGCCAAAAGCGTCGAAATCCTTGAAGTTGTAGAACGCTTCTAGCTTGGTCTCGTTCTTTGGCACAATGCCAAATAGCGCCCCTATCGAGGCTCCGTATAAGGTGTATCCTAGTGGATTTATCAACACATCTTGTGCGCCTCCTAGACCTTCCCTCGCCATTCTCTTAAAAACAGTCTCTGCCAAAAGGGCCGTGTTCTTTGAGAACTTATGATCGTATTTTATACGGGTGTCTAAACTCCAATAACTATCATCTGTCTGGTCATAAAAAAATCGGGCTTCGGGCTTGGCACTGACCCGAAGACGATCGCGTTTCCATTTGTATTTGTATTTGTAGTCCAACGTAAGGTCCTGATAAGAGCTGCTTCGAATCAATGAGTCTCTGGTCAGCAATACTCCTTCAAACAGGACCTCATCCGGGCTTCTAAAATAGTTGTACTCGTATCCTCCCTGAGTCTCAACTTGAAAATCGTGTTGGTGTTCTTGCGCAATTCCTGAGACAGAGATAACAAAGAGGCTACTTAAAGTCGAAACAATTTTTTTCATGATGTAACTTTTATATTTTATGTATAGAGAACAGGCATGCTTTGGTTTACCCTACCCCTTCTGATGAGTTCTACCTGCCTTTTCTATGGCCTTGACCATGCCGCATTTGTTTACTAGCTGAATACCCAGGCCTGGACGCACATTCACTTCCATGATCTGCGGGCCTCTGTTCTTATCAATCACAAGATCGATCCCAAGGTAATCTAGCGGGAAGGCTTTTGCTGTTTTGATAGATAAGGCTATCATCGCGTCCCAGTGTGGGATTGGCTTGCCAACGATCGACATCGGATTGTCTGGATGGTGTGTCAAGTAACGCTTCCCGTCATAGACCTGAGTGAGCACCCCACGATCCATGTCAATGCCTATTCCAACTCCTTTTTGATGCAGGTTCGCTTTTCCTCCTGACTTTGATGTAGGCATACGAAGCATTCCTATCAAGGGTTTTTCCTTTAGCGTAATGATCCTGAAGTCGGGGACGCCCTCGTTGTAGATCTCGGCAAAAAAGGGATGCGGAACAATATAAGCTTCGAT
>JANQRC010000010.1 GCA_028284745.1 Flavobacteriaceae bacterium
ATCGGAAAGGCCTACAAAACATACTGGTACCTTAGCTCAGTTGGTAGAGCAACGGACTGAAAATCCGTGTGTCCCTGGTTCGATTCCTGGAGGTACCACGAGCCACGCGAGTGGCAGCGACAGAAAACGTCTCATCAAAATGAGGCGTTTTTTTGTGTTCACACAAAAGAATCGAAGCCTGTCCCGTGCTTGACATGGGAATGACTGGAAGCGCCACAAAAAACCCGAGCAAATTGTTCGGGTCTTTATTTTTTGATTGATATGGCCTGCGCTTACCGAAACACCCACCAAAGTACTAATACAATACCAATGATGGTCAGCGTTAAGAAGAATTCCTTGGTCTTGAAGACGTTCTCCTTACCTTCTCTGCTATATACCAAATTGGGATCCAGTTCTTTGGATGACCTCTGCGTCGCCAGACTCACAAACACCAAAATGGTAATGCTTACCACGAACAGAAAGATGGCATAGTGCAAGAAGTTCATACTCACCAGAGTTCCTAGAAGCGATGTCTCTGAAAGTTGTAATCCACCTTCTTGGCTCATGAATTCTAGCACCAAACGGCCAATGCCCAGCACAAAACCGGTCCATAGAGCAGCTAGGGCTCCCTTGCCATTAATACGCTTATAGAAAATACCTAGTAAGAATGCCGCAGCAATAGGTGGTGAGATATAGGCTTGCACACTTTGCAGGTATTTGTAGATACCTCCGCCTTCGGTAAGTTTTTGCATGAATGGAATCCAAGCCAATCCGACAATCACCAGCAAAACAGTTGCTATTCGACCTATATTGACCAATTCCTTTTCCGAAGCCTCTGGTTTCCATTGCTTGTAAAAATCAAAGGTGAACAAGGTAGAGGTACTATTGAAGACACTGGAAAGCGAACTCATCAGGGCTGCCAAAAAACCCGCCACCACCAATCCTTTGAAGCCTACAGGAAGCACCCTAAGGATCAATGAAGGAAGCGCAGCATCAGTGGTCGTCTTCGTTTCTCCAGTTATGGGGTTGGTAACGGTGAACATGTCCGGAAATTCAGTGACAGACAATGCGTAGGCAATGATACCTGGGATGACGAAGATGAACAACGGTAATAATTTCAAGAAACCGCCAAAGATGGTTCCTTGCCGGGCCACTTTGATGTTCTTTGCCGAAAGCACACGTTGCACGATAAACTGGTCCGTACACCAGTACCAGATCCCTAGGATCGGAGCCCCCAACAGCACACCTGTCCACGGATATTCTTTGTTTCGCCATAGGCTCATAAAGGTATCTGGCTCAGGAGCGTTATCTTGTATTGCCTGTAGCACATTGCCCCAGCCACCTATGGCTTGAAGTCCAAAATAGGTAGCAGCCAAGCCGCCTAGAATAAAGATGATCGATTGCACCATATCGGTGTAGATTACCGCTTTCAACCCCCCGAAAACCGTATACAGGCCTGTGGCAATGACAGTGATGATCGCACCTGTCCAGAACGGAATGCCCAACAATACCTCAAAGACCAACGCACCAGCAAAAATGGTAAAAGAGATCTTGGTAAGCACATACGAGATAATAGAGATCAGTGATAAATACGTTCTTGCACCCTTGTTATAGCGCTTTTCTAAAAATTCAGGCATGGTAAAAACACCGCTCTTGATGTAGAAAGGCACAAATACCCAGCCCAGTAACAACAGGATCAAGGCGGCCAGAATCTCGAACTGTGCTTCGGGGAACGCTCCGCGCGCACCAGCTCCAGAGAGTCCGATCAAATGCTCCGAACCAATGTTGCTGGCAAATAACGAAGCTCCAATGGCAAACCAACCCAGATTCCTTCCTCCAAGAAAATAATCGGAAGAGCTTGCTCCCGACCTTTCTTTTACAGTGACAAACCAAGCAATTCCAAAAACAAGCGCAAAGTAGAGGCCTATGACTATAAAGTCAAAAATATTGAGGTTTTCCATGATGTCTCGGTTAGTTGTCTAGCCAAGATAGGTATTTTTTCAACGTTCAAGATCAAAAAAACATCTCCTGTTAGTTTTCTTTAGAAATCACGGCTAATCTCTGGTGGAATTTCATTTCTGAAAGGAATTCTATCTTTACCAAAATTATACTTATGGCAAATTCATACTACGACCCGGCAGACCTTAGGAAATTTGGGAACATCACCGAATGGAGTGAAGAGCTTGGCACCAAGTTCTTTGAGTACTACGGAAAGGTGTTTGAGGAGGGCGCACTTACCGCGCGTGAAAAATCACTCATCGCATTGGCTGTATCGCATGTGGTAAAATGCCCGTACTGCATCGATGCCTATACCAAAGATGGTTTGCAGCGTGGCATCACGAAAGAGGAAATGATGGAAGCCGTTCATGCCGGAGCTGCCATCGAGGCAGGGGCTTCACTCGTACATGGTGTACAAATGATGAACAAGTACAAGAAACTTTCAATGTAAGGATCTAAGAGTTCAGACGTCAGATTTCAGAAAGGTAAACGACGACCCAAAGTGGGTCACCTTAACTGATCACTGACAACTGAAGACTGACAACTGAAAAGCATGGCCACTAAATCGCTTTTAGCACAAAAAAAAGAACTGGCAAATACCCAACGCCAACTAGAGATCCTCTCCAATGGGATCTTCCAAGATGGCGAATTGCCCACCTTTGCCCAGAAGATCAAAGAAGCTGGGCATTTCCCGCTTCGCCCTAAAAAACTAGAGATCCTTCAAATCAATGTAGGCTATATGTGCAACCAGGTATGTGAGCATTGCCATGTAGACGCCGGACCAGATCGCAAGGAGATCATGACACGTGATACCATGGAGCAATGCCTGGAGGTGATCCGAAATACAGGAGCGCACACTTTAGACCTGACAGGCGGTGCGCCCGAGATGAATCCGAATTTTAGATGGTTTGTAGAAGAAGCTAGCAAAGCTGGCATCAAAGATTTTATCGTTCGCTCGAATCTAACAATCATCAGAGCCAACAAAAAATACTATGACCTGCCCGAATTCTTCAAGAAGCACAATGTACATGTGGTCAGTTCGATGCCACACTGGACCCGAGGAAAGACCGACAAACAACGCGGCGATGGTGTTTTTGACAAATCGATCAAAGCGCTACAAGAGTTGAATGCCGTAGGCTATGGCATGCCAGATAGCGAACTGCGCTTAGACCTGGTATACAATCCTTCTGGAGCATTCTTACCTTCTGACCAAGCCGCCTTGGAGCGAGACTTCAAAAAGGCATTGATGGAAGACTTTGGCATTTCGTTCCACAATCTATTTGCCATTACCAACCTTCCGATATCACGCTTCTTAGACTATCTCATTGCCTCAGAGAACTACGAAGATTATATGTACGCCTTGGTCGATGCCTTCAATCCTTCGGCAGTGGCGAATGTGATGTGCACCAACACGATCTCGGTAAGCTGGGACGGCTGGTTGTATGATTGTGATTTCAATCAAATGCTAGGCCTAAAAGTAGCATCAAAAGCACAACACATCTCCCAGTACAACGAAGCTGCATTGAACGACCGCGATATTGTGATCTCGCAACACTGTTATGGTTGCACAGCTGGTGCAGGCAGCAGTTGCCAAGGAACTGTCGCATAAACTTCTTCCCTATTGAAAACCTCAGAATCCAAGAATGTGCTGATGATCTTCACCCGCAACCCAGAATTGGGAAAGGTAAAGACACGTCTGGCTAAAACTGTAGGCGATCAAGCGGCCTTGAGCATCTACACATTTCTTCTCCAACATACCAAGACTGTGACTCAACAGCTTGATTGTGACAAACACGTGTATTATTCTGTAAAGGTGCGCGAGGATGATATCTGGGACGCATCTATTTTTCAGAAGAAACAACAACTAGGAGATAATCTAGGTGCGCGGATGGCGCATGCCTTTCAAGAAGCTTTTCGAGAAGGATACGGGAAGGTCATGATCATCGGAAGCGACCTCTACGACATTTCCCCTGAGGATCTTGAGTTGGCTTTCACCAGTTTAGGCGATAACGAGGCCGTCATTGGCCCAGCGAGAGACGGCGGTTATTATTTATTGGGAATGACTACATTTATACCCGAGGTCTTTCAGCAGAAAAACTGGGGGACCGATACGGTGCTTAGAGACACTTTGAACGACTTGCAACACATGAAATATCAATTATTGGAAGAGCGCAACGATGTAGACCTGTACGAGGATATTGAAGGCATTGAAGCGTTTCAACAATTCATCAACACATGATCAAAGAACATTTAGAAGAATCGATAGCATTTATAAAGAGCAAAGGTGTTGAAACCCCTGAAATAGGCATCGTACTCGGCACTGGCCTAGGCCAGTTGGTCGATGAGATCGACATCGAAAAGATCATTCATTATAACAACATCCCCTATTTTCCGTTGGCTACTGTCGAGTTTCACACAGGCAAGTTGATCTATGGGACCTTGAGTGGAAAGAAGGTCATCGTTATGCAAGGCCGTTTCCATTTGTATGAGGGATACGACCTGGTAGATGTTACTTATCCGATCCGAGTCATGCATGGCCTAGGCATCAAGACATTGCTGGTCAGCAACGCATCCGGCGCCATCAACCTCAACTATAACAAAGGGGAGTTGATGTTGATCGACGATCACTTGAATCTTCAAGGAGGCTCACCATTAGCTTTTAAAAACGTGGGTGAGTTTGGAGAACGATTTGTAGACATGAGCCAGCCCTATGACAAAACATTGAACAACAAATTAAAGCAGATCGCCAAGCAAAATGATGTCGCACTTCATGAAGGTGTGTATGCATCGGTCGTTGGCCCACAGCTAGAGACACGTGCAGAGTATCGCATGCTAAAGATATTAGGTGCTGATGCCGTAGGCATGAGTACCGTTCCAGAGGTCATTGTAGCGAATCACCTAAATATACCTGTAGCTGCGGTGTCAGTTTTGACCGATGAATGCGACCCAGATAATCTGGCTCCTATCAGTGTGCCAGAGATCATTGAAATCGCCGGCAGGGCAGAACCCAAGATGATCACCTTGTTTAAAGAGTTAATTCAACAATTATAATGAAACAGTGAAACAATACGATAGCGGTGATAACCAAACAGCTATTGATCTGGTCATTAAGAAGATTGCCTTATTGACACATTTTAACATTAATATATCATGAGCTATTTAACAGCCACTGAAGAACTGTACAAAGAAGCCGCACTCACGCCTGATGTAGGGCTTTGCTGCACGACGAACCCTATTTGGGAATTACCAGGACTGACCATTCCCAAGATCATGCAAGAAATGAACTATGGCTGCGGAAGTACCGTACATGCCCGCGACCTCGTCAACGATCCCAAGGTCTTATATGTCGGTGTTGGTGGTGGGATGGAATTGCTACAGTTCTCCTATTTCTCACGTCAAAAAGGAGGAGTCATTGGTGTGGATGTAGTCGATGAGATGCTAGAAGCTTCTCGAAAGAATTTCAAAGAAGCAGAAGCTCAGAACGATTGGTTCAAAAGTGAGTTCGTCGAGTTGAGAAAAGGAGATGCACTGAACCTTCCACTAGAAGACGATAGCATCGACGTGGCAGCACAGAACTGCTTGTTCAACATCTTCAAAGCTGAAGACCTGAAGAAGGCCATCGCAGAAATGTACCGCGTATTGAAACCTCATGGACGCTTGGTGATGAGCGACCCTACTTGCGAGCAGCCCATGAACGATGCCCTACGTAACGACGATCGCCTGCGTGCCTTGTGCCTTAGCGGAAGCATTCCGATTGCTGATTATGTGAAAATGTTGACCGATGCTGGATTTGGTACGATCGAGATCCGTGCCCGCAAACCGTATCGCATCTTAGACCCGAAGCATTATGAGACCGATGAATTGATCTATATCGAAAGCATCGAAGTGGCGGCCATCAAAGACCCCATGCCTGCAGACGGGCCTTGTGTCTTCACCGGAAAGGCAGCCATCTATTTTGGCAAAGACGAATACTTAGACGACAAGAATGGCCATATTCTGCTGAAGAATCAACCCATCGCCGTTTGCGACAAGACCGCTGGCAACCTTGCCTCAATGGGGCGTGATGATATTTTCATTTCAGAGTCCACCTACCATTATGATGGTGGAGGATGCTGTTAAGCTGAAGGGCTCATCACCTCGGTGTCAACCTGAAGCTGTATGCCGACAAGGCAAGCGTGTTTCGAGTTCTCATCATTTTGTGGCGAAGAATCTATTTTTCTCTTGGAAAAGTACCTAAAGGTCATACACGAATCGTACGCCGGGTATTGGAATTACCTGAAGAATGAATTCCTTATGCAGACCGGTTGGGACAATTACTTCTATGGCCTCATCCTGATCTCGCTCATCGTTTTTGGTCTCGAGCTGGTCTTTCCCTGGAGAAAAGGCCAAAACATCATCAGAAAGGACTTTTGGCTAGATACATTCTACATGTTCTTCAATTTCTTTCTGCTCAACCTTATCGTGCTCATCGCACTCTCCAATACAGCTGCAGCCTTCTTTGACCAGCTTCTACAGCGCATCGGTTCATCTGTCATCGACCTTCAGCTACTTGATGTAGACCAGTTGCCCAAATGGTTGGGTCTAGCGCTGTTCTTCATCATCAGTGACTTTGTGCAATGGAATACACATCGACTATTGCACCGCATTCCTTTCCTCTGGAATTTTCACAAAGTACATCATTCGGTCAAGGAAATGGGATTTGCTGCACACTTGCGTTACCATTGGATGGAACCAGTGGTCTATAAGTCACTACTCTACATACCGATGGCCATCATTGGCGGTTTTGATGCCCAAGATGTAGCTATTGTCCACTTCTTTGCCCTAGCTGTGGGTCATCTGAATCATGCGAACTTGGGTTGGGATTATGGGCCTTTCAAATACCTATTCAACAACCCGAAGATGCACATTTGGCACCATAGTAAAGTGCTTCCTGTAAGGTATGGGGTCAACTTCGGACTTACCTTAAGTCTTTGGGACTACCTCTTCAAGACCAACTACATTCCCAAATGTGGCAAGAATATTGAGTTAGGTTTTGTAGGAGATGAAGATTTCCCCGAGAATTTTATAGAACAGGAATTGTATCCTATCAAGTTGAAAAAATGAAGTATTTCCTAATTGTATCACTGACCGTCCTTTTGTTTTCCTGTGGAAATAGTAAAAAGGTCATTCAGATAGAAAACGAAGCGCAACGACAAAAGACAGAGCATGTGTATCAAGACCCCGAAGTTCCTGAAATAAAACGCACGCACAGACCTGAGGAATCTGAATACAAGCTGGTAAAGAAGGATTCCGTGACCCAAGAAGTCGAAGAGATCAAGGAAAAGCAAGAAGAGATCTCAACTCCTATAAACCTTCACAAAACAAGTTCGCTGCACTCCACATGGGTGACCATCTTGCCCAAATATGTATCTGAAAGCGGTAACGTGAACTATCGCGGCTTTGCCTCCGACAAGTCGTTCCCCAGCTATTTAAAAGCACTTTCAGAGCACCCACCACAAGACAACTGGAGTCGTGAAGACCAACTAGCATATTGGATCAATGTGTACAATGCCTTCACCATAAAGCTCATCAACGACAACTACCCTTTGCAAAGCATCAAGGACATCAAGAACCCTTGGGACTATCGCTTTATCAAGATCGGTCCAAAATGGCATACCCTCAATGACGTGGAACATAAGATCTTGCGCAAGATGGACGAGCCCCGCATCCACTTCGCCATCAATTGTGCATCGGTTTCTTGTCCAAAACTGCTGAATGTTGCCTTCCTGCCCGAAACACTTGAGAGTCAACTTACAGACGTTACAAAAGATTTTCTGAGCGATACCAGCCGAAACAACATTTCGGAGAACAGTATTCAAATTTCTAAGATCTTTCGATGGTTTGGGAAAGACTTCAAGAAGGATGGCTCGTTGATCGATTTCTTGAACCGATATACCGAGGTTTCTATTTCGGACAAGGCCAAAGTATCGTACAAAGACTACGACTGGAATTTGAATGAATAAGATCTCGATCATCATCCCCATGCTCAATGAGGCCGATGGCATCGGCCGCTTGCTCCGATATCTACAGGAAACCTCTTCTAATGAGAACATCAAGGAGATCATCGTTGTCGATGGTGGCAGTGTAGATGGGTCACAAGAGCTAGTGAAGAAATTTGTCACCTCGGGTGTCCCGACATCGGTCGGGATGTTGTATCGAGAAGGACTGGGCCTCGATACATCATTTCCTACTAGCAATGCCGCTCGATCTGGCATAAAACTCATTTCTTCTGAAAAGGGAAGGGCAAAGCAGATGAACGCAGGCGCTGCGGTTGCCAGTGCACCTGTCCTCTATTTTCTTCACGCAGACTCCTTCCCACCAAAGGATTTTGACACAGCTATCTTGAGTGCCATACAAGATGGTACTTGTGCGGGCTGTTTTCGGATGAAGTTTGACAGCAACCATCCTGTGCTCAGGTTCAGTCAATGGTTCACTCGATTCAACGTTCGCGGGTGTCGCGGTGGCGATCAGTCGTTATTCATCAAGAGGAGCTTTTTTGAAACGCTCGAAGGGTTCGACGAGTCCTACAAGATCTATGAAGATTGTGAATTCATTGGCAGGCTCTACGATGTTGGCACCTTTCGCGTTCTCCCAGAATATGTGACTACTTCCGCCAGAAAGTACCAAAAGCATGGCACATGGAAGCTTCAGTACCATTTCACAGTGATCCATCTAAAGAAATTCTTTGGAGCCTCGCCCGAAGTGCTTTTCGACTATTATTCTAAACATATAGCTTCTTAAAAGTACTGCCCGATTCCGAAGACAATTCCGTTTGAGGCACCTTGGGTGATGCCATACCCATAATCAATACGAAAGGTGGCGTTGAAAATGTTCTTGTGGATGAATCGAAGGCCGACACCAGGATAGATGCGCATGTTTCGGGCATCCCAAAAATCATTGAGGTCGCCCCCAGGATTTCGCCACGTCCCCGCATCGACAAAGGCATTGCCCTGTAGCACAAACCAGTCTTTCTCGTAAAGCGTATGTCGATATTCAGTATTCAAGACCAAAGCTGCGGTTCCTCGGTCGATGATGTTCCCAACACCTCTTACATTCAAGTTGTTATCTACCGAAAATGGTGCGAACGGGCTATCGTCATTGCTGGCTATCCCCAATCGGAAGCGATTGGCCCAATTGCCCTTCTCCCCAATTCTTTTGAAGTAAAAAAGGTCATTCCAACCGATGAGAAAGTTATCTTGAAAGTCATTCTCCGAGGTCACATATTGAAAATAGAACTGACTCTTGAACCCTGAGACATACTGATAGTAATAATCAAGGTCGTCATGTTCGTACACGAACTTCACCATCCATTTATCCAGCTCTAGAAATTGGGGAATGCTAGGGTCGGTGGCTCCACGTATGTAATCGTAGGTCTCCGTGAAGTAGTTCAGCCCCAATCGAACGTTGTTCTTGAAGTTCAGCTCGTAAAGGCCCAACACCTCAAAAGATCTGTTGGTATATACATAATCGGCAGCGCTGTTGTTCAAGAATAGTGGTTCTTCGCTGGTCCAATTCTGGTGATTTATAGCCAAGCCCAGTTGATTTGTGAATAGATACGGCGCGATGAAATTCACCCCGTAGGAATCAAATCCATTGTTCTGGTAGAACCCGCCAAAGGCAATATTCCTTCCTAGGAAATTATAATCGTACAACCCTACTTTGTAGGCAAACTGCTCATTGTTGGCCGTCCAGATATTGACGTTGGGGATCAAGGTGAAATTCTCTTCGATATTGTAGAACACATTGTACAGATCATCGTGCGAATAGAAGACCTGGTAGTACGCATGCGAGACACCTGCGAGTCGTTTCAACTTGGCGATGTCCTGTTGCATCTTCAATGAATCCAAGGGCTGGCCAGGCTTCACCTTGGCCAAGTTTCGCACAAAAGAAGTGCGCATCTTCTTGTTGCCCTGCACTTTTAGGTCGTAGACAATGGCCTCTTGAGAGAAAAGGGTATGCGCTGTGAGGAAGAGGCAGCAGAAAAGAGCAGTCCTAATGGCTTTGGTAATGCTGTTTGATGAGTGCCTCGGCAGGCTTGTTCTGTGGTGTGAAACGGGTATCCTTGGTCCCTCCAGATCTTTCATGAGAATCGAACCACTTCCAAACAAAGCCTCCAGCAAACCAATCTTCGCCCCAAAACTCTTCATATAATGCCTGCAGTCCATTCTTTTGTGCATCAAGGTTTACATTGCTTTCTTCATAGCTGCTATCCCAGGGTTCTTTACCCGCATAATCTGTACTTCTATATCCATACTCTGTAAAAAGTACAGGACGTTTTGTCTTCTGGTAGACCTCAACGATATCTTCTTTATGTGATTGCCACCCTTGCTTCAACCTTTCAAGGCTCGGAGTACGCTCTTCCGAAAGAGGGAAATAGGCATCGACACCCACATAATCTAGTGCTTCCCAGAAAGGCACTTTGGCAAACGCATCCCAATTCTCTGCATAGGTCAGCTTTCCGGCATAGACCTTACGGACGTTGGTTATCAATTTTTTCCAGAATTCAGGTCTGGTCGAGACAAATTTGTTCAACTCCGTACCGATGCAAAGCATCTCTGCTTTGATCTCTGTGGCAAGCTGGGCATATTCTAGTATGAATTGCTCATAATTGGTTTCAAAGAGTTTCCAATCTTCTTCATTCTGCATCTCGATGGTCCCGGTAAACTCGCCTCGCCAGACCCAGATCTGCGGTTTTACCATGACCTTGATGCCTTTATCGTGAAAGAACTTGGCAGTCTTGGCCACACCTTCTTTGCGCTCGCCCCACCATTGGCCAGACTCATTGAAGCGTACTTCTGGAGCGTGTATGTTTCTGATGAAGCCGAAAGGCATCAAACTTACCCAATTGGCATTCACCTCGACCACAGAGTTGGTCTGCTCCTCATCGATCTCGTTAGGGCCGCCGACAAAACTTACCCCATTGACCATCTCGCGCTGACCGGCACAGGAGGAGAATTGAGCAATGCAAACCATTAGAAGCCAGCATCTTTTCATGAAGAAAGGTTTTGACTTCTAAAATAGTTTTTAATTAAAAGACCGCTCTTAATCCAATGTTAAAAGTCTCTCCTAGACCTGTATTTTCTCCCCGTACGAAGTTTGTGTATAATCCTTCGATGTTAAGTTCTTTGGTGAGTTGGTACTTGACACCACCACCCAAGGCCGTGAAGTCCTGATCAAAATCGCTCCCCAAGTCCAATAATTGTGAATGCTGAACCAAACCCAATACGGTAAACTTCGAACTAGGGAAGTAACTTAAGAACACACCAGGTGTCAATCGCAAGCTGTTGTTGGCAAAGCTGTCTTCTTCATCCCCAAAGTTCAGCTCCGAATTCAATTCTGCGAATATTTGCCAGTCTCCACCCGCAAAGGTGTGGTCATAGAAGAAGCGATTCTGCCAGATAAAGCCGTTTTGATCTAAAAAGACCCCAGCATTGTCATTGATCGGAGCGAAGTCTTCCGTTTCATTATCGACCAAAGGAATGAAAAGCGAGGACTGAATCGAAAAGTTTCCCACATTCTTGAACGGAACAAACTTGACAGACGGCGCTATAGAAGTAAAGCCAGAGCGTGCTGTACCGAACTCGCCATCAAATTGAAACACCTCCAAGGCATCTCTATTGGCCACCACATTAGAGCGAAACTCGAGGATCAACCCCAAATTCACCCGCTTATTTTCGGAAACCCCAGTATAAGCTTCTAAGGTAGAGGTGAAGAACGTCTGCCTAGGTTCTCTACCATCTGAAAATGTACTCTCAGTTTGGGTATATAAGTTGTTGAACCATTTCAGGTCATATTGTCCCTTCCCGATCAATTTGGAAGGCGTCAAGGTTTGGATCACCGACCCTGTTTGATCATCATCATCTTGCGCATAGGCAACAAAAGTTCCTAACGCTAGTGCCAGCGTAACAATTTTCTTTTTCATAATACGTTGTGTTAGTTAGTGTTTGGTTTCTATTTGGAATTCAAGCGCCAATCGTAGGCATAGTAAGAAGTTTTATAATCTGAGGGGATGGATCGCTCACGGTATTTGTTGGCAAACTCGATCAAAGTTTGACCATTTTGTGTGAAATCCTGGCTGTACCATTCCATGATCTGCGAGAATTGTACACGCTTCTTCTTGTCGTTCACTCTCAAGAATTTTGAATCGTTGATGGCTAATTGGGTCTGCTTTGTCAATTGTGAATCCAGGCTTTCTGGCCTGTATGCTTGCGGAATGATCGGTGGGCAGCCTAAGCCAGCACAGACGAGCACAAAATGAAACCGTGCATCGTCGAATTTTCCTCGAAGTTGTTTGTTCTCAATATCATTCAATGTGATGCGCTTCCCTCCAAGCTGATAGGTCATCTTGTCAAAGAATCCTTTGATATCTAGAGGTGATCGGGTCGGATAATTGTCGACAATACCTTTGATCACCGAGACATTATAGGCATTGATCCAAAATGCCTGGTAGTTTTTAGCGTTGCTCGCACTTACGGAAATACCTTTGGCCACACCAAGTATCTCTTCTAAAAGTGAAGGGTCTGATCGGATAGCAGCATAGTCTATCTTTCCATTACTTACATGTTGCTTCAGTAACTGATCGGTCTTGTCTAAAAAATCATTCAACGATTGTCCTTGGGCAGTTAGACCGAACAATATTGCCAGTATTACAAGTGTCTTTTTCATGCGTTAATATTTATTGTTTCTCAATGGTCATATGGAACGTCCAAATTATCTTTTTCAATGTTGGTCTTATGATATGACGAATGCTCTGTCGCAAGACCCCTTAGGGAACTTACAAGAAATACCAAACTTTTAATTCATTGATTTTCAAAAGGAAGCAGTGTCTCAAAAACAAACTCATCCTTACAGCCCAGCCTTCAATTTAAATCCATTCTAAATACATGCACATCCATTAAGTTCTTATCTTTAAGAGCGACTCACCAACACATCAACCCAACAATTATGGAGCATATTGTCATTATCGGAAATGGCATTTCAGGAATCACGGCCGCGAGGCATATCCGAAAACTTTCTGACAAGCAGATCACTGTCGTTTCTGCCGAAACTGATCACTTCTTCTCACGTACTGCTTTGATGTATGTCTATATGGGGCACATGCAGTGGGAACACATCCAACCTTACGAGAACTGGTTCTGGGAGAAGAACAATATCCAATTGCGTCGTGGTTACGTCAATGAGGTAGATACAGCGAACAAAAAACTGGTATTGGACAACTATGCCACCATCCATTATGACAAGCTGATCATTGCTACTGGTTCTAAGCCCAACAAGTTTGGGTGGCCAGGTCAGGATCTGCAGGGCGTGCAAGGGCTATATTCGGCTCAGGACCTGGAAACTTTAGAGCAAAACACAAAGGACATCAACCGCGCCGTGATCGTGGGAGGTGGGCTGATCGGCATCGAACTGGCTGAAATGCTAAGGAGTCGAAACATTCCCGTTATCTTCTTGGTGAGAGAGACCAGTTTCTGGAATGGTGTACTACCCTCTGGCGAATCTGAAATGATCAACAAGCATATTCTCGAACATCATATTGATCTGCGCTTAGGCGCGAATCTCGAAGAGATCATCGCTGATGAGAACGGGCGAGCAAAAGCCATCAAGATCCAGGAGACAGGGGAGGTCATCCCTTGCGAATTGGTGGGTCTTACCGCTGGTGTCTCTCCAAATATCAGTTTCCTTCAAGAATCTGATATCGAGACTGGGCATGGTATAAAAGTGAATCGCCATTTGGAAACCAACGTCCCAGACGTTTATGCTATCGGCGACTGTGCCGAGCAGCATGAGCCCATCGGGAATCGAAGACCTATCGAAGCTGTATGGTACACAGGCCGGATGATGGGCGAGACCGTGGCGCAAACCATCTGCGGCAACAAAACACCGTACAACCCCGGGCACTGGTTCAATTCAGCCAAATTCTTAGACATTGAATACCAAACCTACGGTTGGGTACATTCTGACCTCAGAAAACCTGAATACGAACAACATTTTCATTGGATGCACAAAGATGCAAAGAAGTGTATCACTGTAGCAATTCACAAGGATTCTGGTGAATTCTTAGGCATCAACACCTTTGGCATCCGCATGCGCCACGAGACGTTTGACCAATGGCTGACCGAAAAACGTTCGGCAGACTATGTGATGGAACATTTGAAAGAAGCCAACTTCGACCCTGAGTTCTTCGCAAAACACGAAAAAGAAATCCTTCAAGCCTACAAAAACCAACTAGTAACCGCATAAGTTATGAGCAACAAGATCGATCATACCATGTCGTTGGCCAACCCAACGCCTGCTATCAGCAATCAACAAAAGATCGGGTTAGGTCTGGGACTCACAGGACTCTTCATAGTACTCGTTGGAATCTTTAATGTGAATCTGCCCAGTGCTACAGCCTTCCTTACCATAGGAATCCTACTACTATCTGCCGGAATCATTATCTATGCCCGAGCATTGTACGCACATCATCCTGAAGGCATTAAGAACAACCATGTTTGGACGAAGTCTGTCTCTAGCCGTGGTTTTTGGGGATGGGCAGCAGGTGTGCTACTCACTACCTTCTACATCATTTTGTATTTCTATCCTCAGTATCTCGGATTGGGAAGTGACGGGAAAGCCAATACAGGTGTCGTGGCATTATTTGACCCACTCAGCTATTTGCTAAAAGGGCAACCTGCCAGTCAATGGTTCGTATACGGAACACTCTACACCGTGGCCATTTTGGCCTTCGGCTATAAGTTCATCTTGAAATACCGACACAACAAGTATCAAGTGGTGCGTACTATCTCGGTGATGTTCTTCCAACTAGGATTTGCCTTTTTGATCCCCGAGATCATGAGCGGTCTGAACAACGCACCCAACGCCCCCATTCCTTTCTACGACCTGAAGAACATGTGGCCATTAAATTATTACCTGTTCTACGACTGGAATATCAAAGCATTGCTGAATAGCGGTGTTATCGGAACCGCCATGTTGGTATTTGGTGTATTGACCATATTTGTCATATCTCCAGTACTCACCTACTTCTACGGGAAGCGCTGGTACTGCAGCTGGGTCTGTGGTTGTGGTGGGCTCGCCGAGACTGCTGGAGACGCCTTCCGCCAACTTTCAAGCAAGAAGTTGAGTGCCTGGAAGTTTGAGCGTTGGTCCATTCACACCGTACTGGTATTTGCCGTGTTGATGACGGTGGCCACCGTATATACTTTTCTCGGAAAAAATCCGGAGTTGAGCATCATTACCCGGAATCAATTCACTTGGTTCGTGGTGTTGTTCTTGGGTGCTGTACTTTCGGTCCTGCTCATCTTCAAAAGGAAATCGTTTGACAAAGATGCCAAGTTCACGGCAGCTTCCATATTTGTAGTAATGGTCGGCATGTTGCTGTTGAATCACTTTGCAGGCGAGAAGAATGTGTTCTTCTTTCCAGATCACAAGTTGCAAAAGTCTTATGGTTTTTTAATTGGAGCTGTGTTCTCAGGTGTTGTGGGTACTGGCTTCTATCCTATCCTTGGCAATCGGGTATGGTGTAGGTTTGGTTGTCCCATGGCTGCCATCTTGGGGATTCAACAGCGCTTGTTCTCTCGATTCAGAATTACGACCAACGGAGGCCAGTGCATCTCCTGCGGCAACTGCTCTACCTACTGCGAGATGGGCATCGATGTGCGCAGCTATGCACAGAAGGGCCAAAATATTGTACGTGCCTCTTGTGTAGGTTGCGGCATCTGTTCAGCGGTTTGCCCTAGAGGCGTTCTGAAACTGGAAAATGGGAAGGAAGAAGGACGCATCAACAGTGATGCTGTCTTGCTAGGAAATGATGTAGACCTACTTGACCTCATCCAGCAGAAGAACTAATGTTTCGCTTGTTTTCCATAAGTCTACTGATGCTGCTCCTCGCCGAAGAAGAACGTATGTACGTTAAAAACTATCATGACAACGGAAAGCTCAAAGAGGAAGGTTGGCTAGTTGGCCAATTCAAAGTAGCCTACTGGAAATTCTACCATGCCAATGGAGAACTTCAAAAAGAAGGGCATTTTGAGAATGACCTAGCCGAAAACTATTGGTATTTTTATGCCCCTAACGGTAGAAAACTGATGGAAGGCCACTTCGAAGAAGGAAAGAAGTGCGACTGGTGGCTCTTCTATGATGACCAAGGTCATGTGAATCACAAGTGCCAACTCAAAGACGGAGTAAAAAACGGATATTGCCTCAAATACCAAGATGAAAAACTTACTTCAGCAGAGAAATACAGTAATGGCAGGAAAGTCAACGAATGGTTTGACTTCAGAAGTTTTAAACGGGATAACAACCTTAGGAATCTAAGAAGTGGCCAACATTAAAGTGATCATCCCCGCCTACAATGAGGCAGACTCTATTGCTCATGTCATCAACGAAATCCCTGACCAAGTGGATGAGATCATCGTGGTGAACAACAACTCCACAGACGATACCGTAAAAAATGCTGAGGCTGCCGGAGCCATAGTACTGACCGAAACCCAACGTGGTTACGGACACGCCTGCCTAAAGGGAATGCATCATATAGCCGAGCAGTCCGAGAAGCCAGACATTATCGTATTTATAGACGGAGACTATTCTGATCATCCGGAAGAACTGACCAAAGTAGTAACACCTATCATCGAAGAAGACCTAGATATGGTGATCGGTGCACGCGTGGCTTCACTCAGAGAAAAGGGCTCAATGACACCACAGCAGGTATTCGGGAATTGGTTGGCCACATTCTTGATGAAACTGCTGTTCAATGCACGTTTCACAGACCTTGGCCCATTTAGAGCGATCAAATATGACAAGCTGCTTTCTCTTGAAATGGAAGACAAGACGTACGGTTGGACAGTTGAAATGCAACTCAAAGCGTTAAAGAAAAAGCTGAAATACAAAGAAATACCCGTTCGCTACAAGAAAAGAATTGGGGTCTCAAAAGTTTCAGGTACGGTAAAAGGTACTATATTTGCGGGCGTAAAAATCATTGGTTGGATCCTAAAATATAGTTTTAAGTGATGTTGTCTAACGACGTCCTATATACCATCAGTTTTGGGCTGCTCATCATCTATGTCATTGCATTGGTGCTCATTTTCTCGTACGCCATCTCGCAGTTGAACTTGCTCTTCAATTACCTGCGTGCCGAAAAGCATGAGAAAGACGCTCCTCAATTCGACCTAAGCAATCCGGCTGAAATTCCCCATGTGACCATTCAACTTCCTGTTTTCAATGAATTGTATGTCATGGAGCGCCTGTTGAACTGTATGGGCGAGATCAATTATCCTAAAGACAAGTTGGAGATCCAGGTATTAGACGATTCTACGGACGAAGAAGCACTTCGTATCACTGCCAGAGGCATACAAGAGCTCAAGGACAAAGGAATCGACGCACAGCATATCTGCCGCGAGAGCCGAGAAGGCTTTAAAGCAGGAGCGCTCAAAGAAGGTCTGAAGACCGCCAAAGGAGAATATGTGGCTGTGTTCGATGCAGATTTTTTGCCTGGCCAGGACTGGCTTCACAGGACTGTTCCGTATTTCAAAGACCCTGAGATCGGTGTCGTACAAACGCGATGGGGACACATCAATCGTGATTATTCATTACTGACCAAAGTGCAAGCCTTTGCTTTGGATGCACACTTCACCCTAGAGCAAGTGGGACGAAACAGCCAAGGTCATTTCATCAATTTTAACGGCACAGCTGGCATTTGGCGTAAAGAGTGCATCTTCGACGCTGGAAACTGGCAAGGTGATACGTTGACCGAAGACCTAGACCTCAGCTATCGCTCTCAATTAAAGGGCTGGAAATTCAAATATTTGGAGGATGTGGAAACTCCTGCAGAGCTTCCTATCGTGATCAGTGCAGCACGCTCGCAACAATTCCGGTGGAACAAGGGTGGTGCCGAGAATTTCCGGAAGATGGCAAATGAGGTCATCAATAATAAGAACATTCCGTTCAAGACCAAGGTACATGGCATACTGCATCTGCTGAACAGCACCATGTTCTTGAATGTGTTGATCGTAGCGGTGTTGAGCATCCCCATGCTATATGTAAAGAACTATTACGAAGACTTGCAAGGATACTTCATTGCCATGAGCTTCTTTGTGATCAGCACGATCATCTTCTTTATCTGCTACTGGTTCATGTTCAAGAAGATGCGCAAAGGCGGTATCGAAGGCTTTATCGACTATGTGAAGATGTTCTTTACGTTCTTCTCTGTCGCCATGGGCTTTTCGTTGCACAATTCGGTGGCTGTGATCGAAGGCCATATTGGCAAGCGCAGCGAGTTTGTCCGTACGCCCAAATTCAACATCAAGAAGTTCAAAGACAACTGGAAGCACAACAAATACCTGCGTAAGCGCCCTTCAGCCAATGTGGTATTAGAAGGATTTTTGATGCTGTACTTCGGCTTTGGGATGGCCAGCGCGTATCTTGTCAAAGATTGGATCGGTGCCTCACAGTACGATTTCGGGCTATTTCCTTTCCATCTGATGCTCTTCATCGGCTTTGGCTTTGTCTTCTTTCAGTCGTTGAAGTCTAAAGTATAGTTTTTGGGGTTGTACGCTTTCGACCGTACCTTAGCAACAGCATGATCACTTCTTCATCTCTTAAGGCACATAAGCTTCCTATTGCATGCTCACTACTAAGTGTTGCACTGTATGCAAGCTTTGCCTATGACCTAGCACGAACCGACTTCTCGAAGCTGTTGTCGTTGTGGTTCGCGTTGTTCCTTGTGGCCTTTCAATTGTATAAGACCACAAAGTGGGACTTCAAATTTTTAGTTGTCGCAGGTATTGCTTTTCGGTTGGTCTTCCTATTTGCCATTCCCAACCTGTCTCAAGATTTTTACCGTTTTATTTGGGATGGAAGGATGTTACTAGAGGGTTACAATCCGTATCTCTATTTACCTGAAACCTTTATTGCAGAAGGGAATACAGTGGTCTTCCAAGCCAAAGAGCTATATGAAGGCATGGGTGAACTCAACGGAAGCCATTTTACCAACTACCCTCCACTAAATCAGTTGTGCTTTGCCATTGCTGGACTATTTGCTGGAAAGAGCATTTTAGGTTCCGCAATCGTATTGCGTCTCCTGGTCATTCTGGCGGATTTGGGCATCCTTTTCTTCGGAAAGCGCTTGCTGCAAGTCTTGGAACTTCCTGTGCATCGTATCTTTTGGTATTTCCTGAATCCGTTCATCATCATAGAACTGACTGGCAACTTACACTTTGAAGGTGTCATGCTCTTCTTCTTGGTGCTGAATCTATACCTATTGCATAAGGGGAAATGGCTATTTGCCGCGCTGGCTTTTGCAGCTTCGATATCGGTAAAACTGATTCCACTGATGCTGCTCCCGTTGTTCTTTGGGTACTTTTTGAGACCCAAGGAAGCTCATTTAGATTTCAAGAAACTGATTGGATTCTATGCTGTAGTGGGTCTGTGTTGTCTATTGTTGTTTGCTCCGTTCTTTTCCTCAGCATTCATCAATAACTATTCACAGACCGTTGGGCTTTGGTTTACGAATTTTGAATTCAACGGAAGCCTGTACTACATTGCCCGGGAGATCGGCTATTCCTTCCGCGGATACAACGAGATCAAGACCATTGGCCAGTATACGCCCTTCATAGTGGTCGCCTTTGTGCTGGGCATGGCCCTCTTCCGAAGGAATGACAACATCGTAAAGCTCATCACTGCCATGTTGCTCTGCCTGAGCTTCTATTATTTTGTTTCGACCACTGTACACCCTTGGTACGTGGCCAGCCTACTCATACTTTCACTCTTTACCAACTATCGCTTCCCTCTGGTATGGAGCGCAGTGATCATCTTTAGTTATCTGGCCTATGGAAACGAAGGCAACAAAGAGGATCTTTGGGTGATCGCTTTGGAATATCTACTTGTGTATGGAATCTTCTTATGGGAGGTCTTCAGCAAAAGAAGACCTGTACTGCTAAAGCATCTTTAAGTTGATGACCTCTTGCTGGGTAAGGTGGCGCCAATGGCCTCGCGGCAAGTCTTTCTTGGTGAGCCCAGCGAAGACCACACGGTCTAGTCGCTCTACATTGTATTCAAAATGTTCGAAAAGACGGCGAACAATGCGGTTCTTACCGCTATGTATCCTCACTCCTACTTCGCGCTTGGTGGCACTAGGAATCCAGGAGATCTCGTCTACCTCCATCATTCCATCCTCGAGCTCAACGCCATTCTTGATCTCGTTGAAATGCGTTTGACTCAACTTCTTATCCAACACCACATGATAGATCTTACGGATATTGCTAGAAGGGTGCATCAAATGCTTTGCCAGGTCGCCATCATTGGTAAACAATAGAAGTCCAGTAGTGGGACGATCTAACCTACCCACGGGCACAACACGTGCATTGGTGGCATTTGCGATCAAGTCCATAACTGTTTTGCGCGCCTTCTCATCCTTAGTGGTCGAGAGAAAACCTTTGGGCTTGTTCAATAATATATATTCGGGTCTTTCCGGTTTGATCAAGCGTCCATCAAAGCGTACCTGATCACCAGGTTTCACTTTGTAGCCCATCGCTGTAATGACTTTTCCATTCACTGAGACGCTACCTATAGAAATATGCATATCTGCTTCACGGCGCGAACAGATGCCAGCATTGGCAATGTATTTGTTAAGCCGGATACTGTCATCTCTCTTTTGGGTCTTGGGCCTGACGGTCTTCTTTTGAAAACGCGAATTCGGCTTCTGCCCTTTTCCTCCCATGCGATTTTCACCAATTCGCTTAGACTTGCCCCCACCTCTTGGATTCTTATCTCTGTTCATGTTGCAAAAGTAGCACAAAAACCCTTCGGCATATGCCCCTCCTGATAAATATGTGGTCGTTTTGATAAAATTCAAACAATTTACAGAAACCACTGTAATAGATAAGAGAGTGAAGCACAGAAAATAAGATGAATGGTTATTTTTAAAAAAGTAAAATGTATTGATAATCAATACCATAAAGATGATTCGTGATAACCTATTGACATTTAAGCCCTTATGAGAACACTATTGAAAAGACAGTCAAACATATGTTAAATAATTTGTTTTTATAAACATATGTTTGATATTTGTCTCCTCAAAAGCCAACAAATGATTTTAAAGCAATACTACGAGCAAAAGAAAGCCACTATAGAGACGCTTTTAGATGAGGCCGATCTAGAAGATGTGAGAGTGCGATTGCACAACGAATACATTTTTACGGAGGATGGAAGTGACGATACCGATTTTCCGCTGGTGATGTTCAAGTATGACCACGTGAAATGGAATACTTCTTCTGAACAAGAATACAAAGCCGATGTAGACTTCTCACTAGAGATAGTCTTCAACCGAAGCGTGAACAGAGATTTCGGAGAGGCATTGGACATAGCCGCAATTGTAGACAAAGCCATCTTAGAGTACCCTACAAAAGCTCAGTTAGATGCGAACCCAACGCTCATTCCAAATTCAGCCTTTAAAAATGTCGAAAAACAGTTTGTGGCCAAGGAGAATTATTGGGACAAGGCACATCACTTCATATGGTGTATCGAGTATCGCACCACGCTTATTGAGCAAGATAACAAAAAGAAATACACACTGATCGACAATGACTTCTTTGATGGCAATGTGACCATCAATGGAAATGGAGATGTCACTTTCACTGACCAACAACAAACTTCTCAAGCACTTAGACAGGAAGGATACGCACTAGGAGACCATGTAGACCTCCAAACGCTGACTGTGAAGCAGAAAGATGGAAACGACCTGCTAAAGGTGCAAGCTGTAGATGAAGAGACTTATTTGAATCTGAACATCAACAGGCGCGATCCTGATGACGCCAATGAAGTCACTTTTGAGAATCGCGAGCAAAGCATTCTGAACAGTGACGCCATTGCAGAAGATGGCCCAAGAGAACTCAAAAAACAATAATTAAAAAGATTAGACTGTGAAAAGAAGCAAAGAACTATTGAAAATGCGCAGAAGATTCGTCAATGACTATGTTGCGCAGAACGGACACAAGCAAATGAAAGTCATCGTTGCCGAACTTTCAGAAAAACTGTTCGTCTCAGAGCGAACCATATACAACATCCTTAACGAGGCCACAGCTTTAGAGCCCGCCTTTTAAACCTTCCCGAAATATAAAATACTTTGAAGGTCAGCTTTGTAACGAAGTTGAGCAGGAAGGATACACCCAAAAACGTACAACACTTTTAAATCAAAACCCTTATTATGAGTGCATTATTAAACGATGTAGTAATTAACAAAACGGCAGGCGGCTTGGGCCGCAGGACTCCAGACCAAGACATGGTGTCCGGGCTGCTGTTTGATGGCGATGAAACTTCAGGTCTGACCTATGGGAACATCGCTCGACTTTCCTCAGTAGAAGATGCGGAAGCTCTTGGAATTGACGAGACCTATGACCGTAACGGTCAGTCTGCGTATTATCAGGTCTCACAATACTTTAGAATGAATCCTTCTGGCGACCTGTATGTCATGGTCGTCGAGGCAGATAGCTTTGCAAACACTGCCGCTTTTGCCAAAGAAATGCAAGAAAAAGCAGACGGGAACATTCGTCAGATCGGTGTCATCTATAGCGGTGCTGCAGATTTTGCTGCTACACAAGCAGCTGCTCAAGCCGCACAAACTCAAGCAGATGAAGCTTTTGCAGAGTATATCCCTTTTGAAGTGATTGTTGAAGGAAAAGGTTTCATCGCTTCTAATGCAGCAGAAGCAGCAAACCTTGCTGACCTTGGTGCTGAAAATGTGTCTGTCGTTGTTGCGATGGATCCTGACATGGCCACCAAAGAGAGGCTGTTTCTTAGCTCAGGAGAATCATACACCTTACCAGCTGGCGCAACTCTAGTAGAAATTGGGATCAATTCAGGAGATTTTACAGTACGGGACAAAGATGATAATCCTATTACTGACCAAGTCGGAGAGCCGATCACAATAAGAAAAGACGTTTACAATAATACTGCTGCTGTAGGAACGCTGCTCGGCACCATATCAGCTGCCAAAGTATCAGAGAATGTCGCTTGGGTAGAGAAATTCAACCTGGCGGGCGAAGGTTTTGGCAAGCCTGGATTTATAGACGGAGAGCAAGTAACTACTCTGGGAGACCTAAGTACACTAAACGAAAAAAAGTATATTTTCACACGCACCCATACGGGCATTGCCGGTCTTTACTTCAACGATAGCCATACCTGTACAGACCCGACTTCAGACTTTACCTATGTAGAGGCCAACCGTACCATCAACAAAGCGTCTCGCCTAGTACGTGCCACACTGTTGCCAAAGTTGAATTCACCTGTATTGGTAGACCCCGAAGACGGCACGCTACCACCTTCTGTAGTAAAAGGGTTTGAAACGCTTTGTCGTGCAGCCTTAGAACGCATGGTAGCCAACGAAGAAGCTTCAGAGATCGATGTGTATGTGAATCCGCTTCAGGACATCTTGGCCACTTCGCGCCTTGACGTGAAGGTAGAGATCGTGCCCATGGGTACCGCACGTCGCATCGTGGTTGATCTCGGCTTCAACAATCCCTTTGGCGTAAACTTAGCTTAATCATCAACTATTAACTCATCTAAAACACAGATATGTCACAATTACCATTAATCAACGGACAGCGTCACAGCTGGTCTTCTATAGAGATCA
This sequence comes from Flavobacteriaceae bacterium, assembly GCA_028284745.1. GTDB lineage: Bacteria > Bacteroidota > Bacteroidia > Flavobacteriales > Flavobacteriaceae > JANQRC01. The sequence continues at coordinate 23,639 of JANQRC010000010.1, forward strand.
ATTTGCTAGATCGTATCGTTACAGGCGTTACATCAATAAGCTACGATGATACCACGGCAAAGGAAAACCACTACGGTGCCGGAAATATGCCTGTTCATCGTGGCAGAGGGAAATATGAGGCCAACGCTTCGATCACCCTTTACAACTACGAGGTAGAGTCTATCCAGGCAGCTTTGCCAAGAGGGCAACGTCTCAGCGATGTTCCTCCTTTCGATATCAAAGTGAGTTTCTTGGATGACACCAACGAGATCGTAACCCATGTAGTCAGAAACTGCGAGTTCAAGTCGAACAAACGCAACATGAATCAAGGCGACACCAAGATCGAGGTGAGCCTGGACATGATCGTCTCGCACATCGAGTGGAACTAAGCCACTAGTATTTCGGTCGTACTCGAGAGGCCGCCATTGGGCTACATAGGATTGGTTTTTACTGTCATCATAGAATTTTTGTGACCCTGCTCAGTGGTTTGCCACACCCTTTCTTCATAATGTTCAATTCAACAGCCATGATTTGCTTTCGGCTTGGCCTCTTGAACGATCGACTTCTTCACCGGTAGCTCCTTCCCTTTCATGCTACCATTCTTACACCCAAACCAAAACCCTTGGTTGCAATCCCCCGATGCGGGCTTCACCCTGACTTTGGGGGATTGTTTTTAAAAATGGCAGCTCAACTCAGCACATAACTAGCCTTTGGCACTCAACATAAACACTGAATCATGGAAGTACAAGAAACACAAAACCTGGCCGTGGTATTGGACGGCAACATTACCCAACAGCAGTTCAACCACTGGAAATACAAGTACAAGAAAATAGTTAAACTCTCTGTGGAAGATGATGATGGCACTACACTCTATGCCTATTTCAGAAAGCCAAGTATCGATATCAGATCGGCTGTCCTACAAGCTTCAAAGGTAGATGAATTCAAAGCCTTAGAAGTGTTGTTCAAGAACTGTTATCTCGGCGGAGACACAGAGATCGAACAAGACGACGACCTCCGCTTGAACATCACCACTTCGTTCTCAGACCACATCCAGCCCAAACCAGTGAAGGTAGAGATCCTTTAGTCCGAAATCAGCTAACCTTTCTTTTTCATGTCCTATTCCCAAACGATACATATTGAAGCCAAAGACCTTATTGATGCCAAAAGGCAGCTGAAGCTGGAGTTGCTTGCATTATTAGGGCATCATGACACTCTTGAAAGAGGTGCTGTAAAGAATCATGAACGATTCCAGTCCAACTCAATGATTGAAGGCCCTAATCGCGGTTTCGTGATTGCAGAAAAAGGAATTCGCCTACATGAAACTCCAACTCCTTATGACAAAGCTTATCAGGAAGGAAAGGGAATCTATGGAAGGGTTTACGCTCCAGGAGCCGAGATACTTGTATTAAACGAAAGTAAATACAATAAGGGTTGGCTAGAGATTGAAACTACCGACGCTATAGGTTTTATCGAGAAGCATTACATCAAGATCATCCCTATTGACCCACTTCTAGACAGTTTCACTTCTAAATTCTACTATATAAGTGAAGGCGACACATTTGAAAATCAAATTGCCAAAGTACATTATAGTCAATACAAGACCCGCACTGGAGATGATTATCGAACCATTGCGCAAGCATTTTATTTACTTAACCAGCAAGGGAACCTCTTAGAGGGGATCAGTCTTGTAGATGTTGGTCAAAACTTCCTAGAGGCTATCGAGCTTGGCTTCAAGGCCAGTCTAGACCCTTACTTTATAAATGCTAGACAGCTGTACAAAAAAATTCAGTTGATGCAAGGGCACATTGTGCGCCTACCGTCAAAGAATTATATAAGGCTACAGCAAGAGTTGGGAAATCTGAGCAAGCGCCCAGATTTCATGAATAAAGCCATTGACATCGCATCTACTGGCGCAGAGATTTTGGCTGGTACAGGAGGATTGGTCATAGGGATCATTGAGGGCATCCTAAGAGGGATCTACGACGCAGTAGAAGGTATTGTGGATTTGATATCCATGATCATCAAGACCATTAAAGACTTGATTACCGGAGAGCTCTTCGAAGACCTTAAGGACATCTATCAGACTTTTAAAAATATCAGCGGCCTCAATTTCGAAGACTTTAAAAATCTTGTTTACGATGTGCTTGGGAACATCGGTGAAGCCATTAAAGACACTATCGAAAATTGGGCAAACGCTTCCGCTTTCGAAAAAGGCAGGACCATTGGGATCATTATTGGTGTGATCCTACTGGAGATACTCATTGCTGTGTTTACAGGTGGAAGTGCCTCTCTGGCGAAGTGGGCAGGAAAACTAGGAAAGTTTGGGAAGGTTCTCAACAAAGTAGCCAAGATCGGAGATAAGGTAAGCGAAAAAATACCTCGTGGAAGAAGACGTAAAGGCGATTATGACAATGATGTCGACCCAGATGGCAATAACTGGCAACGATGGGCTCTCTTACAACAGGCTAGAATCACCGCAGAATCTATAGATGCAAGTGGAGGCACTACAGCTGAGTTGATGGCCACATTAAAAGCTCAGGAACAACTATACCCGAAACTAAAGGTCTCTTGGCCTAAAGAAGATGTCAAAAGTGGTTCATTTGACTTGTACATGAAAGCCAGTCCAAAGAAAAAAGTGATTGACGACTTTACCAGTGGCACAAAGATTGAGGAAGTCAAACTCAAAAGCGGTAAGAAAGGAGCATGGAACAAAGAGTTGAGTAAGTCGCTTAAACCTAAGACGCGCTACAACGTAGATGGCTATCTATACGACACTGATGACCTGGGAAGGGTAAAATCAGTTAAAGGAAAACTAAAACTTAACAAGAAAGGAAGAAACACCTACCAACAACAAAAATCCGTTACCTTAAAGGATGGCGTAAAAGGGCAAGACGATGGTGGACACTTGATCGCCCAAATATTTGACGGACCTGGCGAGCAGATCAATTATGTACCACAGAAGTCAAGTTTAAATAGGGGAGAATGGAAGACAATGGAGATGGAGTGGAAAAAAGCTCTGGAAGCAGGAAAAGAAGTTGAGATAGATATCCAGAATGTATTTAGCGGAGAATCAAAAAGACCTAATGCCCAACTTGTAACATACAAGATTGATGGCAATACCTTCAAGGAAATATTCGATAATTAAATATCTTTAACCCATGATGACTGTAGAAGAAATATATCACACTATTGGACAGTCAATAGTTGACTCATTAGATGAAAATTGGACCAAAGCCAGGTTACATGTAAGATATAGTGGCAAATCAGCAGGTTTTCATTTAAATTACTGGGAAAGCGAAATGATGCATAATTCAGAGTACACAGCATTGGACTATTCAGTGTATAAAGCTGTTTCAGAGTTACACCAAATCACTACTGAAGGTGATCACAATCGGTGGAATCGCCTAGAATTCAACCTGAGTGAAGATGGCGATATGGACTTACAATTCATCTGGGATAAAGAACTTAACGACCAGATCCAGAGGTTTAGCGAAGAAGAGTAAAAACCTTGGTGTTTTCTCGCCGCTGAAAATACAGAAACGCAAACCTACTTCTCTTCTTTTTAATTGATACCCAAGTATCTTTAAGCTTTGACATCGACTATATTCTGCAATGTCATGTCTTCGATTCCCAACCAATGACAAAGGAGGCACTTTTACTATCAAATCATACTAATGAGTTACAGAGCAACCACATACCTGGACGGCATCAACATCGACATTGCCAACAACGAAAACTATACTGAAGAGCAACAGAAACAAGCATTGGTACAGGCCATGCAAGAGGTTCTTCAAGAGCGTAGGCAAGCGCAAACACTAGAGCAATTGTTCAATGGAGAAAATTCCTCATCGTTTAGCAACCAAAACACCCAAACAGACCCATCGACTGAAACAAGCATTAGCACATCTACCACTACTACACAGCTAGTTGGTGAACCTTCCTATGCTACTTCATCAGCATCTTTGGGCGACCTCAGTTTTCAGAACAATCCTGAAGTCGCTTCCTCTCCATCGTTCGACACCTCTTCCATTGAGCAATTCAGCACAAATACCTCTGTTGGTCATACGCCAAGTACTGCACAGGTCATTGCTGCAGCCCAGAAGCAAATCGATATGGGAATTGATGTTGGCTATTGGAGTCAGGTGATTACTCAATTACAAACAGGTACGATGGTAGAAAGCCTTCCGAAAGATGAACGCCTCACCAATCTCACGGCCTCATTGAATGAAGCCTCACCTGTGCTCACCCCCACTTCGGTAGCCGACTTTCGCAAGCAGATCGTCGCAAAGGTCGAAGCGCGTTATCTAGGCCAGGAGAACCTTTCCGAAGAACAGAAAAATTATTGGCAATATGCGCATCGCCAACTCTTGGACGAAAGTGTATCACTGGATGAACTCTTCGCCAAACATCAGGAACTCTTCTTGTTTGCAGACCTGCTGATTCCTAAACTTGGTATGCGCGGTGATTTGATGACACTTCCTAAAATGAAGGATGTGTATCATAATCATCAAAATATCTACAGCGCCAAACTCACCACTAAGGCTATCTATCCAAAACTAGACCAGCTAAAAGACCAAAGGATTGCCAAGAAATATGCAGGAAAGGTATCTGTTGTCGGGAAAAAAGGTAAAAGTTTCCGTCCAGGTACAACCCTCGATTTCGAAGCTAAGAACAGGCACAAACACCTGAATTGGGTTGTGTTTGACAAGGAAGGGAATATCCTTGAAGAACATGTTGATATAGGACCAACCTTTCAATATACTTTCCCCAACAAGGGAAAATACGTTGTAGAAGCGTATAGCGTCAATATCAGCTATAAAAAAGGCCTTTACAGAAAAGCTGGAAAAGGAAAATACAAGAGCATGATCCCGGTAGACATTACCAATAACTATCCTGTTCGAGTGGAGGCCAACCGTACAATTCTGGTAAAAGATCAAGGCAATACGGTTGCTCTTCATGTTTCACAATTCAAGTTTGCGCCAACGGAAGAAGAAATAAATCAAGTGAAGTGGTTGGTGTACAAAGATGACAAACCTTTCAACCATTCGGACGCCCCTTTACTGACAGAAGAAGGCACACAAAAGCAATACCATGGCATAGGCAAGGCCTTTACCTTCAAGACCAATGAGGAAGGCATCTATCAGATCGTAGCCTACGCCAACAGTCCAGACATTGGCGGCAATGACACTGCAACCATCATCGTACTGCAGCCTACGGTCACAGCCTTGAATTGGAGGTTTGGTGATGGAAACGTGAAATTGTCCACAGGTGTCTCAGAGGATAATTACGTCCACGCCTCTATCCCACATTTTGCCGATCAACCTGTCAGGGTGTGTATTTTCTTTGAGAAGCAAGAACTGCTTTCGTATGAAGCAAGAACTGACGATCAAGGAAATGTTGAGCAACAGGTATGCCTGGAAGATTCGCTCATTGGTTCACTGTTAAAAGAAAAGGAACAAGGAACACTTTCGGCAAAAGTTACCTCAGACAAGCACAACATAAAAGCGCATCACAATATTGCCCAGACCTCTACCATTCAGATTCAAAAAGGCGGAAGCATCAAAGAAACCTATTTCATGTACAATGGCAAGATCATTTCGCCCGTACAACATGCAATCCCTTATGGTACAAAGATCGTCGGAGTGGTAGAGACCGTGAACATGGTGGGCACAAAACTCCAGGTAGACCTCTACTGCACAAGCGAAAAGGATAATTACAGTGATTTGAATACCCGAGCTAAGCGATACGAAACAGTTGTGGGCACAGATGGAAAAGCCAAAATAGAGATCACCTTGGACAAGGAATGGGAAAAAAGACATGCCAACAATAAGTATTTCTATCTGGGTGTGGAAAAAGACAGAGGTGCCTTTTGGAGTAGTGAGTCGAATTCTAGAATGATAAGGATAGTGAAAAGAAATGACATGAAAACCCAAAAGCCACTAGCGGTCAATGAGTTTGGATTAACCCGACTCACCAAAATAGGCAATCCATACATAATCAATAATAGCACAAGAGAAGATTCATATAGCTATGTAAAAAAAGATGGTACTTTGTCAAAAAAAGGAAAACATGGTGATGACTGGATCAAACCCGAAAAAGCCAAAGCATTTTCAAACGCAGTATATAAGCTGATCAAGCAATACCCTAATCAAACAATTCTTTTAAATGATTGTAGCGCGTATAACCCTAAACGTAATTTGGGACACTCTTCTAAAGGTGCTCATAGTAAAGGAGAAGGATTTGATTGTCGTTTTCTAACAGTAGATGGAAAAGGTAGTAATGATATCTCTACTTTGACCCAAAAAGACATTAAGATCAATGCTGAATTTATAAGATTGCTCAAAGCAACAGGAGAATTTTCGCTGTTTTTCACAGATAAAGGCAAAATACCTGGGTCAACTCATGCAGATGATCATAAAGACCATATTCATGGAATGCAAATTAATAATGGCAAAGACGAAATTTAGTTTTCACACTCTTGTCATTGTTGACGGTCGGATGCAATCAAAATAAGGAAAATGAAATTTGCAGGATTCCTGTAAATATTGAAAATTATATAATAGATCACACGAATAAATTCAAGTTCATTGATGCTGATGAATTTACTACAGCCACACTTCCTTTTGTAGAAAAAAATGATTGTGTCATGTCAGCAATCGGTGATTTTGACAGAAATGGCATGGAAGATTTTGCATTGATTGTTAGATACCAAGGATACAGAATCAACAATGAAGCATACATAAACTACGACTTCCCCTTTCTCATGATATTCAATAACTATAAAGTATCTTCCCTTTCGCCACATCTTGTGCACAAGACCGATGATTATGTAGATGAGTATAATAGTACGGTAATTTATCACCAGCAAGAAGAAGGGATTTGGGCTTTCATACGAAGCGGTATAGTTTGCAACAAAGAGGTTGTAGAAATACCTATTCCAGAGAAATCGACATTTTATGTATACTGGAATCGTGAAACACAGAAATATCACTACATAAATCACTTGGATGAAAACTTATGCGAAAGAATAGCTCCCACTAAAGCACAAAATTAGAGCGACAACCAACCCACTGCAACTACAGGCAGCACCAGCCAAAAAGCTTGGCCAGCAACTCCAAAAGACATACTTTTACAACGTAATACAAGACAAGGTCAGCCGACCTTGAAAAGGTAGCAACCGCTGCCACGATCACCAAAAATTTTTAGCACTTAGACTCAGAAAATCGAATCTCTTTTTCTCCAGATCCTATCCCTAACATGGGGGTTCTGCTTCCACTCTAAAAGACCTTTCTATGATCAACAAGACACAACTAAAGTCATACTTTGAAACGGGAGACAGGCCTACCCAGCAACAATTCGGCCAACTGATCGATGGCATCCCTTTCGACTTCCCTACAATGAGTTTCTTCTGGGGAGAATTGGGCACACAAGTCACTACCGGACAAGTGCCCACAAATGCTTATGAAAGAAATCAACAAGTACAGGAGATAGAGTTGCACAAAAAGTTGCTAGCCATAGCATTTCAAAGCAGCAGCAGCGATTGGTTAAACTATAGCCCCATACTTGAGGTTTTCAGGTATAGGACAAAGAAGACCGTATCTTACAAAGACTTCTATCCGTATCACAGAAAAGCAGGTTTTATAAAAGAAACTGAAGACAATGCATTGTACAACATGCGCCCTGCAGAGATTCCGATCACTGCCACTATTCAACATTTTGATATAAAGCCTGAAAAATATTACACTTATTACCCCAATGGCAATAGATGGAAAACTAGAGGCAGAAGGCTAGAAAGCTATAAGAAAGCCGGTCATCTCTACAACTTTGTGAAGTTTAGGATTCGCTTAACTGATGAGCGAGGAGAGTTCCACTACTCTCCTTTAAGCGAGACCATCGCTATTGAAGCCCTTACACACTATTCACCAGCAGGAATGAGTCCTGTACGATTAGACATCACCTACAATAGGGTATGATGACCTTGGCGGAGTGTCACCATAGTAGCTCTTCCTACAAAAAGGTTTTCGGCCAATATTCCTTCGGGAGTGTGCTGCTGAAAAGCCTGGCGGAGCTGCACGAGACTAGCTCTTCTCTAAAAAAGGTTGGTTGATCCTTCAACCCATTAGACCTTTGAGGAGTTGGACCACGAGACGCTCTCCCTATTTCACCATCCCTGTCCAAGGCGGGCAGTGATGCTCAGTCCTTTACAGGAGAAGCATGCTGTAACAGGCATGCTTTTCCCTTGTAGGCGAGGCTTCAAATTCAGTTGCAACTACAGGCTGTTGTCTTATATTTACTAGGTAGTCTTCAAGCTTTTAGGTAGTTTTATTCCACACTAAGGACAACACACCTAAAGTCTTTTTCGCCCTTCTTCATGAGGCGCATCTTTTTCCCTCGGGACACATTTAACCATTCTTTGAAACCCACGGAGTCTTTCGGCTTCTGTTTCAATCATAAAAACTCTACACCATGGAATATTTCACTTTAAATAGCCTAGGTATGGCTATAGACCTCAACGAGAATCCAACAATGCCTGGTGCAGATAATATCATTCCGCCTGGAGGCAACAACGCCAACGGCATGATCAACATCGGCAAGTTCACCGTAAACTCATTTCAGGGATCTGCTTCCGAAGCATCACTGACAGACATGCTCAGGGCCGCAAAAAAAGACAGCGCTCATGAGTAGTAGGGATAGCAAGATATTGAAGATCACTAGCGAGGAAGACGAAAATGTCTGCGCGTACTTTGCAAGACCTACGCTAGAAACCATGAATAAATATCAAAAGTTGGTCGACGATGATGTATACAAGGCATTGCAGACCGTATTTGAAAGATGTGTGCAAGGCGACCAGGAGTATGATGACGAGTTTGTGCTCTCGGCCGGAAAGGCGTTGGTGCAGCAAATGATCCTGGATAAGAGCACTGCGATCAACAATGAAGTAGGCAAGGATGAAGTTAAAAAATCTGCCGCCATAGTTCGACATCATTTCAAGGTTGACCCATACCAACTCCCCACCAACGAGTTTTACAAACTACTCACCGAAGCCCTTTGGCTACAGCAATACCAACAGAAACAATGGGAATTTGTCATCACCAAGGCCTTGGTGAATGTATTCTCTAACCAACAATAAAAACAACGTTACCATGAGCTTCAATATAGATTTGAGCAATAGCTTGCAAGCCTTCGACAGAAACATCGAGTTTGCCTTAGAGCAAGCGGCTAACTTCAGCATCGATCAGGCAAAAGATTTCATTATCGACAAAACAGGTGGCGAATTCAACCTTCCAGTGTTTGCGCCATTGATCTTTGAACCGCTGATCAAGACCAACCTAGTGTTGCCCACGTTGCGAGTAGATGCAGTAACCGTGTCGGCCACGCGCACCAAGAACATTGTAAAGACCAAGATCGAAGGTCGAGACAGCACCATTAAAGAGCATATCTCGAACGGAGATTTCAGCATTTCGATGAATGGATTGATTGCTGAAGACTTTGCCACGCAAGACTATCCTAAAGGAAAGCTCTTTTTGTTAAGACAATTCTTGGATGCGCCCTATTCACTGCCCATCACGCATGCGATCTTGAATCGCCTGGGGGTCTATGAGATCGTTATCGACTCGTATTCCATTCCTTCGATAGAGGGCACAAAGAACATCCAAAAGTTCACTGCACAGGCAACCTCAGACGAATTCTCAGAAATCATTATCAGAAACAATGTTTAGCCTTAACAGTAGAATCGTCGTTTACGAGACCGACGAGCAATTGCTGCCCACCAGCACCTCGTACGAGTTTCCATATTGCAAGCATGTAGCGATCTGCTCTAGCTACAAGAACCTGACCGACACCGCCACCTTGCAGCTGCCAAAAAAGCTCAATTTGAATTGGCTAAGTCAACAATTGGGGTTCCAAGTGCCTGTAAACCTTCCCAATATCGAAGAGCGAAGCATCCATGAGTTCTTCAAGTTGGATAACTACATCGAGATCTTTCTGGGCTATGATGGTGACTACAAACCTGCCTTTAGGGGTTATATCACTGAAGTAAAAGGTGATGCGCCTGTGACCATCGAGTGCCAGGACCTGATGTATGCTTGCAAGAAGCAAAAGATCGTAGCCTCAAAAGAGCCGGCAGACAACGAATTACGCAATCTGATCTCGAAAAACCCATCGATCACCGTTCCCAACAACATCGGAGATTTCATTCAGGAGCGATTACAAGCATTGGAAGTGCCCTTTGAGACCGTTGTTGAGATCGAAGATGTGGGCGAGCTCATCGTGATGCGCGAATGGACTGTCTGCCAGTTTTTAGAATACTTAAGAGAGAAACACCAAATATGGTCGTACTTTGAGCTGGGTGACCACAATAATGTACTTCGCATCACGAACAACCCGACCAAGTTCACGAAAAACGAATTGGGTAAAGTTGTCGAGAAACTCAAGATTGATTACGACATTCCGCTATTGGGCAATTTAGGAGAATTGGTCTCGTCAACAATTACCAAGCTTGCCTCTGAGCTCACAGCTTTTTTACCGAGTATTTTCTTTGGCAATAGACCCACTTTCAAATTCTTCGAGAATATCATTTCTGATAATCTAAAGGTGGTGAAAGAAGAAGTGAAGAACATTCGCTTCCGGGTCGAAAAATTCCTTGTCAACTCTAACACGCCCATTTATTATGAACTGGGTAATCCCGAAGGCGAGTTGCAAAAAACCTTCATACTACACGATAACGAAGACACTTTACCAAAAGATGAATTGTTACTGAAGCAAAAGGTCACCGAAGTGCAAGAAGATCTTCGCGATTATCTGGCCCCGCGGGTTGCTTGGAAAAGGCGAACTGGGCTTTCGGGCAGCTTTACCACTTTTGGCGAGCCCTTTGTGAGGCCTACAGACTCCGTAACGCTAACCAATGCCGAGGACAAGGAAAAGAACGGAACCTTCATTGCAGAAACTGTAAAACGAACCTTCGGCACAGAAGGTTACAGGCAAACCATCACATTAGGCAGAATCGTAGAAACAAACTAGACCATTATGGGAGAGATCACACAACTCATCAAGAGCATAGCACAGCAAGACCAAGCTGTACAGACGTTTCCGGCCAAGGTCATCGCGATCAATCGCGAGAGCGGAGAAAGCATCCATGAACCCAATGATGCCTATACCGTTGATGTCATGAAAGCAGATGGTGCCATACTTAAGAACGTTCGGCTAAAAGCTTCCGTTCAGGATAAGGACCAAGGGATCATTTTTATTCCAAAAGATGAGAGTTGGGTCATGGTATCAATCATTGAAACTATTGAAACCAGAGGCTTCATTTCTCAATATTCTGAAATAGAGCGCATATATTTGTTACTCAAAGATGAGGCTTCATCTGAAGGCATTGATTCATATTTCCAGATGGAGATCAATCCTTCTACGTTTCAGGTGAAGTTCAAAGAGGGCAGCAATAGCACAACAGAAAGTCCTTCGTTCAAAGACCTGGTCAACTTTCAATTCAACGCTGACAAAACATTAAAGATCGAATTCTTTAATGACGAAGAAGAGCCGAATCCTTTGGTCACTGCATCGCTAGATGATTCGCAAATAGCTTTCAGCTTCAATGATACCGATGGCACTAGCCTTCTTCAAGAGACCAAGCTCGACAAGGAAGAGGTTTCCATAATTTTTTCTGAAGGATACGAAGCTTCCATCACCAAGGACTTGGTAAAGATCCATAAGGATGAATTGAATTTAGAACTGAATCAAAAGTTCAAGATCGAAGCCGGCGGAACCGACCTTAAAGCTGCTGTAACACAATTGATAGATGCTATCAAAAACCTGACAGTAACTACACCCTCAGGACCCTCTGTAGCACCACCTATAAACGTTGGAGAATTCATAGATGCACAAATGACGTTTAACCAAATTCTAGAATAATATGCCTTTAAATATAGCCCTACTTAAAATTGATATTGCCAATGCTTTCAACCAAGTAAAAGACAGGCAAGACAACCAACAACAGGCCATTGACGATCTAGCAGAAGGAATCGCTGCTGCTGTCATCAACCATATCAAACAAAATTTACAAGTAACATCTCAAGGAACAGGATATAACGGCACACCTGTTATATCCAACTCTACAAACATCAGCTAAGATGCAAGACTTTATATTAAACGAACACGACCTAGCCTTTAAAGACAATGACTTCTGGATGGGCGAGGCTGATCAACAACATTTGGAGCTTATCCTGCTTTCGCATAAAGGAGCTTTCAAGGAATATCCCATCCTTGGCGTAGGCATCACAGACTACATCAAAAGCCCCGAAGTGATCTCTCGACTTCGCTTGGAGAACGAGATCAGCAAGCAGATGGAATACGACAACTTCTTCATCAAAGATATTGATGTGAACGACCTAACAAATATTAACATCGATGGAACTTACAACGATCAATAGCCAAAACAATCAGAACTACCTGGATCTGGCCATTCAAGAATATGGAAGCCTTGAAGGGCTCTTCGACCTATTGGATGCCAACGACCTTCAGCTGACCTCTCAGAAAGACCCCGACCCCTATGCTCCTGTAGCCTTGCAAGGCAATATTCAGAACAGATTTATCTACAACTATTACAAGAGTAACGATATTAGGCCGGCAACGGCCGTTGCCGAAGAAGAGCTTTGCCTGCTTTCAGGCATTGGCTACATGACCTTAGCGCTAGACTTCATCGTTAGATAACTTCACTAGTCTCTTTGCCAAGTCTTAAGGCCGCACCACACATTACTTCTAGACCAAGAAGACTTGCATCGCAAACACGCTAGGCCTTTTTGTCGGTGGTAGTCCACGTATCTAAGGCTGCCACTGACATCTTCTCGCAAAACAAAAACCGAATCATCACATAAAAACTATCACCTATGGCACGTACCATACAAGAAATCCAAGACGAGATCATTGTACAAAAACAGCAGACACCTGCATTAGATGGCCTCACCAGCGCTTCTAAATCTGCCATATGGCGCTTGTGGAGCTACATTACAGCAAGCGCTATCTGGGCGCATGAAAAGATCGTCGAGCAAAATGCGCTTGTTTCAAGGCCCCATAACCTACACTGGTATAAAGACCAAGCCTTGAACTACGTGAAAGGCGCTCCCTTGGTCTGGGAAGACGGCTATTTTCAATTTGATGTTGAAGGCATCCAGGATGTAGAGAAGCGTAAGATCGTAAGTCATTGCGCCGTATCTGAACGCCTATTCGATGAAGTACAGCAAACATTGCAGCAAGATGGTGCGCCTATCCAAAATGTAGAAGAATTGATAAGTGAATACTACTACAACCAGGTAGGTGTGATCCGTATGAAGGTAGCCAAGGAAGAAGACGATCAGATCAAACGCTTAGAACAGGATGAGCTCATCTCTTTCCGCTATTATATGAATCAAATAAAAGATGCTGGAAACCAATTACTGATCGAATCCTTGGATGGCGACCGCATTCATCTGAATGTTGAAGTATATGTAGACCCCCTGTTGATCTCTGTAGATGAAGAAAATCCCGAAAACAACGGACGCTCTTTGCGAGACCTCTCTGCAAGGCCCATCGAAGAAGCCATCAAAGACTATGTCGAGAATCTAGAATTCAACGGCGCCATTGTGCCTACATACCTGATAGACAATATCCAACAGGCCACAGGGACAAAGTTGGTGCTGCTGAGAAAGCTGGAAGTCGCCGCCTCAAATGGAACATTAAGCACCGACGATTCGATCATCTCTCCGGATGCTGTCGTAATTGTTGATGATGACGATATTATGAGAGATGGTGCCTTCTACGTGCCTTCCGCCGGATATTTCGACTATAAGAAAAGTGACATTCAAGTCACTTACAAACCATACAATCTTCAGACCACTAACGAATTCTAAAGACCTTACTCTATGATCAAGAAATTCTTTACCATAGATTGGAACAGGTGGCTTTTAATGCTGCTACCGCCTATTCTAAGGAAGCAGCGCCAGGCGTCCTGGCTTCAGGTATTGCATACGCCATTGGCTACCTTATACCAAGACCTGCTGTATAAGATGCAGCACACAGGCCAGGTATTGTACCTAGAGAAAGTGCTCAATGAGCGCTACAATCCCACAAAAGATTTCTTAGCAATACTTTCAGGGTATGACACGCCCATGACCACACAACAAAAGGCCAACGAGGGTTTGATCTTCCTTTCAGAATCGTACAGACCTTCGCCACAATACTTATATCTGCATCAAGAGACCCAAACAGGCAGAAGCCCATTGTATGTCTACCTGAACGATACGGTGCTAGACAGTGAAAGGGAATACAACTACTTCCTTTCACTGTCGGGCGAAACAGACTATCTGAATTTAGAGCATTTCAACTTCACCATAAATATTCCTGACTGTATACAGCATGAATATGATAGGGCTGTAAGGATCGCCGAGAGCACTTTGTCGGGCGAAGGTTTGATCCAAAAGAAGATCCAACTGAAAAACACATTGCTCAATTATACATCTGATAGCACAAGGCCAGATATCATAAATGCCATCTATGTGAATACTCCTCGCTTTCATGATGCTGTAAACTATTATAGGATCGCCGCGAAGAGCTACGAGACAAGAAGCTACAATTACCATTCTTTCAATGGTTCGTGCCCTGACTGGTCATCTGGTTCGGGAGGGATAGGGTTGAACCTTTTAGACTGACACTCCAATGATAGACAAGATCGTATATAGCCTTTGGACAAGACCATCTAAAAAAAACCTCTTGGAGTCGGTTACCAATTGGAAATCTCCCAAAGCACACATCTACTGCCTTGCTTTATCGGTTCTTAGATCGTCAGAGTTCTTTGATGAAGTGGAGTTGGTCACGGATTCGGCCGGCTATGACATACTAAAAAAAATAAAACTCCCATTCACTAGCGTAGACCTGAAGTTGGATGAGATCGATGAGGCACATCGTGATTTCTGGGCATTGGGAAAGATCTATGCTTACAAGGAGCAAGAGAAGCCGTTCATTCATCTGGACAACGATGCCATTCTATGGCAGGGTCTTCCTGATTGGGGACTAAATTCTACCCTATTTGTGCAAAATACGGAAGACAAAGATTGGTTTAAGGGCACGTACACAAAAGAGATAACATACTGCAACAAGGTTCTGGAATACTTCCCTAAAAATTGGAACATCACCCAGGAAGCCTTTTGCACTGGAATATTTGGGGGGAACGATGTAGCGTTCATTCAACTTTATTGCAACGAGGTCCTTAAGTTCTTGCATGACTCAAAAAATCAAGAAGGATGGAAGAGTATTGCCAACAAAGGCAGTTACTGTGTGGTCTTTGAACAATACATATTGGCCTGTTTGGCGCACTATCACAACATAGACATCACCTTCTTTGACAAGCATCTCGATCAAGAAAAACTAGCCACCTATGGTTACACTCACATATGGGGCGCTAAAAAGGACGATGCCATAGAAGAAAAACTCGGCACTTCCTTACAACAACACTATCCGGAAGTGTACCATCAGATCAATTCAGAATTATTCTAACACAACAAAACATCTACAAGAAACACATTCACTATGAAAAAAGTAATATTTGGGGATACCGGAGGTTTCCCACTTGAGCAAGAAACACTGATACAACTCCAAGATGCATACAGTAAGGATATGCTGGACGCCTTGATGGCTCATTGGGGTGTAGATCCAACCCAAAGTTACTGGGTTGCCAGGCCCACAGCAAGTCGCGATGGTTTTATGATCACAACGATCCCACAAACAGGCAAACTTGACTTAGTAAGGGTGTTGAATACTGATAGTCAGTCAGGCCGCATCAAGATCGAAGATGCCAGAACGGATGGTCAGGCTACTTTGACTTTCGGCAACGGTTCTGAGCATAAAGTATATGAAGAATTCATTGCCTTTATTGTTTCTGATAGCAACGCCCCTTATGACCTTGAATTAGGACAAGAAGATGTCTTGCCTATTGATAAAAAATATCTTCCTATTGATGGTAGCAGACCCTTGGATGGCACCCTGACCATCAACCAAGACCTGCTAACCCTTGGTAATGCTACTATAGACGGCACTTTATCGCTTCCTAACATCACAGAGTTAAACAGTCAAGTACCCTTGGTGCTTGGTAATAGTGGCACCATTGGGTATGGCGTTCCCTTTGAAGGAGGAGGCGATGCCAACTTTACCCCTGGCATGATCATGATGTGGGGTGGTACTGTAGCGCCAACAGGCTGGGCGATCTGTGATGGCAACAACGGACAAGCCATCAATGGTATTACCATTCCAGATTTGAGAAGTAGGTTTGTCGTTGGACACGATTCAAGAGACGCCGATTACAACCAAATTCACAATACTGGAGGTGAAAAAGAAGTTACGCTGACCACTTCACAGATGCCTTCACACAATCACTCTGGCTATACCAACTTTGATGGAAGCCACAATCACAGAGCCAAAGATGGTGCCGGCGGGCAAAATACCAACTCGATACGAGGCAACAACAACTCACCTAACTTTTCAGGGCAAGATTACGCTACCAACTGGGTAAGCGATTCTAGACTGATCGAATCGGCTGGCAATCACCGACACTCGTTTACAACAAGCAACACAGGGGGTGGGCAACCTCATGAGAACAGACCTCCTTACTATGTGCTAACATTTATAATCTTCATAGGTGAAGGTGTTACTCAAAATGTTGCCCCGGTGATCACAAACTTTGAAATGATCGACAACAATAACAATCCTGTGGTAAATATCGACTTCTTGAACCTACCATTGGATTTCTTCCCTGTAAGATTTGATGCAACCGCCTCGGATGCAGATGGAGACCCACTTCAGTATAGATTCGTGATCAGCAAGCCTTCGGGCGCCACAGAAATAAGGGGATATGAATCTCTCAGTGAAGCTGAGTTTGGCAATCGGGTCTTCAATGAGAATGGACCTTACACTGCAACCGTGTTTGTAACAGATGGCTTCCAAGAGGTAATCCAAGATTTGACCTTTGAGGTATCTGGTATTCGAACATTGATCTCAGAAGTTGCTCTTGGCGACTGCTCCGATACTCCAAGGTCATGGACACAAGTGTATGTCTCAGGGAATGAGATTCAAGCGGGCAATGTGATCTACACGGATATAAGTGAGAGTACACCATTCAATGGAAATAACCAGACCTTTAGATATCGAGTAGGTGGCGAACTGATCCTGAATCAAATATTTGACATCTCACAAACAGGTGTTATTTCTCGAGTGTTAAGCTGCGAGATCGGTCAATCTCCTAGCATCCAAGTACTCTCTGAAAATGAAGATATTTGTACATCGTGTATGACCGTCGAGGTAACGGTTCCTTCTGGAGAAACAGCCAATGTAAGCATCAACAAGGTAGGGTTTGCACCATATTCTGGGTCCATAGATTCCAGCTGCCTAGATGTAGCAGACCAATACATTGATGCCAACATCGCCGAAACCATAACGCAAACCAAGATCTATTCATTCGGACTCTATGCAGACACCGGTGGAAATGGAAATAGACAGGTAACCTCTATCACACTCAATGTTGCCGGTGTCGGCAGTGTAACTTTAACCAGAGAGCACGGGTTCCCTATTAGCTTCTGTTGATCATGAATTTTAAGCACCTCCTGAGTGGGCATATCAATGAGTTAAGGTCCCTGCTTGATCTAACACGCCCAGACGAAGAGAAGGTCTTCGCCACAAGGAAAAAAATATGTGATGCGTGCCCTTTAAAAAGTGGCAACTCATGCAATCCTTGGGTATGGATACATCCAGAGACCTTAGAGATAGCCTCTAAAAAAAGAACAGGATTTGTTAAAGGATGCGGATGTCGCCTAAGTGCTAAACAGAAATCCATTCACAGCAAATGCCCGGCTAATTTCTGGGGCAATGAATTTTCTAAATCGATGAATTAATGATACGATCCAAACAAACACTCAAGACATAC
Source organism: Flavobacteriaceae bacterium (assembly GCA_028284745.1). Lineage (GTDB taxonomy): Bacteria > Bacteroidota > Bacteroidia > Flavobacteriales > Flavobacteriaceae > JANQRC01. The sequence goes on from JANQRC010000010.1 coordinate 41,562, forward strand.
TTCGAGACAGGCGATAAGCCTACCGAGCAACAGTTCTGTGACCTGATCGACAGCCTTGCACATCAAAACGATGTGCAAGGTACGGTCGAGCAATGCTTTGCTGACAACCAATTCACCCATGAAGAGTTGGTCGCGCTCAAATCACAAGGCAAGCTGATTCCTAGCAAGAAGTATTTGCTTACTGATTACCAAACGGAATACTTTATTGCTGGGAGCAACTCTGCTCCCATCATAGATACCAAGGTGATCGATAACATCGTAAGCAACTATGCAGCCTATGACCCACCGCTGAACCTTCCAGTGGGAACAGCCGTTACGGTAGCATCTTTGCCATCAAATTATTCAGGGAGTATAAATGTAGGTGACGTAACTACGGTTTCTCAAAACTTCTCAGAAGGGTATTTTTTAAGATTCCAAAATGGTCTTCACCTAGTGCTCAACGCTTCTTTTAGCTTTTCAGTACCGCGGTACCGGTCCATTGCTGAAAATGCCGAGATCAATGATCCGTACGGAAAGCCGGTGATGCGCCCTGGTGGCATTATAAACACTGAAGTTCATGATGGCACCGATTATATGGACATGTTGGCCAAGGAGAACATGGCTCCTCCTATTGAGAAGATAGTGCTCACAGCGATATCAGCGAGTGAGTTCTCGCAAGTGGCCGAAAGTCTCACATTTACAGGCGATATCCTCGAGTATGATTTCAACGATCGTAAGATCGAAAACGAAGATGGTATCGGAATTGGCACACGGAAAGGTCTTGTGAAGCGTAGAATCAACAAAGACCTCAATATCGACATTGACAAAGATTGGCGTGCCCAACGTTTTAGAAGATATAGAGGTTCTGCTCCTACAATAGGCGAACAAGTAAATCTTGAAAATCCGCTGTACCAGTTTAGCAATGTGAGTGCTGTGACCTTAGCAAATGAAAACATCACCGACGATCACTTTTACATTGTGCCGGCGGTTGAAAACAAAAGTTTTAAACTCGACTTCACAAAGGGCGATGCTGCTCAAAATCCATTCTTAGATGGTGTGGATACAGCTCAAGGACTATTATTTGGCACACGAACGTATTATCCCAGTCCATACCTTGAAGATGTATACATTAGCGACCCAGCTAAGGCCAAGGACATTTTGATCTTGCCTTTGGATAAAGATCATCAACCTGTGGGAATCACGCAATGCAAAGTGCGAAAGCTTCACAACACTGTTTTTAGAGATTTGAGCCAACAAGTAGGGAATTTTACCCAGCATAGCATCGAGGCCACAGAGATCAATTCTTCAACGATCACCACGACCTCAACAATAAGAAGCCTAGAGCCTATTCTAAGACTAACAACGCTAGATAGGATGTTACTCTACAACAAAGGAGACATCAACGGATTGACCACCATGGTATACATCGATATGAAGAATGCTGGCGAATTGGCAAACGTCACTATTGGGTCAATGCCAGGAAGCGCTGGTGGCGTTGGCGTATCCTATCACAATATTCGATTTGATGCCAACTGCCATGTGAGAGATTGTATCCTTGGCGGAAAGCGGGTCGATTATTGGGACTTTAGCAATGTCACTGCCAAGGAATGCCTGCTCTTGCACAGACAAGGAGCCAACATCAGCTATTACGACAGCAAGTTCTACCTGACCTCTATAAAAGACACGAACAACAAAGAAAGCCTGGGCATAAAGGGAAACACCTTCAAAGGGAAGAATCCGAAGACAGACCATTACGGACACTATTACTTGCCTGAAAACGAGGTTCCTGATGCAGATGCCTCTTTACAGGGAGCGCTCAATGACCTGTACTATGGTAGGATCAACAGCACTGGCGACTTAGAGACCACGCTCTGTTATACACTTCAATCACCAAACTCCCAAGCACTTTAAAAATAAATGCTTGCAGGGAAGCATCTTTTCACCCCAAACCTCTTTACACACATACCATGAAAAACCTGATCGACAAGCTGTTCTTCAACCTGTTGCTCCTTGCTGAAGACAAAGCATCCATCTGGGTCAAACTAACGGTCATAGCAAAGCTTTTGCTCACCTTTGGCCCTATCGCCTATCTGCTAGGTGAAATAAATGCTTGGTTTACCGACAACAAGCAATTCGTGACTTTTGTGATCGCCGCCATCATCATCAACATGGTCATCGGCGTGTGGCGGCACAAGAAGCTGAATACCTTTAAATGGGAAACGCTTCTGATAAAGACGGCCCGAATGATGGCCATACTCATCACCACGTTTGTCCTACTTGAAATGATCAGCATCACCGCAGGAGAAAATTTCCTGTCGCAGAGTTTTAGGATCATCGTGCATGTGGCCACCATTTTCTATCCAGCCTCGAAAGCGCTGAAAAGCATTTACATCATCTCTAATGGCGATTATCCGCCCAAGTGGATCATGGAGAAGGTGTACTCTTTTGAGAAAGGTGGGAACTTGACAAAATTCTTCGAGGAAAGATCAAGCGAAGATGAACTATAACCAAGCTTTCAACCACCTGCTTCTTACCCATAGAGGTTTCAAGGAACGGCCCTTCAACAAGAGAAAGAATGCCAAATATGGCATCGTTAAAGAGCAACTTCCAGACCTGGAGGTAGAAAACATCGACCTTGAAACTGCCAAGCTATTTTATAGAAGGTTGTGGGATACCGCACAATGTGAGAAATTGCCCAGTTCAATTCGCGGACTGCATTTTGAGGCCGTGCTCACATTGGGCATTGCCTCGGCAAACAAGGTCTTGCAAAAGGCCATTGCCAGCATTACGCCAAACGGTATCATGGACACAAAGACCTTGATGTATGCTGTGTTGGTCACCCAAGACGAATATTTGCTAGAATATTGGTCTCACCTTGGAAAGCAAGTGTTGAAAAACCCATTGAGGTCCTATAAAGCCATCAACGCTTTTGTCAGGAGCTATCGTGTAAGGAACTGGCACTGAAGCTTGTATCATAGATAAAAAAGGCCGCAGTACAGATTGCCTGATTCCTTAGAGATTCCGTAGTGCATTTTATACTTTTCGGTCGTAAACAAATCCCCTTAGCATGTTTATAGGACCTCTTAAAAACGAAAAGAAAAATGTATTTATTAGAACTTCACGAAATGCCCATAGTGGCCCATAAACTCAAAGAATCACTAACGAGAGACCTTGTCGATTTCGAGGCGCTTCCCAATGAATTCAACCATCGACTCATAAGCGAACTGGATAGGTTGGCCCGGGCTCTTCAACCCGAACAAGAACGGCCCAAAGACCTCCAGATCCCAGAATTGCTATCGTTGTTGGACGCCCTTACTCCACAGCTACAATTGTTAGAAAGAGAACTCAACTCCGACATCTTAGAAAAGCTCTTGAAAAGCACCGCCAAAACAGACAGAACAGCTATCAACAAGCAACTAAAAAGATTGCTATTACTCTTTGAAAAGCACCAAGAGTTAATCTCTGAAAGCTTCTTAGATACTTCCTTGCTCGCCAGCCTGCAAGGTTTTGTAAACCATACCGAACATACTTCAAACGGCACCCGCGGCGTTTTGTCGCCTTCCGATACGCATGAGGCCTTGTGGCAGCTTATGAAGAAGATCTGCATTGCCGGACAAAGCCTATACAAGCACGGGGATCCGGCAAGAGCCAAAGACTATTCCTTTAAATGGTTGAAGCAACGTTGGTGCCATCCCAATGCTGAGGTTGCCTGACCTTTTCTGTCAGAAAGCAAGCGAATATCCTGTATTTAATAGTTCTATTTGCAGAGTTTCTGTATTTTCAGCGCATGTTATGTGCTAGAAATATCGTGTTTGTCTTAGGTTTTTTATTTCTTACTGGAATTGGGTGGGGGCAAAACTCTATAGCAAAAACCGATTCATTATCACACCGCTCTATTCAAGAACTTTACAAAAGATTATATATCATGAAATACAAGTGTTGAATACATAAATTCAAACGAATTATACTTCTATCGTTAGTCTATAATACCCTTTAATGACAAAGAAAAATTTAATAATAACAGGATAAAACACTGATTTTCAATTCACTGACTGATATTACAAAAGAATTATTTAAAAAAATCACGCATAGGAACGATGTAACTCATCGATTCTTAGCAAATTTAACCTACAAGTTCAATAGATGTTTTTATATTTGCTTCATGCTCAGGAGCAAAGACAGTTTGCCCATTCTCTCCCCCGTTGTTTAAAACTGTTTGATAACCTTTAACGGTTATTAATGAGATTTAGGTTTTACTTCATTATAATGTCGTTAAACTATAAATCTCATAAAATGAAAAAGTTATTTGTATTTTTTATTGCATTAGTTGTGTTGGTTGCATCTTGTTCACCTGATACAAAAACAAGTGAAGATGAAAAATTATATGAGCCACAAACAGTGGATTTATCAAAGGTTAAACGGCCTGGTTCTGGCGGAAACTAAACTTTCTAAACTAGATGATGGCCACAGGAGCCATTTGCTAGGCACTTTACTTGTAATTATTGGCGGTCTAATTTTGTACTCAGATAAAGTTATGATTGCCTTTAATTTATCTTTCCAAGTTCCACAGAAATTTGCTGATGTTGGCATGGACTTTCAAACATACATTTGGCTAATTTCACAAACAGTTTCTCCTGTACTCATAATAGCTGGAGCATTTTATAAAGCTTACCATATCAGCTATTTAATACCGTTATACTGCTATTCATTACAACTATTTTTAATCTTCTTTGACTATAAAATAATTGATGATTCGTATATACAGGTCTATGCCATAGGGACAGCACTACTTACATTTGCGGTAATATTGTTGTCTAAGTGGTTGGCTGGTTATTTTATGAAGAAAGACATTGAATCCGCTAAAGAAAAGATATTGCTTGAAAAGAAAAATGCCCTAAATCTAAATGCCTAGCTATTCAAATAAATATAAAGAGTTCAAAATCACTCTATTTGCCGCAAAAGAGCTATATGATGAAGGTAAAATAACAATTAGTGAATATGAAAATGTTGTGGCTAATATAGAGATTGAATACAACAAGATACTTAGTACGCAACAAGAGGTTGAAGATTCTTTAGAAATGGATAAAATAATTTTGAAGATGTTATCCCCTGGATAGTTTCTTTTCTTTTCCTATTCTCTTTTTAGCTTCCTCTAGCAAATTTGCTACGTCATTTTTATCAAGAATTTCAAATATACTATCGGTTTTTTCAGAGAGATTTATTACATCTGATCTCATTTCTTCAATTGCCAGACTTACGCAGTTTTGTATATATTCCTTTAAAGGTAAGTCGTTCAACCCCCTTTCATTTTTAGAAACTGATATAGCACTTTTCTCATCAAAGAAAACTAGGTTTAAATCTATTTTCCTGTGTTCGCATAATGCGATTATAGTCTTATAATTTAATGTATCCCGTTTACGCCATGTAGCTATAGTGTTAGGCTTCACATTAAGTATCTGTGAGAGCTCAACATCATTTGAAACATGAATGAGTGTTCTAAGACGATTTAATATTAAATTCGCATTTTGCGACATAAAAATTTGTAAAGTCGTATTTTGCGACTATATTTGTACCAGATTAGCGGTACAAAACTACACATTTTTATGTTAAAGGGCTTAACAAAATCGCAAATTGACACGCTGAAGCAAAATATCAACCTTTCTGGTGTTGCAAAATCACATGGACTGGCTTCAAATACAAATCACATCTACAAAATAATGCGCCGAGGCTCGAAAAGGAAAGGAAGTAAGGCATACAAGATTATGACTTATCTCTATCAAGAGCTAAATAGGATTGAAAAAATAGCCGAGACAAGCGCTTAAGCAAACCGAATAGCATGCCTTACACTCTAAATCATACAAATCAGGTTGTAGTAACTGTAGAAGAGTTAGTGCCTCACACCATAACAACGATCAAAATCATTGTCTTATGAATCACAAGCGCATCCATAACCAAACTTTATCCAAATCGAATAAAACCCACTCTGTGGAAATCATCTATGCAGAGAACGGCCTTATTGTTGGCAAGCGCATCACTACGGATGAAGGTGTACTTATACAAATATTGGGGAAAGTATTCTAAACCAGAATACCATAAAACAAAAAAGCATCCCGATCTCCGACACATCGGAAAAAGGAAAGCTTTTCATCGGGTCTATTGCTAAACCACCGACCGATTGCTCGGTCACAACACAACTTCTTGTATAAAGCCCCGCGGTGCGAGGCTTTTCCTTGTCGCGGTCTGGACGGGACTCGAACCCGCGACCCCCTGCGTGACAGGCAGATATTCTAACCAACTGAACTACCAGACCGTTTGAACATTACGTTCATATCTATGGCTTTACAATACTCATTTCGGCTTTAGTTAGCGACCCTCCCGAGTGCTCGGGACAGATATTCTAACCACCTGAACTACCAGACCTAATGAGTTTTATATAAAACTCTTTGTTTTTTTGCTTTTTTAGAAACCTTTCTCGCTTTATCGCCTCAGATTTAATGCCAAACTCTTCGTGATACACTAACTCCCATGGGCACTTAGATCTTGTATATCTTGACTTTCCTGCATTATGGTCCGACAAACGCTTTTCTAGATTTCCTGAATAGCCAATATAAAAAGAACTGTCTTTTTTGCTTTGTATGATGTATACTACATACATTTCCACATCTTTTTGTTCAGCGACCCTCCCGAGTGCTCGGGACAGATATTCTAACCAACTGAACTACCAGACCGTGCCTTTATAGCGGATGCAAATATACACTGCATTTTTAATTCCGCAAACATTTTGTCAAATAAACTAGACGAACTTTTGCCGCGCTATCATGAAGGTGGTCAGTACCTGGTCAAAGGAGCGGTGAAGGTCCACAGGTACGTACTTGATACGATATTGCGCGCATTTTAGCTTGATGGCCGCAAAATACGCAGCAACGGCTTTCTGATAATTCTCCTTAACGTTATCGGCATACAGGTCTACATGTTCGCCAGTTTCCACATCCACAAATCGGGTTGGGCGATTGTCAAAATCGAATTGGAGCTCACGTCTGCCATCATAGACATGAAAGAAGACCACTTCGTGCTTGTTATACTTTAAATGCTGAAGTGCCTCAAAGAGTGCTTGGTCTTCCGTTTCGTCTTGAAACATATCCGAGAACAAGAAGATCAGGTTACGCCGATGGATCTTCTCAGCGATCTGATGCAAGAAGGTGTGGGTCTTGGTCTTTCTGCCTGAAGTTTCTCGAGTTACCGTTTCACTCAATCTGTTCAACAACATTTGATGATGGCGCTCACTACCCTTTTCTGGTGCATAGTAATCATATGCATCACTAAAGATGCTCATACCGATGGCATCGCGTTGCTTCTTCAAGATGTGCATGATGGCTGCGGAAGCAAGCACGGAGAAACCGACCTTGTTTAAGTTGTCGACAGAAAGCTTCCCAACCTCAGGATAATGCATCGAGGCCGAATTGTCCAAGATCAGATGACAACGCAGATTGGTCTCTTCCTCGTAACGCTTGGTATACAATCGGTCCGTCTTGGCAAACAGCTTCCAATCGATGTGCTTCGTACTTTCTCCTGTGTTATAGATCTTATGCTCGGCAAACTCTGCTGAGAACCCATGAAATGGACTTTTGTGCATCCCCGAAATAAAGCCTTCGACCACCTGCTTGGCCAATAACTCTAGATTGGTGAAACCCGACGTCTTATGCAGTTCTTGCCGTAAGTTCAACTGACCTTAGATTTACGAATCATGATTTTAGAAGCACATTATAATCATCAATGAAGTGATCTTTCGTTTAACTTCTACCTCTTTGACCATTTCACTTAACACTTACAACGTTTCACTCTTACTTCTTCACTTTTAACTTTGATCAAGTATTCCATCCACAATGCCATAAGTCACAGACTCGTCAGCGCCCATCCAATGATCTCTATTGAAATCCTTCATCACTTGCTCAAGGGATTGCCCACAATTGTCTGCTAATAGCTGTGCGCTGAGCTCTTTGGTCTTGATGATCTCTTTCGCGGTGATCTCAATATCCGAAGCTTGGCCTCTGGCACCGCCGCTAGGCTGATGGATCATGACACGCGCATGCGGATAGATAAAACGACTTCCTTTCTCGCCAGCCGAAAGCAGGATCGACCCCATAGAAGCTGCCAAACCTGTACAGATCGTTGAAACAGGGCTTTTGATACTTCGGATGCAATCGTACATCGAAAAGCCAGAAGTCACATAACCTCCGGGACTGTTGATGTACAGCTGGATCTCGTCGTTATTGATCAAGTCCAAATACATCAATCGGTCTACCACATGTTTGGCCGATTTGTCATCGACCATGCCCCATAAGAAGATCTTGCGTTCTTCGAGCATCTTCCGCTCGATCGTATCTTGAATTCTCCCCTTTTTCTCCATGTAATTAAATTGAAATTTAAAAATAGGGATTTCTAACGGCACAAGAGGTCTTCAATTCTTAAAATATCGCCAAACTGAATTCATTTCAGTTTCTCATGCTCATAATGGGATGCTGGAACAAGTTCAGCATGGCACAAAAAAAGGTTTGACGGATGGTCAAACCTTTCGTATCTTATTATGAAATACCTCGTTAGATCAACGAATCGATCGCATCTGTGTAAGCATTCTTAGGCGCTACACCTACTTGACGTCCTACCAATTCACCGTCTTTGAAGACCAATACCGTAGGAATGTTGCGCACTCCATATTTGGCGGCCCATTCTTGATTGGCATCTACATCTACTTTTCCGACGACTGCTTTGCCATCGTACTCATCATGGATCTGGTCGATCACGGGACCGACCATACGACAAGGACCGCACCATGCTGCCCAAAAGTCGACCAATACTGGTTTATCACTTTTCAATACTACTTCTTCAAACGTAGCATCTGTTATCTCTAAAGCCATTTTTATTCTAATTAGGGTTCGTAATCTGTTTCACAAAAGTAGTCAATTATTTTGCCAAACCTTACAGCGCCAGCATAAGCGTTCTCTATGGCTGGATAGTTTTCACCTGGGTGGTCTACCAAGGAAATTGACGACGGGCTTTTCACATCTATCTAGGAATACCAAGATGGCAACCATAAATACTGTGAACACCCTTCTTATTGAATTCACTTGTTAACAATTGTGAAAATCTCCAAGTGTTAAAAATTGAAATGTTCATTTTTTAAAAACAGTCATATTATCCTGATAATCATATATTTATGTATTAAAAAATGAAATGTTCAATATTTTCACCATGAAATGTTTATATTTAAACATGAAAAAAACATTAGCTTTCTCGCATTACGATCTAGACCTTATTCAACCTGGATTTGATAGTCACCTCACCAATCTAGTAGTTGAATTGGAGGGATTGAGAAATAAAGTTTTAAGAGGAACTACCAGGCCTTTCATGTTTTTTCAGATCAAAGAAATCTTTCATCTATTGGAAAGCCTTGGGTCAGCAAGAATCGAAGGGAACAACACAACCATTGCTGAAATCATTGAAAACAAGATCGAAGAAGATACAAATAATAAAGCCCCGAACATCGTTGAAATAGAAAATCTGCGAGAGGCAATAGAATTCATCGATGAAAACATCGACAACCATCAAATAGACCATGCATTCATAAGAGAATTACACAAGATAGTAGTTAGGGACCTACCTCCACCACCCAAAGGAGAAGGAGATAGAACTCCAGGTCTTTATAGAAACTATGCTGTACAAATAAAGAAATCTTTTCATATACCCCCAGCATTATTAAGTCAAGTCGAATCATATATGGACGAACTGGTTCTCTTCATTCAAAGAGTCGATCCTCCAAAATATGATTTGATCAAAACAGCGCTTGCCCATCATCGCTTCATGTGGATCCACCCTTTTGGAAATGGCAATGGAAGAACAGGAAGGTTATTGACTTATGCAATGTTGGTCAAGCAAGGCTTTAATATAAAGTATGGAAAACTAATCAACCCCACAGCAATATTTTGCCTAGACAGGGACTTGTATAATGAAAAATTGTCTATCGCAGACGAAGGAAACCAAGAAAGCCTGTCGGAATGGTGTGAGTTTGTTCTAACAGGGCTGAGATCTGAAATTGAAAAAATAGATAAGCTATTGGACTATCGTTTCTTTAGAGAGGAAATCGTACTTCCAGCCCTAAAGCTATCTCTTGAAAGAAAGTTCATAACGCCAAGAGAAGAAAGTATTTTACGTTGGACAATAAATAACGAAACGCAGACCGTAGTAAATCGTGATATCAAAAAAAATGTCCTAAAAAACAAAAGCACTCAACAAATCTCAATCATTCTTAAAGGCCTCATCGATAAAAAAATGCTGATGCCATTAAAAAAATCTCCTAGGAAGTATTTTCTAAGGTTTGATAATAATTACCTACTCAGGGGGATAATGCAAATACTCAAGGAAAAAGATTTCTTGCCTTTTAATGAGTAGCTAATCATTCCAAATCATAGGTCTGTTTTCCTTTAAGACTCATGTAACAGTTACCATTTAGACAATGAGAGACTATCCGGCCCTGTCGATTGGCAGGGCAATGATCAGTTCAACTTGTAGAACACATCTTCGGCCTCTAGCTCTTGCAACAGCTCTTGGCTGATCTTCACTTTTTGTTTTCGGCTAGGCATGTGCAGCTTCAGCTCTTCGGCCATCTCGTAGATGACAAAGTTGAGGTGATGATCTCCTTTATGTTGTTTGAAGAGGTCCCTCAGACTATCGATCTTTGCCTCTTCCAACTCATCGATGTTGAGTTGTATGGTAAGTTTCTTGGCATACGAGTCCATCACATCCTGTAGCAGCATCACATGGCTAAACTGCAATCTCGGATCACCTTTCTTGCCAGTCTCTCGATTCACCCAACCTTCACGGACAAATACTTTCATGTAAATGAAGGCATTGGGAATCAAGAAATGACGGAACCTGAGGTATTCTTCCCCAAACATTCGAAACTCATGGCTCTCCCCATAATCCTCTACCGTGAAAGCAGCCCAGCCTTTGCCATTCTTAGACACTCGATGCTGGATGTCGGTGACCACTCCGCCAAAGGTGAACTCGCGATTCACCATCTTTTCCATATCACTATTGAAGTAGGCTACCTCTGCATTGCAGAAGTACTTCATCTCCGTTTTGAAATCATCTAACGGATGCCCAGAAATGTAGATGCCCACCACTTCCTTTTCTTTGGCCAGTTTTTCCATCGTGCCCCATTCTTCACAAGGCGGCACTTCAGGTTCAGGGATCTGCACCTCACTGGCTTCGCCAAACAAGCTAACCTGAGCTGAGTTCTTGTTTTCTTGGTAACGCGCAGCATACTTGACCAATCTTTCTAGAAAGGTGGTCAATTCTCCTCCGGCATGGAAGTACTGCGCCCGATGTGTGTCAGAAAAAGAGTCAAACCCTCCTGCCAATGCCAAACTCTCTAAGGTCTTCTTATTGGCGGCGCGCAGGTCGATACGCTTCACCAGATCAAATACAGAGCGATAATTGCCATTCTCCTTTCGCTCGTCTACGATATTTCTTACCGCCGAACGTCCCACACCCTTAATGGCGCCCATACCAAAGCGTACCGCGTTATCCTTGTTCACGGAGAACTTGTAGTAGGATTCGTTAACATCTGGTCCCAAGACGTTCAACCTCATCCGGCGACACTCTTCCATGAAGAAGGTTACCTGCTTGATATCGTTCATATTGTTAGAGAGCACTGCCGCCATGTATTCAGCGGGATAGTGCGCTTTGAGATAGGCCGTCTGGTAGGCTATCCAAGCATAGCAGGTAGAGTGCGACTTGTTGAAAGCGTAGGCGGCAAAAGCTTCCCAGTCTTTCCATATCTTCTCTAGCGTAGCCTCTGGATGCCCTTTAGCAGCAGCCTGTTCAATGAACTGAGGCTTCATCTTATCAAGCACCGCGCGTTGCTTTTTCCCCATGGCCTTTCGCAATACATCTGCTTCACCCTTAGTGAAATCCGCAAGTTTTTGAGAAAGCAACATCACCTGCTCTTGGTAGACGGTGATCCCGTAGGTCTCCTCTAGATACTCTTCCATTTCGGGAAGATCATAGCTGATCTCTTCTTCCCCATGTTTTCTGCGGATAAAGCTGGGGATGTATTCCATAGGACCAGGGCGATACAGTGCATTCATTGCAATGAGGTCGGCAAAAGTCGTTGGTTTTAGGCCTTTCATGTGCTTCTGCATTCCTGGGGATTCATATTGGAAGATACCTACAGTCTCGCCTCGTTGGAACAATTCATAGGTCTTTTCATCATCCAACGGAAAGTTCTCAGGGTCTAATGGGATGCCATGCTTCGCCTTGACGATCTTTACCGTATCCTTGATCAGTGTCAACGTTTTCAGCCCCAGAAAGTCCATTTTCAATAGCCCGGCACTTTCTACCACCGAGTTGTCGAACTGGGTGACACACATTTCTGAATCCTTGGCCGTGGCCACAGGTACGAAGTTGGTGATATCGTCGGGAGTGATGATCACACCACAGGCGTGGATCCCTGTATTTCTAACCGAACCTTCGATAACACGTGCCTGGTTGATGGTCTGTGCCTCCAGATCTTCGCCCTCGGCAAGATTCTTCAGCTCATTGGCCTTCAACAACTCGTCAGCACGAAGCTTTTCCTTCAATCCTTTTTCATCGAGGTTGAAGAGCTTCGCCAATTTCATGTTGGGAATCAGTTTGGCAATGCGATCGGCATCATTCAAAGGCAGGTCAAGTACCCTTGCCGTGTCTCTGACCGACGACTTGGCTGCCATGGTACCGTAGGTGACAATCTGCGCCACTTGATTGGCACCGTACTTATTGATCACGTAGTCAATGACCTTGCCCCGACCTTCGTCATCAAAGTCGATGTCGATATCGGGCATGCTGATACGGTCTGGATTGAGAAAGCGCTCAAAAAGCAGGTCGTACTCGATGGGGTCAATATTGGTGATGCCCAAACAATAGGCCACCGCCGATCCTGCAGCGGAACCACGACCCGGGCCCACCGAGACGCCCATGTTTCGTGCCTCGCGAATAAAGTCTTCGACGATCAGGAAATACCCTGGGTATCCCGTATTCTCAATGACGCCCAGCTCAAAATCGAGTCGCTCTTTGACAGCATCGGTGATCTCTCCATATCGTCTTTCAGCGCCTTTATAGGTGATGTGCTTTAGATAAGCATTTTCTCCTCGCTTACCACCATCTTTGGAATCTTCTTCATAGTGGAATTCAACTGGAATATCAAACTTGGGAAGCAGTACATCTCTAGCCAATTCGAACGCCTCTACCTTTTCCATGATCTCTTGGGTGTTGCTTATCGCTTCGGGCACGTCTTTGAAGAGTTCCTTCATTTGTTCTGAAGACTTGAAGTAATACTCCTGATTTGGAAGCCCATAGCGATAACCACGACCACGGCCAATGGGGGTAGCCTGCTTTTCACCATCTTTGACGCAAAGCAAGATATCGTGCGCATTGGCGTCTTCTTGCCTACAGTAATAGGTATTATTGGTAGCGACCAGCTTTACATTGTGTTTTCGCGCCAACTTTACCAAAGTAACATTTACTCGGTCTTCATCTTCTTGCCCATGACGCATCATTTCTATGTAGAGGTCATCTCCAAATTCTTCTTTCCACCATAGCAATGCCTCTTCTGCTTGCGCCTCGCCGATATTCAATACTTTACTAGGCACTTCACCATACAAGCTTCCTGTAAGCACAATGATATCTTCTTTGTACTGCTTTATGACCTGCTTGTCGATGCGAGGCACGTAATAAAACCCATCTACATAGGCGATCGAGGACATTTTGGCCAGGTTGTGATAGCCATTCTTGTTCTTGGCCAACAAAACTATTTGGTACCCGTTATCTTTACGGGATCGATCGGCATGGTCTTCACACACATTAAATTCACAGCCCACAATTCCTTTTATTGGTGTGACGTCTTCTTTTTTGTTATGCTTGTTGATGGCCTGCACAAAGTGGAATGCACCCATCATATTGGCATGGTCCGTCAAGGCCACTGCGGGCATTCTGTTCTCTGCTGTGATATTGACCAGGTCGGCGATGCTGGAGGTAGACTGCAATACCGAAAATTGGGAGTGGTTGTGCAAGTGCACGAAGTCTACATTGTCTAAGGCCGCAAGGTTTTCAGAGATGGTCTCACTAGAAAGGGCGTCGGAAGTAGTCTCTTTGGCCAATTCTTGACGGATTCCCTCTGACGCAGCTTTTAAGTTAATGTGCTTTAAGCCAATAAGCTGAATACGCTCCGGATTTGCTTCTCGAAAATCTTCGAAATAGGAAGTAGGCACATCCAACTCTTCTTTGGTAAAGATGCGTTGGCGCACCAATTCCAAAAAACATCGTGTAGTAGCCTCTACGTCTGCCGTTGCATTGTGCGCTTCTTCAAAACTCTCATGGAAGAGATGTTGGTGCAACTCCGTCAGCGTGGGGAGTTTGAACTTTCCACCACGACCGCCAGGAATTTTACACAGTTCGGCCGTGACTTCGGTACAGGTATCCAAAACAGGAAGCTCTTGGAGCGGGCTGGCTACTCCTCGTCTATAAAACTCGGCCCCCATGATGTTGCGGTCAAAATCTACATTCTGACCTACCACAAACGCACTTTTCGCCAATGCTTCATTGAACTTTTCTAGCACTTCATTTAAGGGTATCCCCTCTTGTTGGGCCAACTCGGTAGAGATACCATGTACACGTTCTGCATCGTAGGGGATATTGAAGCCCTCGGGTTGGATCAAGTAATCTTGATGTTCGATCAATTGACCCATGTCGTCATGCAGTTGCCAAGCGATCTGCACGGCGCGCGGCCAATTATCTACATCCGAAATGGGAGCGTCCCAACGCTTGGGAAGACCTGTGGTCTCCGTATCAAAAATCAAATACATCTAAAGAAATTTTGGCTTGAATAGCAAAGCTAAAGTACACATTCAACCGCTTAGAATGAAGGAGAGTTATCAGGAGTTATCAACGGCTATTTTTCGGCAATGACAAACAGATGATCACCTAAGTTGTTTTTATAGAATCCCATAATTTCATCAATCTTTCCAGAAGTGATGTCATCCTCTAGCATTTCACAGTTATTGTACTTCATTCAAATCGATGACAGGAATCTGAAAGAATGTCCCTTGCTGCATGAAGACCTCTTTTCCCGTATCGGACTGAATGGCCAGAAAACTAAAGGTGCCAGTAACATATTCGGCCGTGATCCCTTCGACAGTGATCTGTCCTGCTCCATTTTCATTGGTGGTTGAGAACACCGACGCATTTCCTTCTGTGTATTGGGCAACTGCAGCAGCTATAGACCCAAATTCATAGTCACCTACATTTCTGGGAAAGCGAATTGAAACGACCTCTGACGATCGTGTGGCGTCAATGGTGACTGACCCATCACTGTTGCTGACAGCGAACACTTCGGCAGCTTCCCAAAACTCTTGGTTTAACAGTCCTTCAAAAGCCGGACTATTGAACTCCGTATCCTCACAAGCCAACAAAACCAATCCGAAAAAAAGGAACCATAGCTTCTTCACTTTATAAAAATAGCAAAATAGTGCCTCTAAAGGCTGGCCGTTAACCAAATAACTGTATCTTTGCGCGCACTTTACTATAAAGTGTATAGAAAACAAATTAATAACCGAGGTCGAGTACCTCAAAATTTAATGCATTATGCCTGTTAAGATCAGACTTCAAAGACACGGTAAAAAAGGAAAGCCCTTCTACTGGATCGTAGCTGCCGACTCGCGCGCAAAGCGTGACGGGCGTTACCTTGAAAAGCTTGGAACGTACAACCCGAACACAAACCCTGCGACCATCGATCTAGATGTTGACGGTGCTGTGCAGTGGTTAGAGAACGGCGCACAGCCAACCGATACTGCTAGAGCCATCCTTTCTTACAAAGGCGCCATGCTGAAGAAACACCTAAAGGGTGGTGTGGCCAAAGGTGCTTTGACCGAAGAGCAAGCTGAGCAAAAATTTGCTGCTTGGTCAGCCGAAAAGGAAGGGAAGATCCAAGCCAAACGCGACGGTCTTTCTAAAGCTGATGCAGATGCCAAGGCCAAAGCTCTTGAAGCAGAAAAAGAAGCTAACGAGAAGCGTAAAGCCGAATTAGCACCTGCTCCAGTTGAAGAGCCTGCTGAGGAAGCTACTGCTGAAGCCGCATCTTCCGAAGAAGAGTAAATCTAGTTTACGATGAAGAGAGAGGATTGTTTTTACCTCGGCACCATCGTATCTAAATTCAGCTTTAAGGGCGAAGTTCTAGTCAAGATAGATACGGACGACCCTAAAACGTACACAGAACTGGAATCAGTTTTCATCGCCATCGGCAATGAGCTGGTTCCTTTTTTTATGGAAAAGGTTCGCCTGCACAAGTCAGATCTGCTCCGCATCAAGTTCGAGGATATCGATGACGAACCTACTGCCGATGCCTTGATGCGAACAGACCTGTATTTACCGTTGGCTGCACTTCCAAAGCTAGAAGGGAACAAGTTCTACTATCACGAAGTCATCGGGTTTACTGTGGAAGATGTGAAGCATGGCCATATTGGCACCCTTAAAAGCATCAATGATGCTTCTTCCCAACCGCTTTTCGAGATCGAGAGCGATGAAAAACAAATCCTTATCCCGATACACGATGAATTCATAAAAGAGGTGGATCGTGACTCCAAGACGTTGATAGTACAAACGCCCGAAGGCCTGATCGATCTGTACTTAGAGTAAGTATTGCTGTCATTCTCGCGAGAGTGAGAATCCATTCTCATAAACCCGCAAGATTCCTGTCTGCGCAGGAATGACATGGCATGGAAAAACCGTTTCGTTTCAAACAATTCACTGTAGCCCAAGACCGTTGCGCCATGAAGGTCGGCACCGACGGCGTGCTACTTGGCGCATGGACTTCCCTAGAGCATCGCCCAGAAACCATCTTAGACGTTGGTACTGGCACAGGCGTGATCAGCCTGATGCTCGCACAACGAAGTGACGCACTACAAATCGATGCACTCGAGATCGATGCCCATGCCTACGAGCAATGCACTGAAAACTTCGAGCAATCGACCTGGAACGACCGATTGTTCTGCTATCATGCCTCGTTCCAAGAGTTCTGGCAAGAAATGGAAGATGAGGAAGCATATGACCTGATCGTGAGCAATCCGCCTTTCTATGATGAATCGTACAAGACGAATGACCCACAGCGAGACCTGGCCCGTTTCCAAGATGCCCTACCCTTTGAACACTTGATCTTCGGAGTTTCACTACTGCTTTCAG
>JANQRC010000015.1 GCA_028284745.1 Flavobacteriaceae bacterium
TCAGCTATTTCTTCCACATCGTCATCATTGGAAGTAAGGGGTATTTTTAATGTTATTGCAACGGTAAAATCTTCTTCGCTAACATCAGACTGGCCATTCACTTCAACTCTTATCGGTCCGGAAGTTGCTCCGGTCGGCACCGTAACGGTGATAGTGGTCTCGGTAGCTGCGGTTACAGTGGCGGCAACTCCGTTGAACCATACTAAATTCTCGTCTAGTACCGTGCTAAATTTTTCGCCTGTAATGGTTACTTCGGCACCAACCTCGCCAACTTCTGGACTAAACGATTCAATGACCGGGAAAGGGACCACGGTAAAAGTACCTGCATTAACGGTTAGGTCTACATGAGATATTGTTAGGTCGCCGGTAGTTGCCCCTTCTGGGACATCGACTACCAGTAAGCTGTCGGTTCCTTGCTTAACAAACGCCAGAACACCATTGAACCTCACTTTATTATTTGATGGTGTCCTGCTAAAATTTTCGCCAGTTATGGTTACTTCATGCCCAATATCTCCAATAGTTGGCGCAACCTCGGTAATCGTATGCGGCTCTACGGGGTCGGGCACAAACGTATAATCTACATCATCACAAGACAGGACAACTAATCCTGTGAGGGCTATCGATCCCATGCAGAAAAGATGTGTGCTTTTTATATTTTTTATCAGTGTTCTCATTTTTTACTCTTTAATGATTTTTAAATACTTGGACCGTATACGAGCATTTCATCGAAATAGATCTCCTCACTCGAGCTATCAATTTCTGAATCTATTATTAGTTGATAGGAGGTCACATTGTCCAAGAATCCTGAATCGATTATGTTCCACTTGTTCTCAATGGCATCGATCTCGCTTCCGCTTATGTTCAGAAGTTCGATCGTTTCCATAGAGCCGCTCCTCTCTATTTCGGCATAGATGCGTATCGTGTCGTCGTCTTCCCATGAGGTTGACCTGAAAAAGACCTGAAGGCGGACACCGGTTTGGGGTTCTTCGGCCGAATTGACCTGGACCTCATCAAACATCAATCTGTATAGACCATCTACATCCTCTAATTGGAAACCTTGGATCCCATCGACATATGCTACTACATCTTCTGTCTTTCGCGTTACTCCAATTTCTTCGTTGCTGAAGCCTCCACCGCCATTACTGAAGAAGAACGATCTAAACCCAATCTCATCGTCTACACCATTTCCTACGGCTGTATGCATGACATGGCGCTCTCCATCATGGTTAAATAATTCTCCTTCATCGTCGTTTCCTTCTCCGGGTGCCCGCACGTAGTCGGCTCCGGGATCGGCCGCAGCAAAAGGCTCTTCAAAAGAAGTCCCTCTTATTTTTCTAGGAGGAGGCAAAAAGAACGTGGTAAGTATATTCATCGCACTGTCTCCATTGGTTTCCAAACTACCTGGGCCGATCGACCCGCCTTCTTGGGTATTGGTATCCGTATTAAAACTTGGATTCAGCCCATTGAAAACCCCCAAGGGCGTGGTAACATCTGCCACAAGTTGAAACTCGGTATCAGGAGTCAGGTCTGCTGTTGTTAGATTTAATGCATCTAAAACAGATTGGAGCGTAACTACCAGATCCGATGGGAAGCTGTTTATTTCCAAGAAGTTTTCAACTTGAGTATCATCATGGATCAGGGTTAGCCTGTAACTAGACGCATTGTTATTGGGGTCTTCTATAGTTGCGTTTATCAACTCTTCGGGAAGTTCCAACAAACTAAATCGTGTCTCTGGAATACCATCAGTAAACTCTATATAGCCACCGTTTACGGTTATGTCTTCGAATAGATTGTTATCTTCTTGGGAGCATGACATGCAAAGTAGTACAAGAAACACCCATTTAACTATGTTTTTCATGATCTTTAGTTTTACTTAATGAACCCTGCTGGATTGGTGTCCCAAAACACTTGATTGGTAATGGGTCTTTGGTTTAACGATGAGTTTCTGGCCACAGCGTCAGCCGGTAAAGAGAATGTTCTCGGAAAAGGAATGTTCTCTGCTAAAATTGGTATTTGAATATTTGACGGATATCCAGTTCTTCTGTAGGCATTATATGCTTCTATAGAATTTCCATAAGCAGCCAAGTAATATTCTCTGATCACTATATCCAGTTTTTCCTGATCCGATGCTGCAAGTGTGTATTCCGCCAATACATTGGCGACATAATCATCCACATCGCCCTGGGTGGCGGCAAATGAAGCATCAACGGTGCTAAAGTTCAGCACCTTGTCCATTGAATTTCTTATACCGGATTCTAAAAATGCCGCTGCATCACCATTGGCCCCTAGGGACAAGACGGCCTCGGCCTTTAGAAAATCAACATACGACGCCAATAATATTGGGAAGATACCGACACCTCCTAAGTTTGAATCATTAGTAAAACCTGAAATAGCATCATCGGCATCGAAAGCCCCACCGGTAGGATATACGCCATAGATCGCTTTTAATAACCTATCTGCAGGTCTTGTAGAACCATCTCCATGGTCTCTGCCCCAATAAAAATCGCCAACATAGCAAAAGTCGAAAACATCGCCTTGTTCGCATCTTAAAAAATTACCGGTCGTTAGATCTTGAGGGTTCACATTGGTCTGACGATAGACGTAATATCTTAGTCTAGGGTCCCTTACCGTTTTAGAATCTTTTAACAACCACATAAAATAGTTGCCCATATATTGGTTAAGACCGCCAGAAAGGTATGCACGCACAAAATAGGGATGCCTACTTTCGGGGCCGCTCACCTCAGAATATTGAAATTGAAAATCGCCGGCTGGTGAAATAAAATTGTCCTCTGCCAATAGCGCATTGATCTCACTGGCATTTCCTATATTAAGGTATAATCTTAACTTTAAGCTATTTGCCAATTTTATCCATTTTGAGGCATCTCCATCAAAATAAATATCCAATGCGGGTTCGAATGTAGCATTATTCAAGTCTTCTATGGCAAGGTCGATATCTGCCAAAAGAGATGTGTAAATAGTTGCGTCATCATCTGGAACAGGGTCAAATTCCCCGGCGACATTCGCTTCTGTAAAAGGAATATCACCCAAATAATCCACTAAAGTTGCCATACCATATGCGTGTAATATTCTGGCAATACCGCGGTGAAATGACAAGGCGTCATTGGTTGAGGCCAAATTTACCAAGACCTTAACATTTTCCCTCATTTCATACATGTCATTCCATTCCCCATCTAAAGCATCAGCTTCTGCAATGTCTTGGTATGTGGCAGTCATGGCTTCATACCTCATGACATCGTCGGTATTCAAGCTGAGGGTGCTCATTACCTGCCCGAAAGCCACCTGGATCTCATTTAACAAAAAATCAGGACTTACCGAAGTTGGCGTCAGCTCGTTGGGGTCTTCTTGCAGATCAAAATCTGCCACCTCACAAGAATTAAAGACTAAACCAGCTATTACGGTCAATACTATTATTATTTTTTTCATCATCAAGTGTTTTTAAAAAGAAACTGAAACGCCAAAGGCATACCTTTTAGTGGTCGGTACTGTAGTACTGCCGCTACCGCCACTTGTACTTAATTCCGGGTCTATATTGGTATACTTGGGAAAACCGGGGGCGTTGTAAAAGATATTTCTACCACTAAGGGTAAAGGTCAAGTTCTCAAAAGGTAAGTTCTTGAATTTTGCCTTAGAGATATTGTATGCCAACGCTATTTCCCTGATCCTAAATACCGAAGTATCAAAAGTGCTGTTATCATCGGCATTGTAGTAATTGCTAAAGGCTGTTTCGTCTGCATCCAATTGAATTGTATTTGGTATGGTCTGCCCATTGGCGTCCAGGTATGGAAGACCTGTGGCTGGGTCCCCATATACCCCTGGTAGTATAAAAGACCCTTCGCGATTTTCGGTATCCCTTGTCACTCCTCTCTCGATCAGGTCTTCGACCAGGTCCGAAAAGTTCTCGCCTCCATGAACATATTCTAATTGAGCAGAAAGTGTGAAGTCCTTATAGTTTATGCCAGTGATGGACGTCAAGGACCAATCTGGGTTTGGATTGCCTATAATACGGTCTTCCAAGCCAACATCATCACTTATTAACAACTCGCCCGAATCCGGGTTTATTAAAAAATTTCCTTCGCTATCCCTTACCGCATATGTGCCCATAAGAACATTTAGTGGTTGGTCTTGTATGGCAAAATTCCTACCGCCCAAGTTAATACGGTCAGCATCTAACTCGGTCACGATGGTTTCAAAGGCGGTGAAAATATTTCTTACATTTAAGTTGAAGTCTTCTTTTTTGATGACATCTACACCAAGGTCGATCTCTATACCTTCGGTTTGAATTTCACCAATGTTATCTTCAGTAAATCCGAAACCGGTAGCACCGTCCAATTCGCGAAAAACAATTTGGTCTTCGGATATACGCTTGAAAACCGAGGCCTCAAAGTTCACCCTATTATTGAACAGGATACTTTCGAGTCCAACTTCAAACTCTCGATGTAGTTCCGGCTTTAGGTTTGGATTACCCAATCTTCTAGGCACGCCATTACTGATAATAGATGTGCCTCCGGTAACAAAACGCTGTGCCGTTGCTGCTAAGGTAGTACGTGTCCTGTAGCGCGATGGGAATCCCGAAGAGGTCGCATAGGCGCCTCTTAGCTTTAAAAAGTTGATGATGTTCGAATCAAAATTAAAAGCAGATTTTGGAAGGAAAGAGAATGACACCCCAGGGTAGAACAACTGCCTGTTCTCCTCCTCTACCGTTGAGCCCCAATCATTTCTGCCAGACAGGGTCACGTATAAGAACCGGTCGTAGCTAAACTCAAATTGCCCGAAAGCCCCAGCAATATTTTCACTTGCCCTGATGTTTTCTGTTGGATCATCATCATCTGTTGGTTCTGAAAGAATGAGCTCGTAATTTAGAGGTCTCACAAAACCATATACAATTTGGTTTTCGTACCGCGTCCAGTTCGACTTGAATCTGGAGTGTTTGGAATTAATACCTGCTTGGGCATCTAAGCTAATTTTATCGGTCAGTGGGTAATTTGCATGTAAAACGAAAAATTGGTCTACAACAACTTCTTTATTAAAGTCCAGTTCTAAAAATCCATTTACGAATTCATCGTCCAATCCTCCTTTATTTGAAAAATCAAATTCATCTTCTGTATCAGAATCATAGCCCACGCGATAACTTAAGCCCAAGTTGTCGTTGATCTGGTAATTGGCGTTGAAAGTCCCAAAGATCCTAACGACATCATCATTTCTACCTGCATTGTTTAAGGTCCACAATGGGTTTTGGTCCGATCTATAATAGACATTGGCCCCTGTTACCGGGTCTTGAAATGGCAAATTGGCCACGTCCACACTTCTCGGCAGGAAGAGCAATCTCTCAAATAAGACGGAAGCTCCTTGTGCGGAATTTCGTTTTCTAGTAGAATAGTTCAAGGTTGCCGAAATATCGATCTTGTCCGATAATTCAGCAGATCCCCCGATTCCCAAATTAAACCTTTGAATATCATTGTTGATCATGATCCCTTCTTCATCTGTGTAACCCGCAGATATATTAAAGGCCGTTTTTTCCTGGCTTGTGGTTACATTCAATGATGTTATCCTACCTATTCCCGTTCTAAAAAAATCTTGGACATTGTCATGCGGTCTATATGGAACCGTGGCATTAGCGAATTCAGGAAAACTTGAATTCCCGGACAGTGGATGGGGCACAACATCCAATTCAGTATATGCTGGCCCCCAAGAGCCAATGTTCCCTCCCACGAAACGGGTATTACTCCCTTGTCCGTACCTGTTTTGATACTCGGGCAAGTTCGAGATGGTATTGGTGTAAACGGTCTGGGAAAAATTCACATCGACCTCTTCTTCGCCACTTGAAACACTACCGCTTTTTGTCTGGATCAAGATGACGCCATTTCTACCTTCACTACCATATAGTACCGATGCATTCAAACCTTTCAGCACATTTAATGTTTTGATATCATTGGGGTCTATATCGATCAAACTTCCTGAAAAGGGAACATTATTAACGATGATCAGTGGGTCATTGCTTTGATTTAACGACAATGATGACCTTATCGTAATGGCGGGAGAGTCACCGGTACTTCCACTTGCCGCATTGATCTGCACACCTGCCACTTTTCCTTGCAAGGTCCTGGCAACGTCAGATTCGGCTCTTTCTTTTAGCTCATCACCATCTACCTGTGTGATCGCGTAACCTAAAGCTTTTTTCTCTTTTCTGATCCCTTGGGCAGTCACTACGATCTCATCTAAGACATTACCCTCTTCAAGTGTAACATTGACAGTCGTGTTGGCAGACACCAAAATTTCTCTAGAGATCATCCCGACATAGCTGTAGATCAAGGTGTCTCCTATGTTAGCCGTGATCGTGTATTTTCCGTCAAAATCCGTTGTTGTACCTCTAGTTGTTCCTTTTACAATTATATTTGCTCCCGGCAACGGCCCCACAGCATCAGAGACCACCCCGCTAATGGTGGTTTCTTGTGCGAATCCCAATTGTAAAGAACCAACCGTCAATAGCACAATCAGCATTAATAGTTTTTTCATTGAATAATGATTTTGATTAGTCACCAACAAATATTGAAAGGTAAGAATTCATACGGCCATATCACAATATCATTTACCTCCTACAAGAATGGACTTTATGTGTATTTAGCTACTATTAGCTAAATTTTCTATACTTTTATTGAAGAGGACGTTCCTGTTTCATGTGTAAGTTGAGATGAATTAAATTTTGGCCCCCTAAAGATGAATGCTTTTTACAAAATATTGTTTGCCACCCTTGTCTTTTCATCTAGTCCGACTATTTTAAGCCAAACCAAGGTCATTTCCCAAGGTGATGAATGGCGATACTATGATAGTGAGACCCCCCTGCCTAACGATTGGTTCAAAAACCAGAATATCAGTGAAAGTTGGAAAAGAGGAATTACCCCTCTAGGCTATGGCGACGACATCATTGTCACTACAATTAGTTATGGCAGCGACCCAGAGAACAAACACATAACGAAGTATTTCCAGAAAACCTTCTTGCTTGAGGATCCGTATGCACACTTGATATACAAATTGAATGTGCAGAGAGATGACGGTATCGTTGTTTACCTAAATGGGCATGAGGTCATGAGGAACAACATGCCCTACGGCGTCGTAACCGATACGACCAAGGCAAGTAGCTTGGCTTTTTCTACTGAAAATGAGACCGTAACCCACACAAAACTGATCTCGCCCGATGATTTTATAGCAGGCATGAACACCATAAGCGCCTCGGTACACCAAGCGCGGACCACCTCATCGGATTGTCTCTTCAATTTAGAACTCATCGGGTCGAACGAGCCTGAAATGGTCCCCCTATTACTGAAAGAGCAAACCATCAAGAACTTAAATCTAGACATGAGGTTGAAAGAGATCAACCATCGTCAGGAATTAGAGAATAAAGATCTACACTTAGAGATGCTAGAACATTCTAAGTACATAATGAAGATCGCCCTTGTTGCTGCCATCATATTACTTATCTCGGCAATATTGTACGTGCTACGACTGTGGAAGAGTTTTTCGACCAGAGAAAGAACACATGTCGAGCGCATTGCAGAATTGAAGGAGCAAAACCAAAGCAAGGATAGAGCGATGATGAATATCTCTTTGGACTCATTGAATGACAAGCAGTTTCTAAAGGTGCTGAAGAAAGAACTGGAAGACACTATAAAAAGTACCAGCACAGGCAGCGAAACCAAGGGACTTAAACGGATGGTCAAAGACATCGACAACAAATTGGATTTCGACGACGACTGGGAGAACTTGAAAAAGCATTTCGATGCCGTACATACTGGGTATGTCGATAGACTAAGCAAGCTACATCCATCCTTGACCGAAATAGAGCTCAGGCATTGCATCTTTATCAAACTTCGCATGCAAACCAAAGAAATTGCCAACATTCTACACATAGATCCCAGATCGGTGCAAGCTTCTAGATACAGGCTAAAAAAGAAGATGGACCTGGAAGAGAATACAGACCTGAAGAAGTACTTGCAGAAGATCTGACCTGGCAAGTTGCCTTCATAGTTCTTTCCTAATAATCAGAACACCCTTTCAACACCTTGACCCCTACTCATCAATGCGATCCATGCCCTTCATCCTAATGGCTGGCATAAAAAAACCCTTCCATCTGGAAGGGCTTCTATATCCTGTAAAAGAAAAGTCACTATGCCTCAAATGGCACAACCGACACAAATGATTTTCCTCCTCTTTTCTTTTCAAACTTTACAATACCATCGATCTTGGCATGCAATGTGTGGTCTTTGCTAGCATACACATTCTCTCCGGGATGATGTGTAGTACCACGCTGTCTTACGATGATGTTCCCGGCAATGGCAGCTTGCCCGCCATAGATCTTCACGCCTAGACGTTTCGATTCTGATTCTCTACCGTTCTTGGAACTACCAACTCCTTTTTTGTGAGCCATGGTTTCTTAGATTTATCGTTATTTGCTTAATGCTTCAACCAGGTCTGCTTTCTTCATGGAAGAAATACCAGTGATTCCCTTGGCTTTGGCCATTTCTTTCAACTCAGCTACAGTTTTGCTGCTTAGGTCTTCCGCCTTGGCTGGTGCCGCCTTGGGAGCAGCTGCTTTAGCCTTAGGCTTGGCCTCTGCCTTTTTAGGAGCCTCTTTCTTAGCGGTGGTCTTCTTCCCTCCAGATGCTAGGATCTTCTCGATCTCGATCTGTGTGAGAAATTGACGATGGCCGTTCTTTTTACGGTATCCTTTGCGTCTTTTCTTCTTGAAGACGATCACTTTGTCGCCCTTTAGGTGCTTGATGACTTTTGCCTCTACTGCGGCTCCGTCTATAGCCGGGGCGCCGATGGTTACGTTCTTGCCGTCATCGAGAAGAAGTACGTTGTCGAAAGTGACTTTCTTACCTTCTTCCGTTTGCAAACGGTGAACGAATACCTTCTGGTCTTTCGCAACCTTGAATTGCTGCCCTGCTATCTCTACAATTGCATACATAGCGTATTCGTTTAACTTGTTTTGATTCGAAAAAATACCCGCTTCTCAACAAAGCGGGTGCAAATATAATGCTAAATCCCTAACTGGCAAATGGTTTTCAGGCTTTTTGGACCTGTTCTTCCTTTACATTCCAGCTAGGTTTGAAACGCTGCATGAAAGTCAGTGAAAGTATGACCGAAGAGGCAAAGCCTTCCAATGCAAGAATGAACAGCAAGATGCCTGGCCCTTGGAAATAACCGCTCATCCACTGATCGAGGATGGTCTCTGGAAAAGCCGTGTCTAAATGGAACATGTAAATGCCCATGAAGAGCACAAAGATCAAAGTAGCGATAAAGCCTGTATAGATCCCCGTTTTAAAACCATCAAAGTATTCGAACTCCTTGCCCATTTCTAGCTTCCGCAAACGAATAGCTTCGTATAGACCGAACCCTACGATCAGTCCGTTGAGCAACCTAAGCCAAGGATTCTCATGCCAACCGAAGGCTTTCACCAATAAAAAATAACCGACAAGGAGCAAGGCGATGACCAGGCCAAAGCGAACGAAAACAGGAAGTCCTTTCATGATGAATTTGGTTTAATCAGTTAACAACGTGACATTCAAATTACGAAAAAATACACAGAACCGCTAAAGCTGTGTTAATTTTTTAACGCGGCCCATAAGGATGTTTATTTTTGGTAAGAATTTGTAACATCCCACAAAAATCGAAGTCTTATAAACATTCACACTAAAACCAAGTAAACCATAACCTTATGAAAAAAATGACACTAGCAATGGCTTTGCTCGCATCTGTTGCGACCATGCAAGCACAGCAAGTTGCCTTTGAAGAATATGACCTGGACAATGGCATGCACGTCATTCTTCATCAAGACAACGGTGCTCCTGTGGTAACTACTTCAGTGATGTACCATGTGGGTGCAAAAGACGAAGATCCTAGCAAGACAGGCTTCGCCCATTTTTTCGAACACCTTTTATTCGAAGGCACTGAAAACATCGCTCGTGGCGATTGGTTCAAGATCGTGTCCTCCAACGGAGGTCGGAACAATGCCAATACCACCCAAGACCGCACCTATTATTATGAAGTCTTTCCTTCAAACAATCTTGAGTTGGGGCTCTGGATGGAATCAGAACGCTTGCTTCACCCCATCATCAATCAGATCGGTGTGGACACCCAGAAGGAAGTGGTGCAGGAAGAACGTAGACTGCGCTATGACAATGCACCTTATGGTAGATGGCGCGAGCAGATGTTCATCAATCTTTTTGACAAGCATCCTTATCGTTGGCAGACCATCGGCTCTCTTGAGCATTTGGCCAGTGCCACTTTAGAAGACTTCAAAAAATTCAACCAAACGTATTATGTGCCAAACAATGCTGTACTGGTGGTCGCGGGGGATATCGACATCCCGAAGACCAAGAAGATGATCCAAGATTATTTCGGGCCCATTCCTCGTGGCGAAGAGATCAAAAGACAGACATTCGCCGAAGACCCGATCACCGAAGCCATACGGGCCAAGTATCATGACTCCAACATACAGATCCCTGCAGTGCTCATGGGCTACCGCACTCCTGCACAGACTGAGCGCGACGCATATGTACTAGACATGATCTCTACCTACTTGAGCAGCGGAAGAAGCTCAAAGCTCTATAAGAAATTGGTTGATGAGCAGAAGCAAGCATTGCAGGTGTTTGCCTTCAATGGCACTCAAGAAGACTATGGTGCCTATATCGTTGGTGGCCTACCGCTTGGCGAGAATTCTTTGGACGACCTGATCACCGAGATCGATGAGGAGATCGTGAAAGTACAGACCGACCTGATCACTGAGAAAGACTATCAAAAGCTTCAGAACAAGTTTGAGAATCAATTCGTGAATTCGAACAGCAGCGTAGAAGGTATCGCCAATTCGCTAGCACGTTACTACATGCTTTATGACGATACCAACCTGATCAACACTGAGATCGACATCTATCGCTCGATCACCAGAGAAGAGATTCGCGATGTGGCCAAGAAGTACTTGAATCCCAATCAACGCGTGATCCTCGAGTATTTGCCTGAAGAACCCAAAGACAACTAATCCATTTTGAAGATTCCTATGAAAAAATTAACCCTATTCGGGATGCTCTCCTTCTTTTTAACAGCATCTCTTGCGCAGATAGACCGCAGCAAACAACCCGAACCAGGACCGGCACCTGCCATCAACTTGAAGGACGCCGAACAATTCAAATTGAAAAACGGGCTCACCGTGATGGTAGTCGAGAACCACAAACTCCCTAGAGTCTCTATACAGTTGACCATTGACAATCCGTTGATCGTTGAAGGAGAAAAAGCAGGCGTCGGAAGCCTTACGGGAAGCATGTTAGGGAAAGGCTCTAAAAGTATCAGTAAGGATGATTTTTACGAAGAAGTAGATTACCTGGGCGCAAGCATCAGCTTTGGCTCGCAGAATGCTTTTGCAAGCGGTCTGTCTAAATACTTCCCAAGACTACTAGAGCTGATGGCAGATGCTGCCATCGATCCTAACTTCACAGAAGAGGAATTCAAAAAAGAACAGGATATCCTCATCCAAGGCATAAAGACCGGCGAGAAAAGTGTTACCACTGCCGCACGACGTGTGGAAGACCTTTTGGCCTTTGGTGCCGACCATCCTTATGGCGAGTTCACTTCCGAAGAAACTGTGAACAATGTATCGCTTCAGGA
Source organism: Flavobacteriaceae bacterium (assembly GCA_028284745.1). Taxonomy (GTDB): domain Bacteria; phylum Bacteroidota; class Bacteroidia; order Flavobacteriales; family Flavobacteriaceae; genus JANQRC01. Next base: position 11,680 of record JANQRC010000015.1, read on the forward strand.
TGTCTCTAACTTTTACAATGCCTACTTCCGCCCCAACAATGCATATCTGGTAGTGATCGGTGATGTGAATGTAAAGGATGTGAAGGCATTAGCAAAAAAACATTTTAGAGCATGGAAAAAAGGCGTCGTGCCTACTTCGAACTTTGCCAAACCTCAAAATGCATCTTCAACCGAAATTGCCTTTGTGGGCATGGACAATGCCGTTCAGTCTGAGATCGCGGTACAAAACACCGTGGACCTTGCCATGAAAGACGCGGACTATTTCCCAGCATTGATCGCCAACAAGATCCTTGGGGGCGGGGGCGAAGCACGTCTGTTCCTGAACCTACGCGAAGACAAGGCTTATACGTACGGATCCTACTCCAGAATAGGAAATGACAGCAAGACCTCAACTCGTTTTAGGGCGGGCGCCAGTGTTAGAAATGCAGTCACCGATAGTGCTGTGGTCGAGATCTTGAAGGAGATCGACCGCATCGGCAATGAGCCGGTCACCGATGAAGAATTACAAAATGCCAAAGCCAAATATGTTGGCAACTTTGTACTAGCTTTAGAAAAGCCCGAGACCATTGCCCGCTATGCCTTGAATATCGAGACCGAAGGCCTCCCCAAGGATTTCTACAAGACCTATCTGGCCAAGATCGATGCAGTGACCAAAGAAGATCTGCAGCATGCAGCCAAGAAGTATTTTCAAGGCGAAAATGCAAAAGTGGTCGTTACAGGCAAAGGAGCCGAAGTATTGGAAAACCTTCAAAAAGTAGAGTTCAACGGCAAGACACTTCCTGTAAAATACTACGACAAATATGGTAAGGCGATCGAGAGACCTGAATTCAACAAGGAGATTCCTGCGGATGTCACTGTACAAACTGTTTTGGACAATTATATTGAAGCGATCGGCGGCAAAGACAAGTTGAACAGCGTAGCATCTGTACTGATCAAGGCAGAAGCCGCTATGCAAGGCATAATGTTGAATCTAGAATTGAAGAAAACAGCAAAAGACCAGCTGGTGCAGGACATTCAGATGATGGGCAATAGCATGAGCAAGCAAGTGCTTGATGGTGATAAAGGCTATGTCGTGGTGCAAGGTCAGCGCAAAGACCTAGAGGGTGATGACCTGAAGAAAGTGAAGCAAGAAGCAGCGCCCTTCCCAGAGATGAATTGGGATGCCAGCAAACTTGCATTAGAGAAAATTGAGGCAGTTGATGGCGAAGATGCCTATGTGATCAAGGTATCAGACGATAAAAGCGTATACTACAGCACATCATCTGGGCTAAAGCTCCTCGAGAAAGAAAAGCAAGAAGTGCAAGGACAAACCTTCGAGTCCACCACCACCTATGGAGACTATCAAGAAGTCGCTGGCGTAAAGTTTCCGTTTAGCATTTCGCAATCCATGGGACCACAAAACCTAGACTTTAAAGTGACAGACCTAAAGGTAAATGAAGGTGTCTCTGACGAAGACTTCAATTAAGTGAAGCTCTACTTGAAGCTAGTCTAGGTTGGCCTCAAACCGCAAGTTTGGACCTACCCCGCTTCACTGTGAGGTCTGATGAATTTTGACAATTCAAAATCGAACTAGAGAGCAGGTCGAATGGCCTGCTTTTTTGTTCCCTCCCCTTAGGGAGAGAGTCCCGATAACTATAGGGGAGGGTTAGGCGAGAAATTATTTACGCCTATTCACCAGATACACCCCAACGAGAATGACCAGTGATCCCACAAACTGAACCCATGTGAATTTCTCACTATCCAAAATGCCCCAGAAGATACCTACAATGGGAATCAAATAGGTCACAGAAGAGGCAAACACTGCCGTTGATATCTGTATGAGTCGATTGAACATCACCTTGGCAATGCCCGTGCCCAAAACTGCCAATAAACATAGATAGCCAAAAGAACCCAACACCTCAATGCTTCTAAAGTTCAAGCTAGCTACATCAGAGAGCATCAGAATCAATAGTGCAGGAACGATCATCACTATAAAATTTCCTAAGGCAATGCCCATAGGCGACACATCTTGCAGATATTTCTTTATGATGTTGGCATTTAGAGCATACAGCACACCAGCAATAAGTACCAAGCCTGCATAATAGTAGTTTTGGTCCGGGTTTACGTTGGCTCCCTCTATAACCAACAAAAAAGCGCCCACCAATCCTACCAGGACCCCAAAAAGCTGGCTTTTGGTGAAAGATATTTGAAAGGCCATAAAACCCACCAATATGGTAAAAAGCGGCACCAAAGAATTTAGTATGGAAACCACACTGCTGTCGATCTCGGTCTCTGCATACGAAAACAAGAATACAGGGAAAAAGGTCCCAACCGCTGCAGAAACAGCCACCCAGCCCCATTTTTGCTTGGGGATTCCTTTTAGAGACTTATATCCAATTGCCAGTAAAAAAATAGTAGAAAGCACTATGCGGACCGCACCCAGCTGAATCGGCGTAAACCCAACCAATGCTTTCTTGATCAAGATGTATGAGCTACCCCAGATCAGGGAAAGCACAAAAAGATATGTCCACTTATTATTGCCAAAACCCATAGGCTTTCACACTTTTTAACACAAAAATGAGGGTTTTCGAGCTATTTCTTATCTTGACAACTCGTAATTTTGCAATACAACAATAAGCGATGACAATGATGAAGAAATTATTTGTGTTCTTTATAGCCGGTGCGGCCATGCTAGCATGCAAGGATCAGGAGGAAGCTGAGGTGAAGACCATCGAAGTGGCCACTGCACGAAAAACAGAAGTGAAGCCAGAGAACTTGGCCAAGGCTGAGTTCACCATAGATGGTATGACCTGCGCCATTGGTTGTGCTGCTACCATTCAGAAGAACCTCAACAAAAGAGAAGGTGTACGATCTGCCAAGGTAGACTATGAAAAAAAGCTAGCCATGGTAGAATATGACAAGACCAAGCTAGGCTTTGACGATTTGGCGATGACCGTGGTAAAGACCGCTGACATCTACAAGGTCTCAGACATGAAAAATGTAGAGGCGTTTGGAAAGACCAAGGCAGAGAATCATAAGAAGTGCCCAGAAGAATGCAAGAAAGAATGTTGCAAAAAAGGCGAAGGCGAAAAGATGGTTTGTGACGAAGACTGCAAAATGAAGTGTTGCAAAGAAAAGAAAGCGTGAACGTGTTCTCATAAAAATGAGAGAGAGCCCTCTAACTGTGAGGGCTTTTTTATTGGGTCCTGCTTTTAAGAATCCTTTCGTCTAAAATATATTCGCAGAGATTTTTTCAGTTTGAAGGCATCCTATGCCAGTGCAGGTTTGAGCTTCAATCTTTATGCTCTTGAAGGCAGTTCGAAAAATCTTCGGCTAGGATTTGAGGCTTCAACATGCATTGTGGCCTGTAACATAGAGAAGCGGCCTCTGACCAACCAACAGAAGCCGCTTCCTTTTCGAAAAAAGCCAATGTAAACCAACAGACCATTGGCAATGATCAATATTGTATTTAGTGCAAGGTCGATAATTTATAGATCCAACAAAACTGAGATTACCTTGCTTCAACACCAATGGAACAAAGCTAGAGGTCTTTGGCCATTAAAAATATGATAATTATCATGTTCGCCAACCATCTCGCCGAGAAGTCATTCGTCTGATTCCCGTAGGGCATAATTGATATACTTTCGTTTTATCCACAAATACGCAAAACAATCGACTAGTGGCCCAAAAAGACGGTTTACAAGCCCAAACTTGGTGCTGCCTTCTACACGAGGAAAATGCCGAACAGGCACTTGTTTTACCTTTCCGTTCTGCAATAGTACCATTGCTGGGAAAAACCGATGTAATCCTTTGAACATAGGGACCTTCTTTGCAAAACTAGTCTTGAATACTTTTAACGGACATCCGGTGTCTTCAACACCGTCGTCAGTAAACGCTCGACGGATACGGTTGGCCACTCTGGAAGAAACATTCTTGACAAGCGAGTCTTGCCTATGTACACGTATGCCTACCACCAGGTCGTATTCTGGAATGTGCTCTAACAATAGATCAAAATCAGCAGGTGATGTTTGAAGGTCGGCATCCATATAACCCACAAGCGGCGTCTCTACATGGTCAAATCCTGCCTTTATAGCAGCACTCAAGCCATAGTTCTTATCAAAACTAAGGTGTATGAACTCTTTGTTCCTGAAACACATCGCTTCGATGCGTTCTTGACTATTGTCGGTGGATCCGTCGTTTATCAGAAGAACCTTTGTCTGTTGGGTGGCAGCCCTTAGATAAGCTACCAATTCTTGTTCTAACCTGAAGAGATTCTCTTCTTCGTTGTATATAGGAACAATGATCGTAAACTGTGCCTCTTTCATAGTTGACAGAGCATCTGTGCTACTTTTGATCAAGCCTCACTCCTTCCATTCTAAACTTTCCATGATCCTGCGAATGTCCTTCTGCAGATATACCGCAGCGGGATAGATAGAGTCGTAATTGGGTTTGGCATGAAAGTATAGTGAGCCAGTTAAAAAGTGCTGCACACTATCGGTAACATAAAAGTTTGACTGGGATGCAGCATTCCCTGCTATGCTGTAGAACATCCCATAAACGCTGCTATCCACATTCACAAAAGGCTGATCAACAATACCTTCGGCGCGAATGGTATGGTCTATGGCAAGCTTCTGAGCATCTCGAAGTAGTGCGTTGAGGTTGTTCTGCACAGGTTTGTATGATAGGTGTATGGTTGCTCGCATGGCCGGATAATCGAGATCCATCGCACAGTTTCCTTTGTCTTGAACTTTAGAATACACATTCCTATCAAACAGGTACGGGCAGTTTTCATCAAACGATCGATACTGTGGGCTTGGATAGTCTAGGCTCAAGAAGCCCTTAGGTTTAGGCAGTGTATCTTCTTTACAGCCCAATAGGGTCATCGCTATGAGAAATACTACAAAATAACGCATCAATGAATGGTGACCTTTATCTGTTTTAAGCGCTTCTTATCTAAAGCCTCTACTGTAAACGTATAGTTATGGAAATTTATTTTTGCCCCCTTGCGAGGAAAACTTTTGGAAGTCTCCAACACAAAGCCAGCAATGGTCTCAGATTCGCCCTTGTGCTCTTCAAAAAGTGCACCGTCGTCTTCCAATCGCAACACTCGGTAAAAGTCTTTGAGTGTTGTCTTTCCTTCAAATACATAATTGTGCTCGTCTAATTTTGAATAGATCAGGTCTTCGTCATCAAACTCATCACTGATATCGCCTACGATCTCTTCGATGATATCTTCGAGTGTAACGATCCCAGAAGTGCCTCCGTATTCGTCTACCACAATGGCCAAGTGTATTTTCTTTTCTTGGAACTCTTTCAAAAGATCGTCCAATTTTTTGTTCTCTGGCACAAAATAGGGCTCGCGTATCAGCGTTTTCCATTCAAAAACCGTCTTATCGATATGAGGCAGCAAGTCTTTTGCATACAATACTCCTACGATGGCATCTATGCTTTCTTCATACACGGGTATCCTAGAATACCCATTTTTTATCACCGCTGGAATTACTTCACCAAAAGACATGGTCTTGTCTAGCCCAAACACATCTATGCGAGGCCGCATCACTTGTTTGGTATCGGTGTTGCCGAAGGAAACAATGCCTTGAAGTATCTTTTGCTCTTCTCTGGTCGTGTCCTTTTCCGAGGCCAGTTCTAAAGCCTGCGAAAGCTGGTCTACAGAAATGTTGCTGTTGGCTCTGCCCAGTTTTTCTTCGATAAAGGACGAAAAACCGCTTAACTGGCTAGCCGGGAACCAGAACAATCGATTTAACAACTGCAGTGGCCGTGCCATGAATGCTGAAAAACTTCGGTTGTTACGGCTGGCGTACACCTTGGGAAGTATTTCACCGAAGAGTAGTATCAGAAAGGTTACGACGACGACTTCGGTGATGAATTTGGTGAGGGGATTCCAATCAGAGATCAATTCAGATGTGATCGATGCCGACAATAGCACAATGGCAATATTGATAAAGTTGTTGCCTACCAAGATAGTAGCTAGTAACCGCTTGGGATTTTCAAGAAGCCTTGCAACGATGTTCCCTTTTCTCGAGTTGGATTCTTCTGCCTCAGCAATGTCGGTGCTAGAGAGGGAAAAGAAGGCAACTTCAGCGCCCGAGATCATGGCCGAGCAGCAAAGCAGTATGGCTAGTAAAACAAACTTGACAACAAGAACACTATCTATGCTGCTTGTCAAAAAGGATGTGAGACTGGCGGGTTCTGGGTCCAAAGAAATCGAGTTTCGTTAAACTTTAGAAAGGAAGGTCATCATCTTCCTGCTCTGCCGCAAAGACATCTTCTTTCTTTGCCTCGGGTTGTGGCTTAGCTGCTGGTTGGTTGGCCTGTGCGGCCCCTGCCGGTTGGCCTGATAATTGTGCCGATTCTTTCTTTGTGCTAAGAAAGGTGAAATCTACAACTTGTATCTCAGTAGAATAGCGTGTATTCCCGCTATCGTCCTGCCACTGTCTATTCTTGATGCGACCTTCTACATAGATGCGGTCGCCTTTGCTCAGGTATTTTTCGCAGATCTCAGCAGCCTTGTTGCGCACCACAATGTTGTGCCATTCCGTATTGGTCACCTTCTCGCCTGTGGTACGGTTTGTGTACGTTTCGTTGGTAGCAAGCGGAAATCTTCCTATACAGCCTCCTCCTTCAAAATAATGCATCTTCACCTCATCCCCCAGATGCCCGATCAGCATCACCTTGTTCAATGTTCCACTCATGCTCTAAATAATTTAGGTTGTCAATCAAATGTACGAAAAATGCCGTGCTATTTAAAATCGAAGGCCGCGACAAAATTAGCGATTAAAACAGGAACCGCGAAGTCTTGAACCTTGTGGGTCGCAATGCCCTTTTCAGGCAATGCCTTTACCTTTACTATCCAGAATTGCGTATACAAGTGTTGATGCGAAAGTTTATGCACGATAGGTGTCTCATTGTATAGTGAGACCGATGTGCACCCCGAGAGCATCTCGTGCTGCAGGACCTCATCTTCGGCAGCCAATGCACGGGTCTCTATCAATGGAAACTCGTACAATTTGTGCCATATTCCTTTTTGAGTGCGTTGTCGAAGAAGTGTCTTCCCATCTTCAGAAACAAACACAATGTAGTTGAAGTAACGCTGCCCCACTTTCTGCTTTTTCAACTTCACAGGAAGCATTGCCACCTTGTTCTGTTGAAGTGCCAAACAGCCATCGTTCATTGGACAATGCAAACAATAAGGATTCTGGGGTTTGCATTGCGTGGCACCAAATTCCATGGCTGCCTGATTAAAGTTGGCAGGTTGCTGCTTGTCAATCAAAATCTCAGCCAGCCTCTTGAATTCTTTGATGCCTTTGGAAGAATTGATGGGGGTCTCAATGCCAAAAAACCTAGACAAGACTCGATATACATTACCATCGACCACCGGAGTGGGCTCGCCAAAGCAAATGGAAGCGATGGCGCTGGCGGTGTAATCACCAACACCTTTCAACTTCTTCAGGTCGCTGTAATTGTCGGGGAAATTTCCGTTTAGCTCGTAGGCAACATATCGGGCCGTATGATGTAGGTTGCGAGCCCTCGAGTAGTAACCGAGTCCTTGCCATAGCTTCAAGATCTGTTCTTCACTGGCATCGGCCAGGTCTCTAACATCAGGGAATGCCTCGATGAAGCGTAGATAGTAGGGCAACCCTTGCGCCACTCGTGTCTGTTGCAGCATGATCTCGGACAACCAGATCTTGTATGGGTCCTTCGTCATACGCCATGGCAACTCGCGTTTGTTATCTAAATACCACGCTATCAACTTCTTAGAGAACTCCTGGTTTTCTTTCATAGAAACACAAAAATAAGCATCCGATATAATAGATTTTAAAAGTTTAGCGTTCAGTACTTTAATCAATTTATTTTTTATATTTGCACGCCCACAAAGAAATTGGAAATTAAATCCTAAACCTAATATATAATGACTAAAGCAGATATCGTAGCTCGAATTTCAGAGAAGAGCGGCATGGAAAAAGGCGATGTACAAGCCGTAGTAGAATCTTTCATGGATGAGGTAAAATCGTCTCTCGAAAGCGGAGACAACGTATACCTGAGAGGATTCGGGAGTTTTATCATCAAGACCCGAGCAGAGAAAACAGGTAGAAACATCTCTAAGAACACTACTATCAAGATTCCAGCTCACAACATTCCTGCATTCAAGCCTGCAAAAGTCTTTGTAGAAAGTGTAAAGACTAACGTTCAAGTAAAATAAATTATCCAATATGCCGAGCGGTAAAAAAAGAAAGAGACACAAGGTAGCCACGCACAAGCGTAAAAAAAGAAGAAGAGCTAACCGACACAAGAAGAAGAAGTAGCCTATTCGCTACTTTTTCTTTTTAAAGACATTGAAATCGTTCTTTGAAAAGAGAGAAACAAGATCTGCGGTCTTTAAGATGCACATGTTTCTCCAACGGTTGAAAAACTTGTTCAACTATTGTTTAATCCATCTCGTTCCAATACATTGTTTGGGATCGGGATACAAATTGAAACGGAGTGAATACTGAACTCATTATCAGATCCAGTTCCTCTCAAGTAGATTTTGCCTTGTTAAAGGATGGAAAATTGATCGAACTGCACAAGGAGCATGAAGATAACAAGTTTACGGTAGGCGATATCTTTTTGGCCAAGATCCGTAAGCCCGTTCCCGGTCTCAATGCAGCTTTTGTGAATGTGGGTTATGAGAAAGATGCTTTTTTGCACTATCATGACCTGGGCCCAAAGCTGACCTCCCTGTTAAAGTTCATCAAGCGTGTAAGCGCAGGTAAGTTCAAAGATTACTCTTTGAAGAATTTCCCTTTTGAACCAGAAATAGACAAAGATGGCCGCATTACAGAAGTATTGCACGCCAATCAGTCTACACTTGTACAGATCGTCAAAGAACCTATCTCTACCAAAGGACCCCGAATCAGCTCGGAGCTCTCTATTGCAGGTAGATACATGGTACTAGTACCTTTTTCAGACAGAATTTCGGTCTCTCAGAAAATCGCTAGTCGCGAAGAAAAAGACCGACTTAAACGTTTGGTACAAAGCATTAGACCCAAAGGGTTTGGCGTGATCGTACGTACAGTTGCACAAGGCAAAAAAGTTGCAGAACTGGACAAAGACTTGCAAAATCTGGTATCCCGATGGATATCGATGTGCAAAAAAATTCCGAGAGCACAGCATCCGTCTAAAGTTCTAAGTGAAATGGGAAGAGCCTCATCTATGGTAAGAGACCTCTTCAACGACCAATTCACAGGGATCCATGTAGATGATGAAGCATTGGCTCTAGAGATCAAGGACTATGTACAAGCCATAGCTCCCAAAAAAGAATCTATTGTAACGCATTACAAGTCCAAAGTTCCCATCTTTGAAAGGTATGGCATAGAGCGACAGATAAAGACCTCTTTTGGCCGCACCGTAAGCATGAGCAAAGGCGCCTATCTCGTGATAGAGCATACCGAAGCACTGCATGTCGTTGATGTGAACAGCGGCAACCGATCCAATAAAGCCAAAAATCAAGAGGACACAGCACTGGAAGTAAATTTGATCGCCGCCTCCGAAATCGCAAGGCAACTGCGCCTTCGTGATATGGGTGGCATCATCGTGATCGACTTTATAGACATGACCAATGCTGAGAATCGCAGAAAGCTTTTTGACCATCTCCGCGAGGAAATGAAATCGGATCGTGCTAAGCACAAGATCTTACCGCCTAGTAAGTTTGGGTTGGTGCAGATCACCAGACAACGGGTAAGACCCGAAATGAATATACAAACCAGGGAAGAAGACCCTAACAAAGACGGAAAGGTAGAACCACCGATCATTCTAATAGACAAGATCCAAAATGACCTGGAAAAACTATTGAGCAATGGTTCCGCCAACAAGAAGCTGATGCTAAGCGTGCATCCATTTGTTGGCGCCTACCTGACCAAAGGATTGCATTCCATCCGCTCCAAATGGTTCATGGAGCATAAAAAATGGGTAAAGATATTGCCCAGAGACGCTTACACCTATCTTGAGTACCATTTCCACGACGGGGAAGGAAATGTGCTCAAAAGTAATTGATAAAGTAAAAGCCCACATCAAGTTCCGATAGCTATCGGAATGATGTGGGTTTTTTTATGCCCAAAAGTCTACTATATTTACCCAATGCATGCTCGCAAAACATATTCAGTCACAGAAGCCACAAGAAAATTGGAGCAATACTGTGCCTACCAAGACCGTTGCCACAAAGAGGTCGTTGGCAAACTGCAAGCGATGCACATGATCCCGCAAGCCATAGACCATATCGTAGCACATCTTATCGAGCATGGTCTCTTGAATGAAGAGCGCTTCGCGCGAAGTTTCGCCAGAGGAAAGTTCAACATCAAAAGTTGGGGTAGGAATCGAATTGTTAGAGAGCTGAAACAAAGGAACATTTCCGCTTTCAATATAAAAGCTGCCCTCAAGGAGATTGATGACCAGACCTATCATGAAAAGCTAGACCAACTAGCTCGTAAAAAGCTTTCCACGACCAAGGAATCCAACGCATTCAAGAAACGGAAAAAATTGGCGGACTATCTGTTATATCGCGGTTGGGAGCCTAACTTGGTCTATGATAAGGTGAAAGAACTAATCCCCTAACTCATATAAATCTCAAAGCAACCATTGAAGGATTCGACTGCACTCGAAATGACAGTTGAACAGCTTATGATTAATTAGCTTTCCACTTTTGCGGTCATATTCCTGTGGGTCCGGAAAATGGCCTGCTCGTTCTTCCAGTCGATCCATTGCTGGCCTTTCACCTTTCGCATTAAATTATCATAATGGCGCATCACGAATACGTTGTACACAGCTTTGCCCAAATTCTTCGGATTTCGTGCGATAGCACGCAAGCTCATCGAGAATCCAGGTGTGAGATAGCGCATGTAGTGCCAGTAGCCTTCGGGCATGTATAGCACATTGCCATGTTCTAGATCGGCGACATAGCCTCGGGCATGTTGAAGCGCTGGCCATTTCTCTAGGTCCGGGTCTGCAAAGTCGATGTCCTCTCGCGTGATCAAAGAATGGGGAACTTTATACAAATGCTTACTCTGCTCTTGATCGAAGAGGATACACTGCTTTTTTCCTTCAAAATGAAAGTGGAAAATGTTAGCCAGGTCTATATCATAGTGCATGAACGTGTACGAATCTGCACCACCAAAAAAGAGCATCGGCAGTCCCTTCATCAATCGCAGGCCAAAATCGGGGTACGAGAAGTCTTTCTGAAGCCCTGGTACTTCCTTCAATATATTCCAAAGGAAAATACGATACTTGGTAGGCTCACGCTTCAACAGGTCTATGTACTCGTCCATCTTCATCTTGGCATGCGGCTCGTTGAAGCCTTCATCATGCTTAACCGGCCTGTCGTCATATAACGGCACCTCTTTATCGCCTGCCACTTCTTTCATGTACGCCAAACTCCACTTCGAGTATGCAGGCCAATCATCAACAAAGTGCTCTATTACCACGGGTTTTTGTGGTTTGAAATAATCTCGGATAAATTCCTGCTTGGTCAAAGTATTGACCCTGGGAATCTCTTTCAAGTTCAATTTCAAGTATCAACTAATTTAGCCGCGCAAAGTTAATAAATGGTTTCCTAAACGTTTCTTAAAGCAAAACGTCTATTTTACCATTTTAGCCTTTTGTTTGGCCAATTCGTTACGTTCGATAGTGTGATCGGGTCTTGACCAGCGTGGTTTTTCGCCTAGCTCTTGGTATCGAGAATCGGCAGCTTCGACTGTCTTAGGTTGGTCTTTCTTGGTGAAGGGCTTCATAGGATTCAGGCCTAGCATCTTGAACATTTCCATATCCTCATTCACGTCAGGATTGGGCGTGGTCAATAACTTGTCTCCTGCAAAGATCGAGTTGGCACCTGCGAAGAAACACATAGCTTGCCCCTCGCGGCTCATCTGAGTTCTACCAGCAGAAAGGCGCACTTGAGTTTGCGGCATGACAATACGCGTTGTAGCCACCATGCGAATCATGTCCCAGATCTCCACAGGCTGCTCATCTTCCATCGGAGTGCCTTCTACGGCAACCAATGCGTTGATCGGCACAGATTCGGGTTGCGGGTCCAAGGTTGAAAGTGCCACCAACATTCCGGCGCGGTCTTCAGCGGCTTCTCCCATGCCTATGATGCCGCCACTACATACGGTTACATTGGTCTTTCGCACATTATCAATGGTTTGTAAGCGATCTTCGAACCCACGTGTTGAAATGACTTCTTTATAATATTCTTCGGAAGTGTCTAAGTTGTGATTGTAGGCGTACAAACCCGCCTCAGCAAGACGCTTGGCTTGATTTTCGGTAACCATGCCCAATGTACAGCACACCTCCATGTCTAATTTGTTGATGGCGCGCACCATCTCCAGCACTTGGTCAAACTCAGGGCCATCTTTCACATTTCGCCAGGCAGCACCCATACAAACCCGACTACTTCCTGAGGCTTTCGCACGAAGCGCCTGTGCCTTCACTTGCTGGACAGACATGAGGTCGTTGCCTTCGATATCGGTATGATAGCGTGCCGCTTGAGGGCAATACCCACAATCTTCAGGACAGCCTCCTGTCTTGATCGAAAGCAATGTGGAGACTTGTACTGTGTTGGGATCGTGGTACCACCGATGGATAGTAGCTGCTTCGTAGAGCAGTTCCATCATAGGCTTATTGTATATCTCAAGGATCTCTTCTTTGGTCCAGTTGTGTCGGATGTTGGTCATTCGGGTATCGTTTGTTTATCAAAAATAGGAAATCCTATTTTTAGGATCCCGATAGAAGTATTCTTTTGTGAACGATTTTGTAAACACTATGGTAGCCTAAGCAGCACACTCACCGCATTTCCGCCAAAGCCTACTGCATTCACCAAGATGCGCTGTATCTTTTTTGGAAGATCTTTATGTTGAATGTAAGGAACTTCGATGAATTCTTGATGCTGTAGCATTAGTATTGCCATTTCTACGCTCAACATCCCTGAAGCACCGAAGGTATGCCCTACTTTCCATTTGTTAGTGGTCAAAGCCGGCATTACGCCATCAAAGATTCTTTTGATGGCATTGTATTCACTCTGATCACCTTTGATAGTGCCTGGAGCATGCATCACGATCACATCTACTTTTTCAGGTGAGATACCGCCTAATGCCATCTTCATTGAACGTTGGAAGCATTCTGCATCTGTAGAGATCGACGCAGGATGCTGAAGCGGTTCGGTAGCATAGCCAATGCCTTCAACGATCGCTAGTGCGTTTTCGTTCTCACCTCTACCTAAACATGCTACCGAAGCTCCTTCGCCCAATATCATGGTGTTACCCTGTTTTTCTAGATTCAGTGCTTGGCAAGGATACAAAACATCCTTCGACTGCGCTCGGGATGACAAAGAAGCATAGATCTTCATCGCGCGCATCTGCGCGATGGTGAAAGGCGTCAACGGCGCCTCGCTGCCACCAACTAAGAACATGTCTGCCATTCCCGATTGCAACCATGCAATGGCATTCAGCAGCGCATGCAAGGCCGTAGAGCATGTGATCGAGTGTGAAATGGTCGGTCCTTGCGTTTGCAGATCGTGCGCTACCCACGAGGAGATATTGCCCAACGTGGTTGTAGGAGATGTCAAGGTCTGCACTTTTCTCCGTTGCAAAAATTCCGTGTGATGGCTCTCGAACAAGGTCGTAGCACCACGAGAGGACCCGATGTTTACACCTAAAACACCTTTTTGCTGCCAATTTGTATTCTTTAAGGCAGCTCGACTAGCATGAATGGCCAATAATACCGTGTCGTCTAAAGCTTGATACTTCCGGTCACGCTGTCGGAGTGCTTCAACCTCTTGTCTGGCCTCTTGAGAAAGTGGCGCTACGAATGTAGGGCTCCCGTCCAGTTCCTTTTCAATGAAACAATGACTTGGACTCAAATAGTGTTGCCAGATCTCTTCGGAAGAAATCCCTATGGCTGAAATAGAACCGATGGATGTAATGGAAATTGGTTGCCTCAAAAGAAGTGTCATTTCATGCAAAAATAATTCTTATTTTCATGCCATGATCGAACAAGACCCAGATTACAAGGAAGCATTTGACAACGAACTGATCGAGCGCCCTAGTTGGTGGAAACGCAACTGGAAGTGGGTAGTGCCTGTTGGTGGTTGCTTAACGTTGACCATCTTGTTCTTTATGATGGTTGGCGGGCTTATTTTTGGGATCACTTCTGCCATGGAAGAATCGCAACCTTACGAATATGCCCTTGAGAAGATCAACCAAGACAAGAAGATGATCGAATTGTTAGGTTCGCCGATAGAGAAGGATGGTATGGTACAAGGGAACTTCAACTGGACCAATGGAAAGAAAGGGGCTGATATGCGCATTCCAATTGCCGGTCCAAAAGGTGCCGCCATATTATATGTGAAAGCCCGAGGTGAAGGAGATGAATGGGTCTATGATGAGATCCGTGTAGAGATGAATGAGGGTCAAAGCTCGGATCTCTTGATTGAATAAAAGCGCCTACCTCTATCCTATCCTCGAGGAGAGGGGACTTTAAAGTATTTCTAGCGACGCTTCGATCACCTCATACACCTGCTGAAGCTGTTGCCCAGTGATCACATAGGGTGGCAAAATATAGATCGTATTCCCCAGCGGACGCAAGAACACGCCGTTTTCCATGTAAAAGTTGAACAGCTTATCGCGTAAATTGCCGTAGCGTTGCATCTCTACATTCAAATCTATCGCGTAGATCACACCCAACTGCCGTGTCGATGCGACCTTTGGATGTTGCCTGATATGCTTGTCAAACCGTTGGTGAGAAGCAGTGACTCTATGAATGTTGTGCTTCATCTCTTCAGACTGCAACAGCTCGATCCCTGCCAAAGCTGCCGCACAAGCTAGTGGGTTTGCTGAATAGGTATGCCCATGGAAGAATCCCTTTGACAATTCATCTGAATAGAATGCATCGAATATCTTTAGCGAGCAACTAGTGATCGCCATCGGCAGCAATCCTGCTGTCAACGCCTTAGATAAGCACATGATGTCGGGTTTGTGCTCAAGGTGGTCTGAGGCGAAATATTCCCCAGTCTTACCGAAGCCCGTCATCACTTCGTCGGCCACAGTGACCACATCGTGTTCGTGGCAAAATGCGATCAATTCGTCAAGACCCTCTGCATCGTGCATCTTCATCGCCGCTGCGCCTTGAACCAGTGGCTCGTAAACGAAACCTGCCACATTGCCTTTAGCAATCAAATTGTTGAGCTGAGAAAGTACTCCTTCATTGTTATTGCCATCCGGCGCCGGGATCCGTTCTACCTGAATGAGGAGATCTTCGAACGGACCATTGTATATCGAAAGCCCAGATACCGACATCGCCCCGAAGGTATCTCCATGGAAACCTTCCTCAAAAGCAATTAACACGTTTCGTTTTTCACCCTTATTGAAATGATACTGCAAGGCCATCTTCACACCTACTTCTACTGCTGTGGAGCCATTGTCTGAAAAGAATAATTTCTGCTGATTATCAGGTAGGATCTCCATCAATGCTTCTGACATCCTGATGGCAGGTTCGTGTGTAAAGCCACTGAAGACCACTTGGTCCAGTTGTTGCATCTGACTGGCGACTCGATCGGTGATGTATGGATTACAGTGCCCATACATGGCTACATACCACGAAGCGATCCCGTCGATATATTCATTGCCTTGATCATCGAAAAGCAAAGCGCCTATTGCCTTTGCTACGGGCAACATGTCACCATGTGTCTTATGCTGTGTCAGTGGGTGCCAGAGGTGTTTTTTATCGCGCTCTCGTAGGTTCATGATCATTTTTCTCATGCTGAGTTTATCTCGGCATCTCATTAATAATTTTTAATGTTTCAAACCCTGGGCCCTCATTCCCTGACGCTATAGAAAAAGTTTGAAACGTCCTGCATACTCCTTGATCACATTTTGATCGAAGTAAGGTTCTTCACCGATTCTTCCTAAAATTGGTATGCCCGCCATTTTCTCAATTATGCTTTCTGTGGAAGGATGTTCATCTCCGCTGAAAATGATGCCTTTGACATTCAGCTTCCGTTGTTTCAGCGCTTCGACAGTGAGCAATGTATGATTGATGCTTCCTAGATAATGACGCGAGACCACCACTACTTCATAGTCTGGCTTGATCGTCTCCAATACTGTTTCTGTATCATTAAGTGGAACGAGCAATCCGCCTGCACCTTCGATGACCAGGTGATTTCGGGTCTTAGGTTCTTTGATCCCCTGCAATTGGATCGCGATTCCGTCGATCTCAGCAGCCCCATGCGGACTCATCGGCGTATGGAGCGCATAGCTATTGGGATGGATGACTGATTTCGAATTGGAAATCAATCTGCTAACCGTATGCGAATCTGAATTATCAAGGGCGCCCGCTTGCACGGGCTTCCAGTAGTCGGCCTGCAAGGCTTCCACTAGAATTGCTGCAGCAACCGTCTTTCCTACGTCGGTCGAAATGCCTGTGACAAAGAGTTTTTTCATAGTACCCTCACCCTGACCCTCACCCCAAGGAGAGGGAACCAAGTGCTTTTTTGTTATTGGTTTACAAAAGTAGCAAGCAAATGCAAGACCTCCTCGATTTCTTCTTCCGAATTATAACTGTGCAAGCAAAAACGGAGTCGCTCTTGTCCAGCGGGAACAGTAGGTGATAGAATAGGCCTAACATCAAACCCCTTTTGTTGTAATTGTTGGGAAACTTCTTTGACCCTATCATTCCCTGAAATAATGGCACATTGAATGGCCGAGCAACTTGCTATGAATTGCTTGTGCAAGTCAAGTTCCTTTACCTTTTGAAGAAAGTGCTCAATGTTTTCTCGAAGCTGCTTGGATGTTTCAGAAGCTGTATAGATGCTATGTGCCGTTATGATCGTGGCCACCGAATGTGGAGGCAAGCCCGTGGTGTAGATAAAGCTTCGAGCAAAGTTGACCAGATAGCTTTTCAGCGTATTTGACCCCAAAATGGCCGCTCCATGACAACCGAATGCTTTCCCGAATGTGATGATTCGTGCAAAGATGTTAGATGTCAGCTGCAACCGAGGAATCATGCCATTTCCAAAGACACCAACTGCATGTGCCTCATCAACTACAAGATGGAATCTATTTTCATCGCAATATTTCGATAATACGTCGAGGTCAGGAGAATCGCCATCCATTGAGAAGACAGATTCAGTGACCAAATACACTTCCGCGCCTCGACTGCGCTCGGCATGACAAGCTTTTACCTTACTTTTTAGGTCATCTAGATCATTGTGCCTAAACTTATAGCCTTTGGCCAGACTCATCGTGATGCCATCACGAACGGAAGCGTGGATATACTCATCATAAAGGATCACATCGCCACGTTGTGGGACCGATGAGAAGAAACCAACGTTCGCATCATAACCACTATTGAAGATCAACGCTGCCTCTGAATCGTAGTCTTCACAAAGTTTAGCCTCTACCTCATCATACAATAAATGATTTCCTGACAGCAAACGTGAGCCGGTAGCTCCATTCATTTCAACTGCGTTATCGACAAGCAACCGATATGTTCTTTCATAGAGTTGCTCGTCTTTGGCAAATCCCAGATAGTCATTAGAGGAAAAATCCACTAGATCCTTGGGCACTGGCAGTCTCCGTAACGCATTGTTCTTGTTTCGTTCTTCAATCCTTTTCCGAAGCTTTTCAGGGAATTGCTGCATCTACCGAAATTAACAAAACCTTTCTTCTTGTTAAAGAGCGGCGGCAAATTAAATTTCTGTGATTCTGCAGCATCTTTGCAACATATGCTTGCCTTGGTCGATCATCGTAATAACTTCTACGCTTCTTTGAGCGCCTAAAAACTTATGCCATTCCATGCGCTAGCAATTATATCCATTTCGATTTCAAATGCTTTTTGGAATGGCTATATTTGTGCCACCAAAAAATGAACATAAATGTCATCGATCAAAGAATTATACGATAGCGGTTTTCAAAAAAGGAACAAAGATCATTTTGCCGCTATTGTCAGAGTAGCCATGAGTGATGGGGTCATCAAAGAAGGAGAGCGATCCTTCCTAAGACGTTTGGCTCATCGCCTTCACATCTCGGACCATGAATACAACACCATCTTAGACAATTATTCGTCTTACCCGATCAATCCGCCAGTTACATACGAGCGCCGTCTAGAGCGTCTGTACGACCTCACAAGGATGGTGTTTGCAGATGATGAGATCGGCGAAAGGCAGCAACCGTTGCTTGAGCGTCTAAGTGTCGGGTTGGGCTTCACGCCAAACAATGTGAAATACGTGGTTGCCAAAGCACTAGAATTGGTAAGCTTTGGTGTCGACTTTGAAGAGTTCGACGAAGAGATCAGAAATATGAATAGGTAGCAAAACCTTGACAGTCAAAAAAGGCCAAGTCTAGAACTTGGCCTTTTTTTATGACCTAAGATTGCTGTACACCGCATTTAACAAGGTCTCTTCGTCAAATGGCTTGATCAGTGTCTCGGTTATTCCGGCACGTTTGTACCTCGTCAGGTCCTTAGATTTATGATAGGCAGTGACCGCAATTATGGGCACATTTCTAGTATTGTTGAATCCTAGCCTTCTGATCTGCTGCGTCAGCTCGTCTCCCTGTATTCCGTTCAATTTGATGTCCATAAGGATCACATCATAGATGTTATGCTTCAGGTCTTCTAACACTCCTTCTGCGCCCTCGAAGATCTCAACGTAAAAATCTCCGGTACTCACCAATATCTTTAGCATGACCATCTGAGTCATCTCAGAATCTTCGATCAACAATGCTTTGAACTTCTCTTTCCTCCTTGCAACTGCCGGCCTCTCTGCTCGCTCTTGTTGCTTCTTCTTTTCCTTTTGTACTGAAGGAATCAATGGGAAGTTGAAATTCATATTGAAGCTGAACTTGCTTCCTTTGCCATGAGTGCTTTCCAACTTAATGTCAGACTCCATCAGATGAAGGATCTGTTTTACTATGGATAGCCCAAGCCCAACACCTTTAGGGTCTCCGCTGCTCTGCAGTTGCGAAAAGCTCTCGAATATCTTGGACTGGTCCTCTTCCTTGATCCCCCTTCCTGTATCAGCAACGCTGAAATGTATGTTTGCTCTGTTGCCTCGGCGATAGTTCTGCTCTACGTGCAAGGTGACCTTTCCTTTTTTGGTGTACTTCAGTGCGTTGTTCAGCAAGTTTACTATTATCTGTTTCAGCCTAACGGGGTCACCTTCTACTTGCTCAGGGAATTTTTTGTCGACCTCCATGACGAATTTCAACCCTTTCGCCCTTGCCTTGGCCGAGTATGTGCGCTCGATGTCTTTTAAAACGCCCCTAAGGTCAAAAAGCCTAGGTTCTATCGTAAGTTTTCCTGCCTCGATCTTAGAGATGTCCATGATATCTTCTAACATGTTCTTAAGGTCTACGGTAGAAGATTGTATGACGCCCGCATAGTCCAACTGGTCATTGGTCAGCTCGGTATGTTGAAGCATTTGCGAGAACGTGAGTATGCTGGTCAACGGATTGCGGATCTCATGGCTGAAGTTTGCTATGAATCTGTTCTTGAACGCTTCCTTTTCTTTCAAGAATTTATTCTGAAGGTCCAGAAACTGCTTGGCGATCACAGATTCGTTTCGCGTCTGGGTCACTTTTTGCAGTTCGGCATAGTGTTCGGTGAAATTGGTGATGATGATCAGCAGACCATCAGCCATGCTCTTTATCTCGATATCGCAGATAAACTCGTCTTGCTTGCCTAGATGAACGCAGTTAAGTTGCAACTCTTCCTTTTCAAGGAAAATTGGGGACAAGCTCTCAAAAAAAGCGTGCTCTTTTTGAATGAAGCTACCATTGCGCAGTTTAAATAGGGCATCATCAGATTCAATGATCTTCCCGTTCGTGTCTACTAGCACAAATTGTCTACGAACTTTGTAAAAGTCCGCCTTTATGTCGTCTAATGTCATTATCCAATAAGTTCTTTGGCCAGGTCTGTAAAGAGGTCCTTTACGTGGGCTCCTGTCTTGGCACTGGTAAAATAGTTGGGGCGAACTATGAATTCTTCCTTGTTTTCCTTTAAATACGTTTTGGTCACCAGATCGGCCTTATTGCCAACAATTTTGAACGGGATGTCGTTAAATTTCTCTTGTAGGTATGCTATGGATTTGTCAATTTCTTTGTAGGTATCTGGTCTGGTGATGTCAAAAACATAGATAAACCCATGGGTTCCTAGCAGGTACGACTCTCGGGTTTTCTTTATATCATCATATCCCTCAAGGTCCCAGATAATGAGGTTGACGTCTTTGCCATTCTCTAGCTCGACCTCTCTCTTAAGAATATGCACCCCGATAGTCACCTTGTAGCTATCGGAGAAGGTGTCTTCGACAAATCGACGGATCAACGATGTCTTTCCTACGCCAAAGTGTCCTAGCAATACTATTTTCTTAGAGACTCTCATTGTTGAAATAATAGGTTAATTCTCTTGCTATTTTTTCTTGGTCAATATCGTTAGAATATTCCATCAATTGGATAAAGTTCTCGTAGAACTCAAAGATAACGTCCTGTAACTTGTCTTTAAAGTGCGTATTGTAATTCCCAGAAATAACGACCGCAATATAGTGATTAACAAAGTTCTGTATGTGAATGTCAAAAAGCTCGTACTCTATAAGCTCAAGATTTTGTTGTTTCTGGATGAAGGCATCTTCAACAAAGTTCTTGATGGCGGTCAGCATTCCAGAGACCATGTCCTCATCGATCGTTTCAGAGCGACTGAAGCTGCCGACCAGAATACCGGAGTCCTTTTCTATGATCATTACCTGAAGTACTTCTGGCTCTTCGGCAAGTTCACTAATGATCAGGTCTTCTTCGCTCACACCTGTAAACCAGGCCTTGAATCTTCGTTTCCAACCCCTTGCCGTAAAGCTATCTTCTACTTCTTTACCGATGCGTTCAGACAACAACTTGATTTCCTGTGCCACATATTTTTTGATCATCTTGCCTATGATAGGGTACAACGCTTCGACCACTTGGTCTCTAGAGTTCTTGATCTCTTCCTTAAGTGTCTTGGTAATGGTGGGCCCTAAGGTCTTGGGCATCTCCTTGATGAACTGCTGTAGCTGCTGCTCTACAATGGGGTCCACCTTTTTAGAAAGCTTTGAACGTTCGTTAAGCGTCTCCTCAAGTATGGCAATACGTTCTTTGACTGCCTCTGCATACTGACGGTCGTCGGTAAGCAAGATGTCCTTGAGGATGGTCAGCTTATCCCTTTCGTTCATAAGGGTAGAGGATTAAGCGCTACTTGCGAATTCTGTTTCCAAGATCTACCAGAAGGTCACCTAGTAGGTCGCGATCCACCTTGGTATGTTGCAACTCATCTGCTTTGTCGTTCAGTGAGTTTTCCAATTCTGTTATGCGGATATTCAGGTCGGTACTTAGGTTGTCTACATTCTGCATCAATTCTGCTCTTACTTCATCTACAAGCGAAGACAGTTCTTGTTGCTTCTTGCGGATGTCCTGCTTGATCTTCTCAAACTCAGAATCGTACTCTTGAATGTTTTCGCCAAAGATCAAGTTCTTGATCGCCTCAATCTTTGAAGATGGGTCTTCTACTTGGGGCGTGGTTACTTCATTTTTCTTGGCCATTATTGTGGTTTTCTTAGTTGCACAAATATAGGGAAATTACCCGTTTCGTGCTTTTCACAGGCCAAACTCTTGCATGAACGATTCGGCTTTTTCGACCATCTGCCTACTTCCGCAGAAGAACGGTACTCGCTGATGAAGCTCACTAGGCTGAATGTCTAATATAGGCACAAAGCCGTCACTAGCCTTGCCATCGGCCTGTTCTGCCAAGAAAGCCATGGGGTTGCATTCGTAAAGCAATCTTAGTTTTCCGGCAGTAGCTTTAGAGCTTTTCGGGTACATATATATGCCTCCTTTGATCATATTCCTATGAAAATCAGATACCAAAGAACCAATATAGCGCGATGTATACGGACGATCCCCTTTCTCCTCTTGGCAATACTTTATGTAGTTCTTCACGCCTTGTGGGAAATGCACATAATTTCCTTCATTGATAGAGTAGATCCTGCCTGTCTCTGGGAACCTCATATTAGGGTGCGACAGGTAGAAGGTGCCGATAGCAGGATTTAGGGTGAAACCATTCACCCCATGACCCGTGGTGTAGACCAACATCGTTGAAGTTCCGTAGATAATATAACCAGCTGCTACTTGATTGCGACCTGTTTGAAGAAAATCCTCTAGCGTCACGGGAGTACCCACTGAGGTGATCCTTCTGTAAACAGAGAAGATCGTTCCTACAGAGACGTTGACATCTATGTTAGACGACCCATCCAAGGGGTCGATCAACACCACATACTTGTTCTGATGATTCTCATCTTGGCTGTTGATGCTAATGAAGTCGTCTTCCTCTTCGGAAGCGATGCCACAGATGATCTCACGGTTCTTCAGGGTTTGTATGAACTTCTCATTGGCCAGCACATCTAGCTTTTGCTGACTTTCTCCCTGCACATTGGTTTCTCCGGCATTGCCCAAGATATCTACCAAGCCTGCCTTGTTGACCTCATGATTCACCACCTTTGCGGCCAAACGTATGGCATTGATCAATTTAGAAAGCTCTCCTGTAGAATATCTAAATTCTTTTTGATTTTCAATAATGAATTCACCCAAGGTCTGGTTTCTGCGCGCCATAGTTAAGGTAGGTTGTGCTATTTGCGCACAAATATCGATATTTTTGTGATACTAAAACGTTTTCGTTATCATTATGTTTTGAGATTTTCTAACTAAATGTGATTTTTGCAACAATGAGTTATAAAGTACGACATGCACAAAAAGAAGACATGCCACATGTCTTTCGACTGATACAAGAATTGGCTATTTATGAAAAAGAGCCCGATGCTGTTCTTATCACTATTGAAGACCTGGTTCGCGATGGTTTTGGAGATCGTCCACTTTTTTGTTGCTTTGTGGCCGAAGTCGATGACCACATTGCAGGTATTGCCTTAGTGTATCCGCGCTACTCCACATGGAAAGGACCGGTGATTCATCTTGAAGACCTTGTTGTTGACAAAGCCTATCGAGGCAAGGGCATTGGCGCAGCACTTTTAGATGAAGTAGTACGATATGGTAGCCAGCAAGGTGTTAAAAGGATCAGCTGGGAAGTGCTGGACTGGAATGAGCCAGCCATTGATCTCTATCAAAGCAAGGGTGCCAATATCATGAGAGGCTGGTACATAGTACAGCTAGACGAAAACGGAATTAGGAACTACTTAGAAAATATTTGATACATGCGAATCTTTAAATTTGGTGGTGCTTCGGTAAAGGATGCCGATGGAGTGAAAAATCTAGTGGCCGTACTAAAAGAAACGGGGCACAAAGACACCTTGCTGGTCGTATCGGCCATGGGAAAGACCACCAACGCCATGGAACTCGTGGTTAAAAACTATTTTCATCACAAAGACGACCTCCAAACTGCAGTACACGACCGCATCGAATATCACAATGAGATATTACTAGAATTGTTTGAGAATGACCAGCACCCAGTCTTTGCTCAGGTAAAGACCTTATTTGATGAGCTGCAAGGGTTCCTAGCTTGGAACAAATCGCCCAAATATAGTTTTGTGTATGACCAAGTGGTCAGTTACGGAGAACTGATCTCCACGACCATCGTCAGTGCTTATCTCAACGAAGTAGGCATCAAAAATACATGGATAGATGTTAGAAGTTGCATCAAGACCGATAGCAACTATCGTGATGCCAACGTAGATTGGGACAGCACCAAATCGAAGATAGCCCAGCAGGTCAAAAAAGGTACGCTATACATAACGCAAGGTTTCCTTGGTAGCGACGAGAACAACTTCACAACCACATTGGGCCGTGAAGGATCGGACTACACCGCTGCTATCTTTGCCTTTTGCCTCAGTGCAGATTCTGTAACCATCTGGAAAGACGTTCCAGGTGTGCTCAATGCCGACCCAAGGCATTTTGAAAATGCCAGGCTGCTCGAAAAGGTATCGTACCGCGAAGCCATAGAATTGGCTTTTTACGGAGCTTCTGTAATCCACCCGAAAACACTGCAACCACTACAGCGCAAGGAAATCCCATTATATGTAAAGTCCTTTACCGACCCCAAGGGTCAAGGCACCGCGGTAAGCAAAGGCACTGGTATTGCCCCAGACCTTCCTTGCTTTATCGTGAAGAAGGGCCAGGTATTGATACGCCTCTCTTCCTTAGACTTCTCCTTTATCGTAGAAAACAATATCAGCGAGATCTTCAAACTGCTGCATGAGTATCGCCTAAAAGTAGACTTGATCCAAAATTCTGCGATCAGCTTTTCTGTGTGTGTCGATAACAAATTCAACCACTTGGAGGATCTGTTGACCATACTGAGGTCGAAATTCAGGGTGAATTGTATCGAAGGCGTTTCGCTCTACACGATCAGACACTTTGACGAAGCGGCGATCTCCTCACTTCAAAATGGAAGAAAAGTACTGCTAGAACAACGCACGCAAGAGACTGTGCAGCTGGTAGTCAGCTAGTTAGCAAACCAGCCACTGAATGCAGCTTTTTTAAGTACATTTGTTAATTACCGAATCATTTTTTAATGGGGTTAGTATCTGCCAAAGAAGTTGCCAAAGCCATAAATCTAGACAAGTACGGTTTTCTCGGCACGTTTGTGGGTTGGATTTTGATGAAGGTGCTCAAGGTCTCGGCCATGAACAAGATCTATGATCGCAACAAGCACCTCAGCGATGGCGAATTCTTGGATGGGATCTTAAATGAGTTCGAGATCAATTTTGAGATTCCGGAAGAAGACCTGAAACGCCTTCCTAAAGAAGGACCCTACATCACCATCTCTAACCACCCGCTTGGTGGCATTGATGGCATCCTCTTATTGAAGCTCTTGATCGAGCAGCGACCCGATTACAAGATCATCGCCAACTTCCTCTTACATCGTATAGAGCCTTTGAAACCCTACATCATGCCAGTAAATCCTTTTGAAGAGCGCAAGGATGCTAAAAGCAGCATTTCTGGTTTTATGCAAGCCATGCGACACTTAAGAGATGGGCATCCACTTGGTGTTTTCCCCGCTGGTGAGGTCTCTACCTATAAAGATGGGAAGTTGATCGTTGATCGCCCATGGGAAGAAGCTGCCATGAAGCTTATCAAAAAGGCCAATGTGCCCGTAGTGCCCATCTACTTCCATGCAAAGAACAGCAGATTTTTCTATAGGCTATCGCGTATTAGCGACACGCTTCGCACGGCCAAGCTACCGTCTGAGCTGCTCACCCAAAAGAATCGCGTGATCAAGGTACGCATTGGCAAACCCATTTCAGAAAGTGCGCAAGCAGAGCATGCCTCGTTAGATGATCTTACAGAGTTCCTGAGAAAGAAGACCTATATGTTGGCCAATCCTTTCGAGAGAAAGCGACTCATTCAAAAAGTACCCACTTCTATAAAGATCCCCAAACAGCCAAAAGAGATTGCAGGTGCCGTTATTCCGGCGTTGATGGAGAAAGAAGTGAATCGCCTTCGAGATGAGGACCATCGCTTGCTCATTAGCAAGAATTATGAAGTGTTCTTGGCTCCTGCCACCAAGATCAAGAGTATCCTTCGCGAAATAGGTCGCTTGCGCGAGATCACCTTTCGTGATATCGGAGAGGGCACCAATCAGGCCATAGACCTGGACAGCTACGACCAATACTATCATCATCTCTTCTTGTGGGACACCAAAGAGAAGAAATTGGTGGGTGCCTACCGCATGGGGTTGGGATCCAAGATCTTTGCCTCGCATGGCATTGACGGATTCTATCTGCAGGACCTTTTTCGATTCGAGCCTGAATTGTATAAGATGATGAGCAAGAGCATCGAGATGGGACGTGCATTCATCATCAAAGAGTATCAACAGAAGCCCATGCCACTGTTCTTGCTTTGGAAGGGCATTGTACACACGACGCTTCGTTTCCCCCAGCACAAGTATCTTATCGGGGGCGTTAGTATCAGCAATCAATTCTCGAACTTTTCAAAATCATTGATGATCGAGTTCATGAAATCGCACTATTGGGATCCCTATGTAGCACAGTATATTCGACCGAAAAAGGAATTCAAGGTAAAGTTGAACGATGCCGACAAGGATTTCATCTTCGATGCCACTGAAGCCGACCTTAACAAGTTCGACAAGTTGATCGATGAAGTGGAACCCGGCGAACTTCGCTTGCCTGTTCTGATCAAAAAGTACATCAAGCAAAATGCGCGTGTTGTGGCATTCAATGTAGACCCCTTATTCAACAATGCAGTTGATGGGCTGATGTATATTCGCATTGCCGACCTCCCGGAAAGCACGGTGAAACCCGTGATGGAAGAGTTTCAGGCCGAACTAGAGCGCAAGTTCATGGAAGGCAACCATGATGATGGCGACAAGTGATCAACTCACCTCTTCCGTAAGAAGGTGTCCTCGCACAAACACCTTGCAATACGCTTTTATCTCTTCTCTAGTAGCCTGAAAAGCCTCATGTATCTCTTGCTCATCTTTTGTCTTTAACTTTGATGGGTCGCTGAAGTTACGATGAAGTCTTACCGCATTCGGTGCAGGAATGAACGGGCAGTTTTCATTGGCATGGTCGCAGACGGTGATGATAAAATCAAAATCGACCTTACCAAGGTACTCATCCACATGGTTTGATGTGTGTCGAGCTATGTCTATCCCATCTTGTATCATGATGGCAACAGCGCGAGGATTGACTCCATGCGTTTCAATCCCGGCACTGTACACATTCGCTTTGTTGGCCGCAAAATGCGCTAAGTATCCATGTGCTATCTGACTTCTGCATGAGTTCCCTGTACAAAGGACCAATATATTCTTCATTAGATCTCTGGTATTTTAACAACAGCCACTCCCCGGAGAGCAACTAGCTACTCCTACTTCCTGTGCTTCAGAAGCCCCGCAAGTCTCCTTTGCTTTGCAGTCTGTCTTTTCAACGGCTAAATTAATGGTCAATTGTTTCCCCTTGATTTCGTAATCGTTAACAAACAGTTGCGCTGTGTGAAAATGATCGTTACCATATTCAAACTTGAGCTCGGCATGAGGGTCCATGGGGTGCATATGCTCTGCCTTCATTAAAATTGATGTTGCCTTGTAAACGGTCATGAACTCTGTCTTGCCAATCTCTGAAGGGCTCTCCCACAGTTGTACTATGGTCTCGTTCCAGTTGTGTGTTCTACCGCCGCAATCCACTGAATCTACACGAATGTTCTTCACCTCGGTGATGTGGTAATTGGCACCCACTAGTTTGTTTGGCTGATATTGGAACAACAAGGACTTATCTTGATGCGCTTTCAATACGTGAATGAATTCGGATGTTCTCATGTTCGATATTTTATTTACAACAGCTCACCTGAGCCTTTACAAAAAAGTCATTGAGAAGACGGCGACACTGGTTCAAACGATCGACGTCCACACAATAGCAAATGCTCTTGCCTTCTATTTCGCCCGAGATGATCCCTAATTTCTTGAGCTCGGACAGGTGTTGAGAAACGGTAGCTTGGGCCAAGCCCACTTCTTCTACGATATCATTGCAGATGCAACCTTCTTGAGCGCTGATATATTGTAGGATGGCAACTCTGGCAGGATGCCCCAAGGCCTTGAACACCCTGGCCAGTTCATTTTGTTTTTCATCGAAGATCTGTGTCTTGGTAATTCCCATGGCCATTATTTATATATTGCAATATTACGATAATAAACTGTGATAAAAAAGCCTAACTGTAAAAAAGTTAGGCCTTCAATACTTTAGAGCCAAGGTTTCTTACCCACTTGGTAGGTATTATAGAATTCTTCATCCGACTTGGTAAGGTACATGATACCTTCTATCAAGCCAACTATTGCGACGATCGTAGTCGGGATTCCGCAGAGAAACCATCCCAGCAAACTTATCGCCAGCATGATCACGCCTTCTTTGGTATATCCCAGGATGAACTTATGCACACCTGCCCAACCCAATACGATGCCTAATATGCCTGCAAGTAGTTTTTTATTCTCGCCACTGTCAAACGCTTCTTTGGCACTTTCGGCAAATTCGTTCACGGTTTCCTTGGCTTCTTCGGCGAAGTCTTTTGCCTTATCTTCAAGATCTTTGTTCTCTTCTGTGTTGTTGTTTTCTTCAGACATGGTTGGTTTTTTTTAATTAGAAGGCCTAAAGTACTAAATATTTCAATTTCAAAGAAATGCTGAGTCGACAGGTTCCCATAATTCTAGTTTGTTCCCTTCTGGATCGAGAATCCACCCGAATTTTCCGTAATCGTACTCTTCGATCTCGCCAACGACCGTAACCCCCTCTTCTTTCAAAGCTGTTAATAACTCAACCAAATTCTCGACTCTGAAATTCATCATGAACTGCTTCTCGCTTGGCTGAAAGTATTGGGTGTCTTGCTTGAAAGGACTCCATTGCGTACTGCAATCCTTGCCTTCTTTGTCCTTCCACCAGAAGGTCCACCCATATTGGTCCGTGGGAATGCCCAGTCGTTCTTTATACCAATTCTTTAATGCATTGGGGTCTTCGCTCTTGAAAAAGAAGCCTCCTAAACCTGTTACTCTTTTTTTCATACTTGATCTCTTATCGTTTTACATTCTTTTCATAAAGCTCGATCCATTGATCGGGTGTCATCTTCTGACACAATTGCCCGATCAAACTATAGGGTATCGTGTTCACATTTTTGAAACGAATACAGCTTTTCCCCATATCTAGCTTGGTCTTTACGTGTTTGGGGTACTCTCCGACAAACCAATCATGAAGTTCTTTGTCGGCATAGATCCCGCTATGGTAGAGCGCAATGAATCTTCTTTGCGAAGCCATATTCATAAACGGAAGCGGAAGCTCTGGCGCACAATGATACCCCTTCGGATATAAAGAATGTGGCACCACATAGCCGACCATACCATAGCTCATGATCTCCTGAAATCCTTCGGGAATGTTCGCTAGAATTGTTTTTCTGAGTTGCTGCATGGGAGCCTTTCGCTCTTCGGGCAACTGGGCAATGTATTCTTTGGGTGAATTGGCTTGGTACTTCATAGTTGTTATCTACGTTGTAAAATAAGCGAAGAAATCAATGAAATCGTCAACCCGATGACAAATACGATGGCGAACATGAAGATAGCGGCTTGACCACTTGTAAATTCAGGGACTTCAGCCGCAGGATCCTTGGCCTTCATCATTTCTGCGTATTCAGCAAAAAAATCTGGGTCTATAACAGCAGTATAGATGTAATCTGCGATCGCAATTCCTAAGGCCGTAAAAATAGCGATCAACAAGCCAATTACCATTCCTTTTTTAAAGCTGAGCTTGCCTTCGTTCTGTTGATCCCTAAAATGCTTGATGCCGAAATAAATGAACAATAACGAGGCAATGATGGTGGCATAACCAAAAACTTCATTTGTGGTGATGTCAAAATACAGTCCGCCTAAAAAAGCTACAAAGCCAACCAGTATTCCGCAAGTACTGAACATGGTCACAGATCTTCTCATAATATATTCTTGGTTTAGGCTAAACTATTGCAAACTTTGTGTTCAGCGTTCATACTAAAGTACTAAAACCATAGTACTTATGGCCGAATGACCCTTAGCCCGAAATGATCTGAAGTTCTTTGGCCCTTTGAACGGCATGGGTGCGGCGTTTGGCATTGAGTTTGGTGAGCAGATTGGAAACATGGGTCTTGACGGTGCTTTCTGACACGTATAACTTCTCACCAATTTCCTTGTTGGACAGCCCGTTCGAGATTTCAAGTAACACTTGGTACTCACGGTTGCTAATACCAAGTTCCTTGATTTTTTCGGGAGCTACGTCTTGGTTTCTTGTTGGACCGGGAGCTGTTCTCTTTCTATTGATATAAAGCCCGATGAACAAAAAAACGACGGCCACAACGGCAATCAGAAATTCAATGGAGGTATCACCTGCCAAGAAAGCATATTCACTGAACCTGAAGAGTATCAGCAAAGAGAGGGTCAGCGTAGAAAAAACAAAGATGGTCTTCTTCACACCATAAATCTAAGAAAAGTGCTCTTTGATCTTGTCTACAATGGTCTGTGCCAGCTTTTCTTTACTCTCTACCG
This sequence comes from Flavobacteriaceae bacterium, assembly GCA_028284745.1. GTDB lineage: Bacteria > Bacteroidota > Bacteroidia > Flavobacteriales > Flavobacteriaceae > JANQRC01. The sequence continues at coordinate 41,743 of JANQRC010000015.1, forward strand.
TCCATCCTGCTACGTGAGGCGTGAGCAGTACATTGTCTGCTTTCCGCAAGTATTTGAAAGGCTTTGGCCAGCTATCTTTTTTGCGCTTTAATTTGGCCATGACTCCTGCCAATCCTTCTTCTTTCTTGAAAATGCTCTCAAAGGAAGTCTTTTCATATTCCAACACATCGAGACCTGCACCTAGGATCTTTTCATTCTTAAGGGCCTTTACCAGGTCTTTTGTAACTATCGTGCTGCCTCTTCCCGTATTGAGCAGCCAAAATGGTTTCGCAAACGCTTCGATATACCCTTCATCGACCAGCCCAATGGTATCTGGGGCTTGTGGCACATGCAAGCTCACCACATCTACACTTTTCTTGAATTCCAGAATCCCTACCTGCCGTGCGTTATCGTCACCCACGCCACCAACGATGTCATAGCAAAGCACCTCGGCGTCAAAGCCTTTCAGTTTTTTTGCAAAAGCCTTGCCCATATTGCCGTAACCAACGATGCCAACAGTTTTTCCATCGAGCTCAACACCTCTGTTCCCTTCTCGGTCCCAAGTGCCTTTTTTAACTTCTTTATTGGCCTTGTTCATTTTGTTAAAGAGGGAAAGTAGCATTCCTAGTGTGTGCTCGCCTACTGCATTTCGATTGCCTTCAGGAGCATTGAAAAGTGCTATCTCCCTTTGTCGCGCATGATCTGCATCTATGTTCTCTAGCCCAGCACCCACGCGGGCGATGAATTTGAGATTGTTGGCCTTATCCAAGAACTCTTTATCTATCGGGAAACGGCTTCTGATGATCATGCCATCATAATCGGCGATCTTTTCTTCAATGTCTTCTTTTGGGGCATCGTAGTCTTCATCGTTCTGATAGCCCAGCTGATCAAGTTGTTCTATCAGTATTGGATGGTTGGTGTCTAGGTGGAGGATCTTCATGGAGTAAATGTAATAATAAAGAATTTTTGAAATCGACTACCTGAGCGAAAGGCAGGCGCCCTAACTAAATATTGAGAATCAGCTTAGCGATCCAGAAGTAGATCAATATGCCGAAGATATCGTTGCTGGTGGTGATGAAAGGGCCTGTGGCGATGGCCGGATCGATCCCACGCCTGTTCAAGAACAACGGTATGAACGTACCAATGATCCCAGCTACTATGATCACGATAAAGAGTGATACGGATATGGCCAGTGCACTATCGAAGTTACTCTTCCAGACCCAGGTAACGACCAACAGCACCACAGCTAGGATAATACCATTGAGCATCGCAAGTGACATTTCCTTGATCAAACGATTGGAAATACTTCCTTTGATATCGTCATTGGCCAATCCTTGCACAATGATCGCAGCCGATTGCACACCTACATTTCCTGCCATCGCAGCGATCAGCGGTGTGAAGAAGAAAATGATGGCGTGTTTTTCCAAGATCTCTTCAAAGCCTCCCATGATCAAGGCAGCACCCACACCGCCCATCAAGCCCAAGAAGAGCCATGGCAAACGGGCCCGCGTCAGTTCTAGAATACTATCGTCTGCCTCTACATCCTTGGTGATACCGGCTGCTAGCTGGTAATCTTTTTCAGCTTCTTCTTTGATGACGTCTACAATGTCGTCAATGGTAATTCTACCTACCAAACGGTGCATCTCGTCTACAACAGGAATGGCCTCGAGGTCATATTTGGACATGATCCTGGCTACTTCTTCGCCCTTGTCATGCACAGAAACTGAATCTACTTTGGGAATGTACACATCTCTGATCTGCGCAGTAGTAGACGTTGTGAGTAAGTCTTTAAGCGACAGCCTGCCTTTGAGCTTGCCTTGGTCGTCCACAACATAGATCGAATGCACCCGTGTCACGTTCTCTGCCTGTACTCGCATCTCCTTCACACACTTTAGCACATTCCAATTCTCATTGACACTTACCAGTTCTTTGGCCATAAGGCCACCAGCGGTATCCTCATCGTAGCGCATTAATTCTACGATCTCGGCGGCGTGCTCCTCGTCCTCAATTTGTTGGATGACCTTTTCTTGCCGTTCTTCAGGGAGTTCGGCTATGATATCGGCGGCATCGTCTGTGTCCAATTCTTCGATCTCTTCCGCGATCTCTTTTGCTGATAGATTCTGAAGGATCTGCTCTCTAACGTCATCATCAAGCTCGGTGAGGGTATCTGAGGTCTTTTCGCTATCAAGCAGCTTGAAAAGATAGGTGGCTTCTTCTAGATCCAGTTCATTGACGATCTCTGCAATATCGGCATAGTGCAGCTCCATCAATAGATCGCGTAACTGACCCTCGCTCTTTTTTTCAATGAGCGTCTCGATCTGCGAGATCAGTTCGTCTGTGAGCTTAAACGGCGTCATTCTCTATCTTTTGGGTAAGCGAAATAAAGTCCTGAACGCTCAACTGCTCAGGACGCTGCCCAAAGATAGCATCTTCTTTTAAACTTGGTGAAAGGTGAAAGGGCTTTAAACTGTTCCGTAGTGTTTTTCTACGTTGTTGAAATGCGGCCTTTACCACTTTGAACAACAGCTTCTCATCGCAAGCAAGCTTGTAATTGTCCTTACGTGTAAGTCGAAGTACGCCCGACTTTACCTTAGGCGGCGGATCGAAGACCCTTTCGGAGACCGTGAACAAATATTCTGCATGGTAGAATGCCTGCGTCAGCACTGACAAGATCCCATAGGCTTTGCTTCCTGCTGTTTCGCAGATGCGTTCGGCCACTTCTTTTTGGAACATCCCGGTGAATTCTGGCACTTGATCCCGCAGCGCTAGGGTCTTGAATACTATTTGAGAGGAGATGTTATATGGGAAGTTCCCTGTGATGGCGAATGACTTGCCTTCGAACAGGCTTCCTATATCGTACTTCAGGAAATCTTCCGCATAGATCCTATCCTTTAATTGCGGAAAATGGTCACCAAGGTAAGCGACAGATTCCTTGTCTATCTCTACCACATGGGCAATCACTTCCTTTTGCAATAGGTATTGCGTAAGCATGCCCATGCCCGGGCCGATCTCTAATACATCGCTATATCCCGATAACGTGAGTGTGTCAGCTATTTTTTTAGCAATGTTATGGTCTGTTAGAAAGTGTTGACCTAAATGCTTCTTTGCACGCACCTTATCATTCATGAATGCTCACTAATGAGTTGAAGTTCTGTCCTGAAAGCAACAAACTTATCGGCAAAACGCTCCAGGCCATCTGCTCTGAGCCTAGGCGCGTCCTGTTGGTAGTAGCGTTGAAGCGTTTCTTTGCTATCTGTGTGGTACTGCACCGAGTATGTGGTGCCTCCCGTTTCTTCTTCTACAAGGACCTTTGCCATCTTGGCAGATGAAAACTTGCCAGTGGCCAACATATCAGGAATGTGGGCGTGTTGCATCCAGTGAAGCCATTCTTCATGCACATCATCGGCAATGTTGATCGTTACGTTGTATATGATCATGTTTCTTCAAAATTTAGTGCAAATAACTGTAGTTCTTCTTGCTCATGAAAGGGTGTGACCGTTTTTTCATAAACAAGGCCTAGTTTTTTGAGCAACATAATAGAGCGCGGGTTATTGTCCTGGACAATGGCGACAATACGTTTCAGCTTTAATTCATTCCTGCCAAAACCTAGCAATGCCACAGAAGCCTCAAGACCGTATCCTTTGCCTTCAAACTCTGGCAATAATGCAAAACCAATATCGACATCACCTAACTCCTTGCGATCTGTGTATCCTACTATGCCAACGTTCTGCCTTTCTTCCCTTAGCATCACTTTGTAATACCCAAAACCATGCGCTCTGTGGTGTTCGAGGATGCTCTCTTCGAGGTATCTTTCCGTGTCTTTGATGGTCCTTATTTTTCTGTCGGCAATATATCGTTTGTATGGATCTGTGTTCAGCAGCTTTAGCATGAATGGCGCATCTTTTAGTGTAATGGTGGTGATATCTAGTCTTTCTGTACTAAGAAACATCGCTTTAGTTTACAGCATCGCCACGAAGTCTTCTATAGCTGCTTCTTGCCTGCACAAAGAATATGCTATCCGGAAAGTCAAAGATCACTCGTTCATAGTGTTCGCTTGCCCTTTCCGTGTCATCAAATATCTCTTCGTATAATTTTGCCAACGAAAAATGGGCATCGTCTGCCAGAAACCCTGTTGCATAGAACTCTATGATCTTTTTATAGTTGAATCGTGCTTTTTCGTATTCGCCAAGTTTTGTATACAATGTTGCTTGTTTCGACAAGGCTTCATCTTCGATGGCCTCGCCCTTGTGATCTTGCAGCACTTTTTCCAATAGGTCTATGGCCTGCGTGTCTTTATTCTGATAGGCCAACAGGTCGGCCTTGGCATAGGTCTTTAAAGCGGTAAGCGTTGAGTCTTGAAAGGCATTGTCTGATATCAACAACTTCAGTTGAAGCGCATCGTTTGCAATGAGTTGCGAAGTAGACGATTTTAAGACCTTCAATTGGGTCTCTGCCCATTTGAAGTCCCCTTTGAAGTAACTGGTCTGAGCAACTTTGAAGCGCGCCATCTGACCTACAACATCGTTCTTAAGGTCTTTCTGAATTTGAGAATAATAGATCAATGCCTGGTTGAACTGCTCATCATACACCAGAATGTCTGCAAGCATCATCTTGGCATTGGCCTTGAGATAGCGGGGCATTCTAAGTTGTAGCAATCTTCGAAGCTGTTCTGTGCCCTTGGCCACATCATTTTTTTGGAATGCGATGAATTTGGCATGCATAATCTGAAGATGGGCCGTTTCTTCACCCAAACCGTGCTCTTTAAAAAGTTGTTGGAACTGGGTCTCGATAGTCGATACATCGCCTTCACTCAGGTCGGCGATCTCGACCTCTAACTTATTGGCATGTGCCCACAGCTTGGTCTCTTGGTCAAAAGCTTCTTTGATAATGAAGTCCAAGACCTCTAATGTAACAGCATCGTTGTCCTGTTTAGCCAATCTGGCCAACTCTTGAAAACGCTGCAGTGATGGCGCATTGCTGCGATTGTACAATGCCTTCTCTTGTATAAAGGCTCTGCCATACTGTTTTTGCTGCATGAACAACCAACTCAACAATTCGTTGTATATGGGGTCAGAATCTTGCTGAAGTTTCTTTAGGATCGTTTTTCTGAGCAAGATGTTGTTTTGGTCTTGAGAATCTTCTGAGATGAATTGCCCCAGATTTCTTCTAACTGTTGAAGTATAGGCCAGGTTTACCTTGACCAGGTCCAGATAGCTATCGTACATGCGTTGTATGTCCCCCATCTCTCCATAGATCCTAGCCACTTGAATGTTATAGTTGAGGCTTGGGTCTATCTGCATGGCACGTTCATAGGCCTTCAAAGACCAATCTAACAAATTATGACGTTGAAAAGTGTTCCCGATAAGTCCTCCGAAGTTGGGGTTGACTTCCAGTAATCGTATTGCTTCATTGTATAGGCGATGCGCATTGGCAATATCGTCCTGCAGTTGAAAATTATATCCGCGAATCACTGTCAACTGTGGCGGAAACACCCTCGTGTTCATCTTTTGTGCAAGCAGCGAATCTGCCAGATGGTACTCAAGCAATTGTTGATGACATTTCACCAATCGTTCTAAGTATTGAAAATTTCTTGGGTTTTGCTCGTACAGTTTTTGATAGCTTATTTGTGCCTTCTTAAATTCACCTTTGTCAAAATACTGATTTGCCAAAGCATCGGTCTGCGAGAACGCATTGACCCATAGAAAGAAAAGAATAACTGTGATATCTGGCAAGCGCATTTGCTAAAGCTATTTACCTCAAATATACGAGTTGAAACGACAAACTTTGTGAAAGCAATGTGAAAGCTTTATGAAGAGGTAGCCGGACAGTGTGAGAATAAGGCCGGTATGTGGCAACGGGTTAAAAAAAGGAATGCCTAAGAGTTACCTTAGGCATACCAACCAATACAAGTTTGCTATCAATCAATAAACACTTGCTTATGATAACCTGCTATGGTGTATCTGTATAGTCTCAAGTAAGGCCGACACCTTACACGACCATCTAATTTTTAGCCAATTGGCTGTTGTCATATTCTACCTTGGTAAGAAAAGATGCCAGGATCTGTTTGTTGCCGTTTTCTATAGAACGAGCAACTTCCACATTCATCTTTAGGTCGTCAGAAACACTTTTCCAAACATAGTCCTTGTTAAGTGAGAAGTATTTCACCGTGAAACCGCTACCTATATTTGTCTTTCCATCTATAAGGTGTTGCTGGGTCTGATCCACAAGAATAATGTAATCAGCGCCAGCATCTAATGCAAGTTTGAATATCTGGTTTCCCATATTGTTTTTATTGGCTACATGAAAAGCGGCCTTGATCCCTTCTTTTCCAAATTGGTCTTTGAATGATCGTCTAAAAGATTCAAAATGGGGAGTGGTCCTATCGGATCCTCGAAAAATGACAAATACCTTTTCGGGTTTTACATTATCATTCTCAATGATCGGATTGGCAAATACGGCTTGAAGGGGAAAAACCATAGCCAAGGCAACTAACATTGCAGCTTTGAATAAATTCATCGTAGTAAGCTTTAAAGATTTGGAGATCACTAACTTAGAAAACAATCTGAAAAAACTCAACGAAAGGACGCCAATTTTCGACGAACTACACAATTTTTGATCGGGATGTAGTCCTATTCTTTCGGCACAACGTTTCGGAAGATGTTCTTGACCTTAGTCGATCAACTCAAATCCAGCATAGGGAACCAGCACTTCGGGCACTTCTATACCATCGGCTGTTTGATAGTTCTCTAAAATTCCCGCCAACACTCTCGGCAAAGCCAACGAACTTCCATTCAAGGTATGTGCCAACTTCTTTTTCCCATCAGTGTCTTTAAAGCGAAGTTTGAGGCGATTGCTTTGGAAGGTCTCGAAGTTAGAGACAGAGCTGATCTCTAACCAGCGGTCTTGGGCAGTAGAGAAGACTTCAAAATCATAGGTCATGGCTGCCGCAAACCCTAGATCGCCCCCACACAGGCGAAGAATGCGATACGGAAGCTTCAATTCATTCAGAATTGATTTCACATGGGCGACCATCCCTTCTAATGCTTCATATGAAGCATCGGGATGTTCAACCCTAACGATCTCTACCTTGTCAAATTGGTGTAGTCTGTTCAAACCCCGTACATGAGCTCCCCAGCTACCAGCCTCTCTTCTAAAGCAAGGCGTGTAGGCAGTACACGTAATGGGAAGGTCTTTAGCCGCAAGCAATTCGTCTCTAAAAAAATTGGTGACCGGTACTTCGGCAGTCGGAATTAAATAATAATCTTGATTTTCTAAGGGAACGCGGTACATCTGCCCTTCCTTATCGGGCAATTGCCCGGTACCAATACCAGAAGCTTCATTCACCACGTGGGGAACTTGGTACTCTTTGTAGCCTGCTGCTATGTTCTTGTCCAGAAAATAGTTGATCAGCGCACGCTGCAGTCGGGCGCCTTTGCCTTTATACACCGGAAAACCAGCGCCCGTGATCTTGTTGCCTAGCTCAAAATCAATGATGTCGTATCTCTTCGCCAACTCCCAATGGGGAAGCGCATTGGCTTCCAGTTGAGGAATATCACCTGCACGATATACCTCCTCATTAGCTTCATCTGTATTCCCTTCAGGAACTAGGTCATGAGGCACATTAGGGATCTGATAGAGCACCTCTTGCAGTGCTTCGGCGCATTGACCGAGGTTTTCAGACAATGTTTTGGCGTTCTCTTTCAGTGTACCCGTCTTCGCTTTCAGAAGATTTGCCTTCTCTGCTTCCCCAGTCTTGAAAAGTTGCCCTATTTCTTTGGACAGCTTGTTAGATTCAGCTAGAACAGTATCTAATTCTGTCTGAAGCCTTCTGCGCTTCTCGTCTAATGAGATTACTTGGTCGATCAGATCTGTGGCATCAAGATTCCTTTTCTTGAGGTTATCGATCGTAGCATCTCTTTCTTCTCTGATAATGGAGGTCTGTAGCATTTGGCTTCTCTTTAAGCGGCACAAAAGTACATGATTTTTTTCATTGATAAATTTAAACGAGCTCAATGAAAAAACTACATGGACTAACAAAAGTGGTTCCTGATGCGAAGCTAAATTTTGTAATCTTATGCAAACAAAATTTAGTTTCTTCACAGAAGAAAGTTAGCCAAATCGCCAAAAAAATCTGATGATAGAATGATTATTCTTCTACTGGAAGTAATACCCAATCGTGATGACTCCAGGGGTTCCAATCTTCAGCTGCTAGGTCTGTCTTCGAATCAATGAGTGGCGCGTACCCTTTTCCATTCACACTTATCCTAGAGTTCACATATACAGCAACTTCCTTTCCTTCTTCAGCATATGTGGCCTTCAGGTACTGTGCAAATTGCCACATCATGTCTGGCTTTGTCTTCACAGAACGAAGTTGTTTTGGCGTTAGATGTTCCTTTAGCTTTATATGCTCTCGCTTATTTGTCGCCTTATCGACGACTGTAAAATGGGTAGCACCCGATTTGCTCCTAAGCATCATGCGCCAGCTCATCCGATGTCCCTCTTCGGTATGTAGCACATCGCCTTCTATAAACCAATGACGGAGCGGCAATGCAATTTGAATGATAAAATAGACGACACTCGCACTGATGGCCAACTTTTTGTAGGAGGGAACAACTACCTCGTCACCTTCATAGAGAGGCTTGTTCTTTAGAAATAGGTTGTGAATGGTCTTCGGTGGAAAAAAGAACAGGCAAAATGCTAGTGATAAGTACGGAAAGATACCGATGTGCAATACGAACGAGTTGAATAGGTGGAAAAAAATAGCTGCCCCAAAGGTTAGCTTTCGGGTAGGCTTCCACAACAATCCCGGGATGATGAGGCCATCGAAAAAAATCCCTCCATAGGTCAAAAACTTATGTAGCCATGGTTGTTGAAGCAATTCTCCTACCACGGGGAAGTGCGCCCTTGATAGCATCAGGTTCTTTGTCACCGTATGGTCTAGCCAATCTGGGTATAGCTTGGCAACCGAAGCATAGGTATATACAATGAAAAGCTGTATCACAAAGATCACCACCACCCAATTGGGCATGTGCGTTTGCCTAATATCAGGGTTCCTTTTTGCATCGAATGAATAGTATCTGTTGGCAGGCACCAGGATCATGATGAGGCAGATGAGTATCAACAGATAGTAATGGTTGTTATACGAAGACTTCTGCATCAGGTATGTGACCGTCCACATCAGTGTGAAGGCTGTCATGCCCAAACGATAGCGAAAGCCTACCATCACAAACAACCCAAAAATCCCCATGACCGCATAGTAGAAATACATGCCATAGCCCGGCAAAGGCTGCAACCACTCGAATCCGATAAATGTGAAGGTGAAATCGGGATCGATCATGGCTCTTTTGACCCATCCTGTGAAAATGGCACCAACAGATTCTAAAAATATCAACAGCCCAAAGAGCATCCTGAAGACGATCAAGGCACTGTTGTCTATCTGTCTGAATAGCAGCTTATCTAGCATAAGATTCTATAAAAGCCAATGCTTGTTCTCTATCTAACACCAATTGTTCCCGGAGCCTGTCTACATATTTGAAGTTCTGTTCGTCGCGCAAGCGATGCAGCAGCGATATGGATAGCTCTCTGCCATAAAGATCGTCCTCAAAGTCGAAAAAGTGTACTTCTATGGTACGCTCATTGCCTTCAACTGTTGGCTTGGTTCCAATATTCATCATACCATACACAACTCTACCATCAATGTTGCTTTCAACCACATAAACGCCATCTTTAGGCACTAATTTGTAGTCCTGCTGTATAGAAATATTTGCCGTCGGAAACCCTATCGTCCTTCCCAAAGCACGACCGCGGACCACATTTCCTGCCAAGCCAAAATGATAGCCCAGGTAACTGTTGGCCATCTTGACATCACCTTCATGAAGCGCATTCCTGATCTTGGTAGAGCTCACAGACACATCGTTGATCTCTTGCGGTGGTATTTGCGCCACTTCGAAACCAAAGGTTTGACCGAATTCGATCAATTCTGCAATGCTAGCCGTGCGGTTACGACCAAATCGGTGGTCATACCCAACGATCACCTTTTTCGCCTTTAATGTATTTACCAAAATATCACGCACAAATTCCATAGCGCTCAGTCTTGAAAACTCCTTGGTAAAGGGTTGCAATACGATGCTATCGATACCGATGCGTTTTAGCAACTCTGATCGCTCTTCGATGGTATTTATCAACTTTATAGAGGCATCTTGTTGCAAGACCATTCGCGGATGCGGGAAAAAGGTCAGTAAAATCGAGGTAAGTCCTTTTTCTATTGACTCATCGACCAAACGCTTTATGATGACCTGATGCCCGACATGAACACCATCAAACGTACCAATAGTGACAATGCTTGGCCTTTCGGTATCATATTTTTCAATTTGAACTGAATTGGTCACTAAGGTGGTTGTCCTGGATTATAGTTTAAAATCTTAACTTTGGAATGAAGTCTAGCATGATGATAGACCTGTCCCGTAAAATGAAAACGTCATGAAAACAAATTTACATGCTATTTTTTCAACAGCCATATTTTTAGCTTGCTTTTCAGCAATAGCTCAGCAAGGTTATTGGAAGTCATCCTCATTAGATAGGTCCGCCAGATCTTGGGCAAACGACCTAGATAAAGATCATTACACGATCTACCGCCTGGCTTCTGAAGATTTTAAAAAAGCCCTTATATACGCTCCAAAAAGAAGCACATTCTCTGGAAGGTCTAACACAATGATTAGTTTCCCGAATGAAAAAGGCGAATTGGAACAATTTCGGGTCATGGAGGTGAAAACACTTTCCGACGAAATTGCCAAGAAGCATCCAACCATTAAGACCTACCTCGGAATTGCTGAAAGCGACCCTTTGAAACGAATCCGTTTCAGCGTTACGCCCAGCGGTGTCAAAACCATGCTTACCAAGCCAGGACAGTCGATGGTGTTTAGTGAGCCCATTCCCAATAGACCCGATCAGTACATTGTCTACTCGCGCGACATTCATGACGAGGAAGCGATAGGTCTCGATTGCCTCACTGACAAAATTGCCAGTAGTCAGGCACCTGCACAGACAAGAGGTGCAGACGACCAGATGCTTAGAACTTTCGAAATCGCCATCACCACCACAGCCGAGTACACTAATTTTTGGGATGACGGTAGCGACGGCGACCCCAAAGATGATGCTTTTGACCAGGTGGTTGCGACCCTTAATCGCGTCAATGAAGTATTTGAGACCGATATGGCGATCTCTTTCACGTTGGTATCGGGCACAAACATCATTTATGACGACCCTATCACAGACCCATTTAACCAAAATGGTTATGTGGGCGGTCAATCCCAATTCATCCTTGATACTACTATAGGAAGTGCAAACTATGACATAGGGCACGTTTTTGACTATGAAGGTGGTAGCGGTGGAAATGTCGGCACTGGCAATGCGGGCTGTATCGGATGTGTCTGTAACAATGGCTCTAAAGGAAGCGGATGGTCTGCCCATTTATTCATTGACAACGATGGCGGTCCTTATATGTCTGATTTTTTCGACGTAGACTATGTTTGTCATGAGATCGGCCACCAAATGGGTGCCAATCACACTTGGTCTTTTGTTTCAGAAGGAACCGGTGTGAATGTAGAGCCCGGCAGCGGTTCTACTATCATGGGATATGCTGGCATCGAAGGCATCAACGATGTACAGGACCATAGTGATCCTTATTTTCATTATGAATCCATCAACCAGGTCCTGAACAATGTCGGTGGCAAAACATGCCAAGACGAAACGCCTATCGCTAATGAGCCTCCTGCGGCTAACGCAGGCCCTGACCATACCATACCACAGGGAACAGCATTTGTACTCCGCGGCTCTGCCACTGATGACGATAGCGGCGATACGCTTACCTATTGCTGGGAGCAGATAGATAATGGTATTTCTAACAATGGTAATTTTGGTCCCACCAGAAATTCCAGCGCAAGCTTCAGGTCACGCCCACCCAGTATTTCGCCTGATAGGTACATGCCCATCATGGAACGTGTGGTCGCTGGCCAACTCACTGAGACCAGCCCTGTAGAAACTGTTGACAACACATCTTGGGAAACCGTGTCGACCGTTGGAAGGTCTTTAAATTTCGCCTTGACGGTAAGAGACCGAATGCCAACAAGCACAGGGCAAACCCCGCAGAGCAGTTTTGACACGATGACCGTAACTGTAGACGAAAACTCAGGGCCTTTTGTGGTAACTTCGCAAACCACCAATGAAACTTGGTCTGCAGGTTCGGCCGTTACCATAAGTTGGGATGTTGCAGGAACCGACGGTTCACCTGTAAATGTTTCTAACGTGAATATCAAACTTTCTACCGATGGTGGCCTTACCTTTCCGATGGCATTGACCCCTTCGGCCGTTCCCAATGATGGTTCGCAAGAAATCGTAGTGCCTTCTGGCATCAATACCGAAAGTGCCCGTGTGATGATCGAGGCAGCAGGTAATATCTTCTTCGCTATTAACAGCACTGACTTCACCATAAACGACCCGCTATTAGACTTTGAAGATATTGCCATCGATAACTTTGCGGTGTATCCCAACCCAAACAATGGTGAGTTTACCATTGCGATGAGATCACAAGACAGTCTGAGAGTACTTCAAGTAGAACTATTTGACATTACTGGCAGAAAGGTCTATGATAGAACCTACGATGGCTCGTTAGCTACAAAGAGAATCGTGAATGTGGGGCGACGGCAGCATGGGCTTTATTTCTTGAGGATATCGGATGGGAATCTCATCAGTGTGCAAAGAATGGTCATTCGCCAAGAGTAATGTTATTTTCCATTAAAGGTATTCATTGTGATATCCATTCCTGTTGTGCCGAACGATCTTACGGCTTCACACATCTTGCCCAGTCGTTCTGGCAAGGCGCTCAGCTCATCATCGCTCCATTTGCCAAGCACGTAGTCTACCTGCCTTCCTTTGGAGAAAGAATCACTGATCCCAAAACGCAACCTGTTGTAGCTTGTGGTCTGCAGTACTGTTTGTGTGTCCTTTAGGCCGTTGTGCCCACCATCACTTCCTTTTCTCTTTATACGAATGGCACCAAAAGGGAGGTTCAAGTCGTCTGTGATCACCAGCATATTGTCTAGGTGGATCTTTTCTTTCTGAAGCCAATATTTAATGGCCTTTCCACTAAGATTCATGTAGGTGGAAGGTTTTAACAGAAAGAACTGTCTTCCCTTGAACTTGTATTTGGCCATATCCCCCAAGCGTACGGTCTCAAACTTCAGACCCTCTTTATTTGCAAGGTGATCTAAAACCTCAAAGCCGATGTTATGGCGTGTTCCTTTGTATTCTTGACCAATATTCCCCAGGCCAACTATTAAGAATTTCTTCATGGTATCTTCTTCCACAGCATTTTCCTTGCCAAAGAACCACCGCCTAAAAAATGCTAGCATGTTTTAAAAATTTTGATAAAAATAGAAAAAGCACCCCGATCGAGGTGCTTTTGCTGTTGATAGTCATTGAGATGTTACTCGGCAGCAGCCTCGCCTTCGGCAGCTGGGGCTTCGCCTTCTTCATCTTCGTCTCCTTCTTCAACTTCGCCAGCTTTCATAGCAGCACGTGCCATTCTTACTTGGCAGACCACCATGTTGTCTGGGTGAAGGAACGTGTAATCATCATTGGCAAGTTCTGTGATATACAGCTTGTTACCGATCTTTAGTTTAGAGATATCTGCCTGGATATAGTCAGGCAGGTTTCCTGGAAGCGCCTTTACTCGAAGCTTCCGTTTGTTCACACGTAATACACCACCAGCAACTACGCCTGGCGCGTTGCCCACGACCTTCACGGGAATGTTCATCGCGATAGGCTTGTCGTCATACAGCTGATAGAAATCGATATGCAAGATACGATCCGTCACAGGATGAAACTGGATGTCTTGTAACACGGCATTGAAGGTCTTTCCACCTTCCAGATCAATCACAACAGTGTGTGCGTCTGGAGTGTAAACTAGGTTCTTGAAGGCTAGTTCTGGCGCTTCAAAATGCACTGGGTTGTCTCCTCCGTATAAAACGCAAGGGACCTTACCAGCATTACGTAGGGCCTTGGTCGCTACCTTGCCCACGCTTTCTCTTTGGGATCCTTTGATTGTAATTGACTTCATTGTATAAAAATTAAAATATATACTACATTAAAAACTTAGAGCTGATCGAAGTGTTGTGATTCACGCGATGCATTACATCGGCAAACAATTCGGCACAACTAAGCACCTTGATCTTTTCGCTCTCTTGCTTTGGCCGGATCGAATCGGTAACGATCAACTCCTTGAGCTGTGATCTTTCGATACGCTCATAAGCATTCCCCGAAAGTAATGCATGTGTACAGATCGCTCGTACGCTTTTGGCACCACGTTCCATCATCAGATCTGCTGCCTTGGTCAACGTGCCGGCGGTATCTACCATATCATCTACCAGCACTACATTTCTTCCTGTGACATCACCGATCAACTCCATGTGTGATATCACATTGGCCTTTTTACGCTGCTTGTAACAGATCACCACCTCGCTCTCCAAGTACTTGGAATACGCATAGGCTCTTTTAGAACCGCCCATGTCTGGCGAGGCAATTGTTAGATCATCAAGTTCCAACTCCTTCACATAGGGAAGAAAGATCGTGGAAGCGTATAGGTGGTCTACTGGCTTTTCAAAGAATCCTTGGATCTGGTCAGCGTGTAGGTCCATCGTAATGATCCGTGTGGCTCCTGCCGCTTCTAAAAGCTTGGCGACCATCTTAGCGCCTATCGGCACTCTTGGCTTGTCCTTTCGGTCTTGCCTAGCCCAGCCAAAATATGGCATCACCGCTGTGATGTGTCTGGCCGAAGCGCGCTTGGCCGCATCGAGCATCAACAGCATCTCCATCAAATTGTCCGAAGGAGGATTTGTCGAGCCAATGATGAACACACGGCTACCACGCACCGATTCTTCGAACGACGGCTGAAACTCGCCATCACTATATCTAGAGAACGAAACTTTGCCCAAATCGGCACCATAGGCATCTGCAATTTTCTCGGCAAGTTGTTGGCTTTGCGAGCAATTGAAGAATTTGGCTTCTGGCACGGAATAAGACATCCTAAAAGTTTGTTTATCAGCTTAAAAACGGTCCGCCATTTTTAATAGGCTGCAAATTTAGAAATAAATACGATCCTGAGAAGTCAAATCCTGTTATTTTTGATCTACGGCCTGATCAATTCCTATCAATTGTTTTTCCAGGTCTCTTTTTGCGCATAATTTCGTTAAGAGCTCATCAAGTAGCCCAGCTATTATCTTTGCCTACGCTTCAACTCGCCCATAGCTTTCGCTATGTCGTGCCTTATTCTGCATCAAAAATGGCAATACAAAATTCAATCATAAAAAGTTGAACAGGCGCTTAGAAGTAGATTTTATTTTATAGATTTGCATCCCGATAATTATCGGGGCCGATCAATTGCTCGAGTGGCGGAATTGGTAGACGCGCTGGATTCAAAATCCGGCGATTAATTTTGAAATTTTGGAATGCCTCGGTGGCGGAATTGGTAGACGCGCCGGATTCAAAATCCGGTTCTGCAAGGAGTGTGGGTTCGATTCCCACCCGAGGTACGATTTTTTTAAGCCGGTGTTTTTGCATCGGCTTTTTTCTTTCCTAAAACATACCTAAAACAAATCAGGGATTTTTAACTAATTTTGCAAGGTTCAGATATGCCATTTTTAATTGTAAAGTCTGAAACTCAGTATGATTTTCTAAGATTTCTCTGAAGATAGTGCATCTATTGCGCGTATGTGGACGTGCTTTTTGAATATAGTCCAAAGCTTCATAGACCGATGACCGCTCTGCGACATTAAACATTTCAGAATCCAGCACGGCCGCTTCAAGCTCACTTAAATGTGATTTTAAAATGCTTTCAGATGGTATCGGTTTGTTTGGGCTGCTCCACATAATTCTGATTCATACACCCAGAAAAAGAACAAATCAAGAACATATTTCTAATTTATTACCACTCTATTTTTATTTTAATACTCATTATGTGAGATATTGATTGAACTTTTATATCTTAGACAGCTTAATAGGGAATGCAAAAATGAACCGAATTAAAGAGGTTTTAGAAGAAAAAGGCATTAAACAAAAATGGTTGGCTGAAAAATTAGGTAAGAGTTACAACATGGTGAATTCTTACGCGCAAAACAGGCGACAACCGAGCCTTGAGGATTTATACAAAATTGCAGAAATATTAAATGTAGAAGCACAAGAATTATTGATTAAAAGAGAAGATGGTTAAAAATATGGACGGAAATAGCCTGACCCCACAACAAGAAAAACTTAATGCTATACGTGAAGTGTTTCCTGAAGTTTTTGCTGAAGGCAAAGTTGATTGGGAAAAACTGAAAGCCGCACTGGGCGAGGATATAAACTTTTCTAATGAGCGCTATGTATTAAATTGGGCTGGTAAGAGTGATGCTTTTAAAGTTTTGCAATCACCAACATCAAACACTTTGGTTCCTTTAAAAGAGGAATCTATAAATTTTGAGGAAACGAATAACATTTTTATTGAGGGAGAAAATCTTGAAGTACTCAAAGTGCTTCAAAAAAGTTACTTCGGTAAGGTAAAAATGATTTATATCGACCCACCCTACAACACGGGAAACGACTCGTTTATTTATCCCGATAAGTTTTCAGAGACGAAGGAAGAATATGAAAAGCGTGTGGGGGATAAGGATGAAGACGGATACATGACAAAAGACGGTATGTTCCGCAAGAATAGCAAAGAAAACGGGCAGCATCATAGTAATTGGTTAAATATGATGTATCCGCGCCTTTTTTTGGCAAAAAACCTTCTAAAGCAAGATGGGGTTATTTTTATTTCCATAGATGATCACGAAGTTCATAATCTTAAACTCATGCTCAACGAGATATTTGGGGAAGAAAATTTTGAAGGACATATTCACTGGAGAAGAAGACATAATCAACCAAATGATAAGACTAAAATGATTGGTTTAGTCGCGGAGCATATTCTTTGCTATGCCAAAAACTCTGCGCAGTTAAAATTATCCGGTGTGGGTAAATTACCTGTAACCGGTAAGTTCTCCAATCCTGATAATGATCCAAAAGGAGAATGGGCATCCAAACCTTGGAAGGTTGGATCAGACCAAAGTGGCAGCCGATATACAATCATTAGCCCAACAGGTATTTCTTTTACAGAAGATTGGATGGGTGAGGAATCTACTTTCAATAAATTACTAGCTGATAATCGTATAATTTTTACAAAATCGGGAAATGGACTGCCTCGTAAAAAATACTACAAGCATGAACGAGAGGAAGAAGGCCAAAGTGCTAATAATTGGTGGTCGCATGAATTGTTTGGTCACAATCAAGAGGGTAATGATGAGTTGACAAGTCTTTTTGATGGCGAGAAAAACATTTTTTCTAATCCTAAACCGACCAAATTGATTAAGGCTTTGTGCCAAATTTCAAATTTAGATGAAGACGATTATGTTTTAGATTTCTTCGCAGGTTCAGGTTCAACTGCTGATGCACTTTTTAAATATGCTGACGAAGGTGTGAAAGCGAATTTCATCATTGTTCAATTACCCGAAAAAATTGATGAAGCAAGTAAACAAAATATAGATTCAGTGAATTTTCTAAAAAAACTCGATAGACCTTTGAATATTGCTGAACTCTCTAAAGAAAGGGTTAAAAGGTCTTTAGAATTAAATGGCGGTTCTGGTGTGAAATTTTTCAAGCTTCAAGAGAGCAATTTTAAAGAATGGAAACAAATATCCGACCGAGAAACTTTGGAAGAGCAAATCAAGTTGTTTGTTGATCCGGTTTCACCTTCCGCCACAAGAGAAAATATATTGTATGAGCTTTTGCTGAAGAGTGGCAAAGACTTGAACAGCGAAATAGAAGATATGGGAGAGTATTATTCCGTTAATCAAGGTGAGATAGTGTTTATGTTAAAGAGCGCAAGTCAGGAAATTATAAATGAAATTTTAGACATTAAACCTGAAAAGGTGATTGCCTTGGATAAGTTGTTTGCAGGAAATGATCAACTTAAAACCAATACCGTATTACAGATGAAAGATGCTTTAGTAGAGTTGAAAACTATTTAATCATGATTGTTTTTAAACCAACCAGAAGAGTGTGTGAGGGACAATCTGTTAAATACCCTATCACCGAACTTGATCCATTTGATTGGCTGAAAGTCGAAAATAAGGCCTATATCAGTTTTTGTATTGATGGTTTTATCATTACAAGCGCGAAGAAAATAAACGGGGTGTTTAATAAATATGAATTTAAACCGAGTGAAACAACGCGAAATATCATAGAGGAATTGAAGGAAAACTATGCTGATGAAATCTATGCGAGCACATCATTTTCCCAACTATTGAATACTGAGTATAGAATCTTTTTATGGCCTGAAAATTATCCTATAGATAATGATTTGTCAGAGAAATTAATCATTGCAATCAATCCATCTATAAAAGACGATGAGATTGATTTATCTCAACATCGTATGATTGATATCTCGGATTTAGAGACGGGAATAAGGATATTGAGAGGGTATAGTTTCTCAAATGTAAAGCCACTATTGTCTGCCAATTCAAATGTAGAGTGCTATTTAGCCAATAAAACTAATAATCCGTGGCCGGGTGATTTAGATGCCTTACTCTATTTATGTAAGGATAATAAGATAGTTGCCTTAATTGAGTTCAAAACACACAATAAAAATACACCGATCAAAGATGAATATATTGGAAAGTACAGTACTCAAGATTGGCGTCGTTTTGAAGTTCTTTATAACATTCAAAGTGAGCTTGAGGAGAAACAAAACTTTAAACCGAAATTGTTCTTTGTTGTTTGGGGAACACGTGATTTTGAAAACCATAAAGATTTGAAAATCGACATAATCGAAAGTAATAAAGTTTTGAAGACTTCTTTCATAAAACGACCGGCATTCGGGAAACCATCGGAAGAACTCTTTAACTACATAATTGAAAGTAGCCAATGAGATTAACATTCGAGCCAAATCTAGAATTTCAACAGAATGCCATAAAATCTATTACAGGTTTATTTGACGGTCAGCCTTCAGATGCTTCTTTACTGGAATATAATTTTAACATAGAAGATGAATTACTTTCTATTGTAGGAGTAGGTAATAAATTGATGCTTTCCGAAGATCAAATTTTAACCAACCTTCAAACTATTCAAGAAAGAAACGAGCTTGAGCAGTCGTCTGAATTAGACGGCATGAATTTTTCTGTGGAAATGGAGACAGGAACGGGCAAAACTTATGTTTATCTACGTACCATTTATGAACTCAATAAAATATACGGTTTTAAAAAATTTGTAATTGTCGTTCCTTCGATTGCTATTCGCGAAGGTGTTCTAAAAAACTTAGAGATAACCCATGATCATTTTCAAAATCTATATGACAATGTACCTATAAATTTTCAAGTCTATGATAGTGCCAAACCTTCGACATTGAGAGGGTTTGCTACCACCAATACTATAGAGATTTTGGTTATCAATATAGACTCATTTGCTAAGGATGAAAATATCATCAATAGACCAAATGATAAATTGAACGGACGCAAACCTGTCCAATTTATTCAAGCTGTTAATCCGTTCGTAATTGTAGATGAACCCCAGAACATGGAAACAGAAAAAAGAACCGCAGCTATTGAAAATTTACAAGGGCTTTGCACTCTTCGCTACTCCGCTACCCATAAAAACCAGTATAATTTAACGTATAGCTTGAACCCCGTAAAAGCCTATGACTTGGGTTTGGTCAAACAAATTGAGGTAGATTCCATAGTTGAGGAAAATGCCTTTAATGATGCCTTTGTTGCCGTTGACTCCATTAGAGCTACAAAAACCAAGGTAACCGCCAAACTCGTTATTAATGTGAACGACAAAGGGGGGGTAAAAAAGAAGAAAGTTTCCGTAGAGGTTGGTAAAGATTTATATGCTCTTTCTAATGAACGAGAGATTTATGCAGATGGTTATATCGTTGAAGAAATTGACGCTTCAAACGAATGCATCTCTCTTTCTAATGGCACTGTATTGTATCAAGGTGATAGCCAAGGCGGGTTATCCGATGAAATCATGAAATTTCAAATACGAAAAACCGTTGAGGAACATCTAAAAAAAGAAAAAAGACTTTTGAAGAAGGGTATTAAGGTACTTTCACTCTTTTTCATTGATAGGGTTGCTAATTATAGGGAATACGATAGTAACGGTAACCCTTTGAGTGGAAAATATGCCCAATGGTTTGAAGAAATCTATAAAGAATTTATCAATCAAAATGCCTTTAAAGAACTGGATAGATTCCCTATCAACAAAATTCATAACGGATATTTCTCACAGGATAAAAAGGGGAAAATAAAAGATACGAGTGGTGTTACCAAAGCAGATGACGACACCTACAGTCTTATTATGAAGGATAAGGAAAAGTTGTTGAGCTTGGAAAACCCTTTGCGTTTTGTTTTTTCGCATTCTGCACTTCGTGAAGGATGGGACAATCCAAACGTCTTCCAGATATGCACCTTAAATGAAACAAAATCTGAAATAAAAAAACGTCAAGAAATTGGTAGAGGACTTCGCTTGGCCGTGGATCAAACAGGAAAGCGAACCTATGACCAAAATATTAATCGCTTAACGGTGATTGCTAATGAATCTTACGATGATTTTGCTAAAACCTTGCAAAAGGAAATCGAAGATGATTGTGGTGTTTCGTTCGAAGGACGCATCAAAAACAAAAGAGAGCGCACTCCAATTCAATACCGTAAAGGATTTGAAGCTGATCCTAAATTTTTAGAAATATGGGAGAAGTTAAAACAAAAAACAACTTATCGAGTAGATTATGACACGAGCGATTTAATTTCCGCAGCAGCTAAGGTCATAAGTGAATTACCCAAAATTAATGCACCTGCTCTTCGGTCTATAAAAACAGCGGTAACGATGGACGAAGCAGATGGGATTGGCGGCCAATATAAAGGTGAAAGGCTAGAAACCTATGAGGGGCATATATGGCAGATTCCTGATGTTCTGGGATATATCCAAAGCAAAACAGAATTAACGCGATCTACTATTCAAGAGATTTTGAGTAAGTCAGGGCGTATTGGTGATATATTGATAAATCCTCAGTTGTTTTTAGATCTTGCTGCACAGGCCATAAAAAGAGCGTTATACACTATTATGATAGATGGTATAAAATATGAGCGTATTGGCAGTTCGGAATATGAAATGGCATTGTTTGAAGCTCAGGAACTGGAAGTATATCTAAATGACTTTACGTTCAATGTTTCAGATACAACTAAAACAATTTATGAAGACTTCATCCCATTGGATTCAGGCGTTGAAAGCAGATTCGCGGCAGATTGTGAAACAAGCGATCAAATAAGATTTTATTTTAAACTACCAAATTGGTTTAAGATTTCTACACCTATCGGAAACTATAACCCTGATTGGGCTTTAGTATTCGAGGACGATAACAAGATTTATTTTGTAGCTGAAACAAAGGACACCGGAACTCCCAAAGTGGACTTGTTAAAACTTAGTAGTGATGAACAGTTGAAGATTAAATGCGGTCATGCCCATTTTAAGGAGTTTGAAGAGTTAGAATATAAAGTTGTAAATAAAGTTGGGCAGTTGAATGAATAATAGAGGTGCTTCAAACCTTGCTATAACTCATTGTCCGCATACTCACCGGAATCCGTCATCCAATCCTCAATATCCTTGGCTATCATAGTCCTTGCCGGCTCTAGTAGAGGCTCTTGCTGCACATCGACATTTGGGCCGGGTGTCTTCCAATAGTCCAAAAGCGTAAATTCAGGATGGCCTTCATTTTTAAGGACTTCTATATCTTTTTCCGCACTGACATATTCATCGACATACATATCATCATCTAAATCAACGTCACCAACCTTGATAATAATCTCTATTGGCTCGTCTGGCTTGTCATGGTACGCAACTTTGGCATTGAAGTAATTCCTCACTTGATGCTCCTTTCTTTAACCTTGAAAGGGAAGGGTACAACCATCAGTGCTCATAGCAAAGCGGTTTGAATTTTTCATACCTATGTCTGCACTATCACCTTATATGTTCATTCTCCGTTTTTCTGAATAGCTTGGTTTTTACCATGATTTCGCATTCCCCGATTTCTTTTTTAAATGAGGTGAAGACATATAATTACACACTAAGATAGGGCTGGGATAAAACCTTTCCGGCACGTCTTTTTAAAAAGTAGGGTTTACCTAAAGACAGCCTTCCCAACTTTTGAAAAATGATGCGCATATGCGCACCGTCTTTGTTTTTCCACTTCTCGCCCCAATTTCTCGCATGTAATTAATATTCACTTTAAAAATTAGAAATCATGGAAAATGCAAAAAAAATCATCTTAGGAAAAAACCTTAAAGCTTCAGAAAAATTCGGAAACTCTCTTGTAGAAGGTGCAATCTGCCTAGACATCTTAAATGATAAAAATCTTCAAAAATTCGTTTACGAGTATGAAGGTAAAAAGTACCTCAACATCAAAGTTGTAGAAAGAAAAGAGCCTAGCAAGTATGGCAAAACACACTACATCGAAGTTGACCAATTTGTACCACAATCCAAAGACAGCAAGTCATAAACTCCAAAACAGGTTTAAGCCTCTCAGCTTCATAGTTGAGAGGTTTTTTTATGCTCTTTTATTTCTTCTACGCCGCTATCCATGATGTGAAAATTATGGATTCACATTCCATTCTTAAAGCCATCACAGGGCAGAAGAGTTTACCGCCTCAGATGCAAACCTAGCCACTTGGCAATTTGCGCTTTTCAAGATCAAGCCCTTTGGGAACCCGAACATTTTTCTATCAAAAAATAACCGCTGTCATCTTGCCGCGAAATGCTGTCGTGGCATTGAAGGGCACTGCTTTAGTAATCTCTCACGCAAGTGATTGCCGGAGCATGAAAGAAATGTTCAACCCTTAAAATTTTTCAAATCATGGCAGCATTATTCACATTAAACGGCAAAAGAAATCGTATCATCAGACACAAATGCCCCGACAAAAAACGCGCTATGTTTCTACCTCGTTTTGTTGGCAACAAGTACCACACCTACGAAAACGCGATTTATGATTTTCTTGGTCAAATCTCCCCTGGTTACAATGGTGGATATTGGGAATTCTACTCTTTATCCAATGGTGGCTTTTATATGAGCCTAAGCAAAAAAGGCTTCCTTGAAATAGAACAGCCTTCAAACAACTATAAGGGTACAATGAGTGCAGATGCCGCCAGTATTGCCGCTAACCTTTATATTCTCGGTCACTTTGCTATCACAGTTCATGAAAAATGGTTCAGCAGATCTTTCCACCGCTTACGTGATTATGCCATTCAACATCCCGAAGCTTCTGAAATCTTGAGGCTTATTGATTGATAAAAAAGCCCCTGCCTTCGATGGAACAGGGGCTTTGGCGAATTATCACCGTTCACGCAGGAAGGCATCCCTGCCTATGCGCATTTTTTATTTATCTCTTTGAGGTGATTTGTTCAACAAGAGCTTTATCATAAATACGATTGTGTGCTTCTTGACGATACAACCTTCACTTGCGATTATTTCAACATCAGTTACATAAGGAGGCAAATCAATGGCACGCAATAATCATGTCGAAATTACAGGTAATATGGGTAGTGAAGCACGCATCACAGAGGCGAATGGCAAGCCTATGGCGGCCGTTTCCATTGCAACAATGGACAGCTATAAAGACAAAGAAGATGAATGGAGAACCAAAGAAACTGTATGGCACGTTGTTCTGATTTTTAACCCTAAAATTATTGAGCAGATTAAAGACTTGGAGTCTGGCACACGGCTAAAAATAACAGGTGAACTTTCTTACCGGCCTTTTAAAACGCTGACCAACCAAGGAGAAGAGGTTACAAAACAAGAATGTTCAATCATAGCCAAGACACTTGAAGAAGCACCCTTGGTTGCAAAAGACGCAGCTTAAAAATTGACAGAATAAACGAAGGTCATTATTGTCATCTCAGCTTGAGAGATTTATACCATTCCCCGCACACGGAAATAAGATCTCTTAAGTCATTTAATATACTGTAAGGGTCATTTCAGGAAACTGGAATGGCTCTTTTTACATCGCATCCCCGATGCTTATAACTCTCCTTCCAGCTTATATCAAAACCAAAAACGCGCCTGCTGTCAGTCAATAACTTTCCGCCGCAAGAGTCTGTAAATGCAGCAAAGCTGCAAACAAATTCTAACGGTCTCCCGAAAAAATTATGACTGATTTTTGGATTTTGATCGAACGCCTGATTTTGTCTCTTAGGCGATTTCATCGCCAAGAGTCTTTTTGTTTCTTTTTTCTCGGCGCTCGCCGCATGGCAGGAGTTCAAGCGAGGGGGCTTTCCCTAAGCGGTCATAAAAAAAAGGAGACAATCACAATGACTGATAAGAAACCCAAATTAACCGAGGCTGATTTGGCACAATTTACTGGAACGGAGCAGTGGTATCGCCACCCTTTATTTAGAAAATATCTCTATACAGAAGGTGTTCAATATGTCGCTGAAAAGGGTGAGGCATACTGGCTCATTGGCGATATCTTTATGTATCAAAGCTCACAAAAAGAGCTTCAAGGCGAGGGTTTTTTGGTCTGGAAGTTAACCCTTAATGATGAAGGTCATGGGGCAGAATTGTCCTGTGAAGATGGAAATTACAACAAACTCTGGTCAACCAAAATCGATTTTACGGATTTTCCGCTTAAAAACATCACATTTTGGTGTGTGGATAATGTCCTGCTTTTGCCAAGTGAATATTAAAAGATTGCATCTTTCTGCAATTGACCTCGATTTTAAATACGCATCATAAATGCTATGCTCTGCGTCATGTTTGGCGCAGGGCTTCTTTTAAGAAAGGTTTAATTTCGTGACTTACTCCAAAATTCAAAAAACCTATTGTACCGTTCTTTGTGACTGGCCTGATTCAATAGAAGTTCAAATCAATGATGACTTAAAAGACCAGATTAGAAAGGCGCGTAATATTCTAAAGTATAATTCTTTTATCAGAAGCGTTTCGCTCGACGTGCCAGAAGACTTTGTGAATCCTGACGACTTCAACATCCTGTATGATGCTTGTCCTTTTGAAATTGAACGCATTGTCGTTTTTGACGTTTACGCTAAATATGCCCTTCAATCTAAATATAGTGAGATGATAACGGCTAAATATGATTTCACGCATCTTATAGAGCATCCAGTTATCAAAGAACTTCGAGAAGAAGAGGCGGCATTCCTGAAACAATTTGATGAGCCAGAAGAACATTAACCCTCATCGTTCAAGCAATATCCTAGCGGGGTGAATTTGTGGCGATAGCCGCAAAGAGGGGGCGGCAATAAGCCCCCTTGCGATTTTTGGTTTTGGCATAGATAGGCATTCATTTAACGTGAGCACAAAAAAGACTGCACAAAAACACGCTTAAGTCCAAGTGTTCCTAAGCTTAGTTCTTTGATTGTTTTTTCGCACTCTCTTTATAAATGAGCCAAGCGTTGACCACTGTTTTAAGAAGTGGCTTCAACGGTTATTTAAAAGTCTGACTTCCCTGTATTTTTTGTAAATCTAGCCCTGAGATGCACAGGCAGAAAAAGCGACCTTAAATTTTTTCGTCATGTCATTCCCAAGAAAAATTTTAAGCCTTCCTTATTGTCTTTATGTTTTCCTGATCGGGCTGATCGGTTCACAAAAAAACATGAAGCCTTTTAAAATTAATCACGTTTCAGAAATCTCACTTTCCTATCAAAACAAAGTGGCTGCCAAAGACAGACCAAAAATCAGCAATGCAGAAGATGCTTATAAACTTCTTCATGCCATATGGGATAAAGACAAAATCGAAATGCAAGAACAGTTCTATATGCTTTTGCTGACAAATGCCAATCGCGTCCTTGGTCGTGTGCATCTTTCCTCTGGTGGGACAACTGGAACACTTGTTGACCTCAAATACATTGTGGTTTCCATCGCTAAAGCAAACGCATCTGCAATCATTTTGGCGCATAATCACCCATCAGGGACATTAAAGCCATCCAAAGCGGATATAGACCTTACCTTAAAAATCAGAGATATTTGTAATGTCCTTGGAACGCCTGTTCTTGACCATGTTATCATCACGCCCCATGATGGCTACTTCTCATTCGCACAGCATGAGATTATATAAGATGCCTTTGTTAACTTGTTAAAGGTGTTATCTCAAATCCTTCGATAAAGATTTCCGTACTGCCATTGTCGTTTTTGGTTTTACTTTCGCTAACCCAACATAATTGATTGTCTTGAAGATAATCCAATAAAACACCTAAGCGTTGACCTGTAATATGAATGATGCGGGTCATGGTCGTTAGCATAATGCCCTTGTCGGGGTCATATTCGACAAAAGGCTGATGGGCATAAGGAAGCAGGAATACACGTCCGTCACGACATTCAAACTTGATATTCGGCACAAAATGGTCTTTTTCAACACCAAAATATTTACGCACCAAATCACGCTCTGGTTTCGGTTTTTTCGCTTTAACAGATTGAAGCTTTTTTCTAAGTTCATCTGTATTAGCGTTCTGGCTCTGCCCCTGCCAGTTCTTTTTGAGATATTCGCTCTTCATAATTCGTTTTTAAAGTGTCGTAGGACGGTTTGAACCTTTCCTCATAAAAATCCCTGATGCGATTGGCATACTCCATTCTTTGCATATTCTGAGAACTCAAGTTTTGTGATTCTTCATGATGATTGTTATTGCGACCTTTTTCAACAATTTCGCTTGCACTCATGCCATCGTGTGATTGTGTGACAGCATCTTTCAAATCCGCCTTGTTATCTGTATAAATCTTGCAATTTTCACGGCCTCTGGAAACAGATGTGTAAAACTGTTTGTCATTTGCTGCACCGCCTGACTTGGAATGCTGCGCAACAAGAAC
Organism: Flavobacteriaceae bacterium; assembly: GCA_028284745.1. Taxonomy (GTDB): domain Bacteria; phylum Bacteroidota; class Bacteroidia; order Flavobacteriales; family Flavobacteriaceae; genus JANQRC01. The sequence continues at coordinate 68,648 of JANQRC010000015.1, forward strand.
GGTTTTTGCCGATTTCCCCTGTGATGCAGGAGAGGTGGTCACATAGCCATGTGTTATATGTTTGCTGTCTTTATTCAAGGTTGCCCCATTGGATAGAATAATATCGCCGCGCCAATCAAAGCTTTTTACATTATATACTTGTCCGTTATTGAGTGTCTGTCCTTCAATGCTTTTTGTGTTCTTGGTGATGCGTACTAAATCACGGCGCGCAAGGGCAATTTCTTCTTTGGTATAAACATCGAATTTCTTATGCTCAGTGAAAGGCAATGTTTGTTTTTCATCTTTGCCAGCGAGTTTTAAAAGCACATTATTCTTGTCATCAAACCCTGCAACATCATACTGTTTGCCTGCCTGAAAGCCTTTTACATTTTGATGGAACTCGACGACTTCATTTTCATTGTAATTGGTGAAAATTTGTTTTTCTGCGCCTGTTAGATATTTGCTTTTAAGAGGGGTGAAGATTTTATCTTTCTTGCCGATACGACCCTCTTCACGGAGTTTTTCACGAATGGTATCCGTAAGCACTTTACCTTCTTTTCTGGTTGGAGAGACAACAACGGCATCATCACCTTTTTTCTTGGTGTGCTTTAAATAATCATCTGCGATTTTGTTATGACGCTGCTCTTGATTTTTAATCTCAATGATATTGCCGCCTTTATCCAATTCAGAAAATGATTTACCCATTTCCTCTTTGCGCCTTTGCTCGTTTTTAAGACCAATGCCTTTAGCCATGGTTTCAACAACTTTTTTATAGGCTTCGACTTTGCGCTGACGAACCACTTCTTTAACACGCAGCACCTTGAGGCCAGAGCGAGTTTCAAGAAGTTTTTGCGCATCACCGGCTTCAACGGCACTATGTTGTTTCCAATCACCAGAAATCAGCAATCTTGCATTTTGTTCCTGAGCGATTGTAATCAGTCTGTTCATCGTTGGCACACCGACAAGACCACCTTCATCAATAGCAATCACACCATTTTTAGTGCGTTCTTGCATTTTTTTATTGGCGAGAAACATTGAAATCGTATCGGCATTTTCAAAACCGTTTGACCTCAACACATGACGGGCTGCATCGGAAGAGGGAGCGAAGGCATGAATCTCTTTATTGTTTTCGCGTAAGCCCTTTTTAATCTCTTTCAGTAACGTGGTTTTACCTGTCCCTGCATCGCCACTGATGAGGATGATTTCATCATGACTTTTGAGAACATGATTGACAGCAGCCTTTTGACCCTTATTCAGTACAGGATTATTGATTTCATATTCAGGATTTAAAGCGGGCTTTATGGCTCTACCTTCAGCGGCACGCTCAATAAGATATTCTTCCTGTTGGTGCATGGAATGGGTGGTGATGAACTCGATGCCCTTTTTGTTGGTCGCAGTATATATATTGGAGCGGGATTCAAGATTTTGTTTCACCTCTTCAGGAGAAACTTTGTCACTGGTCAAATTGATGGCATAGGCCAAGACCCGTTTTTTCTCTATACCTGAGTTGCGTTCAAAATAATGGAGCAATGCCTTATCAACGGCATTTCTGGCTGTAAAATCAGGAGTGGTTTGACGTGTTTTTTCTAGAGATTTTGTTTGTTGTTTTTGAGCCGTTAAAGTTGGATTAATCGGCAAGGGTGCATGCCCCCCGTTTGGTGTGCCATCACCACCTTTTTTAGCGTTCATGATTGAATGATACTCACTTAAAGAAAGACGGTCTTTCCAGAGTGGTTTTAGCTCATTGTCATCAACGGATTTGTTCTTATCATGGCGCGTTAATCGACCCAATCGTGCTTTTGCTTTCGGGTCAGTAATACCCAGTTGCTCCGCGCGCATATCAATCTCTTTAGAGCGTGATGAGAATTTATTAATCACATCTCTGGACACGCCTTTGATTTCCCAACGATCCTCAGTGCGGTAGAGTTGATAGCCTTTATTCAATAGCTCTTGCCCTAAATGAGCATGATAAAGAGCCTCATAGTAAGGGGCTTGTTTTTTTGTGCCGAAAATCTCAATCGCACGCCACCTATTTTGACCTTCATGAAAGGTTACATTAGGCACGGCACAGTGAGAATGGATTTGCGGGTCAGGTACATATTTTTGACCTGATTTTAAATCTTCTTTTGTGGGGCGCGTGGTTGTGTGAAGAAATTCCGCATAGGCCATATTGCCCGTTGTTTCATAATGTTTGCCTTTGCCTTTTCCTTGTGTGCCAACTTGCGTTTGAATATTGGTTTCAACTTCAAGCATGGTTTTGCGAACAGCATTTTGATGTGCACCGACAATATCTTTATCTCCTGTAATGGCATGAACAACCGAAACAGATTTGACAGGGGAGAATGTAAAATCATACATCGCTCTGCGGTTGGCTGAATTTCTAGCGGTTAATCTTTCACCTGTATTTGGATTGGTGTTATAGAGCAAATCTTCAAAATCTTTAGAGCGAACATCACCACTTAAACCGAGCTTGTTTGCAGCTTCACCATGCCATTGTCCAACGACTTCCTTTTTTTCAGAATAGTAGTCATTGACCGAGAGGTTTTCACGGAAATATGCAACGGCTGCTTCGGTGTTTTTACTAGGCTCTATGCTTAACATTTGAAACTTGTCTTATTGTCTATTTGTCATAAAAATTTAGTAGACATCACGTCTTAGCAAGCTAAGACACTACTAAAGTAAAAAAATATTGCATAGATTTGTAATTAAAAGTTGTAAATATTCGATTTATGCACACCCAAGATTGTGATTTTGAATAGGGTTCAACTTGACCAATTCACATTCAAAAAATCGAATTATGAAGACAATTAATGACCTTCTCGGCAAAACACTTTTCACATGGCCGGGGCATATTTCTGATCGTTTTACTATTGGAGATTCCTGTGAAGGGATTCAAATATTTGGCTCAACGGGCAGCGGAAAAACGAGTGGGTCAGGACGCAAAATTGCCAAGGCTTTTTTAAAAAAAGGATATGGCGGTTTGGTCTTATGCGCGAAACCTGATGAGCGAAAATCATGGGAGGCTTATGCCAAACAAACAGGCCGCGCAAAAGATTTGGTTGTCTTTGAACTTGGTAAAGGTTCGTTCAATCCAATCCTGTATGAGCAAAAAAGATTCGGTAAAGGGGCAGGGGAGACTTTCAATATCACCAACCTGATTATGACGCTTAATCTTTTGGCGCGAAACTTTTCTGCTGCCGGAGGCGAGGAAGGCAAGAGTGAAAAATTTTGGGACAATGCCGTTAAAAGAGCGATTACCCGTATGGTGGATCTTCTCAAATTAAGTGGTGAGGATTTGACCATTATGAATATGCGCGAAGTGATTGTGAATGCCCTCACCAAAGAGGATGTAGAACGCTTCAATGATATTACTAAAATACTGGAAGATGAACAGGCCGGTGATGAAGATCGCAAAATAGCTTTTGCGGATTTAAGGACGTGGGCGAGACAGAATTTCTGCTTGAAATGTCTGCTCGATGTGCTGTCCAAAGACGACTTAACCGAAGGTCAAAAAGACAGTAGTAATCTTGTGAAGAGTTTCTTTTTTAAAGAATTTGCTTATCTCTCTGAGCGCACTAAATCTATTATTGTTGAATCATTTCTCGGACTTATTCAGCCCTTTGAATCAGACTTACTGCGTGATCAATTCAGCAAAGATATCAGTGATGATCTCTGGCCCGAACTCGCTTACGAAGAGGGCAAAATAATCATCCTTGATTTTCCTGTTAAAGAGCATCTTTTAGCGGGTGTTTATGCGCAAGGCATATATAAATACATCTTTCAACAAGCGATGGAGCGTAGGCGCGTTAATCAAGAAGAAAATCCGACACCTTGTTTTTTATGGGTCGATGAAAGCCATCTTTTTACGAACCCTGTTTATGATTCGCTATTCCAGAGTACGGCGCGTTCATCCCTCACATCCACCGTTCTTTTAACACAAGGAATAAATAGTTATTACTCTGTGATGGGAAGCTTACATTCAACTGCGAAAACCAAGTCGCTTTTGATGAATCTAACCACCAAGATTTTTCATGCGTCCAATGACTATGATACCAATGAATATGCCTCAAACCTTATTGGTAAGGAATTTAAAGAAATGGCATCGGTACAACGTAAAAATATTGAAGTGGGGATGGCCACTTTATCAGAGCATCTACACCCTAAAGTCTTCCCCCATGAATTAACGATGTTGGAGAAGGGCGGTGAGAAATCTAATGGCTACAAGGCAGAAGCCATCATCTTTAAAAGCCCTGGGCGAAAATGGTCATCCGGTGATACCTATATAAGATGCAAGTTTGACCAGAATGAATAAATATTAGCTTTGTGGGGTCATGAATCCAAAAAATTACATCACAGTTCAGTTGAATAAAGAGATTTTGGCGACGGTCATAGCCGTGTTCGATAAGATGATTGATGATCCTGAAGCGATTGATAGTTCCATGTATGACTTAACCGAATGGAATCAATTTTTGGCTTTGACTGAGAAGTTCAAAACATTGCTCAAAGACAGTGACAATCCTGTGGTTATCCCTATGACATTTGTTGAATGGGCGACATATTCATCTTACAGCTCCCATGCTTTTGACCTCGGTGATGATTTAACGCCGGAAGAGGAAGCAATCATGGCAGAGGCCAATAATGAGATTTACAAAAAGCTTCGCACGGGTTCAGGCGAGTCATAATCTTGTGGGGATAAAGGACTGCTTATTTTCATCTAAAGCTTGCGAAACACGACTCTACCATTCTTCAATGAAGCATGGGTGAAAGCATTTACTTTTTGGTAGCTATTGGTATTGCCTTGTTATTTGCGGTGTACCTCAGCTTAACACAAGTTTCGCCATTAGAAGCCGAGCGTAAACATGGTCGTGTATCTTATGTATCTGATGGTGATACTCTCAGATTAAAACGAATGAAAACCAAGATAAGGCTTTGGGGTGTCAATGCGCCAGAGAAAGGTGAAAAAGGGTCATTGGCCGCTACCTTTGCGCTTGAAAAACTAACCAACGGCAAAAAAGTATCTTATATCAAAATGGATACAGATAAGTACGGGCGCATCGTTGCGCGCGTGTTCTTATCGGACGGAAGGGAAGTCAATAAGCTCTTGATTGAGCAGGGAGTCGCTAAAGAGTATTGTCGTTATTCAAAAGGGTTTTACGGATATTGTTAGATTAGATTATTCAGCATCAAGACTTTCCCCTTCTGTACCACCTTCAAGTCCAAGGTCTTTGCGCCTTCTGATTAGTTTGCTTACGGTATCATGAGACCATTTTCCGCCTCTTGCTGTTTTAACCCCTAATTCATTAAAACGCTCTGCAATTTTTCGTGTACTGGTTATGCCTTCTGCTCTTACTTTAGCTAAATCTTCTCCCATTTCTTCAGCAAAAGAATTAGCTCTGTTTTTCATGGTTTCAGCTAATTGCGGATTTCTAATCGTGCCACTCGCTAGGGAATATTCTAATGCTTGAGAAAATGCCTCTACCGCATTTCTGAGAGCAGGATCGTTTTCTGCACGTTCAACATAATCCTCGTCATCAGCCAACATTTCCGCAAGACTTTTACGGGATTTTAGCATCGCATCTAAAAACTCCGGGTCTTTCAATTTTAATTCAACATATTTAAGATCGCCTTTTAATCCAACCACCTTCAATCTCCATCGTAAAACTTCCGCTTTCCACTCTTCCTGTGTTTGGGGCTCCTTACCCGTGAGATAATTGGAGATTAAATCTCCTTTAACAACTTTCTCGCGGTCATATGTAACAAGCTGGAACTTATCCGTACCCCAATCCTGATTGTCATCACTCAGGTCTTCTTTCTTGGACGCTATCTTACTTTTTTTATCAGGTTTCATCAAATTTTTTCACAAATATATGTAATGTATAATAAATATCATTACATTTGTAATGTTATATAGAATATCTTACAAATTAATTTTAAATCTTGAATCATGAAAAAGGAGCACAACAATTCGCTTAGAAATCCTGAATTTCTTGCAGGTGAGGAATTCAAGGTAGAACAATTAACCTTCGTTTTTAACAAGGTAGACACATTTGAACAAAAGCTCACCGCACTCAAGGAAGAGCTATCAAAGAACAAACTTACCGAGCGTGAAATACGCGATCTTAGAGCAGAAAAGAAGCATGAAATCTATCGTGCGCTTAATTCGGAAAAGCATTATTTGGAAAATAAACTCAGGCTTTTACAAGACAGAGAAGATTTAATCACGCGCGAACTTATTGAAAATCACTATAAGGATTTAACTGATTTTGAGCATAACCGTGTTATGGCCGCAATGAATAAGAAGTTAAAACACCTTCCAAAATTACAAAGTCGGTTAGAGCATATCCAAAGTTGTCTTGCTGCGTTAGAACCAGGAGAAGATGAGTTTGAAAGTGTAAACCCACCTTCAAAGACCATGTTGAACCGAACAGCAGTTTACTTCACTTTACTGTTACTCTTTTCTTTGGGTGATGCGATACTAGGTTATAATGCCATGCTCGTATTAGGAGAAGGCATTCCTAATATCGCACTCGCTTGGCTTACAGTTCTAACAGCCGCCGCAACCGGAATAGGGGCGCATTTTTCAGGAAAAATACTTGCCAAAAATGGCTTCACAAAAGAGTTTGTTACAGCACTTCTTATATCGTTTTCTTTTGTGTTTACCCTTATTTGGATTAGAACAGATATTCAAAGTTCAGCCATATTATCCGTTTTGAACGCCGCATTTTTTGCAATGGCTGCATTAATCTCTTACAGACGATATCTCACACAAGATTACTGGAACACAGAAAATCTTATTGCTCGTTTGAAAAGAAAAGAAGCTGCTCTTTCCTCTAAAATCGACGCAACTCAAATGGCCGTTGCTTTGGACAAAGAAGCCACTTACATCAAGCTCAGAAACAGAGCCAAAGAACTTGCAACGCAAGACATTCTTCACAACAGCAAGAGAATGCGTGAATTGCAAACAGCCTTTGAGGGCATGCTCAAAGTTCAAAACAGTTACGATCGCAGAGTTGATCTCATTGTCGAAGCTGCACTTAACAGAAAAAAAGATAGAGCCGAGCGTTCTAAGAATGGTGTTTTTGCCAATATCAAATCCTTATTCACACCTCAGAAGTTCGCTCAAAATGGGGCAATGATAATTGCTTTGATGGTCGCTTTGAATGCTTGCTCTCCAAAAGCTGAAATCACAGATGTTGTTGTTCTTATGGATTTAACTGAGCAGCATTATTTGTACCCTAATAGTGAAACCGTACTGCAAGATATTGGTCATTTTGATGGTGGACAAATCACATTATCGGCCATCACAGATACGCATCTTTATCCGTATCATGTTGTTGCCTTGGAATCTCCAAAGTCTTATCTCATGCAAATCAAGGAGGAAGAAGACTCCAGACAAAACAATTTTGAAAGCGAGTTCAAAATTGCCTACAAAAACCTTGCTATTCCAGAGGGTGAACTTCCATACTCCTATGTGTTTTCTGCGTTGAATACGCATCTTGTGAAGCTCTCTAAATCCGGTGCCGAACATAAGAAGTTTCTTTGCTATTCCGACCTTTTGGAGCATTCCACGCGCTTTAGTTTTTATAGCTATCGTCACAACCCAAAAGAAATCATGAAGGCGTATGATGCCATCGTTTCAAGATTTGAAGGTGAGTATGAAGATGTCAAAGCCATGAAATTACATGGCGTTTCCATCACCATACTTCATTCACCTGAAAAATCGGAAGATGCACTTTACTATTACACAAGCCAATTCTGGGAGAAATTCTTTAAAGATAAAGGTGCAACATCCGTCAAATTTGAACCCATGACACGCCTTCACACAAACGAAAATACCTTAGCTGATGGCACTTAAAGACCACATACATATCATGCCGCGTTTTGGTGATGTCCTGATTGTTATTGGCTTCATCAAATGGAACGGTTGGGAACACTTGCGCAGAAGCATCTTTGATAGAAATATCAGAATATGGAGCTTTGTACTTGCGTTTATCGGTAGGGCTATATCCATTTTCTCTGAAATCTTTGCGTACCCTTTACGTATCGTATTCAGAGTGCGTCCGGGTAAGCTAGGCGCAGGCATATTCATCACGCTCATTTCTACGTGGAATCTGGTTTTATTTAATAACGAAGCAAGTTTAAGGGGCTATTGGAACTATATCTCAGGCTCAGTGAAGCTTCTTTACACGGCTATTTTTAAGAACGCCTATGAGGATCTTGATAAAGCAGAAATGTTGGCCGCTTTGTGGCAGCCTCAAAGTGATGCGCTTACCATATTTTTCTTTGCCTTTATTGCTTCTGTCACCGTTCAGCTATTCGGGTTTTATGTTCTCGGTTGGCGGAATGCTAACCCTTGGAGCAAGGGTGTGTCATGGATTTACTTAGGACTTAAAAACCATTGCAAATTAAACTCGTATTATTTTGAAGTTTTGTTTGAGCCGGCCCTCGCCACCTTACTTGGCTGGATAGTGTATCACTCCTACGGAGATTTACATTTTGCGCTTTTTATATGGATTGGGGCAGCCGCCTTATTCATGCAGGAAGTGATGGATTATTTAATGAAAATGACCTTTGAAAAATAATAGATTATGAGCAATGGGATTCCATCATTATTTAAGTGGCGCAGCCAAGCTGAGTTTGACCGTTTGCTAGAAAACCATGAGCGCGCCAAACAACAAAACATCACAGTAGAAGAACTTGAAAATCGTGATGAAGCGCAGCGTTTAGAAAAGCTGCCTGACCCAATAGAGCCGGAAAATCAGCAGGCCATCACAGCAAAAGTTGAAAAAACAAACCTACAAAAAGCACTCAATGATTATGGATGGTCTGAAGTCGATCATGACGATAAAGAAATAGCACAAGACAATAGTTTTGATTGGGGTGAATATAAACGCTATGCAGAAACTATGTCTCCTGATGAGCCAGATTATCATGCAGATACGAATGAGAAAGAATGGTTTGAAAGTGCCATGCCTGAGCAGGAGCAATCCCATGAGCCGAGCATGTCTGAGCCAACAGAATTAGAACCTGATATTTAATCTTAAAAGCAAAAGCGATGAGTAAAATAATCATTATATGCCTTATCATCATAGCCTATCCAATCCTACGATTGAGATACCGAAAAATCTTCATGGATGTAAAAACAAGGTCATCTATTTTTATGTTTCGGTTTGCGGGTGATTTTCTAAAATTTGCTAAAACAAGGCTCAGAATTGCACCTAAAAAAACAAACCAAACGCGTATTTTTATCAAGACGTTCAACACGCTTTTTCATCCAAGCAAGGGAGAATTTCAGGATCAGGCCTTGCGCGCCAAAGTTTATAAATATCTCATTTCCTCACTCAAAGAGGGAAGTAATTACAGAGCTCTTTACAGACGCACATCCGCCTCATTGCATCCAAACGCTGCTACAAACTCTCGCCTGAGTCGTGAAGAGTTGCAGCAGGTTTACCCGATTTTTGAGGCGAACTTCACGCATCCTGATAGTCTTTAAACTTTGAGTGAGAAAAAAATTTATACGCTGTTTTAGAAAGTCTGTTAGGCTTGATTATTCTTGACAAATTATAAAGAAATCAGGCATATAATAAGAAAGTGCCGCCCATTTCTGGGCGACACCTGTTAATTTAGGTGCGAATTGTTAAGTTCATAACGAACCTTCCAATTCTTAGATTTAGGGACACTGCGAATGTCCCTTTTTCTTTTGTCACATCGTATCACCTGCCTTTCTGTTATCAGTCTCCACAATTTAAAATTGGTATGAGACTGAAAGTCCGGCGTGATGCTTTGCAACGACCTAAACAACATCCCTTTCTATCATATTGAAGCCCAGAAAACCAAGTAGCGATTGCTCCATATTTGACGTGATTTTTGTATCTTTATTATATGAAAGTAGACGAAACTCAAACGAATACCCCAAAGCCAACATCCTTGCCCTGGCATATCTATTTTGACAAAGAAGATGACACGAAAGGCGAAAGGGTAGGCCGCCTTATCCATGTTGAAGAACCGCGTTATGAGTGCCGTTTTTATATCGGAAATGAAAATAAGCAAGTTGGTGGTCTAACGATTCATAATGAAACAACTGGTGTTCAGCTTTACGACTTGAAACTCCCTGAAGGCAGGAAACCTGACTTCAAAGAAATCAGTATATCCATGAAGCATGGAGCAGAATTCTTGCACTATATCCTATATCCACCATTTTTTAGACAATCATGAAATTCAAAGAGCTTGTTGACGATATCGTTTATTTTGAGGCAACAGCTTTGGACAAGTTAGCTTTGTTGAAATTCATTGATGCGAGCATTGGCGATATTGATGTGCATCGTGTGGAAATGAGTTCCATGGGTGCCAGTCGAACTGAGCTTGAAGAAATGCGACAAGTCATTAGTGGACATACCAATGCTCAAAAGCCGATAGCAATGAGACATAATCTTTTTGTTGGCATGAGAAGTGCAGCTAACGCATGGAAAACCTTTGGTTTTGATTTAGCCCAACCAGAGGAATACGATAAGATTGGTGCAGACGTAGAAACCGTTGATGCGCTGCTAAAAATGTATTCGGATTCATTAAAAGAGACATGAGCAATATTAATTGCTTTTCCTATTTCGGTTGATTTAAAGAAATTTTGTATGTTAGCGTAGTCATGTACTTGCTGGTGTGCGTACTCGTTCGTGTAAAGATTTCATCAACCGGCCTAGCGATAATATAACCTTATACCAAGCTTATTATCTAACCTCAGATTACGAACGCTCAATTTCAGATAATAAACTTGGTCAACACAATAAGGATATATTATGAAACCTATTGATTACTTCAAATTACAAGCCAAGAATCTTCACAGAGATTACAAAACCAAAACGCCATACGTCGATGAACACCTTGGCTTTACGTACTATGAGTACAAGCCAAAATTCTTTGATATTGACGGTATTTTCGTTGCCTATGATCAGGACGAAGAAAACTTTACTCTGATGAAATCACAGCATTTGATTTCAAACATGGCAGGCTTTCATAAATGGTCAGAATTATTGAACGCTTCTGAAATCGAACTTGAACTCGCAAAGCTGCTTTTTGAAAATCAGGTCAACTTGGCGGAATGGGACGTTTATTTATCTATCAGTGCAACAATGGAAAATACGACTGCCATAACAACACCTGAAATGAAAATAGAAGTTCTCAAACACCTATTTCTTAAAAATAAAGATGAATATGGATATATGTTTGACGATTATCGAATTAATCAAAAAACGGCTTAGTTCTTTTTCTCTTTCAGATATTCTGTAATCCAAGATTTTAATTCTTTTTGGGTTACATCGCTGAATACGTCCTTTTGGAAGTTTCCCTGAATTTCCTTGAACATTAGACCTAAAAAGGGGTCTATGTATGCGATTTTCATAGCTTAGAATATTAAAGTTAAATATTTGTTGTTTGTTTCATTTTACCAAATGAATTATAATAACTTCTTATTAAATGCTATTGCTATAACATCTTTAAAGATTTTAGAAAGCAATAACCTCGACGGACAGAACGCATGTATGATTAAGGTAAAAATAAATCATCCCTCAGAAGTAAGAGAAATTCTATCCCGTTTTAATGTTCCTATATATATCGCTGAGAGATGTGTAGCATCTTATAATGAGCGTCTAGAAAATAATCTAGTTGGCACGTGGTGGTTTTCTGTAGACCCAAAGGAAATATTCGATGATATTTTCACTCTTACAGATGTTAATTTATATAAAGCTCAAAATGAACAATTTGCTTGGTACTTGAGTGCATTGATCGACTGCGAAGGTAATAACTGGGCTGAGTATGGTAATAGCTTAAAAATTAGTGATGATATTACTATTTCAAAGGACGAAGCGTTAGCTAGATGTCCTAATATTCTTTTAAAAATCATTTTTGAGAAAGCTTGTCCTTTTGATACTTGGATGTTTTGCAATTCAAGTGACCAATCATTTGAGACTTACTTGAAAGATTGGGAAGAGGATATTGCGGTATAGGAATAAGAGAAATAGAGTATATAAGTCCCTACAATATAGTTGTGTGATAATATAACTTACGGAAAATAATGGATGAATTATTCAGTATTCTAACCTTCAACACTCATTGCAGCTTCATGAACCGCATTAATAAAAGCCCGTTCTGATATTAAGTCTTTTTCTGATACTTCGTTTACAATTCGGGATATTAGAGTGTCATCATTTATGAAATCATCTTTCTTGGCATCATAGTAAAAAACCTCAGCTATCATGCCATCTTTCCAATTTATCTTTGTTGGTGTTCCGTCCAAAATACAATAGCGTTCATCCGTATATTTAGCTTTCATCTCTCTAGTTGTAATATTTAATTTAAACTAAAATTGCGCAACTGAGCCACCAACTCCCAAAACTCCTTTAGTGAAAGCTTTTGTGTGTCCATATCATCATTGATACGTCCAAGCATTTTGAAATCACTCACGAACCGTAAATGCGCCCTATCGTAACGCTCTACATCCATAATAATTCCATAGTCCATTTTGACCCGGACTGCATGGATACCTTGTCTGAAATATAGATGTTTCATTGCATGAATAAAGATACTGAAAAGCAGTGTTTTGAGCCTCGTATTTCGTACTTTTATTCATGGAAATAATGAGTATGAATTACCCGACTTACACCATAAATGACCTGAATACGCTTCCTAAAGACGGTTCATCTGAAATCGAAGAATTTCACAATTTCATCGCTGATCTTTTTGAAAAAGAACTCTTTGCTTTTCCTTCTGAAAATAAGGCAGCGCAGCGCATCTTAGCTCACGGAACTTCGACGCTTACAAGTGATGAATCAGAAACGATTGAGGCTCTTATTTCAAGATATACGGGAATCGAATGCAATCAATGTGGACTTGAAGTTTCCCTTTCAGAAATACCCCTACTCCGCAATAACGACGGATTATGCCGTTATTGCGGTCAGGAAGGAAAATAAGATTAAACCGTTATTAGGTTGCCGGACGTTTCGAGAGTAGCTTCATCCGTTAATCCTGTAATATCATTGAGCGTCGCTATATGAACGAAATTATCTGCGCCGCCATCTGTATCAACACTAACGATTGAGTTATTACCGCTATCTGTGATTTGTATGAAGTCTGTAATCGCATCCGTGACAGGATCATAGCTGCTGATTACATCAGACAGATCAAGCATATCGCCTTCCGATAAACTAAAATCATCAATCGTGTCGATATATCCTATTGTGTCTATTGCACCATAAATGAAGGTGTCAGCACCATTTTCACCATACAGTGTATCATTCCCTGCGCCGCCATAGATGAGATCATCACCAGAACCAGCATAAAGCTGATTACCGCCGTCACTACCCGTAATATTGTCATCATAATCAGAGCCGGTGATGTTTTCGATGGAGATCAAATTATCACCTTCAGCATCACCGCCAGTATGAACATTAGTCTTGAGGTTCAACGTAACGCCTGCATCGGAGCGGCCATAATTAGCGTAGTCACTTCCCGCACCACCATAAATCGTATCGGCGCCGCCCATACCTTCAAGTTGGTCGTTTCCGGCCAAGCCCCAAATATAGTTATTGGCCTCACTGCCATAGATAAAGTCTCTATCCGATGCAATGTCAGTCCCAATCACATTTTCAACATGGACATAGGTATCGTCGTTAGCATCACCGCCCCATCCAATACCTGCACCTAGATTAAGCTTAACTCTGGTCGCCGAAGTGCTGTAATCCAAGAGGTCAATACCCGCACCACCATTATAGTGCTCATACATACCAGAGGTCGTAAATGTTTCATCCGCATCTGTTGTGCCAACAAACAAAGTCGCCGTTGTCGTGTCACTTGCACCGTTGCTGTCTTCGAGTGTGTAGATGAAGCTATCCGTACCTGAAAAACCTGCATCCGGCGTATAAGTAAAGTCTCCATTGGCTAAAATCGTTACTGATCCATTTGTTGTAACAATGGTTTCCGCAACAGCGTTTAGAGCATCATTATCAACATCAAAATCTAACCCATGAAAATTATCTTCAAAGAGGTTTCCGACTATGTTGGTATCTATTCCACCTTCAAACTCGTCAATTACAGCTTGTGGGGCAACATTGATCGTACCCGGGTCACGCTCATAAAGAACAACATTTCTGTAGAAGCTATTTCCGTTTTGTGGCTGTGCGTCATGGTCATTGATGAATGTTAAGAAATCAATAGCACCTGTTTGATGTGCGCCGACATTAATTGAGAAAAATTGCCAGTCCCCTGCTCCGGTATATTCGTAGTCATCAATAAAAGAACTTGGTGAATCCGTTCCGTGGATCTGGAATGGTGCTGGGCCGGTAGCATAGTTATCGTCGGTGTCTAAGCCAAAGCCTTGTATTTCACCATCAATCGTGGATTTATATTCAAAGGTAATATAGGTGTCGCTTGTGACATCATATTGCATCGGGACAACTATTTTCTTCCATGCATTTCCATCAAGAGCCGCGCCCGTTGCACTGTAGATGAGTGAGGCTACGCCACCCGCATCCTGATTACCGCTGTAAGAATTAAAGCCAGTGCTGGCTATATTGATCGCCTCAGGGCTTTCAGGCACCGAAACTACCGTCAAAAGATGTTCTACAGTGGGCTCCTGTAAAGGATTAATACTTTGATTGTCAGCTGCATATTGAGCAAAAATAGGCGAGTCGGTGATTAAGACATCGTACAAAGCATTATCAAATGCGATTGTTCCTTCCTCTATCCCTGCATCTAAAACAATTTGTTTTGCGGCATTCAAGGTGGCCTCATCTACATCTTCTACAGAAAAAATACCATAAGGAAATGAGCGATCTGTATATGTTTCAGTTGTTTCTCCCGAACCATAAACGAATAGAGATTCTTCTTGCTCAATACGCCATGATTCTGCAAATGTCGTGTGGAGTTGGTTATCTGTGACTTGAATACCGAGATTACTCCCATCACTCAAAGCAATATCATCAGAATGGTCTCCATTTGCGTTACCAAGAAGACCCTCTACATTACCCTCATTGCCTTCAGACAAGACAGGTAATACATCGAAAAAATTTGCGCGCGAAGAAATTACAACACCATTGCTAAACTCATTAATTAAAGTAAGTTTACCTGATTGCAAAAATGCTGTTCCATTTCCAATAGCTACCGCTTGTCCATCAACAAGAGAGAAAGTATCTCCATTAATATACAATGTGCTAATAACACCGTCATAAACACTTACCGAATGATCAGATATCTCAAAAGCAACTGCGGAGTTTATTGATGCATATTGAGAGTTACCGTAAGGCTTTTGACGAACTTGTAAGTTCATATATTCGCTTTTTACAAGCTGAAATTCACCAACTCCTTGGAAGTCATAGTTGAGACCATCAAAAGTACGAAGATGGGGATCTCCTTCACTCCTGCCCATTATCTGATCAAAACCACTATCTACCCAGTCCTCAGAAGCTTCAAGAAGAGAATCTGAAGTCCCATTAATTAAATCCGATACCCCAAGAACCCGTGCAGGTAAGCTTGAACCAACATTGCCTACTCCATACACTACTCCACCAGCAACTCCTAAACCGGTGCCAACCAAAACCTTTCCCAAACCGATTACAACATCACCAGCTCTATTAACACTTTGAACTAAGATATCTGCTAAAATTCCAACTTCTTCCTCAACCACTCGCTCTACTTCGGGAGTACCTATGGTTCCGCCGTAACCATAATGATCGTATACTTCCAAACCATTTATTGAATCAACTTCATACAACCTTGCCAAGTCATCATAAGAGTAGTTTGTTTCATTGCCCGAAGAATTTACAGCTTTTACTAATCCGTTTTCTCCGTAATCAAATGACGCAGTTCCATTATTACTTAAATTAGATATTAGCTCATTTTCAGAATTATAATCGAATTCATATTTACTTCCCAATTCATTAGTAATGTCCAAGATAGAGCCATCTAAATTATATTGGACATCCAAAGTCTTCGAGTTGGTATTGATTAATTTTATTAATTTTCCATCAGTATCATATTGAGCAGTGCTTTCTAGCGTTGTGTCTGAAGATACAATAGATAGAAGAGTTCCAGAACTATCAAAAGTGACAATTTGCCCATCATCCAATGTCAGTTGATAACCATTTTCCGTTAATTCAAGTTCTCCATCAATTTGAGATGAATAAAATTTTCCATCTGTTTTTTGTTCAAATACTGGATTTATAATAGGAGATTCTATGCTTTCACCAAGAATACTAACTGCTTTATTAGTCGTAGAAGAAATTATATAATATGCTGAGTCTTCTATGTTGAGTGATAGCAAACTTTCAAAGTCAGTAGTTCCTCTAAGGAATATTATTCCGTTATCATGGATTTCTAACTTGGTATCACCAATGAAAGACCATCCTTTGCCCATAGAACCATCTAGTTGACGTTGAGTAATTGACCCAAAATCGCTAGCTTCCTGAAGCTCTAGCATTAGTGCGGTTTCAGCACTATCTGTTTCATAACCCAGAAGAGAGAGATATTGTGTATTTGCCGCTAAAGAACCAGTCAAATCAGCCACAGTATTTCCACTTAAACTCTGTAAATTAGATATAATCTTATCTAATGCGCTATCAGGAACAAAATCAAATTTATGCTCTGAAAAAAAAGTTTCCCAATCGACGCTAGATGAAGGGTCAACAACCTTAAATTCTATTTTTGGGTCACTCGCATACCATGGTGACGCATTTTTGACAGAGAAAGTAGCTTTGGCATGCTCTCCAATTTCCCAGATTCCATCTTCGTTATTGTCTTTAATTACTAAAAATTGACTCTGAGAATATTCACCACCTTCTGATGTCTGAATCAATGCGCCTTCTGATTTAATCTCTATCAAAAAAGAACCGCTTATATCGTACATAGAATCATTCGTAAGTGTTATCTCACCCAAACCTGTCTCCCCTATACTAGTAAAACTAGGTAAACTTATTTGAGACGACATATCAGTGGGGACACTTGAAACAAACTTTTGATCGGACAGCGAATAAACACCATCTGTGAAAGCTATCTTCTCTACGTTAAATAATTCATCTATGCCTTCCTGACCTGTTAAATCTTCAATAGTATAAGAGTGAGTGTTTTCCGTAATTGAATATTGAGAAAAATCGCCATTATATAATGCGATGTCATCACCCAAGCGACCATAAATCGTGTCATCCCCAGTTCCGCCCTCAATGACATCATGATAATTATCGCCATGAATCGTATCGTTGCCGTCCCCGCCATAAAGAAAGTTCTCGGTCGTGCTGGAAATCACCCCGCTCAGGCTTGAC